>DATJYX010000012.1:0-15642 GCA_035577965.1 Vicinamibacteria bacterium | reverse complement strand
CCGAGAGGTAGCGCTCGGGAGCGCCGCTCGCGACGGCGAAGAATCCGACGACGAGCAGCAGCCCGACGAAGGGCCCGAGGCGGAGGACGCGCTGCCGCCGCTCGCTCCTCATGCCCCGATCGCCGCCTCCAGGACGGACTCGGGGGTCCACTCGGCCACGGGCCTCGCCGGGCCGAGGCGCCCGCGGCTCATCACCGCCAGCCGGTCGCACACGCCGAGGAGCTCCGGCAGGTAGGAGCTGACCATCAGGACGCCCTTGCCGGCCGCGGCGGCGCGCGCGATCGCCTCGTAGATCTGGGCCTTGCTCCCCACGTCGACGCCGCGCGTGGGCTCGTCCAGGAGCAGAACCGACGCGTCCTGGTGGACGAGCCGCGCGAAGGCGATCTTCTGCTGGTTGCCCCCGGAGAGTGTGCGCACCGCCTGGCCGGGGTCGCGCATCCGGACCTTCAGCTCGTCGGCCCGCTCGGCCGACTGCCGGCGCTGGAGGACGGGGTCGAGGATGCCGCGCCGGGAGCAGGACCGGAGGCGCGTCGCGGTGACGTTGTCGGCCACGGAGAGCGGGATCGCGAGGCCCTCGCCCTTCCTGTCCTCGCTGAGGTAGCCGAGGCCGTCCGCGAGCCTCCTCGCCGGAGGCGCGCCGAGGGGACGCTCCCGCCGGGCCACGCTCACGCGACCCGCCGCCGGCCGGCTCAGCCCGTAGAGGGCCCGGACCATCTCCGTCCGCCCCGAGCCCATGAGGCCGAAGACGCCCAGCACCTCGCCGCCCCGGAGGGCGAACGACGCGTCGCGGAGGCCGGGGGCGGTGAGGCCCGCCACCTCCAGGACTGCCTCTCCGCCGGGCCGGCCCTCGCGGTGGGGGAAGAGCTCGCCGACCGTGCGGCCGACCATCAGGGCGATGAGCTGGTCGTTGGTCACGGAGGAGAGGGCGCCCGTCGCGACCGTGCGCCCGTCGCGGAGGACGGTGAAGGCCGAGGCGACGGCCCGCGTCTCCTCGAGGAAGTGGCTGATGTAGACGACCGCGACGCCCGCCGCGGACAGACGGCCGATGGTGGCGAAAAGGCGGTCCACGTCTCCCCGCGGCAAACTGCTCGTCGGCTCGTCCATGAGGACGACCCTGGCGCGAGCGGCGATCGCGCGGCAGATCTCGACGACCTGCCGCGCGCCGATCGCCAGTCGGCCGACCGTCGCGTCGGGGTCGATCTCGGGGTGGCCGAACTCGGCCAGCACCGCCTGGGTCAGGCGGCGGGCCTCCCTCCGGTCCCAGAGGCCCCGGCGCGAGGGCTCGTTGCCCATGAGGACGTTCTCGGCCACGGTCAGGTGCGGGAAGAGCGAGAGCTCCTGGTGGATGAGGGCGATGCCATGGTCGCGCGCATCCCGAGGGGAGCGGGGAGCGTAAGGCGATCCGTCCACGTCCATCGTGCCCGACCTCGGCTCGAGCAGGCCGCCGAGGATGCCGAGGAGGGTGCTCTTGCCGGCCCCGTTCTCGCCGAGGAGAGCGTGGACCTCGCCCGGGCGCACCTCGAGCGAGGCGCCGTCCAGGGCCACCGTCGCCCCGAACCGGTGGACGATGCCGGAGAGGCGCAGGGCGGGGGTCATTCCCCCGGCTTCAGGTACGTGTCGATGGGCGGGTGCAGGAGCTGCTTCACCTCGGGGGCGTCGAGGTTCTGCGCGGTGACGACGATGACGGGCGTGTCCACGCGCTTCGGGACGGGCTTCCCCTGGAGGTGGTCGACCATCGTCTCCACGGCGCGGACGGCCATGCCGAACGGGTCCTGGAGGGCGAAGCCGTCCATCTGGCCCGCGCGCATCGCCTCGACGAAGGCCTCGGTGCCGTCGAACCCCACGAGCTTCACCTTGCCGGCGAGGCCCGCGTCCTGGAGGGCGAGGAGCATCCCGCCGGTCGACGTCTCGTTCACCACGAAGACGCCCTGGAGCTCGCGGCCGTAGCGGTTCAGCAGGTTCTCCGAGGCCCGCTTCGCGGTGTCGACCGTGGCTCCCGCGTGCTGGTCGGTCGGGACGAGCTCCAGCCCCGGCCAGGCGGCCTTCCGCCGGGAGAGGAAGCCCTCCTCGCGGGCCGTCGTGCTCGCCGAGCCTTCCTGGTAGCGGAGGAGCAGGACCTTGCCCTTCCCGCCCATCAGCCGGCCCAGCTCGTCGGCCCCCAGCTCGCCGCCCTTCACGTTGTCGGTGGCCACGAAGCTCACGATCTCGTCGGAGGCGAGGGCCGAGTCCACGATCACGGTCGGCACGCCGAGCCGCTTCGCCTCCTCGACCGGCCGCACGAGTGCCTTCTCGTCGAGGGGGGCGAGGATGATCCCGTCGACACCCTGGCTCGCGAACGACTCGACCACCTGCACCTGCTGCTCGCGGTCGTCCTCGCGCAGCGGCCCCTTCCAGAGGAGGTCCACGTGGACGCCCTTCGCGAGGAGGTCGCGCTGCGCCTTCACCGCTCCGGCGTGGATCGTGCGCCAGAACTCGTGAGTGGTGCCCTTGGGGACGAAGGCGAGCCGGAAGGGCTTCGCGGCGCCGCCCTTCGCTCCCCCGGCCCCGCGACACGCGGTGAGCGCGGGCAGGGAGACGAAGGCAGAGGCGAGCAGGACGAGGGGGAGCGACCGGACGCGCACCTTCAGGCCTTCTCGACCTTGTTGAGGGCCGCGTTCCAGCGGACGCGGGATCCGGTCAGGATCGACTGGTTCGCGACGTGGGCCGCGCGCGCGGCCTCGACGCCGACCCGAAGGGGCGCGGAGGGCGTCTTGCGGCTGCGGATGCAGTCGAGCCAGTTCCGGAGGTGCGTGCTCGTCCCGTCGGCCTGCGAGCGGACGAGGATCTCGGGATCCGGGGTGTTGCGCCACGGCTGGCCCTTCCGGGAATCCTCGCCGTAGACGAGGAGGCGCTCGCGGTCGACCTTCAGCGTGGCCAGGTCGCCGCGGAACTCCAGGCCGCCGTCGTCGATCGAGCTCGCGTAGGTGCCGGTGTGGGTGACCATGAAGTCCTTCGGGTACTCGAGGGTCGCGGTCACGGTGTCGGGCCAGTCCATCGTCTTCAGGCGGTACTTCGCGGACGTCACGACCGCGGTCTGGGGCGTGGTGACGCCGAGGTACCAGTGCACGACGTCGATCCAGTGGGTGAGGAGGTCGGTCAGGACGCCGCCCCCGAAGTCCCGGAAGTGGCGCCAGCGGAAGAAGCGCTCGGGGTTCCAGGGCTGGTCGGGCGCGGAGCCGAGCCAGGCCTTCCAGTCGAGCTTCGTGAGGTCGACCGCGGGCCAGCCGCCGACGCCCATGCGCTGGTGCCAGTAGGTATGCACGAACGTGATCTGGCCCAGCTTGCCGGAGTCCACGATCTCCTTGCCGAGGACGAAGTGCTCCCAGCTCCGCTGCTGCGTCCCGGTCTGGACGACCTGCTTCGCCCCCTCGGCGAGTCTCAGGAAGGCCTCGCCCTCCTCGAGCGCGTGGGTGATCGGCTTCTCCAGGTAGACGTCCTTGCCGGCCGCGACCGCGTCCTGGGCCATCTTGAGGTGCCAGTGGTCCGGGCTCCCCACGACGACCGCGTGCACGTCCTTGTCGTCGAGGAGCCGGCGGTAGTCGGCGTGCTTCGCCGCGCCGGATCCGGCGAGCGTGGCCGCCTCGAGCAGGCGCGGCTCGTAGACGTCGCTCACCGCGACGAGCTCGCACCCCGGCAGCTCCTTGAGCAGGCGCATGAGGTACTGCGCCCGGCCGCCGGTCCCGACGACGCCGATGCGGATGCGGTCGGCGGCGCCGAGGGCCGACGCTCGCGCGAGGCGGGGGCCGAGAAGCGCGGCGGCGCTGCCGGCCAGGGTCGAGCCGAGGAAACGGCGGCGGTTCCAGCAGAGGCGGTTCGAGGTCATTCCAACCTCCTGGGGGGCGGGGAGTTGCCCGGACGTCGGGGCACGCTATCCGCCCGGGCGGTGCGTGTCAACACGCTCCCGAGGGACATGCCCCCGGGGGACGTCCACCTGCCCGCGTCCCGAGGGATCTGGTTTCTGACCCGTTGTATCATCCCGCCCGACCCGGGCGTCTTCGCCCGTCCACCCTCGTCGTCGGAGGTGCACCGTGCGCATGGAAGGCCGCGAGGAGAGCGAGAACGTCGAGGACCGACGAGGGATGCGCCTTCCAGGCGGGGGGCGGGGAGCGGGCGTCGGCTGCCTGGGTCTCCTCGCCGTCCTCGTGATCTCGTGGCTGACCGGGGCCGACCCCAACAAGATCCTCGGCCTCATCGGCGCCGTCCAGCAGATGAGCCCGCCCGCCGTCGAGCAGCGGGTGCCCGGCGGCCCGGCACGGCCGGACGACCCGCAGGCCCACTTCGTGGCCAAGGTCCTGAGGGCCACGGAGGACGCGTGGGGCCAAGTCTTCGCGCGGGAAGGCCGGACCTACCAGAAGCCGACGCTCGTGCTCTTCGACGGGCGCGTGGACTCGGCCTGCGGAATGACCTCGGCCGCGGTCGGGCCCTTCTACTGCCCGGCCGATCGCAAGGTCTACCTCGACCTCGCGTTCTTTCGCGAGCTGGCCCAGCGCTTCGGCGCCCCCGGCGACTTCGCCCAGGCCTACGTCGTGGCGCACGAGGTGGGCCACCACGTCCAGAACCTGCTCGGCCTCTCGGACCGGGTCACGACCCTGCAGCAGCGGGCGGGCTCGCAGGAGCAGGCCAACGCCCTCTCCGTCCGTCTCGAGCTGCAGGCCGACTGCTTCGCCGGGGTCTACGGCCACTTCGACCAGCAGTACCTCGAGCCGGGCGACGTCGAGGGGGGCCTGCGCGCAGCGGCGGCGATCGGCGACGACATGATCCAGAAGCAGGCCCAGGGCTACACGACCCCCGAGTCCTGGACCCACGGCTCGTCGGCGATGCGCGTCCGGTGGCTGAGGCAGGGCCTGGAGAGCGGCAACCCCGCGACCTGCGACACCTTCAAGGCCCAGCCCTGAGGAGGCTCGACCCACTCTCCGGTTGACGGCGCCGGCTTCGTCGCCGGCGCCGTGCGGACTCGGTTGACCGGCGGGGGAGGGGTGGCTAGTCTCCCGGAATGCAGATCCTGACGCCGTCCCGGACGTGGGACGTGTGCGTGGTCGGGTCCGGGGCGGGTGGCGGGATGGCGGCGAAGGTCCTGGCCGAAGCTGGGGCCGACGTCGTCATGCTCGAGGCGGGCCCCCCGTGGGACGTGGCGAAGGACGGGGCGATGTTCGCCTGGAACTACGACTCGCCCCGCCGCGGCAAGGGCCACCGGGGCCGGCCCTTCGGGGAGCTCGACGCCTGCATCGGCGGGTGGGACATCGAGGGCGAACCCTACACCGTCGCGCCCGGGAGCCGGTTCATGTGGTTCCGAGGCCGGATGCTCGGCGGCCGGACGAACCACTGGGGCCGCATCGCGCTCCGCTTCGGTCCGTGGGACTTCACGGCGAGGGGCCGGGACGGCCTCGGCGACGACTGGCCGATCGGCTACGGGGACCTGAAGCCCTACTACGACCGTCTCGACGCGATGGTCGGGATCTTCGGGACGAACGAAGGGCTCGAGAACGAGCCGGACGGGGTCTTCCTCCCGCCTCCGAAGCCGCGCTGCTACGAGCTCGCCATCCAGAGGGCCTGCAAGGGGCTCGGCATTCCCGTGATCCCGTCCCGGATGTCGATCCTGACCCGGCCCCTCGGCGACCGTCCGGCCTGCCACTACTGCAGCCAGTGCGGCCGCGGCTGCTCGACCCACTCGAACTTCTCGACGCCGTCCGTCCTCCTTCCGCCTGCACTCGCCACCGGCCGGCTGAGGATCCTGACCGGGGCCATGGCCCGCGAGGTCACGACCGACGCCGAGGGCCTCGCGACGGGCGTCGCGTACGTGGACACCGCGACCGGCGAGGACCGCCACGTCCGGGCGAGCCTCGTGGTGCTGGCCGCGAGCGCCTGCGAGTCGGCCCGCCTCCTCCTCAACTCCCGCTCCTCGCGGCACCCCGGAGGGCTCGCCAACTCCAGCGGCTGCGTGGGCCGCAACCTCACGGACAGCGTGGGCACGAGCGTCGGCGGCTTCGTCCCGTCCCTCGCCGACCTGCCGCCGCACAACGACGACGGCGTCGGGGGCATGCACCTCTACATCCCGTGGTGGCTCGACAACCGCACGCTCGACTTCCCGCGCGGCTACCACGTCGAGCTCGGCGGGGGCCGGCACATGCCGGGCTACGGCTTCGGCGGCGGCATCGAGCAGGTCCAGGGCGGCGGCTACGGCCGGGCGCTGAAGGACGACTACCGCCGCTTCTTCGGCGCCTTCGTCGGCTTCTCGGGCCGCGGCGAGATGATCCCGAACGAGAAGAGCTACTGCGAGATCGACCCCGAGACCGTCGACCGGTGGGGGATCCCGGTCCTGCGCTTCCACTGGCAGTGGTCGGAGCACGAGGTCGCGCAGGCGCGGCACATGCGGCGGACGTTCACCGCGATCGTCGAGGCGATGGGCGGCCGGGTGGTCGAGCGGAACCGGAGCCTGCGGTCCCGTGCCCTGGCCCCGGCCGAGGACGGCATCTCGACGGGCGGCGAGATCATCCACGAGGCGGGGACGACCCGCATGGGCAAGAGCCCGCGCACGTCCGTCCTCAACGAGTGGTGCCAGGCCCACGACGCGCGGAACGTCTTCGTGGCCGACGCGGGGCCCTTCGTGAGCAACGCGCACAAGAACTGCACGTGGACGATCCTCGCCCTGGCCATGCGGACGGCGGAGCGGATCGCCGACGAGCGCAAGAGGGGGAATCTGTGAGAGAGACGAAGGGGGAAAACGGGACCGGCCACGGCATCGGCCGTCGGGAGGCCCTCCGGCGCGTGGGTTCGGTCCCGCTCGCAGCCGGCCTCGCCCTCTCGTCGGCCCGCCTCCAGGCGGCGCAGGAGCACGTCCACAAGGCGGCAAAGGCTGGCCCCAAGCCCTCGAGCCCGAGGTTCTTCACGCCCCACGAGTGGGCGACGGTGCGCGTGCTCGCCGACCTCGTGATCCCCGCCGACGAACGCTCGGGCGGCGCGACCGACGCTCTCGTGCCGGAGTTCATGGACTTCATCCTCGACGACCCCCAGGCCGAGCGGCGCGAGCGCGAGGACCTCCAGACGCGGGTGAGGGGCGGGCTGGCGTGGCTCGACCGCGAGTGCCGGGGCCGCCTCGGAAGGGACTTCGTCGGCTGCGCGCCGCTGGAGCGGACGGCCGTCCTCGACGACATCGCCTGGCCCGGGAAGGCCCGGCCGGAGATGGGGCCGGGAGCGGCCTTCTTCTCGCTCTTCCGGGACCTCGTGGCCTCGGGTTTCTGGTCGAGCCGGATGGGGGTCGAGGACCTCCGGTACTCCGGCAACACCTTCGTCGCCGAGTGGAAGGGCTGCCCGCCGGAGGTGCTGGCGAAGATCGGCCTCTGAGGGCGCGCGGCCGGGCTGAGTCATCGGATCCAGGAGGAGGCGGGGCGCGCCTTCCTATAATCGAGGCGGCCGTCGGTCGTTCACCAGCCTCCCGGAGGTCCTCATGAGACGACGCGCGTCGCTCCTCGCCGTGCTCCTCGCCCTCGCCGGCTTCGCCTCCGCGCAGGAGGGCTACACGCCCTCGCCGGAGAACCTGAAGGCCCGGCAGTGGTTCCAGGAGGCCCGCTTCGGCCTCTTCATCCACTGGGGGGTCTACGCGGTCCGGGGCGAGGGCGAGTGGGTGATGCAGGAGAAGCGCCTCACGATCCCCGAGTACGAGCGCGATCTGCCTCCCGCCTTCGACCCCCTGAAGTACGACCCCGCGGCCTGGGTCGCGATGGCGAAGGCGGCCGGCATGAAGTACATCACCATCACCTCGAAGCACCACGACGGCTTCGCGATGTGGGACTCGAAGGTGAGCGGCTACGACGTGGTGGACCGGACGCCCTACGGCAAGGATGTCCTGAAGATGCTGGCCGAGGCCTGCCGCAAGGAGGGGGTCAAGCTCTTCTTCTACCACTCGCAGCTCGACTGGCACCACCCCGACTACTTCCCCCGAGGAGGCACCGGGCGATTCGCCGGCCGCGACGAGAGGGGCGACTGGTACCGCTACCTCGACTACATGGACGCGCAGCTCAGTGAGCTGCTGACCGGCTACGGCGAGATCGGCGGGATCTGGTTCGACGGCTGGTGGGACAAGCCGGAGGCCGACTGGAGGCTCGGGAAGACGTACCGGCTCATCCACGACCTGCAGCCGGCGGCGCTCGTCGGCAGCAACCACCACCGCCGGCCCAACCCCGGAGAGGACTTCCAGATGTTCGAGAAGGACCTCCCAGGGAGCAACACGACCGGCTGGAACGACAAGGTCGAGATCGGCGACCTGCCCTTCGAGATGTGCGACACGATCAACAACTCCTGGGGCTACAACAAGGCCGACGGCAGCTACAAGAGCACGAAGCAGATCGTGCAGCTCCTGGTGAAGGCCGCCGGGTACGACGCGAACCTCCTCCTCAACGTGGGCCCGAGGCCCGACGGGACGATCCAGCCGGAGTTCGTGAAGCGGCTCGGCGAGGTGGGGGAGTGGCTGAAGGCGAACGGGGAAACGGTCTACGGTACGCGCGGCGGGCCGCTGCCCCCGCGGCCGTGGGGGGTGACGACGCAGAAGGGGAGCCGGATCTACGTCCACGTCCTCGACTGGAAGGACGCGGTGCTCGCCCTTCCCCGGCCGAAGAGCCCGGTCAAGGCGGCCGCGATGTTCGGCAGCGGGAAGCCGGTGAAGGTCACGCTCGAGAAGGACGCGCTCCTCCTCCGCCTCGATCCCGCGGTCCTCGACCCCATCGACACGATCGTCGCCCTCGACCTCGCGAAGTGACGCCGTCCCGCCCGTCGGGCGGAGGGAGTCCCCCGGCCGGCGACGGAGAGGGCGGCCCTATAATCCCGGAGTCGGAAACCAGCGGAGGACCCACATGAAGCGTGCCTGCCTGCTCCCCGCCGCCGCCGCGGCCGTCATCCTCTCGCTCGTTCCCGCGCCCGCGCCGGCGCAGACGTCCGGCACGGGCCTGCGTGGCTTCGTCTCCGACGAGCAGGGCCATCGGCTGGCCGACGTCGACGTCGAGATCCAGTTCATCGGCAAGCCGCCCCGGACGTATCACCAGAAGACGGACAAGAAGGGCGGCTTCGCGCGGATCGGCCTGTCGGACGGGAACTACAAGATCTTCCTCACGAAGGAGAGCTACGAGAAGAAGGGGATCGACATGTGGGTCTCGCTGGGCGGGGTGTCGGACATCTGCAGCAACAACCCCGGAAAGGACCAGCCCTGCGAGGACATCGTCCTGAAGAAGGCCAGGGTGGCGGTCGCCATCGGAGGCGCGCCGGCCCCGGCCGGAGCCGCCGGAGCCGGTGGCGCCGCCGGAGCCGCGCCGGGCGCGGGTTCGGGCGCGGCCACGGCCACCGCCGAGGAGGCGGCCAAGCTCGGGGCCACCTACCAGCAGGCGGTCGAGGCCATCAAGCAGCAGCAGTGGGACGCGGCGGAGGCGGCCCTCAAGGAGGTCCTGGCCAAGGTGCCCGACCAGCCGACCATCCTCTTCAACCTCGGCCACGTCTACCGGCAGAAGAAGGACTTCGCCTCCGCCGAGGCCCAGTTCAAGCGCGTGACCGAGATCGAGCCCACGAAGCCCGACGCCTTCGTCGCCCTCGCCTCGCTCTACGAGGAGCAGGGGAAGGGCGGGGAGGCGGTGGACCTCCTCGTGAAGGCCTCGCCGGCCTTCGAGCAGGACGCGAACTTCCAGACCGCTCTCGGCGCGACGGCCATGAACGCGGGCCGGGAGAAGGACGCGGAGACGGCCTTCGTCAGGGCCGCGACCCTCGATCCGTCGAACGTGGAGGTGGAGTACTACCTCGCGAGCCTGGCCCTGAACCGCAACGACTCGCCTGAGGCCATCGGCCACCTCGAGAAGTACGTCGCCGCGGCGCCGGCGACGTCCCCGAACGTCGCGACCGCGAAGGCGCTTCTCGCCGCCCTCCAGGCGAAGAAGAAGTAGCCGTCGAGGCGGCCGGCTAGCGGCCGCCGGCAGGCGCGACACCCGCCCGCAGGGCGCCGAGCTTCCGTGCCACCGCCTCGTCGCCGGGGTCGAGGGCGAGGACGCGCTCGTAGCGCGAGGCCGCGCCCGGCCGGTCACCCTGGAATGCGGCCAGGTCGCCCAGGTCCCGCAGCGCCTCGAGGTGGTCGGGGTCGAGGGCGATCACGTGCTCGAGAGCGGCCCGGGCCTCGTCGTCCCGGCCGAGCCGCGCGAGCGCGCGGGCGCGGGAGAGCCAGGGCTGGGGCGAGCGCGGCTCCATCCCGGCCGCGCGGTCGAGCGCTTCCAGGGCATCGCCGGCGCGGCCGAGCGCGGCCAGGGCGTCGGCCCGGACGACGAGGTCGTCCGTGGTGAGGGCGTGGCTCTTCTCCAGCACGGCGAGGTCGGCGAGGGCCGCTTCCGGGCGCCCCGCGCCGGCCGAGGCGATGGCGCGACAGCGGCGGGCGATCGCGATGCCCGGGTTCTCGTCGAGGACCGCGGTCAGGTCGGAGATCGCGCCTGCCGGGTCCACGCGGAAGCGGGACATCCCGCGCTCGAGGCGGGCGAGCAGGGGCACCTCGTCCTTGGGATCGGCGCGGGCCGAGGCCCCGCCGTCGGGTGACGCCGGGCCGCCGGAGAGGTAGCCGAGGGCGGACAGACGCTCGGCCGTCTCCGGATCCGGAGCCTGTGCGGCGAATGGCGGCGTGGCGGCCATCGCCGCGCGGAGGGGCCGGCGCAGCTCCTCGACGACGTCCCGGTGCTCGGCGGCGACGTTCCTCGCCTCGCCCGGGTCCGCCTCGAGGTCGTAGAGCTCGACCCGCGGCGCCTCGATGAGCTTCCACCGCCGCGTGCGCCAGGCGTGGAGGGGCGCCCACCCGAGGTGGAGGAGCGGGGAGAGGGATTCGACGGACGCCGGCTCGTCCCGCGTGTCTCCCGCCGTGGCCGGCCTCAGCGAGCGGCCGTCGATCCCCGCGAGCGGAGGCAGGCCGGCGAGGTCGAGGAGCGTCGGCGCCACGTCGACGGCGCGCGCGACGACTCGGGACACGACGCCCGGCGCGAGACCGGGGCCGGCCACGATCCACGGGATCCGGACCGTGGAGTCGTAGACGAAGATGCCGTGGGTCTCCTCGCCGTGCTCGCCCAGGCTCTCGCCGTGGTCCGCCGTGGCGAGCACGACCGTGCTGGGGGCGAGCCCCATCTCGTCCAGGCGGCCGAGCAGGCGGCCGAGCTCGGCGTCGACGAAGGCCACCTCGCCGTGGTACGGGCTCCATCCCGGCCGCGCGGCGAAGGGCGGCGGAGGCTCGTACGGCGCGTGGGGGTCGTAGTAGTGCACCCACAGGAAGAAGGGCGTCCGCGGGGAGGCCGGCGCGGGCGCAGCCTCGAGCCAGCGCAGGACGGTGTCGGTCGTGGCGCGGGCGTCCCGCTCGACGTAGGGCGCCCGCCTCGAGTCGCCGCGGGGGAAGTGGTCGTCGAAGGCGTCGAAGCCGCGCGCGAAGCCGAACCGCCGGGCGAGCGGGAAGCCGGAGACGAAGGCCGCCGTCCGGTACCCGGCCCGGCGGAAGAGCTCGGGCAGGGACGGGATCACGTCCGGGAGCACGTAGCCGCCGTTGTCGCGCACGCCGTGGCGCGACGGGACGAGGCCGGTCAGGATCGAAGCGTGGGAAGGCCCGGTGAGCGGCGCGGGCGCGATGCCGGTCTCGAACCTCACCCCGCGCCCGGCGAGAGCGTCGAGGACCGGCGTCCCGGCGTCGCCGTGACCGTAGCAGCCGAGGGCGTCGGCCCTCAGGGTGTCGACGGTGACCAGGAGAACGTTCGGGCCGCCGGCCGCCTTCGCGGCCGGCGGCGGGCTCGCCTCCCGGTGGCCGAGCGCGAGCCAGGCGAGGCCGGCGAAGGCCGCCGCGGCCGGGACCAGCGCCGCCGCCCTCCGCGGCCCGCCCGACACCTCAGCGCCCGTCCGCGGCCACGAGCGTGAAGGGCTCGACCGAGGACGTCCCTCGTCCCGCCACCTCGTCGCGCACGTCGAGCGCCAGCTCGTAGTCTCCCGGGGCGAGGGCGTTCAGGGGGATCTGCATCAGCCGGGAGATGGCGCCGATCGACGTCGGGGCCACGTCGGTCGGCGCGCCGCGGCCGACGACCGTGCCGTCGGCCCGCCGCAGGACGTGGCCGGCGCTGACCCGGGGGAGGCCGCCCGGTCCCTTCTGCGCCCCCGACACGTCGAACCGGCAGAAGAGGGGCCGGTCCGTGCGGAAGGTCCGCCGGGCGAGGAGCACCACCGCCGGCGCCGCGTTGGGCGGGAACTGCACGGTGTCGGAGAGGATCGGGCTCGTGATCCGCAGGGCGTCGAGGGGCGGCACGTCGAAGAGGAGGGTGACCGTGCCCACCCGGCGGCTCAGGGGATCGCGCACGACGAGCTTCGCCTGGTAGCCTCCGGCCGGCAGCTCGAAGTCGCGGACCATCGTGTACCAGCTCGGGGCGACCGCGGGGCCGGGCTTGCGCTCGAGGTCCACCTTCTGGTCGTTCCGGAAGAACTCCGCGTTCTCGCGGCGGGCCACGACGGCCACCGTGTCGAGGGAGCCGAGGAGCTTCCCGCTCGTGTCCTTGAAGTCCACCCTCGACACGTCGGCGTCTCCCGCCACGAGCACCCGCGCGCGGTTCGCGGCGATGCTCTCCAGGACGTACGCGGTGAGGCGGAGCGGGATCCCGTCGATCGGGGCCGGCGCGTCGAGGCCGGCCTGGATCTGGGGATCGGTGTGGTCCTTCGCGGGGTCCGTCTCCGGCGTGGGGACGTCGGAGGGGGCGAAGTAGCCCCGGCGGGCGCGCACGATCACCCCCGCCCGCCGCACCTTGACCTCGATCCTTCGGAAGCGGCCGTCGTGGGGCACGTTGCCGGGGGCGTATCCGAGCAAGTAGTAGCAGCTCGACTCGTTCCCGATCCGGACGACCCCCGACTCGAGGTCGTTGGTGCTGGAGATCGAGAAGCCCCCGGTGTCCCGAGCGAGTGACACGGCACCCTCGGCGTCCTGCGTCGTGTCGGCGATCGCCGACAGGACGTTGTTCTCGTCGATGCGGCCGCCGAACTGGGCGGAATAGAAGCCGGGCAGGTCGGCCAGCCCTCGGGTGTCGACGAAGTAGAGGGCGGCGTTGGCGCGCCGGGCCGCCTCGACCACCCTGCGGTAGCCCGCCTCCGCGGGGTCGTACACGAAGCCCTCGGACATGAAGACGACGGCCTTGCGGTCGCGGCTCGCCTCGAGCGGGCGGAGGACGCGCTCGAGGGCGGCGAACGTGGCCCGGTTGCGGGTCCGGACCTTGAGGTAGGTCTCCGCCGCCTTGTTGTCGACGTAGAGGTCGATGCGGCCGGGGGTGACGAGGTCCCTCCCCTCGCGCTCCTTGTCGTCCTCGCTCCGGGCCCGAACGCTGTAGCGCTCGAACCGGTCCTGGACGCGCCGGGCGACCTGGGAGTCGGAGTACTGGTAGACCCGCATGGCCTCGAAGTCCGTCATGCGGTCGTACGCGGACTCCGGGAACTTGCGCGGGTCGAGCCCCTTCAGCACCTCGACGAGGTCGGCCCGGCCCTCGGGCATGCGGGTGCTCCACCACGCGCCGCCCCCGGTCGCGGCCAGCATGACCCGGTCGCCGTCGCGCAGCCCCTTGTCCAGGAAGGCGAGCGCCGCGCCCTTCGCCCGCTGGGCGTTCAGCGGGGAGAGGTTCAGGTTGTCGAAGACGATCACGAACGTGCGCCCGGGCGCCGGCTCGGGACCGAAGTTCGTGGCCACGCGGGCCCGGGGGGGCGGCGGGGGTGCCGGCGAGCCGGGCGCGGAGGGCGACGAGGCCGGCTCGGCGTTGATCACCTCGAAGCTCTGTACCGTCTGCGGCTGGCCCTCCTCGAGGACGGTGAAGTCCTCGCGCTCCAGGCCCCGGACCGGAGTGCCGGCCTTGTCGGTCACCACGACGTCGACCTTGACGATCTCCACCTCGCGGCGGAAGACGGGCGGGGTCGGCGGTTCCTGGCCGGCCGCGACGGCGGCCAGCACCAGGACGGGGAGGACGGCGACGGATGGGGCTCGTCTCATAGGCTCGGTCTCGACTCCTCGTCGGCCACGGGCCGGCCCGCGCGGTCGGGCAGGTCCGAGCTCGTTCTACTCCGTCACGGTGAAGGACGCGGTGCGCGAGGCCACCGGCCTGACGCCGTCGAGCAGCGACAGGCGGAGCTCGTAGGCGCCCGGCCCGAAGCCGGCGAGGGGCAGGGCCCCCGCGCTCTGGACCACCCCGTCGGCGTTCGCCGCGGGCAGGTCGAGCGGCAGCTTGCCCAGGCTCTGGCCGCCCTTGGCGACCTCGATGACGGCCTTGTGCCCGGGCTTCGTGTCGCAGGCGGTGAAGAAGAAGCCGAGGGCCTTGACCGCCGACTTGCGGAAGGGCGCGCCCATGTTCGGGTAGACCAGGGCGTCACCGTAGTAGAACGGGTTCGCCGGATCCCTCTCGGACGGGGGGACCTTCTCGATGCGGTCGATCAGCACGAGGCTGCTGAGCGAGGTCCCGGCGCTGGCGCCGGGCACCTCGAGCGGGACCGTCCGCAGGCTGGCCGCGGTCGCCGTCGCGTCGTAGGCGATCGCCTCGAGGGTGTACTTGCCCGGAGGCAGGTCGGCCTGGCGATAGAAGAGGATGTCCCCCGCCTGGGCCTCGGCCAGCTTCGCGCTCGCCGCCGACAGCTGGAAGTGCTGGCTCAGCCGCGACACCTCCTGCTGGTACTCGTTGCGCACGCGGACCACGACCGCGAGATCGGCGCTCTGGACGTCCTTCTGCCGGGGGTCCGCCGCGTACTTCACCGCGCGCCCCGGCACCTGGACGAGGACCGGCACCTGGCTGAGCGTCTGTCTCCGGGGGAAGACGAGGCCGACCGCCTGGATGGGGAAGGCCTGGGGAGGAGGGCCGCCCCGGTCGAGGAGGGCGACCGCGCGCGTCTCGTAGGGCAGGAGGGGCGAGGTCCCGCCCGGCTTCACCGCGAAGTAGCCGCGGCGCGAGTGCACGTCGAGCCCCGACCGTCGGACCTTCACGGTGATCGGCCGGAAGCGGCCGTCGTAGTCCTGGTTGCTCGGCGTGTAGCCGAGCACGTAGTGGAAGCGCATGTCCTGGGCGATCTGGCGGAAGCTGCCCCGCGCGTCGTTCGTGTCGCGGATGAGGAAGCCTCCCGTCTGGTCGGCGAGCTGCCCGAGGCCGGCCTGCGGGTTCATGCGCAGGAGGTCCTCGTTGCGCTCGGCGTCCTTGGTCATGATGCCGAGGGCGTCCTCCTTCCCGAGGTTGTTGAAGTGCTTCTTCTCCGCCGCCCTCATCTCGTCGGCCGTCGCCTTGGTCGGGCTCTCCGCGCGCAGGCCCGCCGCGTCCATGGTGTAGATGGCGACGTTCGCGCGGTTGGCGGCGGCGATGACCGACTGGAACTGGGTCTGGACGCGCTCGGGGATGGCCATTCCCTCCGAGAAGAACACCACCGTCTTGCGGCCGGGGAGGCGCGCCATGCCGTTGACGACGGAGAGGAGCCCGTTGCTCGTGGCGTAGCCCTGCTGGTCGCGCTCGAGCGTCTCGAAGCTGCGGGCGATGCTGGTCGTCATCGCGGCCATGGTCGCCTCGGCGGCGGCGCCACCGGCCGCCGCTCCCCCGGCGGCGCCGGCCGCAT
>DATJYX010000011.1:0-2231 GCA_035577965.1 Vicinamibacteria bacterium | reverse complement strand
GTTCTCGATGCAGTGCACCTCCTCGGGAGGAAGATGGAAGCAGGAGCCGGGGCCGATCGGCGTCTGCTTCCCCGCGATGTGCGCGATTCCCTCGCCCTCGACGATGTAGCCCACCTCGTCGTAGGGGTGGCTGTGGTCGGGGGCGCGGTAGGGCTGGACGATGCCGACGAACTGGGTCACGTCGAAGCAGCCCGCGTCCTCGTTGACGAGAAGGCGGAAGGTTCGGTGGTCGTCCGCGCGCTGCTCGGGCTGCTCGTCGAAGCGGACGGTCACGCGCCGCTCGCCGCGGGCGGGCTCGCGGTCCTCGGGCGCGCGGACGCCGACGAGGACGAGCGGCTCCGGGCCGGGGTTGTCGATCGTGGCGGTCTCGCCCGCGACGAGGTAGACGCCGGTTCCCGGCTCGAGCGCGTGCGCCTCGCCGTCGACGTCGAGCGCTCCCCGCCCCGAGACGACGTAGAAGACCTCCTGCTGGCCGTCCTCCACGACCTGCGGCAGCGAGCGCCCCGGCGCGTAGGTGAGCACGGCCTGCTCCAGCCGCTCGCAGCCGTTCGAGCGGTTGAAGACGCGCCGTACCTCGGCGGTGTCGCCCTCCACCGGCCGCGGCGGAAGCGTGTTGGAGTCGATGACGTAGTCCACAGGCGATTTGATCAAAAGCGCGAAGGGGGGAAGTTTCCTGCGCGCAAGCGGCAAAGTCAATTCGCATAGCCTTGCCGCATGGAGACGGGACTCGCGGGCACGAGCGTGCTGGTCACCGGCGCCTCGGGCGGGATCGGGGCGGCATGCGCCCGCGCGTTCGCCGCGGAGGGCGCGAGAGTCGTCGTCCACTACCACCTCGGGCGGGAGCGCGCCGAGGCGCTCGCCGCCGAGCTCGGCGGGGCGCCGGTCGTCGGCGCCGACCTGACGGACGAGGCGCAGGTCGACGCGCTGTTCGAGGCGGCCGGGCCGCTGCGCGCGTGCGCCGCGGTCGCGGGCGTGTGGCCGCGCGAGGACGTGCCCGTCTGGGAGCTGCCGCTGAGCCGCTGGGAGGAGACGCTGCGCGCGAACCTGACCGCCACGTTCCTGACCGCCCGGGGGTTCCTTCGCCAGGGCGGCCGCAGCCTCGTGCTCGTCGGCTCGACCGCCGGCCTCTTCGGCGAGGCCGGGCACGCGGACTACGCAGCCGCGAAGGCGGCGATCCTCCACGGCCTGCTGCCGAGCCTCAAGAACGAGGCGGCGCGCCTCGCGCCCGACGCGCGCGTCAACGCCGTCGCGCCCGGCTGGACCGACTCGCCGATGACACGCGGGCTCGTCGACCCGGAGGCCGTGCGCCTGGTGAGCCGGACGATGGCGCTGCGGAAGATCGCGCAGCCGGAGGACGTGGCGGCGCAGGTCGTCGCGCTTACCTCGGAGACGATCTCGGGCCACGTCACCGGCCAGATCGTCACCGTCGCCGGCGGCATGGAGGGACGCGTCCTCCACGAATAGCCGAAACGGCGGGCACCAGGCCCGCCGCTCCGAGTTACCCCGTACCGCAGGAAAGATTGCCGTCAGTCCCGGGCGAGGAGTACTCCAGACTCATCGACGCTCCGGGGCTTCGACTTGAGCCGGAACGCCAGGACGGGGCCGCCGCCCGGCCCCGTCCGGCGGTCTCCCTAGGGAGGCCGCTTGGCCGAGAGCCCCGCCGCATGGGGCCCCGGCTAGCTATTTCCGAGAGGGCCCCCGCCGCATCGGGGCCCGCTCTCGGTGTGACCTGAGTATCGGGGATGTGTTGCCAGTTGATCCATCACCCGAACTCGGTTGACTGCGCCGGTTGACTTTCGGGGGATAGCCTGGGCTGCGTGAGTCGCTTCTCGGAACGCCTGGCGAACGGCCCCGTGATCGTCGGTGACGGCGGCATGGGCGCGCTCCTGGCGGGCGCGGTGCCGCGCCTGCGCTGCCCCGAGGAGGCCAACGTCCGCGCGCCCGAGAGCGTCGTCGCCGCCCACCTGAGCTTCATCCGGGCCGGGGCCGACCTGATCGAGACGAACACCTTCGGCGCGAACCGCCGCAAGCTGGCCGGTCTCTACCTCGAGGACGAGTTCGAGGCGATCGTCGGCGCGGGCGTGAAGTGCGCGCGCGACGCGCGCGAGGTCTCCGGGAAGGACGTGTTCGTCGCGGGCTCGATCGGGCCGCTGCCCGAGCACGGCGCCGACGACGCGGAGGTCTTCGCGGAGCAGGCGAAGCTCCTCGACGGCCGCGGCGTCGACCTGTTC
>DATJYX010000010.1:0-85350 GCA_035577965.1 Vicinamibacteria bacterium | reverse complement strand
CGCAGGTAGAAGCAGTCGAGCGAGTCCTTGTCGTCGTACCGTTCCTTCTCCCGCTGGTACCAGGACTCGGCTTCCGCGATCCGGCCGCTGCGTTCGAGCATGCGGGCCTGCAGCAGGAGCCCGGGGGCGGAGTAGACCTCGGCCATCGCGCCCGCGATCTCGAAGGCCCGGTCTTTGCGACCGTGATCGAAGTAGTGGTCGACAAGCCACTCCATGGAGTGGGAAACGCGCACCTGATCGCGGGCCTTCTCGTAGGCCTGCTCGAAGGCGGCCGCAGCCTCCTCGTCGAGGCCGGCCTGTTGCAGCTCCCAGCCGAGGTTGACGTAGCTGTCGGGATCGAGGCGAGTGAGCCTCTCGTACAGCCGGCGGTGCTCCTCGGACCCGGCCTTCAGCTTCGCCGCGACCTCGTGCATGGCGGTGAGGTTGTACTCGGCCAGCGGGCCCCAGAGAGCGGCCAGATCGAGGTTCCGCTCCTTCGCGCGCTGCCGAGCGGAGGACTCCCAGGAAGCCAGATAGGCCGAGTACGGGGCCATGCGGCGGGCCTCCTGGAACACGGTCGATCGGGCGGGATCGTGGGCCTCCGACCGGGAGTCGAAGAGACCGGGCCATCGCCGGGTGACGTCGTGGGCCGTGCCAGGCAGGATCGGCGGGTCCATCCAGCGCTCGGGCCGGGGAAGCGCGCCACCCAGCCGGCACTGCTTCGCGAGGTGGTACCAGATGGCCGCCGACACACTCTGGGGCGACTGCTGGATGAGCCGGGCCGCGTCGTGGCACGAGGTTTCCCGGATCGCGGGCTTCTCCTGAAGCCCCCAGGACACGGTGAGGGTTGGGAAGAGGTCGAGGGCGGTGAATGACTCGTGAGCCTGCTTTCGCAGATCCTCGGCCTCCTCCTTGATCCCCAGGTTCTTCCGGTAGTGCGTCTCGGCGCTGGATATCGCGTGCAGAAGGTGGCGGCGGGAGTGCCCGGCCCAGGTGCCCCAGTCGATGACCCGGACCCCGGCCGGAAGCCGCCGCGGGTCGACGCACCGCCCCGCCTCTCCGTTCAGCGCCGCGAGCTGCAGCTTCAGGCCGGGATGGAACCTCTGCCAGAGACCGCCGATCTCGGAGAGCTCGGCCGGGATGGCGATCGAGGCGAACCGATTGCCCGTGCCGACGTCCCAGGAGCCATAGTCGAAGGCGAGGCGCGGCCAATCGGGCACCGGCTCTGGAGTGGACTCTCCGAGAAAGGCCGTGCTCTGGACAGTGCCGAGGTTCACTGCGAGGGCGCGGTAGTGCTCCCGCCGCTCGAGGAGCGAGGCCTTCGCCGGCGCCTCGAGGATCCTCCAGTCCCCCGTGTTCCGGATCGTCACGGCCCGCCGCCAGGCGCCGGCCACTCCCGTCGTCGGCAGGCGGGAGGCGCGCTCCAAGGCATCGACCTGCCTCCCGGCGAGCGTCACGAGCAGGGCGTCGGCGAGCCGGCCTTCCAGGCTCGGCTCCGAGTCGCCCCGCAGCGCGGCCGCGAACGCGAGATGGGCGGTCATGCGGGAGGCGAGCCCTCTCGTGTCCGAGTAGTCGCCCGCCGCCTCGCGCAGACCCAGCGCGCCGAGGAGGAGCGCCGCCTGCTCGTGCGCGGCCACCAGCGTCATGTCCTTTTCGAGCCGCTTCGAGAGGCGGTCGTTCTCGTCCTCGAGCACGGCGAAGGTCGGCTCGAGAAGGCGTTCGAGGGGGGAGTCGACGGCGCCGCGACGGCCCTTCAGCCTGAATCGGGCGACGAGCCGCGAGGCGACGTCGCCATAGACGCGAGGCGACCAGATGCCGTCCTGGACGTGGATGCGTTCCTCGAGCGGCGGGCCGTCGGGGAAGGCGACGGTGGCGACGTACCCGCCCGCCTCGCCCGCCGGCTCGGGCCGGAGCGTGACCTTCACCGTGGAGAGGCGTTTGCTCTTCGGGTCGCTCGCGTACGCCGCCATCTCCGCGAGGTCGGCGATCACCTCGCTCGCGATCCAGTGGCGCTCGGTCGGATGCTCCCACTTGTAGGGGGGAGGCACCCGGATCTCGAAGCGCCACGTCCGCTGCGCGTGCCCGGTCACCGCGTCGAGGCGTTCCACGGTCACCTCGAGCATGTCGCCGGGCTCCATCGAGTAGGCGGTCGGGAGCCCCCACTCCGGCATTCCCATGTTCAAGTAGGTCTTCCTCTGGCTCTCGGGACAGCCTTCCCAGGACTGCTTCGTGATCTCGGCGGCGCGTGCCGCCGCCGATCCTTCGTCCTGGATGCCTTGATACTCGCGGAGGGAGCTCGCCAGTGCACCGCAGGGATCGCCCTCCCACGAGGGGAGGATCGGCGCCGGGCGGGAGGCGTACTCGTGCTTCCCCGCGCCACCGGGAAAGGAGGTCCGGTCGGGCGAGAGCTGCCAGTCTTCGCGAACCCGGTAGACGGCGGCCGGGCCGTAGTTCAGGAAGCGGACGAGAAAGAAGTGAGCGTCCTTGGCCTCGAGCTCGACCACCTGATCGACAGGCAAATGGGCAAGGTCGATCGGCAGCGTCTCGACCGCCGCGTGGAGCGGGCCAGTGGCCGTGAGGGTCAGGCCGATGGCGAGCCCGACTGCGAGTCTCATGGAGGCCTCCCGCGACGGCCGACGAAGCGGGCGCTGCGGCTAGAAGCCGAACCCGCCTCCGGCGACCCTCGTCATTCTCCCGTCCGAGTCGATCGAGAACAACCCGTCGACGGTGCACACGAGCAGGCGACCGTCGGCCAACGACGTGACGCCGACCGGAGAGAAGCGCGCTTCGGAAGCGAGTCTCCCGTCGGGGGGCTGGGTCGGGCCCGCCCCCCCCCGAACGCGCCACTCACCCGGGCCGAGGGCCAGCTCCACCAGGCCCCGCTGCATGTCGGCGGCCAGGAGGACGGGGCCTCCCGTCCCGGCGTCGAGGCCGGTCAGGGAATGGAAGGACTCGCCTCCCCGGACCGTCGAGAGGACGCCGGTTCGGGGATCGAGCCGGCGCAGTCGAGGGGACCCGTTGTCCACGGCCTCCGCGATGAACAGCGATCCGTCAGGGTGCAGCGCGAGGGCCTGGATGCGGCCCAGGTGCCCGTCCGTCGGCCGGTCGCCGTCTGCGACGTCGGCCAGCCCGTCTCCCCCCACGACGGTGGTCACGATCTGCGTCCGCCCGTCGATGCGCCGCACGCGACCGCGGGTGTGGGCGACGAAGACGGCGCCATCGGCGGCGACGACGACGTCCGTGGGAGCGTCGAACGAGGCGGCCGTCGCCGGGCCGCCGTCGCCGTCGGACCCCTGCGCGCCGGTGCCGTACGCGGTCGACAGCACTCCATTCTCCAGGCGCCGGATGCGGTTGTTGCCGGTGTCCGCGATCAGGAGGGTGCCCGCCCGCTCCCACGCGATCGCCCTCGGCCGCGAGAGGCTCCCTCGCGGGCCAGGGCCTCCGTCGCCGGCGAAGGCGGCGAGCCCGTTGCCGGCGATCGTCCGGATGAGGCCCTTCGCGTCGACGGCCCGGACCCGGTCGTGCCCCGGGTCGGCGAGAAAGAAGCCTCCTTGCGGGTCGGCCAGTACCCGCGTCGGGCCTACGTCGGCCTCGACGGCCGGACCGCCGTCGCCACAATAGCCGGCGCCTCCATCTCCGGCGGCCACCGTGGTCTGTCCCGCGCGCCACCGCAGGAGCTGCCGGCGGCCCAGATCGAACACCAGGACCGCTCCATCGGGAGTGACTGCGAGCGCGGTCGGCGTCACGGGACCCAGGCCCGGCAGCACGGACGAGGGGCCGGACCGGCTCAGCCGCAGCACCTGGTGGCGGCCGACGTCCCCGACCAGGAGCGATCGGTCCGGCAATGCGGCGACGGCCACCGGGCGCTCGAGCCGCTCTCCCGTGGCGGGCAAGGACGTGATTCGCCCGCTCGGATCCACGCGCCGGATGCGCGCGTTGTCACGGTCGGCGACGTACAGGTTGCCCTCGAAGTCGAGGGCCAGGCCCTGGGGGCCGGCCAGGTGCGCGTGGTCGGCCGACGCCCCGTCGCCGGAGGTGCCGTCGATCCCGACTCCGGCGATGCGCGTGAGCGTCGCCCGCGCACTGTCGTAGCGGAAGACCGAGTGGCTTCCCGCGTCGCCGACGAGAAGCCCCCCTTTGCCGTCGGCGAGCATCGCGCGCGGTCTGAGCAGGCGCTTGTCGCCGATCCGCACGACGCGGGCCACCCGCGCTCCCGGATCGACCCGCACCAGGGACCCGCCCTCGTCGAGGACGAGCAGCACGTCGCCGGCCTCCACGACGGCCGCCACCGGCCGGTCGAAGAGAGGCTCGTGGGGAGCGCGCCCTTCCACGCGCCACGAGAGCCGGTCGAGGCCGTAGGGCCCGACGACGCCCAGCTCACCGTGCGGGGACAGCTTCAAGACCAAGGCCTGCCCGCCGGACCCCTGCGTCGCCAGGTACACGTCGCCCGACCGCGCGACGGCCAGGCCCTGGACGAGGCCGATCCCGGCCGACGTGGCAGGCACGGCCTTCGTCGGGACTGGCGAAAGGGGGAGGAGGCCCAGCAGGACCAGCCACTTCATGGCGGTGCCGCTCACATCCTCAGGCCATCCCGAGCCGTCGCTTCGCCTCGTCCAGCATGTCCTTCGTGGCCGTGGCGCCGGAGCGGGTGCAGCCGAGCTCGCGGACGCGGAGCAGGCGGTCGAGGGTGCGGACGCCGCCCGCGGCCTTCACCTGCACGCGGGGCGGCGAGTGGCGCCGCATGAGGGCGAGGTCCTCGTCGGTCGCCCCGCCCGTCCCGAAGCCGGTCGAGGTCTTGACCCAGTCGGCGCCCAGCTCGCCGCACAGCTCGCACAGGCGGATCTTGTGCACGTCCCCGAGGTAGCAGTTCTCGAAGATCACCTTGAGCTTGGCTCCCCGGGCGTGGGTCGGCTGCAGGACCGCGGCGATGTCGTCCCGGACGTAGCCCCAGTCGCCGCTCAGGACGCGGGAGATGTTCACCACCATGTCGAGCTCGGCCCCCCCGTCGTCGAGGGCCCGCTCGGCCTCGAAGACCTTCACCCCCGTGGCGTGGCCGCCGTGGGGGAAGCCGATCGTGGTGCTGGCCGCGACCGTGCTCCCTTCGAGGAGATCGGCACAGCGCCGGAGGGCGTAGGGCAGGATGCAGACGCTCGCCACGTCGTACGCGCGGGCGAGCCGGCACCCGGCCTCGAGCTCCTCGGCGGTGAGAACGGGACGCAGCAGCGAGTGGTCGATCATCTTGGCGACGTCGGCGTAGGTCCAGGTCACGGCCCCCTCCGGGGGGCAAAGCTACCCCGCGCCGGACGCCGCGACAAGGGGAGCGCCGGCTCCTGGTAGAATGCGCCCCGAGCGAGGTCAAGCGATGGCGGACGAGAAGGTGACGATCATCGACGCGCAGGCGGACGTCGAGGGGAAGCTCAAGGGCAAGGACGCGGTCGTGCACGGCCGCTTCCGGGGCGAGATCGCCCTGTCCGGCCGGCTCGTCCTCGGCGAGGGAGCGCGGGTCGAGGCCGCGGTGTCGGCCGACGCGGTGGAGGTCGCGGGCGAGCTGAAGGGCGACGTGCGCGGCCGCAACGTGACCCTGGCCGAGAAGGCCCGGGTCCAGGGCACGGTGGACGCTCGGGTGCTGGTGGTGCGCGAGGGGGCCTGGCTCTCGGGCTCGGTCACCGCGGGCGAGGGGGCCTCGAAGGGCCAGCCGGCTCCGCCGGCCCCGGGACCTCCGGGGCCCCCGGCCGGGATCAAGGAGGAGAAGCCGGGCGCGTGAAGCTCGTCGATCTCGCCGGGCGGCTCGGCTGCGAGCTGCGTGGCGACGGGGAGATCGAGGTCACCGGGGTCGCGAGCCTCGAGAAGGCCGGCCCCGGCGACGTCGCCTTCCTCGCCAACCCGCGATACGCCGCTCATCTCAAGACGACGCGGGCCGCCGCGGTCATTCTCGCCGCGGGCGCGGAGGCGGGAAGGCCCTGCCTCCTGACCGAGAACCCCTACCTGGCCTTCGCGCGGGCGGTGGCGTTGCTGCGCCCTCCCGTCCGTCCCCTTTCCGGTGTCCACCCCTCGGCCCAGGTGCACCCGACGGCGGTCCTGGGGCCGGACGTTCACGTGGGCGCACTCGCCGTCGTCGGCGCCGGCGTGAGGGTCGGGGCGCGGTCGGTCGTCCACGCCCACGTCGTCCTCTACGAGGGCGTCGAGGTGGGCGAGGACTGCGTCCTGCACTCGGGGGTGCAGGTGCGGGAGGGCTGTCGGCTGGGGAACCGGGTGGTGGTGCAGAACGGCTCGGTCGTGGGGGGCGACGGCTTCGGCTTCGCCCGCGACGGCGAGGGCCTCTACCACAAGTTCCCCCAGGTGGGCATCGTGGTGATCGAGGACGACGTCGAGATCGGCGCCCTCACCGCGATCGACCGGGCCGCGCTCGGCGAGACCCGCATCGGCCGGGGGACGAAGCTCGACAACCTGGTCCAGATCGGCCATTCGGTGACGATCGGCGAGGACACCGTCCTCGCGGGGCAGGTGGGAATCGCGGGCAGCACTCACGTCGGCAGCCGGGTCACGCTGGCCGGCCAGGTCGGCGTCGCCGGCCACCTCACGATCGGCGACGGGGCGGTCGCCACCGCCCAGACCGGCATCCCGTCCTCGGTCGATCCCGGCGCCGTCGTGTCCGGCTACCCCGCGATCGAGAACCGGGCCTGGCTCCGGTCGAGCGCGGTCTTCGCGAGGCTGCCGGAGCTGCAGAAGAGGCTCCGCGAGATCGAGCGGAAGGTCGAGTCCCTGCTCGCGAAGGCGCTGGCCTGACCCGGCGGGACGACCCGGCTTTCGGCGCACCGTCGCGCCGCCGCTACCGGCGCTTGGCCGCCTTCGGGGGCTCGTCCTTCGGAGCGTCGTAGCCGGGCCGGTGCCGGGCCTTCAGCGCCGGCCGCTTCAGCTCGACCGTGATCCTCCGGTACTTGCCGTCGCGCTGCGGGTTGTCCGACACGTAGCCGAGGACGTACTGCGTCCCGAGCTCGTCCAGGATCGACTGGTAGATCCCGGCCAGCTCGCGGGAGGCGGCAGGCTGGAAGACGCGGCCCCCGCTCAGCTCGGCGAGCGAGTGCAGGAAGGCGCGGGCGCGGAGCGCCTCGCCGCTGTTGGGGCCGTGCTCGCCCGGGAAGGCGACCGGGTAGACGGTCACCTCGGTCGAGCGGATGAGGTGCTGGACCTCCTGCATCGGCACCTGGCTCGTCGTGTCCTCGCCGTCGGTGAAGAGCACGAGCACCTTTCGCCCCGGGGTGTCGGCGATCCGCGACACGTAGACCGCGATCGCGTCGTGGAGGGCGGTGAAGCCCTGGCCCTCCGTCTCCAGGATGCGCTGGAAGATGCCCTGCTGGTTCTCCGACGTGTAGCGCGAGATCCGGATGTCGCGGTCGAAGAACACGAGCAGGAGGTCGCGCGCACGGGGGATGGCGTCCAGGAAGCGGATGGCCGACTGCTGGCTGAGCTTCAGGTCGTTCCGCATGCTCTCGCTCGTGTCGAACAGCATGCCGAGGTTGAGGGCGAGCTCCTCGCGCTCCTCCAGGGTCGTCGCGGGGGCGAAGACCTGGATCGCCTGGGGCCGGCCGTCCTCGCGGACCACGAAGTCCTCGAGGGTCAGGTCCGGCACGAGGCCACCCCGGCCGTCGCGCACGGTGACCGTGACGTTGACGAGATCCAGGCCCACGCGGAAGACGGGCGTCTTGTCTTCAGGCTCCGCCGCCGCGGCCAGGGCGACGAGGGCGACACCTCCAGCGAGGGCTCGGGTCACGGCTCAACCCCCAGGAACTCCCGAGAGTCTAGCGCAGGACCTCGATCACGCGCACCGCGAGATCCACCTTGTTGAACGGGGGCATGACGTAGACGCCCTGCCCCATCTCGCGCGCGGCGAGGGTCGCCTCGCGGGCGATGGCGACGCCCTCGAGCTGGGCCTTCTCGCCCGACCCCGCCCGACGCATGCGCTCGCGGATGTCGTCGGGGATGGTCATCCCCGGGACCTCGTTGTGGAGGAACTCGGCGTTGCGGTGGGAGTAGAGGGGCAGGATGCCCACGAGAAGCGGCACGTCGAGGTGCCGGATCATCGAGAGGAACCGCTCGAGGGTGCGGGGGTCGTAGATGGGCTGGGTCATCACGTACTCGGCGCCGGCCTTCACCTTCTCCTCGAGCCGCCGCGCCTCCTTCTCCATGTCCGGCTTGCTCGGGTCGGCCCCGCACCCGACGTGGAGGGCGAGGGCGGGACCGATGAGGTTCCCGGCGAGGTCGCACCCGTGGTTCAGGTGGTCCATGATCCGGATGAGGCCGATCGAGTCCACGTCGTAGACCGCAGTCGCGTCCGGGTAGTCGCCGAGCTTCGGAGGGTCGCCGGTGATGGCGAGGATGTTGCGGAGCCCGAGCGCGTGGGCGCCGAGGAGGTCCGACTGGATGCCGAGCAGGTTCCGGTCGCGGCAGGTGTAGTGGAGGATGGTGTCGATCCCCACCTTCTCCTGCAGCAGCACGCACAGGGCCTGCGCGCTCATCCGCGCCGAGGCCCGCGGCCCGTCGGCGACGTTGATGGCGTCGACCTCGTTCTCCCGGCAGAACTGCGCGCGCTCGAGGATGGCCCCGGGGTCGGCCCCCCGCGGCGGGTCCAGCTCCACCGAAACCACGAACTTTCGGCGCAGGCGGCGGCCGAGGGGGGACTTCTCGTCCCGGGGAAGGGGGACCGGGGCCTCCTTGGGCCGGGCGGGAGGCAGGATCTTCACCTCGGCCCGGGCCGGCTCGAACATGCGGACGGAGCGGACGAGGTCCTTGATGTGGGCGGGCGTCGTACCGCAGCATCCGCCCACGACGCTGGCCCCGGCCTCGAGGAAGCGGCGGGCCCAGGTCGCCATGTACTCGGGGGTGCAGAGGTACACGTAGCGGCCCTCGACGAGCGCGGGCGACCCGGCGTTCGGCATGACGGAGAGCTTCGCCTTTCGCACGACCTGGGCCATCCGCTGCAGGGTGTCGAGCATGGCCTGCGGTCCCTGGCTGCAGTTGGCGCCGATCATCGGCACGCCCAGGTCCTCGAGCTCGCGGACGGCGTCCTCCGGCGTGTCGCCGTAGATCGTGTTCCCTTCTTCGTTGAAGGTCAGGCTCACCGCCGCCGGCACGTCGCTCGTGAGCGACCGCACGGCCCGGAGGGCCGCCTTTGCCTGGTCGAGGGACGGCATCGTCTCCAGAAGGAAGAGATCCACTCCGCCCTCGAGCAGCCCCTCGGCCTGGTCCTTGTACGCGTCCTCCGCCTCCTCGTGCCGGACGTGGCCGATGGGGGCGAGGGGCTTGCCGAGGGGCCCGATGGCGCCCGCCACGAGGGCCCGTCCCGCGGCGGCCTCCCGTGCGATGCGCGCGCCCTCCCGGTTGATCCTTCGCACCTGGGCCTCGAGGCCGTGGGGCCCGAGCTTGAAGCGGTGGGCGCCGAACGTGTTCGTCTCGAGGACCTCGGCGCCCGCCTCGAGGTACTCGGCGTGGACCTGCCGCACGAGGCCCGGGCTCGAGAGGTTGAGCTCGTCGAAGCAGCGGTTCAGGAAGACGCCGCGGGCGTAGAGCATCGTTCCCATCGCGCCGTCGAACACGACCGTCCCCTCGGCGAGCCGGTCGAGGAAAGGCTTGACGGCGGCGGGCGCGGACGGATCGGTCATCCCCGCAGTTTACCCCACGGCCGACACGCCCTCGGGGCGCCTCGGGGGGGCACGGAGCGGGCTGCGATCGCGGCACGCTCGGGCCGGTGAGCGGCTTCCCGACGGTGGACTTACGCGCGTCAGCGCGTCTGCTTCGCCTCCCGCCGGCTCGGTGCCGGGGACACGGTCTGGGCTCTCGAGGTGAGCGCCTCGCCCGTCGCCTACACGTGGAGCCTGGATCCGGGCGGCGAGTTCGACTCGAGCCCCGTCGTGCGGGAGGACCGGGTCTACGCCGGAGGCTCCGCGGGGGAGTCGACTCGATCGACGCGACGGCGAGCCCTCCCAGGGTCTCCGCCGACGGCGCGCCTTCGATGGACGTCGGCCTGCAGGCGCCGGCCATCTCCCCCGGCAAGCAGCCCGTCGTCGTGGGGAGCGAGGCCGGCGCTCTCTACGGCGTGGAGGTGCCGCTGCCCCGAGCGGTCGCAGCCGGAGCGCCCCCCGGCCCGGCGTGGATGACGCCGACCTCCGACCGGGCTAGACTGTGCCCCGAGGGACCACTCCAGCATGAGCGACGAGCGGGGCCGCACGGGCGCGCCGGCGGTGGCCCGCTCGGAGCGGCGGCGGCCGGCGATCGTCTGGGAGCAAGCCCTCGAAGCGCAGCCCAGCCTGATGGCCGCACGCGCGAAGACGCCCGGGGGCGGCGGCGCCTGCGACTCGACCGGTCCGATCGCGAGCTGAGCGGATGGCCCTGCGCCGCCATCCCGACGTGGCCTGGCAGCGGATCGGCGACGAGGCGGTCCTGATGAGCCTCGCGGAGGGCCGTGTCCTCGGCCTCAACCCCGTCGGCGCCCTCGTCTGGGGGCTCGTCGAGGAGCGGGACGAGGACGGGCTCGTGGCCGCCATCGTCGAGGGCTTCCTTGCCGAGGACGCGCAGGCTCGGGAGGACGTACGGGACTTCCTGTCGCTCCTGCGCGAGCGCCGGCTGGTGGTGGAGGCCTGAGTGGTCGCGGACGGGACCTTCGGGCCGCGGTGAGGTTCCGCGCCGGAGGCGTCCGCTTCCGCGTCGAGCCGGACGCGCGCCTCTCTCCCGCCGAGCGCGAGGCGATCGGCCGCCTGGAGCCGGAAGCGGCGGACGACCCGCAGGAGCCCGTCCTCATCGAGCTGACGAACCGTGCCCCGTGGACGAGCGACGACCCGGCCCTCTTCCCGCAGCGGGATCCCGCGGTCCTGCGGTGGGTGGGCGAACGGCTGCTCGGCAGCCATGGGAGCTTCGTCGCCGAGATCGACCCCTTCGCCGCCCGGGCCCGCCTCCACCGTCGCGATGAGAGGGCCTTCCCGCTCGAGGTGGTGATCCGGGCCAGCATGATGGCCCGCCTGCCCCTCCTCGGCGGGCTCCCCCTCCATGCCGCCGGCGTCGTGATGGA
Organism: Vicinamibacteria bacterium; assembly: GCA_035577965.1. Lineage (GTDB taxonomy): Bacteria > Acidobacteriota > Vicinamibacteria > Fen-336 > Fen-336 > DATBSL01. The sequence goes on along the minus strand of DATJYX010000010.1, from coordinate 74,309 downwards.
CGGGAGGGGCGTCGTCTTCTTCGGGCCCTCTGGCGCCGGGAAGACCACGGTGGCCTCGACCTCGCCGGTGCCCGTGCTGTCGGACGAGCTGGTGGCCGTCGCGCCGGGCCGGCCCTTCGATCTCGTGCGGTCGGGATTCTGGGGGGAGCAGGGAAGCGGCCGCCGCGTGGAGCCCGCGCCGCTCGCCCTCCTCGTCGACCTGGCCCGGGGCCCGAGGCTCCGCTTCACCGCCCTGCGCCCGGCCGTGGCCGCAGGGCGCCTGCTCGCGTCAGTGCCGGTGCCTCGCGCGCCCTCCCTCTGGTCGAGGGTCCTCGCCGTGGGCGCGGAACTCGTGCGCCGCGTCCCGGTCCACCGGATGGAGTGGGCTCTCGACGAGCCGCCGTGGGAGGGCCTCGCGGCCCTCCTCGACGGGCTCAGTCCGCGTACTTGACGCCGCAGCCGTAGGGCTGGCTGGCCGGCGTCGTCACCGGTCGGCCGGCCAGGACCTCGCCCAGGGCCGCGGCGACGTAGTTCTTCGCCGCGGCGACGTCGGCGCGATCCGTGGACGGCTTGTCGTCGATGCCGCCGGCGTAGACGAGCTTGCCCTTCGGGTCGATCACGAACATGTGAGGCGTCGTCTTCGCGCCGTAGGCGCGGCCGACCTTGCCGTCGTGGTCGAGAAGCACCGCGGTCGGCGAGCCCGCCCTCTCGCTCATGAGCGTGTTGGCCTTCGCCCCGTCCACGTGCCCCTGTTTTCCCGCGGCCGAGGAGCTGACCGTCAGCCAGACGACACCCTTCGACGTCCATTCCTTCTGGAGCTTCTGCATGTTGCCGCTGCCGTAGTGCTTGCCCACGAACGGGCACTCGTAGTTCCACCACTCGAGCACCACCACCTTGCCCGCGTAGTCGGCGAGGGAGCGGGTCTGGCCGTTGCTGTCGACGAGCGAGAAGGGCGGCGCGGGCTGGCCGACCACGGCCTGGGCGGTTGCGGGGGCGGTCACGGCCACGAGCGTGGCCAGGGTCAGGGCACTCACGTACGCGGCTCTCTTCATGGCTTTCACTCCTGGGTCTGCGAGGTCCGGGCGGGGCCCGCGGCGATGGGTGCATCGACCTCGACGGCGACGGTCCCGCGTCCCGTCTCGGCGACCAGCACCCCCGCCAGCCGCTCCGCCGGCGCGCCGTTCGGGTCGCGCGGGAGCTCGAGCCGGTGCGTCGCCCCCTCGCGGGTGAGCGGCTGGGGCTTCCCGTGGTCGAGGAGGCGCGGCGTCGACGGGTAGAAGTACGCCTCCTGGAGCGCCGTCCCGCGGGGCGTCCGCACGAGGAGGCGCAGGGCGGACGGGGCGGGCGCGACCGCGAAGGTCCAGCCGGGCTCCCTCGTCGGGAGGCGGCGGCGGGCCTCCGTGAAGAGGCCGGCCTGGGGCCCGGGAGCGGACACCGGCCGGACGGGCAGGTCGAGCGAGAGGTCCGCGCGGCCGGGAAGGCAGGCGTCCTGGCACTCGAGCCAGTCCACGCGGACGGCGATCCGGGCCTCGCCGGCCGAGGGGGCGGGCGGGACCCGGATCTCGACGGGCAGGAGCACGTCGCGCTCGTAGCCATAGCTCACGAGCGGGCCGGTCCGGAAGCGCGTGGGGTAGGGCCAGCGCATCTCGCCGGCGGCGAACCCCGCGGGCAGCTCCCACCTCGCGCGCGTCGGCAGGCCGGAGTCACCGGGGTTGCGCCAGTAGGTGTGCCACCCCTCCTCCATCTCCAGGCGGATGCCGACCCGGAGGGTTCGGCCGGGCTGGATCGCGTCCGTTTCGGAGACGAGCGACGCCTTCGTGTGGCGGGCGGGCCTGGCCTGTGGCATCGCGGCCGTTGCGGCGAGGCAGAGGGCGAGTGCGAGGAGCGACGACACGAGTCCGCGACCGCGCGTGGGGATCATTCCTCTCCAGCGTACAGCAGTCGACCCCCGTCGAGACGTCAAGAAAGGCAAAGGGAAAGAGCAACAGAATGAACCGGGACTCCGGGGCCGAAGCGACGCGGCGTGGGGACGGCCAGGGAACGGCTCGGGAGAACGAGGGAACGGACAGGAGTGGGTGCCGGTTCAGAAGGGGCCAACGGACCGGCCCTCCAACCGGGGGTTCCACCCCCCGGCGCCCCCGGGGCATGGCGCCCCCCGGGGCCGTGTGGATCACAAGCCCAGTATGGCCGGCTCGAGGCGGAGGACGCCCGCCCGGGCCTTCTCCTCCAAGAGCTTCCTCACTGCGCCGTACTCGTCTGCCGGCACGGGGAGCTTGAAGGCCGAGCCCTGCCGCCGGGCCTGGAGGAGCAGGACGATCTGCGGCTTCTCCACGAAGGCAATCCGGGCCACGTCCTCCCAGCGGAGGAAGCCGCGGTGCGCCCACACGCCGTCGCGGAAGAGGCCGAGGCGGATGCGCCGCGCGAGCGGCACCATGCCGAGGAAGTAGACGGCCATGAGAGCGAACGCCACCACGTGGTGGGCCGGCTTCCCCTGCCATGCGAGGACGAGCGCGAGGACGGCACCCGACACGCCGAGCCCGATCAGCAGGCGCAGCCGGGCCGGCCGTGGCGTCGGCCAGCTGACGAGCGCCGTCGGTGCCACCCGCACGTAGCGCAGATAGCCGGCGATGCCTCGGACGAGCTGCACGGCGAAGTAGAGGCCGATGCCGAGGAGCCCCACGCCGAGGAGCTGCTGCTGGGAGGTGGGCAGCACGAGTCCGCTTCAGTCGTGCCCCAGGGCCTGCTCCACGTCCGCGATCAGGTCGGCCGCGTCCTCGACCCCCATCGACAGGCGCACCATCCCCGGATCGACGCCGGCTTCGCGCAGCGCGTCCTCCGAGAGGCCGTGGTGGGAGGTGTGGACGGGAAGGCTGGCCAGGGACTCGACGCCGCCGAGGCTCGCCGCGCGCGCCACGAGGCGCAGGCGGTCGTAGAAGCGCTCGGCCGCCGGGAGGCCGCCCGCGAGCTCCAGGGTGACGAGGCCCCCGAAGGCGCTCATCTGCTTCTTCGCCACCTCGTGGCCGGGGTGGGACGGGAGCCCCGGGTGGCGCACCGCCCGCACGCCAGGGTGGCCCTCGAGCCGCCGGGCCAGGGCGAGCGCGTTCGCGCACTGGCGCTCGACGCGGAGGTGGAGGGTCTTGAGCCCCCGGCGGGCGAGGAAGGCCGCGTGGGGGTCCATGCAGCCGCCGAGGATCATCATCGTGGCGTGGGCGGCCTCGATGCGCGCTCTCGAGCCGGCGAGCGCGCCGCCGATCAGGTCGCTGTGGCCGGAGAGGGCCTTGGTGAGGCTGTGCATGACGAGGTCCGCGCCGAGGGCGAGCGGGCGCTGGAGGAGGGGCGTCGCGAAGGTGTTGTCGACGACCACGACGAGCCCCCGCTGGTGCGCGGAGGCGGAGGCCGCGGCCAGGTCGACGATCTCCAGCGTGGGGTTCGTGGGGCTCTCGACGATCAGCAGGCGGCTTCTGTCCCCCGCGACGGTCCCGACGCGGGACAGGTCGTCCGCCTTCAGGAAGCGGGAGGAGATCCCGAGCCGCGGCAAGAGGTCGCTCAGGAGCCGGACCGTCCCCCCGTAGAGCGACGCGCTCGCGAGCACCTCGTCCCCCGCCCGCGCCACCGAGAGCACGGCCGTCGTCATCGCCGCCATGCCGGAGGAGAGGCAGAGCGCGGCCTCGGCGCCCTCGAGGGCGGCGAGCGACTCTTCCAGCTCGCCCACGGTCGGGTTCGCGTACCGGGTGTACAGGAAGACGTCCCGGTCCCCCTCGAGGTAGCGGCGCATCTCGGCCGACGAGCCCAGGGCGAAGGTGGAGGTCTGCACGATCGGGGCCGTGAGAGGGCCCATCGGCGCCTCGTGCCCCCCGTGCACCGACGTCGTCCCCGGCCCTCCCTCCTTCAAGAGACCCTCCGTCACGGTCGGGCGAGGGCCCACGCCGGCCTCGCCCGCGCCGGCCTACAGCCCCACGGGCTGGGTGTTGCGGAACTTGCTCTCGTCGCGCTGGGGAATCGGCGCCTGCCCCACGACCGGCTCGACGAACTGGCCGTACGCGTCGCGGAAGCCGAGCTCGAGGAGGTCGTCCGTCGTCTGTCGCACCTCGCTGACGGGGTCGCGCGCCCCGTCGAGCTCCATCGGCCCGAGGGCGCGCCTCTCCGGCCGGATCACCCAGAGGTCGATCTCGCGGTAGGTCCTCCCGGTGGCCGGGTCCTCCCACGCCCCGCGGCCCGTCGGCCCACGGTGGCCGAGCGTTCCCACCATGCGGTTCAGTCGCTCCGCGGCGGCGACATCACCCGCCGCCTGCGCCTCCAGGGCCCTCACCACGGCGTCGGCGCGCGCGAGCGGCCCGCGCCGCCGGGCCAGAGGGACCCTGGTCTCCGCCACTCCCGTCACCACGATCACCTGCTCGGCCCCCGCGTCGACGGCCTCGCGCAGTCCGCTTCCAGCGACGAGCGTGGCGTCGGTCAGCCGATGGGTCTCGCCGGCGTGGATCGCGCCCCTCGGGAAGGACACGCGTCGCAGCGGCATGCCGACCGGACCGAGGATCCCCGTCGCGACCGCGTCGAAGAGCAGGACCTCGTGGCCATCGGCCTTGAGGTCGACGACCTCCCCGACGTCCTTCCCGCGGGAGGCCGCGACCGGCTCACGCAGCACCGCGAACGCGAGCGCCGACCCGCGGTCGAGGTCGGTGGCGCGCAGGACGAGCTCCCGGAAGCCTGGCTCTCCGAGGTTCTCGGAGAGCAGGGCCACGTAACGGCGCCCGAGCTCCGCCTCGCTCGGGGGCTTCCCCGAGAGCGCGGCCCCGCGGGCGATCTCCCAGAGGCCGCGGCGGAGACGATCGAGGCCGGGAGAGGCGTCGAGGAACGTCTCGAACGCTTCCGCGAATCGGCGCCGGTCGATCGCGTAGACGGTCCCCGCCCCGACCACGGCCAGCATGGCCAGGGCGAAGACGGGCACGGCCTGCGCGGCGAGGTACGGACCGGAGAGCGCCTCGGGCGCCACCCAGAGCAGGCCGAGGGCCTTCGACGCGATGCCCGAGGAGACCCGGTCGGCGATGAGGAGCACCGGGAAGAGGGCCCCGAGCAGCAGGCCGAGCAGGACGGGCAGCGCGAAGATGGCGAACGACGTTCCGAGGAACGCGAGGGCGAGGCGCACGACGGGCCGGAGGCGGCAGAACCCGCTCCGTCGGGCGCCGTCCCAGAAGCCTCCCTTGCCGTAGAGCCTCGGGCCGCCGCCGACCGCCGCGTAGGCCGCGGACACGGCGCCGACCCCGGAGCCCACCACGAGGTCGATCTTCACGCCGCTCTCGTCGAGGGCGCGCAGGACGCCGGCGTGGTAGGCGCCGGTCGAGCCGCTCCCGGTGAAGACGAGCGCGGTGCGCCGCTTCGGCGAGTAGTCCCTCACGGCTCCCCCTGGGTGGTCCCTAAGTTATCACTGCGTGCGGGAGCGGCGAAGCGCGCGGGCAGCGCGCGCCAGACGGCGGCGGCGATCGCCTCGCGGTCGGCGACGCCGCGCACGACGGCCCAGCTGGTCCGGCCCTTCGCGCTCCGCAGCCAGGACGCGAGCCAGGGCCAGTCGGAGGCGCCTCCGGGCTCGGGCCACTCGAGCGCGGCGACTGCCGCGTCGAGGGAGGAGAGGGGCGCCATGACCGCCGCGTCGTCCAGGACCCGCCCGCTCCGCACGGGATAGAGGCCGATCTCCCGCCGTCCGCAGTCCACGACCACGGCCCGCGAGTCGCCCGCCGCCGCCACGACGCCCGGCACGGCGGCGGCCGCGTCGCCCCGGGCCAGAGGGTCCGCGAGCCAGGCCGCGGCCCGCGCCGCGAGGGTCCGGTAGTCGTCCTCCGTGATGCGGACGAGGCACGGCGCGGCGCACGACCGCACCTGCGCGTAGAGGCAGCCGAGGCCGAGGGGCAGGGACGGATCCGGCTCGAAGGAGGCCTCGCAGGGACGGAGCGGGAAGAGCCGATGCAGCGCGTCGCGGGCGGCCTCGGCCGCCCGGCGGTCGCGGAAGGGACCGAAGAGAGAGGCCGCGCTCTCCGCCATCGCGCGCACGCTGACCCGGGGGAAGCGCTCGCCGGGATCGAGATGCAGGAAGGCCGCCGGCCTGAGGTCGCGCCGGGCCGAGAGGGGGACGAGCGGCGCGACGAGCCGCTCGTAGAGCAGGCGCTGCCGGAACGGGCCGTCGGCCTCCGCCCAGCCGACGGCCGTCGCGATCCCGGCCAGGTTCGTCTTCGGCCGGCGCCCGGCGGCGGCGGGTCGGCCGAGGCCGAGGTGCGAGCCGGCCCAGCGGCGGAGGTTCGACGCGGGGGCGAGGAGGAGGCTCTTCTCCGCCGGCCCGAGGATCTGTCCCACGCCGGCCGCGGCCGGGACCCTCGCCACGGCCCCCGCGACGTCGCCGGCGAGGGGGAAGAACGCGAGCGCGGGGAGGGGCACGCGCCTCGGCCTACTCGCCCTTCCCCTGGTCGTGGATGGTCACGAGCTTGGTGATCTCGTAGACCTTCGTCCCCGTGGGCACCCGCACCTCCACCGAGTCCCCCTCCTCGTGGCCGAGGAGGCACTTGCCGATCGGCGACGAGGGCGAGATGCGCCCGATCGTCGGGTCCGAGTCCTCGGGGACGACGATCTCGAAGGCCGTCTCCTCGCCGGTGTTCTCCTGGCGGACGGTGACGGTGGAGCCGAGGCCGACCCTGTCCCGCGGGATCCGGTCGAGGTTCACCATGTTGATTGCAGCCAGCCGCCGGTGGAGCTGCGCCGTGCGGGCCTGGAGGAAGCTCTGTCGCTCCTTCGCCGCCTTGTACTCGGCGTTCTCCCGCAGGTCTCCGTGCTCGCGCGCCTTCAGGATCTCCTTCGGCAGGTGGACCTTGAGCTCGTACTCGAGCTGCTGGATCTCTTCCTGGAGCCTCTTCTTGAGATCGATCATGCCGCCTGCTGACGCACGGGACGCGAGCTGCGACCGGGGCGCGGCGGCGCGCGCGGGAGCCCGCCGGAGCTCGACCCCGCCCGGCGACCGTGGAGAACTCCCCGCATCGCCGGCGGGGCGGGACACGCGCGACCACCGCGCACCCTCATCGCCGGCCGAGCGCGCGTACGGTGATACTATCACGGCTCCCCGAGGACGATGCCCGCCGAGGAGACGCTCCGCAGCCGGGCGAACCCGCTCTACAAGCGGCTCCGCGCGCTCAAGGAGCGTGGAACGGAGCGGGACCTCTGCCTGCTCGAGGGGCCGAAGCTCGTCCGCGAGGCGCTCGCCGCCTCGCTCGTGGTCCTGGAGGCCGCCTTCTCCCCGCGGGCCGAGGCCACCCCTCACGGTCGAGCCGCTCTCGCCGAGCTCCGGGAGCGCGAGGTTCCGGTCCGGAGGATGGCCGCCGAGCTCCTGGCGTCGCTCTCGGAGGCCGAGACGTCGCAGGGCCTCCTCGCCCTGGCCCGGCAGCCGGCCTTCGACGAGGCGCAGCTCTTCCGGGGCACGCCCCTCGTTCTCGTCGTCGAGGGCGTGCAGAACCCCGGCAACGTCGGCGGCCTGCTCCGGACGGCCGAGGCGGCGGGGGCGAGCGGCGTCCTGCTGACCGCGGGCACCGCCGATCCTCTCTCGTGGAAGGCCCTCCGCGGCTCGATGGGGAGCGCCTTCCGACTGCCCCACCGCGCGGGCCGGTCGGCCGACGAGGCGCTCGACGCGGTGCAGGAGCGAGGCCTCGTCGTCTTCGCGACCTCGGCGGACGGCGACCGGCGGTACGACGAGGCCGACCTGCGCGGGCCCGCCGCGATCGTGGTCGGGAGCGAGGCGGCAGGCGTGTCCCCCGTGGTGCGGGCGCGGGCGGCGGCCCGGCTCCGCGTCCCCCTCGCCGCGCCCGTCGAGAGCCTCAACGTCGGCGTGGCGGCGGCGCTCGTGCTGTTCGAGGCGGCCCGGCAGCGCGGCTTCCCGCCGGCGGGTGCGCGGGTCTAGGCGGGCGGAATGGCACGGCCGCGCGACGACGCGAGCGGCTCGCTCTTCCCCGACGCCGCTCCCGGCCGGCGGGCGTCGGGCCACCGGGCCCTCGAGCCGCAACGGGACGCGCCCCTCGCCGACCGGGTCCGGCCGCGCACCCTCGACGAGATCCTGGGCCAGGACGAGGTGCTCGGCCCCGGCCGCCCGCTGCGGCGGGCCATCGAGCAGGACGAGCTCCGCTCGCTCATCCTCTGGGGGCCGCCGGGCTCGGGCAAGACGACGCTCGCCTTCGTGATCCGTCGGATGACGAAGGCGCACTTCGAGGCCATGAGCGCCGTGCTCTCCGGCGTGAAGGAGGTGCGCGAGGTCCTCCACGCGGCGGAGGAGCGCCGCCGTCGCGAGGGCCGGCGGACCATCCTCCTGATCGACGAGATCCACCGCTTCAACAAGGCGCAGCAGGACGCGCTGCTCGCCCACGTGGAGTCGGGCGACATCGTCCTCATCGGGGCCACGACCGAGAACCCGTCCTTCGAGGTGAATGCGGCCCTCCTCTCCCGCTCCCGGGTCGTGGTCCTGAAGCCCCTCGGCGCCGAGCAGCTGGTGCAGGTCCTGCGGCAGGCGCTCGCCGACGAGGAGCGCGGCCTGGGCGCCCTGCGGGCCGACGTCGCCGACGAGGCGCTTGTCTTCCTCGCCGGGGCGGCCGACGGCGACGCCCGCACCGCCCTCAACGTGCTGGAGCTGGCGGTCACGACGGCCCCGCCCGACGGCGGGCGCCGTCGCATCGACCTTCCGGCCATGCAGCAGGCCTTCGCCCGAAAGGCCCTCCTCTACGACCGCGCGGGCGAGGAGCACTTCAACGTCATCTCCGCCCTGCACAAGTCGATCCGCAACTCCGACGCCGACGCCGGGCTCTACTGGCTCGCGCGCATGATCGAGGCCGGCGAGGATCCGCTCTACGTGGCCCGCCGCCTCGTGCGGTTCGCCTCCGAGGACGTGGGCCTCGCCGACCCGCAGGCTCTCGTGCTCGCGATGGCAGCGCAGCAGGCGGTGCACTTCGTCGGCCTCCCCGAGGGGGGCCTCGCCCTCGCCGAGCTCGTCGTCTACCTCGCTGCGGCTCCGAAGAGCAACGCGGTCTACGCGGCCTACGGGGCGGCGGCGAGGGACGCCCTCGAGACGCGGGCCGAGCCCGTCCCGCTGTGGATCCGAAACGCCCCCACCGGTCTCATGAAGGATCTCGGCTACGGCAAGGGCTACCTCTACGCCCACGACGAGAGTGAGGGTGTCGCGGGGATGGAGTGCCTGCCCGAGGGCCTCGCCGGCCGCCGCTACTACAATCCGACCGAGCGCGGGCGCGAGAAGGACGTCGGGGCGCGGCTCGAGGCCGCGCGGCTCATCCGCGAGCGGAAGAAGGCTGGGCCGCCCCCAGGTTGAAGGTCTCGAGGGGGGCGGGGCGGGCCAGCAGGAAGCCCTGCCCGTAGTGCAGGCCGAGGTCCGCGCACGCCTGCCTCTCACCCTGCGTCTCGATTCCCTCGGCGATGATCTGGGAGTCCATCCGGTCGGCGAAGGTCTTGAGCGCCCGCGCCATCTCGCGCTTGACGTGGCTCTCGTCGATGTCGCGCACGAGCTGCATGTCGAACTTCAGGTAGCGCGGGTTGAGGTGGGCGATCGCCTCCAGCCCCGAGCTTCCCTTGCCGACGTCGTCGACCGCGATCGAGAAGCCGAGCTGGGTGAAGTTCTGCAGCGCCTCCACGAACAGCGGGTAGTTCTCGATCGCGTACTGCTCGCTGACCTCGAGCACGATGCGCTCCGGCGAGAGGCCGATGCCCTCGAGGAGCTGGATGAGACTCGCCCCCTGGAAGTCCGGGTCGTACATCGAGGCGGGCACCACGTTGATGAAGAGGCGGTAGGGCGCTGGGAGATCCCGGGCCGTGCGGAGGGCCCGCCTCCGGCAGTGCTGGTCCAGCTCGAACGTGAGCTCGCAGTCCCGGGCCGCCTCGAAGAGGTTCATGGGGCTGTGCTGCTGCGTCCCGGCGGGACCGCGCGAGAGGGCCTCGAAGCCGTGGACGACCCCGGTGCGCAGGTCCACCACGGGCTGGAAGACGGTCGTGATCTGGTGGCCGAGGAGCACGTCCTGGAGGCGGCACCGGTTCTGGAACGTGGCCTGCTGCCGCTTGATGCGCACGCTCTCCCGGGCCTCGCTGACCAGGCGGGAGACGACCCGCTCGGCCATGATGAGCGGGTTGTGGAAGGCGACGGCGAAGCCCACCGTCACCTTGCGCGGGCTGCGGAGGTAGTGCAACCTGAAGGCGGCGAGCTTGCGGTTGAGCTCGTCCTCCACCCGCTGGCTGACCGTGGCGAGGTCGGCGATCCGCGGCCGGCCGTCCTCCTCGCCCCGCTGGGGCGACAGGAAGAGCAGGAACGCGCTCCCGCTGCGCTCGTCGAGAGCCAGCACGTCCGACGTGCGCACCTCGGCGCCCATGAGCTCGGTGACGAGGCCGCTCACCTTGGACAGCACCTCCTCGAAGGCGCGGGAGCCGTAGTCGTGCTCGACCTGGGCCAGCTCCGAGGCGTCGACGAGCGCGAGGGCGAGGTGGCCCTGCTCGCGCAGCTGGTCGGTGAGGGCCGTCAGGCGCTCGTGGTACGTCGGGATCTGGGAGTACAAGGCTCTCCGGCCGGTGCCCCGGCCCGCCGGCTCAAGCAAGTATAGCCGCCGCCGGGCTGCCCCCGCTCGCTCGGGGGCCGGACAGTGGCCGACCGCGGCTCCGGCGCGAGGCGGCATGCCCGCCGAGGACGCCGAGAACGGCACCGGTGGCCATCGTCCAGGCCACCCAGATGGTCGCCTGGGGCACGAGGGCGATCCAGAACCAGCGCGGCAACGGGGTCAGCAGGGGGAACCCCGGAGGCGGCAGGTCGTAGTGGGTCTCCCAGCCCCTCCAGATGGCGACCGCCATGACGATCACGACCGGGACGCGGGCCGCGTACGCGTAGGCGAGGAGCGGACGGCCGAGAGCGGGCCACGCGGCGTAGGCAGCCGCGGCGACGGCGACGGCGGCGACGGCCCACAACGTGTAGTTGGCCGTCCAGGACGTCCGGAAGAGGCGGCCGGCGAGCCAGGCGAGGAGCGGAGCGACCGTGAGTCCGGCCACGGGCAGTCGGAGGGCGTCCCTGAGGGGCGGCGGGGAGACGCCGGCCCGCCACAGGCGCCAGCCGAGGTAGAAGCCGACGACAGGCGCGAGCCAGGTGATGCCGACCGGGGACAGCCCGCCGCCGGGCAACCGGCTGAAGTAGGAGGGCGACAGGCCGCGGAGCTCCCCGACGAGACGAACGAGAGTCACGCCGAGGGTCAGGAGGGCCGGCCCGCGGACGAGAGGCCAGAGCGGGGGTTCGGGGGGTGACGGGCGCGGGGCGACCCGCACCGGGCTCCGGCTCGGCGACGGTCGCGGCGGGAAAGGACGCGGAGTCACGCCCTTCAGGGGGCGTCCGGCGAGCGGGTCCCGTCTCTCGACAGCCACGCCGCTACTGCGCGACGTCCTCGACGGCCGGACAGACGCAGAAGAGGTTCCGATCCCCCCAGGTGTTGTCGATCCGCGCCACCGACGGCCAGAACTTCGCTTCCTTCACCCACGGGGCCGGGAAGGCGCCCGTCTCGCGCGAGTAGGGCCTCGTCCACTCGTCGGCGGTGACCGCCTGCGCGGTGTGGGGCGCCCGGCGCAGCGGGCTCTCCTCCGCCTTCACCCGGCCCTCCTCGACGTCCCGGATCTCCCGCCGGATCGCGATCATCGCCTCGCAGAAGCGGTCGAGCTCGGCCTTCGACTCGCTCTCCGTGGGCTCGACCATGAGCGTCCCTGCCACCGGCCAGGACATCGTCGGCGCGTGGAAGCCGTAGTCCATGAGCCTCTTCGCCACGTCCTCGACCTCGATCCCGGCCTTCTTGAAGCCTCGGCCGTCGAGGATGAACTCGTGGGCCACGCGCCCGGAGGCGCCGGTGTAGACGATCGGGTAGTGCGGCTCAAGCCGCTTCGCCATGTAGTTGGCGTTGAGGATCGCGACCTCGGTCGCCTTCTTCAGGCCCTCCGCCCCCATGGTCCGGATGTAGACCCACGAGATGCAGAGGATGCTCGCGCTCCCCCACGGCGCGGCCGCCACCGAGCCGTAGCTCTTCCCTCCGCCGACCGGGACCACGGGGTGGCCGGGCAGGAACGGCGCGAGGTGGGCGGCAACCGCGATCGGGCCCATGCCGGGGCCCCCGCCCCCGTGCGGGATGCAGAACGTCTTGTGGAGGTTGAGGTGGCAGACGTCGGCTCCGATGTCGGCCGGGCGGGTGAGGCCCACCTGCGCGTTCATGTTCGCGCCGTCCATGTAGACCTGCCCGCCGCGCTCGTGCACGGCGCGGCAGATCTCGCGGATCGCCTCCTCGAACACGCCGTGCGTCGACGGGTAGGTGACCATGAGCGCGCCGAGCGACGCCCGGTACTGCTCGGCCTTGGCCCGCAGGTCGGCGACGTCGATGTTGCCGAGCGCGTCGCAGGCCACGGCCACGACCTTGAAGCCGGCCATCACCGCGCTCGCCGGGTTCGTGCCGTGAGCCGAGACCGGGATGAGGCAGACGTCCCTCCGGACGTCGCCCCGGCTCAGGTGGTACGCCCGGATGGTCAGGAGTCCCGCGTACTCGCCCTGGGCCCCCGAGTTCGGCTGGAGGGACACCGCGGCGAAGCCAGTGATCGCGGCCAGCCAGCCCTCGAGGTCGGCGAACATCTCGTGGTAGCCGAGAGCCTGGTCGGCGGGGGCGAACGGGTGGAGCTTGCCGATCTCCGGCCAGGTGACCGGGAGCATCTCCGACGTCCCGTTGAGCTTCATCGTGCACGAGCCGAGCGGGATCATCGAGTGGGCGAGCGAGAGGTCGCGCGCCTGCAGCCTCTGGAGATAGCGCAGCATCTCGTGCTCGGCGTGGTATCGGTTGAAGACGGGGTGGAGGAGGATGGGATCCGGGCGCGCGTGGAGCGCGGGGACCGCCGCGTCGAACCCCTCCGCGAGCTGCTCGGGGGTGAAGGCGACCGGCCCGCCCGCGAAGCACTCGAAGAGGGTCGCCACCTCGCCGGGGAGCGTCGTCTCGTCGAGGGCGACGCCGACCGAGCCGTCGTCGAACCGGCGGAGGTTCATGCCCTTCTCCCGGGCCCGGGCCAGGACCGCCTTCCCCTTCTCCGGAGACGTCCGCACCCGCAGCGTGTCGAAGAAGGGGGCGCTTCCCGCGTCGAGGCCCAGGCGGCGGAGGCCGAGCTGCAGGACGCGCGCGAGCGCGTGCACCCGACGCGCGATCGCGCGGAGGCCGTCCGGACCGTGCCAGACGGCGTACATCGCGGCCATGACGGCGAGGAGCACCTGCGCGGTGCAGATGTTGCTCGTCGCCTTGTCGCGGCGGATGTGCTGCTCGCGGGTCTGGAGGGAGAGGCGGCAGGCCGGCCGGCCCTCCGCGTCCTTCGAGACGCCGACGAGCCGCCCGGGCAGATGCCGCCTGTGCTCGTCCCTCGTCGCGAAGAAGGCGGCGTGCGGCCCGCCGTAGCCCATGGGCACGCCGAAACGCTGGGCCGAGCCGAGGGCCACGTCCGCCCCGAGGGCACCCGGCGAGCGCAGGAGGGTGAGGGCGAGGAGGTCGGTCGCCATCACGAGAAGGGCCCCGGCGGCCCGCGCCCGGTCGGCGAGACCCGTGAAGTCGTGGATCACGCCGTCGGTCGCCGGGTACTGGACGAGCGCACCGAAGAGCTTTCCGCCTTCGAAGTCGATCGCGTCCGCCCGGCCCACGTGGACCCGGATCCCGAGCGGAGCGGCCTTCGTCCGGACGACCGCGATCGTCTGCGGGTGGCAGTCCTCCGCCACGAAGAAGCCGTCCTTCTCCGGCGTCGCGACGGCACGGCAGAGCGTCATCGCCTCGCCGGCCGCCGTGGCCTCGTCGAGGAGGGAGGCGTTCGCGAGGGGGAGGCCGGTGAGGTCGGCCACCATCGTCTGGTAGTCGAGGAGGGCCTCGAGGCGGCCCTGGGCGATCTCGGCCTGGTAGGGCGTGTACTGCGTGTACCAGCCGGGGTTCTCGAGGACGTTGCGCAGGACGACGGCCGGGGTGTGGCAGTCGTGGTAGCCCATGCCGATGAAGGAGCGGAAGACGCGGTTTCTCCCCGCCTTCTGCCCCAGCTCGGCGAGGGCCTGCTCCTCGCTCAGGGGAGCGGGGAGCGCGAGCGGGCGGCCGAGACGGATGGCCGCCGGCACCGTCTCCTCGACGAGGGCCTCGAGCGAGGCCAGGCCGAGGGCCTTCAGCATCTCGGCGATCTCGGCCTCGCTCGGGCCGACGTGCCGGCGGACGAAGTCGGCTGGGGGGTTCAGGAGGGCGCCTTTCCCCGAAGGGACGGCGACGGCGGCGATTTCGGACACGGGCCTCCTCTGGGGGCTCAGCGGTTACTTCGCCTCGCTCTCGACGTGCGCCTCGTAAGCGGCGGCGTCGAGCAGGGCGGCGACGCCGGCCGGGTCGGCGATCCGGAGGACGATCATCCACGCCTGGCCGTGTGGGTCCTTGTTGATCGTCTCCGGCGTGGAGGTGAGCGCGGCGTTCACCTCCACGACCTCCCCGGCGACGGGCGAGTAGAGCTCGGAGACCGCCTTCACCGACTCGACGGTCCCGAACTGCTCGCCCGCCCCGAGCTTCCGGCCCACCTCGGGCAGCTCGAGGAAGACGACGTCGCCGAGCTGCTTCTGCGCGTAGTCGGTGATCCCGACCCGGCCGCGGTCGCCCTCGACCTCGATCCACTCGTGGTCCTTCGTGTAGCGGAAGTCCTGGGGGTACATGGCGCCTCCCGAGTCAGCGCGGACGCTTGTAGAACGGCGTCGGCACCACCCGCGCCGCCGCGGGTCGGCCGCGGATCTCCACCGCGATCTCCGTGCCGGCGGCGGTGCGGGCGGAGGGCAGGTAGCAGAGGCCGATGCTCCGCTTCAGGTAGGGAGCGAAGGTCCCCGAGGTGACGGCCGAGACGGCTTCCCCGCCGAGGGCTACCGGGTAGCCGTGGCGCGGGATCCCCCGGTCGACCATCTCGAAGCCGACGAGCTTGCGGGGGGCGCCCTTCGCCTTCTGCTCCGCGAGCACCGTCCGACCGAGGAAGTCGCCCTTCACTTCGTCGAGGGAGACGATCCAACCCAGCCCCGCCTCGATCAGGGTCGTCGTCTCGTCCATGTCGTTTCCGTACAGCATCATGCGGGCTTCGAGGCGGAGGGTGTCGCGCGCTCCGAGGCCTGCGGGCAGCAGACCGTGGGGCTGGCCGGCCGTCACGATGCGCCGCCAGAGCGTCGGGGCCGCGGCCGGGGCGACGAAGATCTCGAAGCCGTCCTCGCCGGTGTAGCCGGTGCGGGCGACGATCGCGTCGTGCCCGTCGACCCGCCCCTCCGCGAACCGGTAGAAGGCGATGGCCGTGAGGTCGATCGGCGTGAGGTCCCGGAGGATCGTTTCCGCCTTCGGCCCCTGGAGGGCGAGGAGGGCGAACTGGTCGCTCAGGTCGTGCAGACCGCAGGCGGAGGGGGACTGGCCGAGCAGCCACCGCCAGTCCTTCTCGATGTTCGCGGCGTTGACGACGATCAGGAACCGGCGCTCGGAGCGGCGATAGACGATGATGTCGTCGACGGGACAGCCGCTCGGCATCGGCAGCGCCGAGTACTGGGCCTGTCCGGGGGCGAGCCTCGCCACGTTGTTGGCGGTCACCCGCTGGAGGAAGGCGAGGGCGCCCTCCCCTTCGACCTCGAACTGGCCCATGTGCGAGACGTCGAAGAGCCCGGCCGCGGTGCGGACGGCGTTGTGCTCCGCGATGAGACCCGTGTACTCGACGGGCATGTCCCACCCGCCGAAGGGCACCATCTTCGCCCCGCTTTCCCGGTGGACGGCATGGAGAGGCGTCTTGCGGAGCTCGGCCATCGGACGAGAAGGCACGCTATCACAGGGCCGCGAAACCGGTCAACGGAACGGCACCGCCTTGATTCGGAAGGAGTTGTCGTCTAGCCTCGAACCGTGGCCGCGGCCTATCCTGTCACCTGCTGGAACTGCCTGGGCGAGTTCGACGCCCTCGGCGCGGTGTGGTGCTCGGACGACCCGAAGAGCCCGACCAAGCTCTGCCCGTTCTGCCTCCGCTGCTTCTGCGAGGCGAGTGCTTCGTACAAGACCGAGTTCTGGCGCCACGCCCCGCCCGCCCTCGTCGAGGAGCTGCAGATGCTCGGCAAGAGCCTCGACCGGCTGGGCGACATCCTCATCCGCGTCAAGAAGATCACGACCCCGCAGCTCCTCGAGGCGCTCGTCGAGCAGCGCGAGACGGGGCGCAAGCTCGGCGAGATCCTGATCGACCGCTGCTACGTCAGCCGCGAGGACGTGGAGGCGGCTCTCCGCTCGCAGGGCACGAAGAGCCTGACCGACACCAGGGCCGGCGTCGACCCGGGCGCCGTCTACTGGCGCCAGAGCAGCCCCGACGGGGTCCTCGACTACCTGCTCGCCCTCGGGGCACGCAAGCGGGCCTCCAACGTGAGCCTCGAGCCGCAGCCGGACCAGGTGGCGGTCCGCTACCGGATCGACGGCTTCTCGTTCCGCGTGGACCCGATCCCCAAGTCGTACGAGGAGTCGGTCGAGAGGGCGCTCTTCGCCATGTTCGGCCTCGACCCCGCGCGGCGGGCCCGGCCGCAGGCGGGCCGGACGACCGCCCGCCTCGGCGACGAGGAGTTCGACCTCCTCGTCCAGACCGTGCCCGGCCCGCAGGGACTGAGCGCGACGATCAAGCTCGTCAACCGCGGCACGTTCATCAAGGACTTCGTGACCCTCGGCCTCGAGATCGAGGACAGGGTGCGCCTCGTGGAGGAGACCCGATCCGGCCTCGGCCTCGTCCTCGTCACCTCCCCCGCCTACAACGGCGCCGCCACCACGACGTACGCCATCATGGCCTTCCTCGCCCAGGGCCAGCGGGACGTGCTGTCGATCGAGTCGCCCGTCCAGTGGCGGATGGACGGGGTGCGCCAGGTCGAGGCGGAGCACGGCCCGGACGGCCCGAGGATGGAGGAGACCCTGCGGGCCATGGTCGCGGTGCGGCCC
The DNA here is from genome assembly GCA_035577965.1 of Vicinamibacteria bacterium. Taxonomy (GTDB): domain Bacteria; phylum Acidobacteriota; class Vicinamibacteria; order Fen-336; family Fen-336; genus DATBSL01. Next base: position 57,315 of record DATJYX010000010.1, on the reverse strand, counting down.
GACGTCCTCATGCTCTCCGCGGTCCCGGACTACGGCACCGCCCTCCTCGCCTCGCAGCTCGCCTCGAGCCTGCTCGTGGTCGCGCGCACCACCGCCGGCAGCGCGGCCCGCGGCCTCGTCGCGCTCCGGGAGCTCGGCGTGCCGCCGCCGCTCCTCGCGGGCTCGCTGGGCCTCGTGCTCTCCCAGCGCCTGGTGCGGACGATCTGCCGCATCTGCCAGGTCCCCGCCGACCCTCCCTCGCCGCAGACCCTCGCCGCCCACGGCATCGACCGCGAGGAGGCGGGGAGCCTCGCGTTCTTCAGGGGGAAGGGCTGTCCGACCTGCAACACGATCGGCTACCGCGGCCGAAGGGCCTTGTTCGAGGTCCTTCCCGCGAGCCCCGAGGTCCGTCAGGCGCTCGAGGGCGGGCAGTCGGCGCGGGAGATCGAGGCCGCGGCGGCGGCGGGCGGGATGATCACGATCCGGGAGCGCACGCTCGCCCTCGTCCGCTCCGGAGTGACGACGTTCGACGAGTTCGCCCGGCTGCGGCTCTGAAGGACCCGGGGACCCATGGAGCACCGGGCGCTCACGCTCGAGGTCGTCGAGGGGACCTACGCCGTCTGCCGGCTCGGGCCCAGGGACCCGGAGCCGGACTGGGCGCGAGGCGGGCCCTTCGTGTCGGTGACCCGGACCGAGGCCGAGCTGTCGATCGTCTGCCGTGAGGCCGACGTGCCTTCGTCGCACCGCGCCGAGGGCGGCTGGCGCGGCCTGAGAGTCCGGGGACCCCTCGGCTTCGGCATGACCGGCATCCTGGCCAGCCTGGCCGCGCCCCTCGCGTCGTCGGGCGTGAGCATCTTCGTCGTGTCGACCTACGACACGGACTACCTGCTGGTCCAGGAGCGCGACCTCGAGCGCGCGAAGGACGCCCTCGTCCGGGCCGGACACGCCGTCGAGGCACCGGCTCGCTGAGCCGCTCTACTTGCCGGCCGGCTCGAACACGAAGAAGGCGAAGTTGTTGCCGGCGCCGTAGTGGAACGTCAGCAGGTGCCGGCCGGCCTCGCGGAACGACACCTCGCCGATCGGCGCGTAGTTCCAGGTGTGCCAGTCCGGGGTGGCGACGGGCAGCTTCGCGTCCGCGGCCTTGACGCCGTCGACGTCGAAGCCCACCGTGTTCGCGTCCTTCGAGTAGAGCGCGCTCACCCTGTAGCTTCCGGCAGCCTGGACGTCGACCGTGTAGTTGACCCACTCCCCGTCGGCCGTCCAGCCGATGTAGAGCTGGTTCACGAGCGGCGGGACGGGGTTCGGGTGGTTGAGGTCGGCGATGTCCTTCACGTAGGAGATGTCGACCCCCTCCTCGCGGCGAAAGCCCCAGACGTACGGACCGGCGTGGGGCCGCTGGTGGAGGGGCTGGGCGTTCAGCTCGCCGCTGCCGTGGTTGATCGCGTCGGTGTCGTGGTACGCGACGCCCTCGCCGCCGAGGTCGTAGAGCGCGCACTGCACGATCCCCGGAATGCGCTGCGGCCCGGCCTTGTACGCGGAGTCCTCGAAGGGCCGGCCGGCGTAGCCCGCGGGCGGCGCGGCCGGGACGGCCGGGGCGAGGACGAGGCCGACCAGGACGAGACCAGGGATCCTACTCATCGCGAGCCTCCCGCCCCTCGGCGGGGGCGAAGAACACGAGCAGCAGCAGGTCGTCCGCGATCGAGTGGAAGCGGTGCTCGACGCGGGCCGGCACGGTGAACAGGTACCCGGGCCCCACCGCGAAGTCCTCGTCGCCCATGCGGAAGCGGCCGGAGCCCTCGAGGACGAGGTAGGCCTCCTCCTGGGCGTGGGGCTTCTGCTCGTCCTCCTCGCCCTTCCGCAGGCGATAGAGGCCGCTGCTGAGGCCGCCCGTGCGCAGGGCTTCGAGGTAGCGGCGCGGCGAGTGGCGGTGGGCCTCCGCGAGCTTCCCGAGGTCGACGGGCTTGCCCTCGCGGGCTCGCACCGCGGCCAGCATCCGCTCCAGCACCTCCTCCGGCCCGAGCTTGGTGGTGTCGAGGGGGATCGCGTCCCAGGCTCGCACGAGCGGCGACTCGGCCCGGTGGGTGTCGGTGTAGTCGCGCTCGCGCACCTCGCGCTCGACCGCGTCGAACGAGACGTCGCTCCCCGCCGCCCTTAGCTCGCCCAGCCGGCGCTGGGCCCGCTCGCCCGGGTTCGCGTCGAGGAAGAACTTCACCTCCGCGTCCGGGAAGACGGCGGTGCCGATGTCCCGGCCGTCGAGGACGACCCCGCCCTCCTTCCCCATCTCGCGCTGGCGGGCCACCATCTCCACCCGGACCCCGGGATGCACGGAGACGAGCGACGAGGCGCGGCTGATCTCGCGGGAGCGGATGTCCGCGGTCACGTCGTAGGTGTCGAGGAGCACGCGGTGGCCGCCCTCGGTGAGCTGGATGCTCGACGCGCGGAGGAGCGACGCGAGCGCCTCCTCGGCGTCGAGGGAGACTCCCTTCCGGCTCGCCTTGAGGGCGAGGGCGCGGTACATGGCGCCGGTGTCGATGTAGGTGTAGCCGAGCTGCGCGGCGAGCGCGCGGCCGGCGGTCGACTTGCCGGCCCCGGAGGGGCCGTCGATCGCGACGACGAGTCCGTTCGTTCTCATGAGGGCTTCCCGGGCAGGACGGCGTCGAGGGCGTCCAAGAAGGCCGCGTTCTCGGCGGGCGTGCCGACGGAGACGCGCAGCCAGCTCGGCATGGCGTAGGGGTCGAGAGGGCGGACGACGACCCCGCGGGCGAGCAGGCGCCGGAAGACGTCGCGCCCGCCCACGCGGGTGTCGAAGGCGACGAAGTTGGCGGCGCTCGGCAGGACGAGGAAGCCGCGGGCGGCGAGAGCGGCGGCGAGCCGGGGCCTCTCGGCCCGGTTCAGCGCGACCGAGCGGCTCACGTGCGCAGCGTCGCCGAGGGCGGCCGCGGCCGCGGCCTGGGCGACCGAGTTCGTCCCGAAGGCCTCGCGGAGGACGAGCACCGCGTCGAGTACCTCGGGGGCGGCCACCGCGTACCCGGCCCGAAGCCCGCCGAGGCCGTAGACCTTCGAGAACGTGCGGGTCACGAGGACGGGCGCCCCGCGGCGCACGAGGTCGATGCCGTCCGCGTAGCCGGGAGCGTCGGCGTACTCGAGGTACGCCTGGTCGAGGACGAGGAGGCACTCCGGGGGCAGGGCCGACACCAGGGCCTCGACCTCGTCCCCGGTGTTCCAGGTGCCCGTGGGGTTGTTGGGGTTCGCGACGAAGACGATGCGGGTCTTTTCGTCGACGGCCCGCGCCATCGCCGCGAGGTCGTGCGTCCACTCGCGCATGGGCACGAGCCGGGCCCCACGGTTGTGGGCGGAGACGATCTGGCGGAAGCGGACAAAGGCGTGCTCGGAGATGACGGCGTTGTCTCCGGGGCCCAGGAGGGCGCGGGCGACGAGGTCGAGGATCTCGACCGAGCCGTTGCCGGCCAGGATGTGGGAGGCCGGCACGCCGAGGTGCAGGGCGAGCGCCGCCCGCAGGTCCGTGGCCTGCGGGTCGGGGTAGCGGTGGACGTCCGCCATCGCCGCCCGACCCGCCTCGACGGCCAGTGGCGACGGCCCGAGAGGGTTCTCGTTCGAGGCCAGCTTGACCACGCCGGCGAGACCCAGCTCCCGCTGGACCTCGCCGATGGGCTTGCCGGGCTCGAAGCGGTCGAGGCCCTCGAGGTGCGGAGGGAAGGCGAACCAGGCCGGCCTCGTCATGCTCACCGGCGACCGCCCCGGGGGGCCCCGAGACGAGAGCGACCTGAGGGCGGCCGCCCTGGACGCCTTGCCCCAGCGCCCGGCCTGGGGTGCGGCCGCGACGTGGGCCGACGCCGCGCCCGCTCCGCGGAGCGCCCTTCGCCGCGGAGCAGCCCCGCGACCTCGCCGGGGGTGAGGCTGCGGAACTGCCCGGGCTCGAGGCCCTTCGCCGTCACGGGGCCGAACGACACCCGGCTCAGCTTGGAGACGGGGTGCCCGACCGCCTCCAGGAGGCGCTTCACCTCGTGCTGCTTGCCCTCGTGGAGGGTCACCTCCACCCAGGCGTTGTTGTCCGCCTCGGTGATGCGGACTCGGTCGACCGACATCACCTCCCCGTCCACGCGAACGCCGCGCCGGAGGCGTTCGAGCGTCTCCGGGTCGGGGACACGGCGCACCTTGGCGTGGTAGACCCGAGGCACTTCGTAGCGGGGATGCGACACGCGCTCGGCGAAGGTCCCGTCGTTCGTCAGGAGGATGAGCCCCTCCGTGGTGACGTCCAGCCGGCCCACCGGGAAGAGGCCGGCCACCTTCGGCACGAGGTCCATGACCGTCGTGCGGCCCTCGGGGTCGCTCCGCGTGGTCACGACGCCCCGCGGCTTGTTCAGGACGAGGTAGACCGGTCCCGTCGGGGCCTTCACACGCACGCCGTCGACGCGGACGTCGTCCATCGCGAGGTCGGCCTTCGTGCCCATCTCGCGGGCCGGCTCGCCGTTCACCGTCACCCGGCCCTCGAGCATCAGCTCCTCGGCGCCGCGCCGGGAGGCGAAGCCCGCCCGGGCGAGGATCTTCTGGAGCCGCTCCTGCACGGAGGGATCTTAATCCGAGTCGCCGCCGTCTGAAGGTCCCCCGCTCTCCGCCGGCGGCCCCTCGAAGAGCGGGATCTGCTCACCCTCGGGGTCGGCGAGCCCGGTCTCCACGGGCAGCGGCGACTCGATGGCACGCTTCAGGCCGGCCACGTCCACCTCCTCGCCGAGCACCTCGGCGAACTCCTCGATCTTCGGGAGGTCGTCGAGGTCCTTGAGGCCGAAGTGGAGGAGGAATTGCTTCGTGGTGCCGTAGAGGATGGGCCGGCCCACGACCTCCTTCCGGCCCATGATGCGGATGAGGCGCTTCTCCAGCAGCGTCTTCACGACGCCGCCCGACTTCACCCCCCGAAGCTCGATGATCTCGGGAAGGGTGGCCGGCTGCTTGTAGGCGATGACGGCGAGAGTCTCCAGGGCCTGGATGGACAGCCGTGTGGGTGTCCTCGGGTCGAGCAGCTCCCGGACCCAGTCGTTGTACTCGGGGCGGGTGGTGATCTGGTAGCCCCCGGCGACCTCGACCACCTGCAGCCCGCGCTCGTCGCGCGCGTACTCGGCCCGCAGCGCCTCGAGCTCCCCCTCCCAGTCCTCCCGGGACACGCCCTGGAGGACGCGGGAGATCTCCTTCGTCGTGATGGGCTGGGGCGAGGCGAAGACGAGCGCCTCGAGGACGGCCCGCACCTGGGCCGGAGGCAGGACGCTCGTCTCCTCGGCCTCGGCCGCGGCGGGCGGCGCGGATTCCCCCTCGACCGCCGGGACCTCGCCCACGTCGTCGGGCATGGAGACGGGCGGACCCGGCACGTAGGCGGCGAGCGCCGACCCCCGTGGCTCCTCCTCCGACCGGGCCTCCGGCTTCCCCTCGTCCTTCTCGTCCTCCCTCTCGTCCAACGCTTCCCCTCCTGCCTAGGACAAAGGAGCGGGTGCGCCCTCCGCGGGCGGCCCCACGGGGCGGAAGACCCGAATCGGCCCGAACATCCCGCGCTGGTAGACCCGGATCCGCTTGAGGCGGACGAGCTCCAGCAGGGCGAGGAACGTCACGATCATCGCCGCCTTGGTCTCGAGCGAGGCGAAGAGCTCCAGGAACTCGAGCGACTCCCCCTCGCGGATCATCGCCAGGAGCTCCTCCATGCGCTGCTCGACCGGGGGGCCCTCGCTCTCGACCTCGTGGGCGAGGAGGGCCTTGCGGCGGTCGAGCAGGTCCTTGAAGGCCGCGATCAGGTCGTAGAGGCCGGCCTCGAGCATCTCCTCGCCCGCGTCGTCGAAGGCGGGCACCACGGTGTCCGGGCGCGTCCACTGGGCGGCGCGGATCTGCGCCTGCTGGTGCAGGACGCCCGCCGCCTCCTTGTACCTCTGGAACTCGAGCAGCCGCCTCACGAGCTCCTCGCGCGGGTCGACCTGCTCCTCCTCCCCGGGCGCCTCCGTGGGCTCGATCGGCACCAGCATCTTCGACTTGATGTGGATGAGGGTCGCCGCCATCACCATGAACTCCCCGGCCACGTCGAGGTTCAGCTCCCGCATGAGGTCGAGGTACTCCATGTATCGGTGCGTGATCGGGGCGATCGGGATGTCGTGGATGTCGATCCGGTCCCGCTTGATGAGGTACAGGAGGAGGTCGAGCGGGCCCTCGAAGAGCGGGAGGGTGATTCGGGGGGCGTCCTCGGGCAGGACCGACTCCATCCCCTCGGGGATCGACACTCGGGCGGGGTCGGCGGGGCCGGTCGAATCCGCCGGGGCCCGGCCGTCCTCGGACGTGCTCGTCTCGCCGGCCGGCGTGTCCTTCTCCTCGCTCACGAGTAGCGGATCTTCATCGCCCCGCGCACGTCCTCCATCGTCGCCTCGGCCACCGCGCGAGCCCGCTTCGAACCCTCGAGCAGGATGTCCCAGACCGTGTCGGGACGCGCCGCGAGCGCCGGACGGCGGGCGTGGACGTCGGCCAGGCGCTCGAGCAGGTTCTCGGCCAGCGTCGCCTTGCAGTCGAGGCAGCCGATCCCGGCCGTGCGGCAGCCGGCGGCCGCCCACTCCCTCGTCTCCACCGGAGAGAAGGCCCGGTGCAGGTCGAAGACCGGACACTTGTCGGGGTCGCCGGGGTCCGTGCGCCTCTTGCGGGCGGGGTCGGTCACCATCGGCCGCAGCTTCTGCCTCACCGTCTCCGGGTCGTCCTTCAGGAAGATGGCGTTGCCGTACGACTTCGACATCTTGCGCCCGTCCGTGCCGGGGATGCGCTTGGCCTCGGTGAGGAGCGTCCGGGGCTCCGGGAAGACGTCGCCGTAGAGGTTGTTGAAGCGGCGCACGATCTCGCGGGCGATCTCGATGTGGGGGGCCTGGTCCTCGCCCACCGGCACCGCGTCCGCCTTGTAGACGACGATGTCGGCGGTCTGGAGCAGGGGGTAGCCGAGGAAGCCGTAGGTCGAGAGGTCCTTGCCCTCGAGGTTCTGCTGCTGCTCCTTGTAGGTCGGCACGCGCTCCAGCCACGGCACGGGCACGATCATCGAGAGCAGCAGGTGCAGCTCCGCGTGCTGCGGCACCAGGCTCTGGACGAAGAGCGTCGAGCGCTCCGGGTCGAGCCCGGCGGCCAGCCAGTCGGTGGCGACCTCGACCACGTTCTCGCGGATGGCCGAGGGATCGGCGTAGTCGGTGGTGAGCGAGTGCCAGTCGACGATCGAGAAGAAGCACTCGTAGCGGTCCTGGAGGGCGACCCAGTTGTCGAGGGCGCCCATGTAGTTGCCGAGGTGGAGAGCGCCGGTGGGGCGCATGCCGGAGAGGATGCGGGGACGGGACATGGTCGTACTAGCGCACCAGGGAGTAGAGGAGGACGAGGACCGCGTTCTCGACGGGCCCGAGGACCGTCCAGAGGCCGCCGCTCATCACGAGCACGAGGAGGATGAGCCCGCCGTAGGGCGCGACCATCGCCACGTAGCGGTGGCCGATCCCGTCCGGCAGGGCCCACTGGACGACGTGCGAGCCGTCGAGCGGCGGCAGGGGCACGAGGTTGAAGATCGCGAGCAGCACGTTGATCTGGAGGCCGCGGTCCAGCAGGAAGATCAGGGGGTTGCCCCGGAGGGGGCCGGGCAGGGCCCGGACGGCCACGAAGAGGCCCGCGGTGAACAGGAGGGCCAGCAGCATGTTGGACAGGGGACCCGCTGCCGAGACGACGATCTGCCCCCGTCGGAGGTCCTTGAAGTAGCGGGGATCGACCGGCGTGGGCTTCGCCCAGCCGATGAGGGGCACGCTCGTGAAGATCATGAGCAGGGGCAGGACGACGGTGCCCATCACGTCGATGTGGACGAGCGGGTTGAGGCTGATGCGACCCTGGGAGCGGGCGGTCGGGTCGCCCTGCCGGAACGCCGTCCAGGCGTGGGCCGATTCGTGGAAGGAAAGGCTGAAGAGCAGCACGACGTACGACATCAGGCCGACGGCGATCCTCTCCGCGCTCAGGACGGGCCCCTCCAGCAGGACGAAACCGTCATGCTAGCACAGGGGGGGAGGGCGGGCCGGCCGCGCCGCCGGGGCGTAGAATCTCCGCGTGCCCGCACCCCCGTCCCCCGCCCAGATCGCCCAGGCGCTGGAGAAGAGGATCGTCGGCCAGAAGGAGGCCGTGCGCGAGATGTCGGTCGCGCTCGCCAAGAAGCTGGCCCGCCTCCGGGTCGGCAACATCCTGCTCATCGGGTCGTCGGGCTCGGGCAAGACGACCCTCATGCAGGCGGTCGAGGAGCTGCTCGCGGCGAACCCGGCCCTCGCCCTCCGCTCGACCGTCGTGCGGATCCACGCGAACGTGCTCGGCGAGGAGGCCGAGCAGGGCCACCCCGCCGAGAAGCTGCTGCTCCGGCTCCTCGAGCGGGCGCGGGACCAGCTCGGACAGAGCGCGCCCGTCGATCGGCTCGTCGAGCAGGCCACCCACGGCCTCGTCTTCGTCGACGAGGTGGACAAGATCCGCAGCCAGGTGGGGGGCCAGCCGAACGTGGCCGGCATCCGCGCCCAGGAGGCGCTCCTCACCCTCATCGAGAACGAGGCCGTCCCCTTCGGCTTGCCCGACTGGGCGGGCGGCGCGACCGTGAACGTGAACTCGAGCGGGCTCCTCTTCGTCTGCGCGGGCGCCTTCGAGGGCCTCTACGATGCCGTGTACTACCGGGTGACCGCCGGCAGGGACCAGGGGGCGCTCAAGCCGGTCACCGTGGTCGACGAGGACGGCCGAGCCCGCGAGGAGCTGCAGTTCTCCCTCCGGGACTGGCTGAAGACCGAGGACCTCTTCGAGTACGGGGTGAGCCCGCAGTTCCTCTCCCGGTTCGACGCGGTGGTGCTCCTCGAGCCGCTCGGCGAGGAGGCCCTCACGAAGATCTTCGTCGAAGGAGCCGACTCGGGGCTGCGCCAGGCCCAGGCTTACTTCTCGAGCTTCGGCTGCCGCCTCGAGATCACGAGAGACGCCGTCCAGCGGATCGTGCGGGAGGCCGCCCGCCAGCCGCGCCTCGGGGCCCGGGCCCTCAAGGAGGTCTTTCGGCGGATCGTCGCTCCCCTCGAGTTCGACCCCCACGGGGCGGCCGGCGACGGCGGCGTCGTGCGGATCGACCTCGAGCGGGTGAAGCAGGCCCTCCTCCGCGACCGGAAGGGGGTCGCCGCGTCGACCGTCTCCGGCTGGGACCAGAGCTTCAGCGGTTAGAGCCCGCGGGCTCCCGCGCCCTACGTCCGTCCCGTCTCGTCGAAGTGGGCCCGGACGCGGGCCGCGGTCGTCTTCCCCACCGCGGCCGCGAGCTCCTCCTCGGTCGCGCCCCGCACTCCGCGGACGGAGCCGAAGACGGAGAGGAGCCTCCGTCGCTTGGCCGGGCCGACGCCGGAGACGTCGTCCAGCTCCGAGCGGATCGTCCGGCTGGAGCGCGCCTGGCGGTGGAAGCCGATCGCGAAGCGGTGCGCCTCGTCCCGCACCCGCTGCACGAGCTGCAGGACCGGTGAGGAGCGGGGCAGGGCGATGGGCGCCTCGCGGCCGCGGACGAAGATGAGCTCCTCGCGCTTGGCGAGGCTGGCCACCGGCTGGTCGCCGAGGCCCAGCTCCTCGAGGGCCTCGGTCGCCGCCCCGAGCTGCCCCTTGCCCCCGTCGATCAGCACGAGGTCGGGGAGCTCCTTGCCCTCCTCGAGCAGCCTCTTGTAGCGGCGGCCCACGACCTCGCGCATGGAGGCGAAGTCGTCCGGCGCCCCCGACACCCCCTTGACTCGGAACTTCCGGTAGTCGGCCTTCTTCGGCAGGCCCCCTTCGAACGCGACCATGGAGGCCACGATGTCCGAGCCCTGGATGTTCGAGATGTCGAAGCACTCGATCCGCTGCGGCTCCACCTCGAGGTCGAGGAGGTCGCGCAGCGCGCGCAGGATCTCCTGCGACTGCTTCCGAGGGTGCTTCCACTCCAGCTCGAAGGCCAGCCGCGCGTTGCGCTCGACGAGCTCGAGGAGCCGGAGCTTCTCCCCGCGCTGCGGCACGTGGATGCGGACGGCCGTCCCCCTGCGGTCGCTCAGCCACTGCTGGAGCAGCTCGGCCTCCGGGACCTCCCCCGGCACGAGGACCTCCCGCGGAACGTAGCGGCCCGAGGCGTAGAACTGCTGGAGGGTCGAGGCCAGGACCGCGTCCGGCTCCGTGAGCCGGTCGAGGAGGAAGCCCTCCCGCGCGACCACCTTCCCGTCCCGGACGGAGAAGACCTGCACCGCCGCCCGCTCCCCCTCCCCGTGGGCGGCGAAGAGGTCGCGCTCCTCGATCTCGGTGGTCGTGATCTTCTGGGGCGCCTCCATCCGCTGGAGCGCCCGAACCTGGTCGCGGAGGGACGCCGCCTCCTCGAACCGCTCGCTCCGCGCCGCCTCCTCCATCTGCCCCCGCAGGCGCTTCACGACCTCGTCGGTGCGCCCCTCCAGGAAGAGCCGGGCGTCCTCGCACGCGCGGCGGTAGCGGTCGAAGGTGCAGATCTCCTCGACGCACGGCGCGATGCAGCGCTTGATCTGGTACTGGAGGCAGGGGCGGGGCCTCCTCCCGTCGAGCGTCTCCTTGCAGGAGCGGATGCCGAAGAGCTTCCGCACGAGGCCGGCCGTCCTTCGCCCGAGGCTCGCCGGGATGTACGGACCGCCGTACGCGTTGCCGTCCTCGGACGGCCGGCGGACGACGTAGAGCCGCGGGTACGCCTCGGCCAGGGTGAGCTTCAGGTAGGGATGGTTCTTGTCGTCGCGCAGCCTCACGTTGTAGGGCGGCTTGTGGCGCTTGATCAGGTTGTTCTCGAGGGCGAGGGCCTCCATCTCGCTGTCGGTGACGACGAGGTCGAGGTCGGCGATCTCCTCGACCATCCGGGTCTTGTGGGCCTCGGTGGGCCTCGACGCCTGGAAGTACGAGCGGACCCGGTCGCGGAGCACGCGCGCCTTGCCGACGTAGAGGATCGCTCCGTCCGCCCCCTTGAAGAGGTACACGCCGGGCCGGGCCGGAAGCTGCTCGAGCTTGTCGGCGAGCGGCACCCGGCTAGCCCTGAGGGTAGCGGCGCAGGGCGACGACCGTGAGCAGGGGCGGGACGGCGAGGGCCACGCCGTGCAGGACCGCGTGACGCCAGTCGCGCAGGGCGGAGAGGAAGACGATGACGGCCGCGGTGGCGAGCAGGAGGGTGTTGGCAAAGAGGGCGATGCGCCGCAGGCGCAGGACGAAGTGCTCGCTGACCGCGCCCCGGCGGGGGACGGTGAGCGACGCGGAGTTGACGATCGCCACCGCCGCCACCCCGCCGGCCGACCAGAGGTCGGCGCGGTCGCGGGGGTGGGCCTGGAAGTAGAGGCCGGCCGCGAAGAGGACGAGGTTCAGGAGGACGGCGAGCAGCCGGAGCTGGCGGCGGGCGCGCGTCCGCGCGGTAGGAGGCCGGGCCTCGGTCGCGTCGGTGCTCGCCAGGCGGTGCATGACACCTGAGTATAACGGCCGCGCATCCGCCCGATCCGACCAACGCGAACGAGCGGAGGCCCTAGTCCCGAGGGCACAGCGGATGGCTCATCGAGACTATGGCCCGGAAGGGCAGGCCGACGGAGACTGGGTGGCGGGGAAGGCCCCAGTGACAACCAGTCCCTTTCCCCTTTCCGTCCCGCGCCCGGCAAGCGGACCCCGCCGCTGGTCTCGCCGCCCATCCCCCGGGCGAGACGACTTTCGTCGGGCGCGGGACGGTTCTTCCCACGGCCAATGAACAAGGGCCCGTGCCGGCGCAGGAAGCGGCGGCTGGCGCGGCGGACTCTCCGGCTCCCGGCTCAAGCCGGCCCGCGCTCCGCGCGGGCCGTGACGAGGTGAACGTGCACCAGACCGCCCCGCGCGGCACCTTCCTCGCCGAGGTGATGGAGCAGACCCCCGGCGGAGAGGCGCTGCAGACGTGCCTCCAGTGCGGGACGTGCGGGGGCTCCTGTCCCTCCGGTCCCGACATGGACCACACCCCTCGCTCCGTCTTCGCCCTCGTCGCCGCCGGCGAGCGCGAGGCCGTCCTGAAGAGCAACACGCCCTGGTACTGCGTCTCCTGCTACTACTGCATGGTCCGCTGCCCCCAGGAGATCCCCGTCACCGACGTCATGTACACGCTGCGGCGGATGTCGGCGAGCGCGGGGGCCCACGAGAACGGCGACGTCGCCGACTTCTCGCGGACCTTCATCGACCTCGTGGAGCGCTACGGCCGCTCGTTCGAGCTGGAGCTCGCGGCCCGCTACCACCTGACCCACAGCCCGCTCAAGAAGATGAGCCAGGGGCCCCTCGCCATCGGCATGGTGCTGAAGGACCGCCTGTCGTTCCGGCCGAAGCGGATCCGGGACCTCGCCGGCTTCAAGGCCGTCCTCGCGAAGGCGAAGGCGATCGAGAAGCGGCTCGTGGCCCGGAGCCGGGGGGAGGGTCACTGACATGGCCTACGGCTACTACCCCGGCTGCTCGCTCGAGCACTCCGCCGCCGCCTACGACGACTCCACCCGCGCCGTGGCCCGGGCCATGGGCGTGGACCTCGTCGAGCTCGACGACTGGAACTGCTGCGGGGCCACCGAGTACATCGCCCTCAGCCGGACCGGCGCCTACGCCCTCATCGGCCGCAACCTGGCCCTGGCCGAGGCCCAGCTCGCGGGGAAGAACGGGGGCGGGAAGGCCGTGCTCGCCGCCCCCTGCTCGGCCTGCTTCCTGAACCTGAGCAAGGCCGAGCACTACGTCGAAAGCCATCCCGACCTCGCGGACCAGATGAACGAGGCCCTCGCCGCCGGCGGGCTGCACCACACGCCCGGCACGGTGGAGGTGCGGCACCTCGTCGAGGTCCTCGTCACCGACGTGGGCCTGGAGGCGATCCGGGCCCGGGTGAAGCGGCCGCTCCACGCCCTCCGCGTCGCCCCCTACTACGGCTGCCTCCTCACCCGGCCCCAGATCCCCGGCCACACGATGGACGAGGCCGAGTACCCGAGCTTCCTCGACGACCTTCTCCGCGCGCTCGGGGCCGAGGTCGTGGACTTCCCGCTGAAGACGCACTGCTGCGGCGGCCACATGACGCAGATCAGCGCCGACACCTCGAACGCCCTCCTCCACCGGCTGCTGAAGAGCGCCGCCGAGTACCGGGCCGACCTCGTCGCGACGGTGTGCCCGATGTGCCAGCTCAACCTGGACGCCTACCAGTCCCAGGTCAACCGGGCCTACGGCACCGACTTCGACCTGCCCATCCTCTACTTCACGCAGCTCATGGGCCTCGCCTTCGGCCTCGACGCCGCGGCCCTCGGCCTCGGCAAGGAGATCGTCTCCGCGGAGAGGGCGCTCGCGAAGGTGGGGGTGGAGCGGCCCGCTCCCCCCCCGGCCCCGGCGAGGCCGGCGGGCCGCAGGAAGGGCGACAAGTCGCTGCCGATGCCGCGCCGCAAGGCCCACCACGGGCGAGCGAGGACCTCATGAGCGACGCACCGAAGAACGGCCGCGGGAACGGCGGGCCGCGGGTGGGCGTCTACGTCTGCCACTGCGGCTCCAACATCGCGGGCATGGTGGACGTGGCGGAGGTGGCGCGCTGGGCGGGAGAGGGCCTCCCCGGCGTCGTGGTGGCCCGCGACTACAAGTTCATGTGCTCCTCGCTCGGCCAGGAGATGATCGAGGAGGACATCCGCCAGCAGAAGCTCGACCGCGTGGTGGTGGCGGCCTGCTCTCCCCACCTCCACGAGAAGACGTTCCGCCGCGCGTGCGCGAACGCCGGCCTCAACCCCTTCCTCTTCCAGATGGCGAACATCCGCGAGCACGTCTCGTGGTGCTCCGAGGAGAAGGGCCCGGCCACGGACAAGGCCCGCGCCACCCTCGCCGGCGCGGTGCGGCGGGTCGCCCACCAGAGGGCGCTCGAGCCGATGGCGGTGAAGGTGAACCCGGCGACCCTCGTGGTGGGGGGCGGGATTGCCGGGATCCAGGCCGCCCTGGAGCTGGCCGACGCCGGGCTGCCGGTGACCCTCGTCGAGCGCGAGCCCTCGATCGGCGGCCACATGGCGCAGTTCGACAAGACCTTCCCCACCCTCGACTGCGCGGCCTGCATCCTCACCCCGCGCATGTCCGAGGTGGGCCAGCACGAGAACGTCACCCTCCTCTCCTACGCCGAGGTCGAGGAGGTGAAGGGCTCGATCGGCGACTTCACCGTCACGATCCGCCGGAAGGCCCGCTACGTGAAGGAGGACGCCTGTACCGGCTGCGGGGTCTGCATCGAGAAGTGCCCGCAGAGCGTCGTCGACGACGTCTACGAGGCCGGCCTCGGCTACCGCAAGGCCATCTACAGGCCCTTCCCGCAGGCGGTGCCCAAGTACCCGGTCATCGACACCGCCTGCTGCACCTACTTCAAGAGCGGGAAGTGCAAGGCGTGCCAGATCTTCTGCACGCCGGGGGCGGTCGACTTCGAGCAGAGGGACGAGACGGTCGAGCTTCACGTCGGCAACATCATCCTCGCCACCGGCTACGAGCTCTTCGACTGCACGCGGATCCCGCAGTACGGCTACGGCCGGCTCGCGAACGTCTTCACGAGCCTCGAGTTCGAGAGGCTCTGCAACGCCGCCGGGCCCACGACCGGGAAGATCGTGCTGCGGGACGGCGTCACCGAGCCCAAGCGGGTGGCCGTCGTCCACTGCGTCGGCAGCCGCGACACCCGCCACCACGAGTACTGCTCGGCGGTGTGCTGCATGTCGGCTCTGAAGTTCGGCCACCTCATCCTCGAGAAGACGAAGGCCGAAGTGTGGAGCTTCTACATCGACATGCGGCCGCTCCACAAAGGGTACGAGGAGTTCTACCACCGGCTCCTGAAGGAGGGCATGCACTTCGTGCGCGGGCGGGTGGCCGAGGTCACCGACGCCGCGCGCCTGCCCGGCGAGGAGGGCAAGCTCATCGTCCAGTACGAGGACACGCTCCTCGGCCGGCAGCGGCGGCTGCCGGTCGACATGGTGCTCCTCATGGGGGCCCTCGAGCCGCGGGCGGACGCGAAGGCCAACGCCCTGAAGTTCGGCCTCTCCTGCAGCATGGACGGCTGGCTCACCGAGCGGCACCCCAAGCTCGACCCGGTGGCCACCATGACCGACGGCGTCTTCATCGCCGGCGCCTGCCAGGGGCCGAAGGACATCCCGGACTCGGTGGCCCAGGGCGCGGCGGCCGCCGCGCGCGTGCACGGGATGATCAGCCGGGGTCAGGTGCTCATCGAGCCGGTGGTCGCACAGATCGACGAGGAGCACTGCTCGGGCTGCCGCGTCTGCAACACGATGTGCCCGTTCAACGCGATCGAGTACGTGGCCGCGGAGACGGTGAGCCGGATCAACCCCGCGATGTGCAAGGGCTGCGGCACCTGCGTGGCCGCCTGCCCGGCGGGGGTCATCACCGGGAACCACTTCGACAACACGCAGGTCTTCTCCGAGATCGAGGGCGTCCTCTGGGACGCGGCGGTGTAGCATGACCGACCACGCTCACGACCACCACGACCACCCGTTCGAGCCGAAGATCGTCGGCTTCCTCTGCAACTGGTGCTCCTACCGGGCGGCCGACCTCGCCGGCACCGCGCGCATCAAGTACAAGCCCAACATCCGCGTGATCCGGCTGATGTGCAGCGGCCGGGTGGACCCGGCCTTCGTGCTGAAAGCCCTCGCCCGCGGCGCCGACGGCGTGATGGTGGCCGGGTGCCACCCCGGCGAGTGCCACTACCTCGTCCAGAACTACAAGACGATCCGCCGCTTCCAGCTCCTCAAGCACACGCTCGCCGCCCTCGGCGTCGAGGACGCGCGGGTGCGCCTGCAGTGGGCGTCGGCGGCCGAGGGCCAGCTCCTCGCGGACGCGATCAACGACATGGTCGAGAAGGTCCGGGCCCTCGGCCCGCTCGAGTGGCCGCACAAATGGCGGGAGGGGAACGGCCTCGATCGCCTCGAGGCCGAGGTCACGGCCGAGGACGCGCGGCTCGGCCCTCCCCATCGTGAGGCGGTGCCGGAGGAGGTACGGCCATGAGCGCCAAGCCCAAGCTCGCCTGGTACTGGGCCGCCTCCTGCGGCGGCTGCGACATCTCCGCCCTCGCCATCGACGACAAGGTGCTCCAGGTGGCCGAGGCGTTCGACATCGTGTTCTGGCCGTGCGTCATGGACGGCAAGACGAGCGACGTGGAGGCGACCCCGGACGGCGGCATCGCGGTCACGCTCTGGAACGGCGCCGTCCGCTCGAGCGAGCACGAGCACATGGCGAAGCTCCTGCGCCGGAAGAGCCGGGCCCTCGTGGCCTTCGGCTCCTGCGCGCACGAGGGCTGCATCCCCGGCCTCGCCAACGACACGACGAAGGACGCGATCTTCGCCGCCGCCTACCTCGACTCGCCGTCGACGGCGAACCCGCGGCGCGTCCTGCCGCAGCCCGCGACCGATGTCCCGGAGGGCCGGCTGTCGCTGCCCGCCTTCTACGAGACGGTGAAGACGCTCGACCAGACGGTCCCGGTGGACGCCTACCTCCCCGGCTGCCCGCCGGAGGCCGAGCGGATCTGGGACGCCCTCCAGGCCCTCATGAGCGGCGCCCCGATCCCCACGGGCGCGGTGATCGGCGCCGAGACGACGGTCTGCGACGAGTGCCCGCGCACCCGCAACGAGAAGAAGATCGCGGCGATCAAGCGGACCTGGCAGGTCATCCCCGACCCGGAGACGTGCCTCCTCGAGCAGGGGCTCCTCTGCGCCGGCATCGCCACCCGAGCCGGATGCGGCGCCCGCTGCCCCGGGGTGAGCTCGCCCTGCCTCGGCTGCTACGGACCGAACGCGGGCGTCGAGGACTTCGGCGCTCGGTTCCTCTCCGGCGTCGCGTCGGTGCTGGACGCCGACACTCCGGAGGACGTCGACCGGATCATCCAGGCCGGCATCCCCGACCCGGTCGGCACGTTCTACCGCTTCAGCCTGCCCGGCAGCCTGCTGCGGCGCGCGGCGCGGAGGTGAGGTCCATGAACCGCATCACCATCGACCCCGTCACGCGTCTCGAGGGTCACGGGAAGATCGAGATCTTCCTCGACCCCGAGGGCGAGGTCCAGAACGCCTACTTCCAGGTCCCGGAGCTGCGGGGCTTCGAGCGCTTCTGCGTGGGCCGCCTGGCCGAGGAGATGCCGAACCTCACCGACCGGATCTGCGGAGTGTGCCCCGAGGCCCACCACATGGCGGCCACGAAGGCCCTCGACGCCCTCTTCCACGTCGATCCCCCGCCCGCGGCGAGGAAGCTCCGCGAGCTCTTCTACTCGATCTTCTTCGCCACCGACCACACGACGCACTTCTACGCCCTCTCCGGCCCCGACTTCGTGATGGGACCGGACGCGCCGAAGGCGGAGCGGAACATCCTCGGCGTCATCAAGAAGGTCGGGATGGACGTGGCCGGGCGCGTCCTCAAGATGCGCAAGGACGGCCACGACCTCATCGCGATGATCGGCGGCCGCCGCGTCCAGCCGAACTGGGGCCTGCCCGGCGGGGTCAGCCGCGGGATCACCGAAGACGAGCGGCAGCAGATCCTGGAGCGCGGCAAGGAAGCGGTCGAGTTCGCCCGCTTCTCGCTGAAGCTCTTCGACGACGTCGTGCTCGGCAACCCCGCCTACGTCGAGATGATCCAGTCCGACGGCTACACCCACCGGACCTACGACATGGGGACGGTGGACGAGAAGAACCGGGTCAACTTCTACGACGGGATGATCCGGGTCAAGGACCCCGAGGGCAGAGAGGCCTTCAAGTACCACCCGAAGGACTACCTGCAGTACGTCGAGGAGCGCGTCGAGCCCTGGACCTACCTCAAGTTCCCCTACCTCAAGAAGGTCGGCTGGAAGGGGCTCGTGGACGGGAAGGACTCCGGCGTCTACAAGGCGACGCCCCTCTCCCGCCTCAACGCCGCCGAAGGGATGGCGACGCCGCTCGCGCAGGAGGAGTACGAGCGGATGTACGCGACCCTCGGCGGGAAGCCCGTCCACCACACGCTCGCGACGCACTGGGCGCGGCTCGTGGAGCTCCTCTACGCGGCCGAGCGGTGGGTGGAGCTGGCCTCCGACCCGGAGGTGGCGAGCCCCACGGTGCGCGTCCTGCCGAAGGCGAAGCCCGACGAGGGCATCGGCTGCGTGGAGGCGCCGCGCGGCACCCTCACCCACCACTACTGGACGGACGAGCGGGGCGTCGTCACCCGGGTGAACCTCGTCGTCGGCACGACGAACAACTACGCCCCGATCGCGATGTCGGTGAAGAAGGCGGCGCAGTCGCTCATCCACAAGGGCACGGTGGTGACGGAGGGCCTCCTCGACCGGGTGGAGATGGCCTTCCGCGCCTACGACCCGTGCTTCGGCTGCGCCACCCACAGCCTCCCCGGCCAGATGCCCCTCGAGGTGACCGTCCGCTCCGCGGAGGGCGAAGTGGTCGAGCATCTGGAGCGGGCCTGACGGAGGATAATTCCCCGGGATGCGCACCCTCATCCTCGGCCTCGGCAACCCGCTCCTCGGCGACGACGCGGTCGGGCTGAAGGTGGCCGCCCTCGTCCGCGAGCGCCTGAACGGCGCGCCCGGGGTTGACGTCGAGGAGGAGGAGGCGGGCGGCCTCCGGCTGATGGAGCGGATGACGGGATACGACCGCGCGGTCCTCGTGGACGCGGCCGTCACCGGGAGGACGCCGGGTGAGGTCCGCCGCCTGACGCCCGACGACCTCCCCACCCAGCGCACCGCGGCCGCGCACGGGATCGACCTGCCGAGGGCGCTCGCCCTCGGCCGGCAGCTCGGCTACCCGATGCCGTCCGAGGTGCGGATCGTCGCGATCGAAGCCGAGAGCGTGCTCGAGTTCCGGCACGACATGACGCCCGCCGTGGCCGCGGCCGTGGGGCCGGCGGTGGCGGCGGTGCTCGAGGAGCTGGCGGCCCGGCCGCCGAAGGAGCGCTCATGATCTCCCCCGAGCTGCTGCGACGGCACACGTTCTTCGGTGGCTTCTCGGCCGCCGAGCTCAAGGAGCTGGCCATGGCCGGCCGCGAGCAGGCGCTCTCCGCGGGCGAGATGCTGTTCACGGAGGGGGCCCGGGCCGACCAGTTCTACTTCCTGGCCGAGGGCGACATGGAGACGCTCCTCAAGACCGACGAGGAGGACATCTCGCTCTCCTCGCTCCCCCCCGGCGAGCCGGTCGGGTGGTCGGCCCTCATCGAGCCCCACATCTACACCGCCTCCGCGCGCGCCACCCGGCCTTCGAAGGTGATCGCGTTCCCCCGGCCCACGCTGGCCGCGCTCCTCGAGGACGACCACTTCGCGGCCATCCTCATGAAGAAGCTGGCCGAGCTGATCAGCCGCCGTCTGCGCGACACGCAGGTCCAGCTCCTGAGCCTGACCGCACGCCAGCACACGTAGGGCGACCCGCCCGAGGCCACGCTCCCGAGGCAGGAGCGGGAGGCGCCTGCCGGCGCGGCTGCGCGGCGCTCAGTCATCCAGCCGGAGGCCGAGGGCCACGGCCCGCGGGGGCTGGACGGCGGTCGGGGTTCGGAAGGACGGTCCCCAGACCGGGTTCTCCTCGACCTCGTTGCGCGTCCCGAGCAGGTTGAACGCCTGAGCGAAGAGAGCCAGCCGGCTCCGCCCGATGCGGAAGCCCTTCTCGAGCCGAGCGTCGACGGTCAGCGTGTACGTGAAGCGGTGGCCGGAGGGGACGACGTAACGGCCCTGCGCGTCCACCGCCCAGCTCCGCGCGATCTGGCCTCGCGGCGTCGCCGGGATGGCCTCCGGGCCCTGGGCGAGGTCGGGCACGACGACGAGGCGCCCGAACGGCTGGCCGTCCTGGTACCGGGCCACCACGCCGAGCCGGACGTCCCCTGGGGCGCGGTAGGCGCCGGCGAGCTTGATCGTGAAGGCGCGGTCGAAGAAGCTCCGCCCGTAGGAGTGGGTGTCGGCGTTCGGGTCGTCGTCGATCTCGCCGATCACGCCCTGGTCGTTCTCGTTCACGCGGAAGCCGCGGTTCGCTCCCGCCGTCTCCGTGCGCCCCGCCGTGGCGCCCGCGAGCAGGACGAGTCGCTCGCCGACGGCCTTCTCGACGCGCAGCTCGACGGATTGGTGGAGGCTCCCGTGGCCGGCCGGGTTCGTGAGCAGGTACCGGTCGAGGCCGAACGTCTCGGGCTTGCGGTCGTAGACGGGCAGCAGCTGGTCGTCCTGCGGGCCCTGGATGTCGCCCGAGGGGTCGGGCAGGTAGCGCACGGTGTAGCCGGAGATCGGCACGCCGACGTCGACCGTCTCCAGCAGGTCGCGCTCCCGGCGATCGAAGGCGGTGAAGCTGACCCGGAAGCCCCGCCCCGGTGACCACTCGAGGCCGGCCACCAGCTCCCGTGTGCGGGGGGGGCGGAGCGCGGGATCGACGGCGGTGAGCGTGCCGTCCCCCGCTCCCGGGCCGACCCGGGCCACGAGCACGCCACGCTCGGCGGGATCGAACCGGCCGTCGCCGTTGCGGTCCTCCCAGCGGTAGACCAAGGCGTGGGGACCGTTCGGGTCGCCGAAGGCGAGCGGCTCGAGCCGTAGGGCGTGGGCGTACTCGGCGTACCCGCCGAAGAGGGAGAGCCGGCCTCGCTCGATGAGACGGAGCCTGGCCGAGGCCCGCGGGGAGAGGGTCGTCCACGACACGCCCTGCACCCCCTCCCCCGCGCTCCCCGTCGACGACTCCAGGCGCAGGCCGGCCTCGACGAGCAGCCGGTCGCCGAGGACGATCCGGTCGGCCGCCCACGCGGCGAGGCTCGTCGCCTCGCGGCTCGAATCCGCGCCCGGCCAGGCGTACTCCCAGACGCGTGCGGACAGGCCGCCGACGGTCTCCGGGATCGGCGTCTCTTCGCCGGGCTGATCTTCCGCGGACGCCCGGCGGAAGGACGCCCCGGCCCTCGGCGCGTGCCAGAGCCCGAGCCAGCGCGTCGCGCGCCGCGCGAAGCCCGCCTCCCCGCTCGCGACGTTCCGCCGGCTGCGCGACGGGAAGACGAGCTCGCCCACCGGGCCGTCGACCGTCCGCTCCACCGGCCGCCCGGCCGCGTGACCCGCCGTCTGCGGCTCGAAGAGGCCGCTCCAGAAGCCGGCCGCGAGAGAGAGCGTCCCGACGTCGAGGACCCGCGTCCATCGGCCCTGCGCGCCGAGCACGTCCGCCGCCTCCGAAGGCCCCTCGTCGAGGAAGAGGGCCCGGCCGGCGAAGGGCCGATGGGCCCCCTGGATCGACACGAGGAGGCGGAGGTCGTCGCGGTCGCCGGGCCGCCAGGCGAGCTCGCCTCTCCCCGACACGAGGCGCGACTCGAGGACGGCTGGATCGTCCCCCTCGTAGCGCCGGGCGCGGTCGAGCCCCCCGGCCAGGGAGAGGCGCAGCCGCTCGCCGACCGGGCCCGACGCGAAGGCGGCCACGCGCGCGAGCGAGCCGAAGCGGGCGCCTGGCGGAGGCCCGCTCCCCGTCGGGGCCGACCCTCCGGAAGGGACGGCCTCGGCTTCGACGCTGCCTCGCCACGCGCGACCGGGGTCGCGCGAGACGAGCGAGAGCGCGACCCCCGGCTCTCCTTGCTCCACGGGCGCGAGGCCGGAGACCGCCTCGATCCGGTCGAGAGCGAGAACCTCGGGCGGCGCGAGCGGCGTGCCGCCCCGCAGGGGATCGGTGAGGTCGACCCCGTCCAGGAGAACGGCGTTCTGCGTCCACGAGGCCCCGCGCATCGAGAAGCGGCCGGGCTCGCCGGGGTGGAGGCCGGCGCCGTCGATGCGGTCGAGGATCGCGGCCGGCTCGACGGTCTCCAGCATGGACCAGGCGTTCCCGCTCGTGGGCATGTCGCGGACGAGCCGCTCGCCGAACGTGGCGGCCACGCGGGCCTCCGGCCGTTCGACGCGGAACACGGCTCCCGGCCTCTCGGGCACGGCGGCGACGGAGAGAAGGCACGGCGGGACGTCCGCGATCACGCCGAAGCCCTTCCCGTCGGTCGTGGCTCTCCAGGCGCCGCCCTCCGGGCAGCGGGCCAGGAAAGCGACTCCCGGAAGCGGGCGCTGGTCGCCGTCGAGGGCGATGATGACGACCGTCGAGCCGAGCGCGGCGGCCGGCGAGCCGAAGGCGGCATCCGCCTGCCCGGTCGCGCCCGCGCGGACCGCCACGACGTCGAGCGCCAGGACCAGCGCGAGCCGCGCCAACCTCACGTCGACCTCCGGAGCGATGCGCCCGCCCCATCATACGATCGCCCTCCGGCGGCGGGGCCCGCGAAACCCTCGGCCGGTGTGCTAACCTCGCGGCCTCGGCGGCCGCCCTGCGGTCCCGATCATCCCGGAGACAGAGGGCCGATGCTCTTCCGCCCAGCCGCTCCCGCGTCCCTGCGACGCGCCCTTCCCGCGGTCGCCCTGGCGTTCCTCGCGTCCGCCTGCGGGCGCGGGACCGAGCCCGCCCCCGCGGCCCGTCCGACACCCGCGCCGGCAGCCCAGGCGGCGCCCGGTCCCGACGAGCCCCTCGAGCCGGCCCCGGAGGCCACGCCCCTCCCCGCCGGCCTCGCCCCGATCCTCCAGCCCTACAAGGGGGACCTCGACGGCATGGCCGTGAGACGCCTCATCCGCGTCCTCACCGTGCAGAACCCCATCCTCTACTTCGTCGACCGCGGGCGCGAGGTCGGGATCACGTCCGAAGCGATCCGGGCCTTCGAGGAGGAGCTCAACCGCAAGCTCGGCAACAAGGTCGTGACCGTCCACGTCGTCGTCCTCCCCGTCGCCCGCGCCCAGCTCCTCCCGATGCTGGTCGACGGCCGCGGCGACGTCGCCACCGCCCAGCTCACGATCACCCCCGAGAGGCAGAAGCTCGTGGACTTCTCGGAGCCCGTGGCGACCGGCGTGCGGGAGGTCCTCGTCACGGGCCCCGACACGCCGCCGGTCGCGAGCCTCGACGAGCTCTCGGGCCGCGAGGTCTACCTCCGGCCCTCCAGCAGCTACGCCGAGCACGTCGCCCGGCTGAACGAGCGCTTCGCGAAGGAGGGCAAGCCGCCGCTCAAGGTCCTCCCCGCGCCGGAGACGCTCGAGGACGGCGACATCCTGGAGATGGTGAACGCGGGCCTCGTCCCGGCCACGGTGGTCGACGACTTCATCGCCGACCTCTACACGCAGATCTTCCCGAAGCTGCGGAAGAACGCCGACATCGCGAGCCCCCCGGGCTCGATCGGCTGGGCGTTCCGCAAGGGCAGCCCCAAGCTGGCCGCGGCGGTCGACGCCTTCGTCCGCACGCACAAGCAGGGCTCGCTCGCCGGAAACGTCCTCATCAACAAGTACCTGAAGACGACGAAGTGGGTCCGGAACGCGCGCAGCGACGAGGACCGGAAGCGCTTCCTCGCGATGGCCGGGTTCTTCCGGAAGTACGGCGCCCGGTACCGCCTCGATCCCCTGCTCATGGCCGCCCAGGGCTACCAGGAGTCGGGCCTCGACCAGTCGAAGCGCAGCCAGGTGGGCGCGATCGGCGTCATGCAGATGCTGCCCGCCACCGCGAAGGACAAGGCGGTGAACATCCCGCAGATCGACACGCTCGAGAACAACATCCACGCCGGCATCAAGTACAACCGCTGGATGATCGACAGCTTCTACGACGAGCCGGGCATGACTCCGCTCGACCGTCACCTCTTCGCCTTCGCCTCCTACAACGCCGGGCCGGGCCGGGTGGCCGGCCTGCGCAAGGAAGCGCGGGCCCAGGGCCTGGACCCGGACCGGTGGTTCAACAACGTGGAGCTCGTCGCGGCGAGGCGCATCGGCCGCGAGACGGTGACCTACGTCAGCAACATCTACAAGTACTACCTCGCGTACCAGATGATCGTGCAGGGGCAGAAGGCGCGCGCAGAGTCGAAGGCGGCCGCGGCCAGGCGCTGAGGCTCAGGCCCGGGCGTATCCGTTGTCGCGGAACCAGGCGATCGCCCGGGCGAGGGCCTCCTCGACCGGGCTCTGCGGCAGGGCGAGCTCCCGGACGGCCTTCGACGCGTCGAAGTACATGTGGTGCGCCGACATCCGGACCGCCTCGAGGCTGATGCGCGGCGTCCGCCCGAGCAGCCTCGAGATCCCCTCGTCCACCGCCGCCACGGCGAGGGGCACGACGTGCGGCAGGCGCAGCCTCGGGGGGCGCCGGCCGGCCAGCCGGGCGAGCATCTCGAGCATCTCGCGGAACGAGAGGTTGCGGTGGCCGAGGATGTACCTCTCCCCGGGCCGTCCCCGCGCCGCCGCCAGGAGGTGCCCGGCCGCGACGTCCCGCACGTCCACGAGGTTGAGGCCGGTGTCGACGTAGGCCGGAATCCCGCCGTTCAGGAAGTCGACGATGATCCTCCCGGTCGGCGTGGGCTTCCCGTCCCGCTCGCCCACGGGCGTGGACGGGTTGACGATCACCACCGGCAGGCCTCGCGCGCACCAGCGGAGCGCCACCTGCTCGGCGTCGTACTTGCTCCTCTTGTAGGGGCCGACGATCTCGCCGAGCGAGACGGGGGTCGCCTCGTCGGCGGGGATCCCGTCGCGCCTGAGCCCGAGAGCGCCGACCGAGCTCGTATGGACCACACGCCGCACTCCGGCTTCGGCCGCTGCCCGGAGCAGATGCTCGGTCCCCGACACGTTGGTCTCGTGGAGGGGGCGCGGGTCCGGCAGGCCGAGCCGGTAGTCCGCGGCGCAGTGATAGACGGTGTCGACGCCCTCGAGGGCCGGGGGCAGGGAGGCCGGCTCGCGCAGGTCCCCGCTCACGAGCTCGACGGGAGCGCCGGCCAGCCGCCGCCCGCTGCCCGGCCGCACCAGGCACCGCACCGACCTCCCGGCGGCGACGAGCGCCTCGACCACGTGACCGCCCACGAAGCCCGTTCCGCCCGTGACCAGATCCGTCGACATTGCCGAGCACCATCGTTTCACGATCCGTCGCCTCTCGGAGGGACGCGATGGACGCTCGGCCGTCTCCGACGTCGCGTCCCCTCGCGAGTGGTAGTATCGAACGAGAAGCTTCCCCGCGGACCATGAGGCACATTGGAGGTTACGACTTCCGTGGCGACGACTGCCTGCGCTGAAGCCGAGCCGGAGCATCGTCCGCAGTCGCCGATCGCCGAGGCTATCGGCGCCGCCCGGCGCTACCTGCTGTCGGTGCAGGACACCGAGGGCGCGTGGAACGGCGAGCTCGAGGGCGACACGGGCCTCGAGTCCGAGTTCATCCTCACGATGCACTTCCTCGGGCGCGCCGACGACCCGCGCGTCGGCAAGGCCGCCGAGTACGTCCGGCGCCGACAGCTCCCGGAAGGGGGCTGGGCGGTCTACGCTGGCGGCCCGCCCGAGGTGAGCTCGTCGGTGAAGGCGTACTTCGTCCTGAAGCTGCTCGGCGACGATCCCGAGGCCCCGCAGATGGTCCGTGCCCGCCGGCGGATCCTCGAGCTGGGGGGGATCGAGGCCTGCAACACGTTCACCCGGATCTACCTCGCCATCTTCGGCCAGTACCCGTGGAGCCGCTGCCCCGCCGTGCCGCCGGAGCTCGTCCTGCTCCCGTCCTGGACGCCGTTCAGCCTTTACCACATCTCCTCGTGGTCCCGGGCGATCGTCGTGCCGCTGTCGATCGTGTGGGCGAGCCGGCCGGTCTGCGCCGTCCCCGGCCACGCCGACATCGCCGAGCTGCGGGCCGCGCGACGCCCGGCGCACCGCGAGCGTCCTCCGCGCGAGCGGCTCTGGCGGGCGTTCTTCGGCCTGTGCGACCAGGCGCTGCGGCTCGCCGAGCGGCTGCGCCTGCGGCCCCTGCGGCGGCGGGCGCTGCTCGCAGCGGAGGCGTGGATCCACGCCCGCCTCCGCAAGAGCGACGGCCTCGGAGCGATCTTCCCCCCCATCGTCTACACGATCCTGGCCTTCCGCTGCCTGGGCTACGACCCCGACGATCCCCGCCTCGTCGCCCAGGTCGACGAGCTCTTCCGGCTCGGGATCGACGACGGCGGCACCTACCGGTTGCAGCCCTGCTTCTCCGTCGTCTGGGACACCGCGCTCGCCGCCCGCGCCGTCTGGGAGAGCGGGCCGGGAGCCGGGCCGGCCCTCGAGCGGGCCGCGCGCTTCCTCCTCGACCACGAGGTGCGCGAGCCCGGCGATTGGAGCCTCGCCTGCCCCGGCGTGCCGCCCGGCGGGTGGTACTTCGAGTACGAGAACGAGTTCTACCCGGACTCCGACGACACGGGGGAGGTGGTGGCCCTGCTCGCGCGGCTGCGCCTGCGGGACCCCGCGGACGAGCGCCGGCGAAAGGCGGCGCTCGAGCGCGCGCTCGCCTGGGAGCTCGCGATGCAGAACCGCGACGGCGGCTGGGGCGCCTTCGACAAGGACTGCGACCGCGAGTACCTCACGTTCGTGCCGTTCGCCGACCACAACGCGATGATCGACCCGAGCTGCGAGGACGTCACGGGCCGCCTGCTGGAGGCCTTCGCCGCGCTCGGGGTCCCGCGGCACCACCCTTCGGTCCGCCGTGCGGTCGCGTACCTGCGGCGAATGCAGCAGCCCGACGGCACGTGGTACGGGCGCTGGGGCTGCAACTACGTCTACGGCACCTCCCTGGCGCTGGCCGGGCTCCAGGCGGCGGGCGAGGACCTCCGCGAGCCTCGCTACCAGCGCGCGGCGGACTGGCTCGAGGCACGGCAGAACCCCGACGGCGGCTGGGGCGAGCTGGCCCGCTCCTACGACGATCCGGCGCGGAAGGGCGAGGGGCCGAGCACGCCCTCGCAGACGGCGTGGGCGCTCGCGGGCCTCGCCGCCTGTGGCCGCTCGCGCTCGGCCGCGGCCGGGCGCGGCATTCTCTACCTGCTCGACCGCCAGCGGCCCGACGGCTCGTGGAGCGACGACTGCTGGACCGGGACCGGCTTCCCGAAGGTCTTCTACCTCCGCTACCACCTCTACGCGACGTACTTCCCGCTGCGCGCGCTCGCGGTCCTCGAGCGCGAGCGGGGGGCGCAGCCGGAGGGCCCCGGCCCGTGAGGTTCCCCGTCCACGTCGCGGCGGGCACGGCCCGCCATCAGCTCGCGAACGCCCTGCGCGGCCGCAAGCGGTATCCCTTCGTGCTCATGCTGGAGCCGCTCTACGCCTGCAACCTCGCCTGCCTCGGCTGCGCCCTCGAGCGCCATACGGGTAAGCTCCAGGATCGACTGCCCCTCGAGGCCTGCCTCGGGGCCGTCGACGCCGCCGCCGCCCCCATCGTCTCGGTCTGCGGCGGCGAGCCGACGCTCTATCCCGAGCTCCCCGACCTGGTCGCCGGCCTGCTCGCGCGGCGCAAGCACGTCTACCTCTGCACGAACGGGCTCCTCCTCGACCACGCCGTCTACGGCCAGATCGCCCCCGACAAGCGGCTCACCGTCAACGTGCACCTCGACGGCATGCGGAGGACCCACGACTACGTGTGCGACCGCGACGGGGTCTTCGACAAGGCGCTCGCGATGATCCGCGAGGGGGTGCGCCTCGGGTACGACATGATGGCCAACACGACCGTCTTCAAGGACACGGACGTCGCCGAGGTCGAGGATCTGTGCCGGCTCCTGACGGATCTCGGCGTGGGCGGGATGCTCGTGTCCCCGGGGTACCAGTACGAGTCCGTCGAGCACGAGATCTTCCTGACCCGCGCGGAGATGCGGACCAAGTTCCGGCGCATTCTCGAGATATCGAAGCGCTACCGGCTCACCTCGACGCCGATGTTCCTGGAGTTCGCGGCCGGGATGCGCGAGTACCGCTGCTCGCCATGGAGCACGGTGACGCGCACGCCGCGCGGCTGGAAGGGCCCCTGCTACCTCATCGGCGACCGATTCTGGCCGAGCTTCGACGAGTTCTGGACCGGCACCGACTGGGACTACTGGGAGTCGCGCGAGGACCACCGCTGCCGGAACTGCGCGATGCACTCCGGCTTCGAGGCGTCGGTGGTCCGGGAGCTGCCCCGGCATCCGGGCGACATGCTCCGCCTGTTCGCGTGGAACCTCCTCGGCTGATCGCCACCGCGCTCCCCGAGGAGCTCGCCGTGGTCCTGCGTCGCTGCCGGGACCTCCGCCGTCGGGGCGCGGCCTTCGAGGGCTCGCTCGGCGGACACGCGGTGAGGGTCGCTTGCACGGGCTCCGGCCCGCGGCGGGCCGCATTCGCGCTCGACCGCATGCTCGCGGACGGGCCGGTCTCGCTCGTCGTCGGGGCGGGGATCGCCGGCGCGCTCACGCCGAGCCTGGCCCGCGGAGACGTGGTCGTGGGCCGAGCGGTGCGCGACCGGGACGGCGAGGCGCCTGCCTCCGACGAGAGCTGGCGCACGCGAGCGGTCGGGCTCGGCGCCCGCCCCGCGGTCATGGTCACCGTCGACCGGATCGTGACCCGGCCCGACGAGCGCCTCGCCCTCGCCCGGGACCTCCCGCCGGACGCCGTGGCCAGCGTGGACATGGAGTCGGCCGCCTGGACTCGCACCGCGGCGAGGCGGCGCACGCCCTGTCTGGTCCTGCGCGCGATCTCCGACACCGCCGCGGAGGCTCTTCCCGACCGCCTTGCGGAGTGCCTCGACGATGAGGGCGGCATCAGCCGGCGACGCCTCGCGGCACGGGCGCTCGTCCGCCCCCGCTCGCTCGGCAGCCTGCTCCGCCTGCGGCGCCAGGCCCGCGAGGCCGCCCTGAGCCTGTCGGGGTTCCTCGAGAGACTGCTCGCCGAGCCGTTCCCCATCGATCGTGGCTAGACTCTGCCCGTGAAGCACATCGGCGTCGTGGCCTGCAGCGCGGAGGGCGCCGCCCTCTGCTACCAGACGATCTGCCGGGAGGCGCTCAGCCTCGTCGGCAAGCACGACCATCCGCGCGTCACGCTCGACTCGATCCCGATGGCCCGATGGCTTCCGGCGTTCGACGCCCGCGACTACGCCGGCGTCGCCCGAATCATGCTCGAGTCCGCGCGGCTGCTCGCCGAGGCCGGCGCCGACTTCGCGATCTGCCCCGACAACTCCGCCCACCTCGCGTGGGACCACGTCCAGGCCGAGACGCCGCTTCCCTGGCTGCACATCGCGGTGGTGCTCGGCGAGGAGGCGAAGCGCCGCGGCTTCCAACGGGTCGGCGTCCTCGGCACCCGCTACACGATGGCGGGGCCGGTCTACCGCGACACCCTCGGCCGGCTCGGGATCGACACCCTGGTCCCGGAGCACCCGGACTTCGAGATGATCGACCGCGTCATCTTCGCGGAGCTCGTGGACGGTGTCTTCGCCGACCCGTCGAGGGAGGGGTACTACCGCGCGATCGCCCGCCTTCGCGAGCGTGGCTGCGACGCGGTCGCGCTCGCCTGCACGGAGATCCCCCTGCTGGTACGGGCCGACGAGTCCCCCCTGCCGCCGCTCGACTCGACGCGCCTGCTCGCCCGCGCCGCGGTGCTCGAAGCGGTGCGGTAGGCCGCCGCGAGCGCGGCTTGGCGCAGCGGCCCAGCGCCGGCTCCCGGTCCTGCCCGCCGGTGGCATCAGCGCCGCGCGGTGCACTCGATCTCGACGGCGATGCCGGCCGGAAGCGCGGCCGCCTGGATCGTCGTGCGGGCCGGATAGGGAGGATCGAAGGTCCGGGCGTAGACCTCGTTCATGGAAGCGAAGTCCCCGATGTCCTGCAGGTACACCGTGCACCGGATCACCTTGTCGAGCGAGGATCCTGCCGCCTCCAGCACGGCCTTCACGTTGCGGAACGTGAGCGTCGTCTGGGCACGGATGTCGCCCAGGTCGGGCTTCCCCGTCTCGGGGCTGACGGGCCCCATCCCGGCCAGGTAGACGAGGTCGCCGTCGACGATGGCCTGCGAGTACGGCCCCATGGGCTTCGGCGCCCTGTCCGTCGTCACCGCGTTTCGCATTCAGCCCTCCTTCTCGGGCACCCGCCGCACCACGGCCGAGCCGGGGCCGGCGAGACGTCTCCAGAGGTAGTAGACGGGAAACCCGGCGCCCGCGATCAGCAGCCCGACGAGGGGCGAGTAGTCGGGCACGGCGCGGGCGAGATCCCCCCGCACGATCGCCACCAGGCCGACCGACGTCCCGGTCAGGAAGAGGAGGGGGACCCAGGGATGGCCCGGCGTGCGGAACGGCCGCGGGGCGTCCGGAAGGCGTCTCCGCAGCACGAGCACCGCGCCCACCGCGAAGAGGAGGGCGCACCACTCGACCACCACGAAGTAGGTCGTGAGGCGGTCGAAGTCCCGCAGCAGCCCGACGAGCAGCAGGGCCACCGCGGCCTGGATCAGGATCGCGTGGTGGGGCGTGGCCCAGCGCGGGTGGGCGCGGCCCAGGAACGAGAACGTGAGGCCGTCGCGCGCCAGCGCGTAGACGACCCGTGGCTTGGCGAGGATGTTGCCGTTCAGGGCCCCGGCGACGCTGCACAGGATGGCGGCGCCGATCACAGTCGATCCGGCGACGCCCAGCACCTTCGCCATGATCCACTGGGGAACCCCGGCCGTCTGCCGCGCCATGACCTCGACCGGCATCGCGTAGAAGTAGCCCACGTTGGCCCCGACGTAGAGCAGCACGATCGTCGACATGCCGGCGACGACGATCCTGCGCATGAGCCGCTCCGCGGCCACCACTTCCCCCGCGATCATGCTCACCGCGATCCAGCCGTCGTAGGCCCAGATGACCGACGCCACGCCGAGGCCGAGATGCCGAGGCCCGGCGCCGGCCGGGGCCAGATGGGCGAAGCTTCCCCCCGGCGCGCCGAAGGCGGCCACGACGAGGGCGGCGAGGGTCGCGACCTTCACCACCGTCAGGAGCGTCTGGACCGCGGAGCCCAGCCGCGCCCCGAGGACGTTGACCGCGGTGAGGACGAGGATGGCCGCTCCGGCGAGGCCGATCAGGAGGCCGGTCGCGACCTGCCCCGGGTCCGACCCGGCGAGCCTCACCACGAGCTCCGCGAAGAAGACGGCGAGGGCGCCGATGGCGGCCGGAGTCGCCACCAGCAGGTAGAGCCATCCGAAGACGAAGGCCGCGGGGGCGCCGTAGGCGGCGCGCAGGTAGACGTAGACGCCCCCGGTCTGCGGCATCATCGAGGCCAGCTCGGCGATGGCGAGGGCGCCGCACAGGCTCACGAGCCCGAAGGCCACCCAGAGCGCGAGGATGGAGAGGGGATCGCCGACGTCGGCGGCGAGGGTGGCGGGCTTGCGGAAGATCCCGCCCCCGATCGTGATGCCCACGATCACTCCGAAGCCGCCCCAGAAGCCGATGACGCGCGGGAGCCCTTCGGGGGACGTTCGGTCCACGGGTCGCTACTTCTGGCAGCGCGGGCAGTAGCGGGTGGCGCCGCCGAGGAAGGACCGCTTCGCGATCGGGGTCCCGCACACCGTGCAGGCCTCGACCCGGGCCCCGACGGCCTTCGTGTACCGCCCCGGCCGGCCGTAGATGTCGCAGGCGTCGGCGCTGCCGCCCATCCGGGTGGCGTCGGCGAGGACGCCGCGGACGGCGCGGTGCAGCCTCCTCCTCTCGTCGCGGTCGAGGGAGGCGACCCTGCGCGTCGGGAGGATCCCGGCCCGGAACAGCATCTCCTGCATGTAGCCGTTGCCGAACCCGCGGAGGCGCGGCCGGTTGATGAGGAACGCCTTGATGGGGTGGCTCGGCTTCGGGTACTCGGCGAAGAGCCGCTCGAAGCAGGCGAGGGTGAACGCCGGGCCCAGCGGGTCGACCGTCTTCGACTGGTCCACCGGGACGACACTCCCCACGCCGAAGAACCCCCAGAGGCCGACCGTCGCCGTGAGGGCGGCGCCATCCCCGAACCGCACGAGGAGCTGGTACTTCTCCGGCAGCTCGGCGCCCTTCTCGTGGAACAGGATACGGCCGTCCATCTCGGCGATCGAGAAGA
Source organism: Vicinamibacteria bacterium (assembly GCA_035577965.1). GTDB lineage: Bacteria > Acidobacteriota > Vicinamibacteria > Fen-336 > Fen-336 > DATBSL01. Next base: position 25,521 of record DATJYX010000010.1, on the reverse strand, counting down.
GCGCCTTGGGCTTCAGGTCGAAGTAGATGTACTTGCCGTCGCCGCGGACGGCGGCGACCTTTCGGCCCGCGAGCGTCTTCGCGATCTCCTCCTCCGAGGGCTTGAAGAAGGCGAACTTGTGCGGGCGGTTGCCCCGGCCCGCGGACGCGATCCTCCGGCCCTTCAGCTCCGCATCGAGCTGGCGTGAGAGGTTCAGGACTTCGGGAAGCTCCAGCATGATGCCGTCTCCTCGCCCCAGAGGCTACACCACCATCGCTCCATCGCTCCTGCTCCTCCGGCGCCGCGCCCCCGGACTCCACCCTCTCACGGCCCGGGCCGGAAGGGCCCCGCCGCAGCGTCGATCAGGACGACCGGAGGTGCTCCTCGAGAGCGGCGAGCGCTTCCGGGAAGTTGACGCGACCGAAGCCGAAGCGCACGTGGTTCTCGCCCCACTCGAAGACGCGGCCGGGCACGAGCATGACTCCGGCCGCTTCGGCCAGCCGCTCGCAAAGAGAGGAAGCGGCGCCGGGGCGGAGCCGCACGAAGGCGATCGGGCCCGCGCGTGGCGGGCGCCAGGCGAAGGTCTCCGGCTCTCGGCCGAGGAAGGCCTCCAACACCGGCCGGTTCGCGGCGACGATCGCGCGGCATCTCTCCCGCAGCCGCTCGGCGTTCTTCAGCGCGACGACCGCCAGCCGCTCGCCCGGCGCGCTGGCGCAGATCGTCGTGTAGTCCTTGTACGCCTGCACGGCCTCCAGCAACGCGCGGTCGCGGGTGGCCAACCAGCCGGTCCGCAGCCCCGGCAGGCCGTAGGCCTTCGACAAACCGCCGACCGAGACGCCTCGCACGGTGGCAAGGGCGCCCGGCGTGAGCCGGGCCAAAGGGTCGTACTCCAGCCCGCGGTACATCTCGTCCGAGACGAGGATGGCCCCGGCTCGCTCAGCGGCGGCCACCACGGCCGACCACTCCTCCGCGTCGGGCAGGGCTCCCGTCGGGTTGTGCGGGAAGTTGACCACGATCGCCCGGGCGCCGCCGCGCGCCAGGGCCTCGAGACGGCCAGGGTCGAACCACCAGCCGTTCTCCCGCTCCTCCGGGGTCCAGCGTTCGACCCGCGCCCCGACGGCGCTCGCGATCTCGTAGAGCGACTGGTAGCCGGGGAAGGTGACGATCACGCGGTCGCCCGACCTCAGCGCGGCGCGGCCCAGGAGGTAGAGCGCCTCCTCGGGCGCCGCGGTCACCACGTCGTCGGGCCCGAGACCGGGGTAGGAGGCGGCAATCCGCTGGCGCAGGTCGAGAAGGCCCGGCGACTCGGTGTAGCCGAGCCGGAGCCCGGCCCAGGCGGCGCGGTCCGCATCGTCGGCCAGGTCGAGCAGCTCGGCGAGCGAGAGCGCCTCGCAATCGGAGCTCGCCAGCAGGAAGCGCGCCGTGAACTCGAAGCGGGCGAAGTAACGCTCGAGGAGGAACGGGCGCGGTTTCGGGTCGTGGTCGGCCATCGACGCGACTCGCTCCAATCGCACCGCTTCCGGCTCGGTCAGGGAGGGTTCGGCGCTAGGGGCTCGCGGGAGGCGCGTAGACGATCCGCGTGTTGACGATGCCGAGCTCCACCCGACGGTTCTTCGCGCGGGCCTCCGGGGTCGTTCCCCTCACCAGGGGACGCTTCTTCCCGTGCCCGGTGACGCTGAGGATGTCCCGAGAGAGCCCGGCCTTCACGAGGTAGTCCCGCACCGCCTCGGCGCGGCGTTCGGAGAGCTTCTGGTTGTACTCCTCCGTCCCGACGTCGTCGGTGTGACCGTTCACCGAGACGGTGTAGTCCTTCGACGTCATCAGGATGCCGGCGACGCGGCTCAGCAGCTCCCGGTCCTCCGGCCGCAGGTCGGCCTTGTCGAACTCGAACTTCAAGTGGTCGCTCCCGAGGGTCATGACGAGGCCCAGCGCCGTGCGGTGCGTCTCCGCGACCTGGGCGAGCGCCGCTTCCAGGCGGTTCAGCTCCGCCTCCGCCTGCTTGCGGACGCGGTCCGCCTCCACCTGCGCGGCCGCCGCCACCTCGAGGGCGCTCGCCGTCTGGATGCGCGCGGTCTGGGCTTCCTTGCGTGCGGTGTCCGCTTCCCCCCGGGCCTGGGCGGTCTGGGACTCGGCGGACGCCCGGCCCTCCGCCGCGGCCCGGGCCGCGGTTTCGGCGGCCGTCGCCCGCTCCAACGCCTGCCGGGAGAGGGCCTGGGCCTCGTCTGTCCTGGCCGACAGCCCCGCGATCTGCTGCTCGATCGCGTCGGCCCGCTGCCGGATCTGGTAGCCGAGGAACGCGAGGCCCGCCAGGAGAAGGGCGAAGACCAGGAGGAAGACGACCTGCCCCGCGCGGCGGCTGCGAGATGGGCCGGCCTCTTCGGGGCCCAGGAGCGGGTTCGGCGACTCCGGCGTCTCGGTCACTCTCCCACCAGACTAGCAGAATGAGAAGCTGGTCCACATTCGGGCTCGGCGCGGCGCGTGGTCTACCGGAGCGCTTCGATCACCGCGGCGCGTGCAGGCCAGGCCACCGCGTCGCCGTCACGCGGAGCCGGCTCAGACTCGGGCCGGCCGGGACACGGACACCCTGACCGCAGCCGACGCACGATCGGCCGCGGAGGCGAGGCCCGCGGCGAGCGGTCGGTACAGCAGGTGCGCCCACTTGCCGAAAGGCACCTCGACCGCCAGCATCGGCACGGCGATGACGAGGTGCGCGGCGTAGGTCACGTAGGTCGCCCACGGCCAGTCCAACATCCGGAAGCCGTGCATCAGGATGCCGCTCGAGACCGTGGCCACGAGCAGGAACAGGAACAGCCAGTCCGTCTGGTGGCTGAAGCGGTGGATCACGTCGTGCTTTCGCCACCGGTCCCGGGTGATCCAGACCGTCGTGGCGAGGAGCACGAGGGTTCCGTAGTAGCCGAAGAGCGCCGTCCAGTGCCAGCCCGCCGAGCCGCCCCGCTCCACCTGGAAGACCGGCAGGAAGACGACGACCAGAGCGAAGAGCGTCGCATAGCCCGTCACGAGCAGGAAGTGGCGGAACCACTGCTTCCACTCTCCGCCCTCGCAGTCCCGCCAGCGCTTCTGGGTCAGGCCATGGACGGCGAGGGGCAGGAGGGCGAGGGGGAGGCGCGACCACGGCAGCCCCGTCCCCCGCCAGACCCGGAAAGCCATGCGGGCGGCGTTCGTGAGGAGGAAGAAGCCCATCACCGCGGCCAGCACGAGGTCGCCGACGTGGACGATCTCCTTGGGGGCGAAGTGCTCGAGTCTCACCGTCGTCCACGCCTCGGGGTGACGGGCGAGGAGGCGGAAGCCGAAGCCCGAGGGCACGAAGAAGAGCAGCAGCACGGCGAAGGCCACCACCATGAGCATGCCGATCTGCCAGCGGGCCCCCAGGTAGAGACGGCGCGAGAGGCCGGTCCAGTCGTAGCGGCTGGTGAGCCAGCGCCGGGTGGCCATCATCAGCTCGCCCGGCTCGGCCTCTCTCGGGCAGGTCTCCGAGCATTGGCCGCAGTAGTAGCAGAGCCAGGGGTCGGTCGACTCGAGGAGCCGCTCCTCGAGACCGAGCTGCAGGTGGCGGATGACGCGCCGAGGGAAGGCGTGGCCGCCATCCGTGAGGCCGCACACCGCGGTGCAGTTGCCGCAGTTGAAGCAGCGGTCGAGGGTCTTGCCCCCGAAGCGCGCGAGCTCCTCACCGAGGCTGTCGTGCAGGCGGTAGGCCGTCGCCGCTCCCATTGCCTCAGCCCTTCTTGAGGGCGTAGAGGACGTAGCGGTCCCGCTCGCCCGCCTCCGCGACCTCGCCGTACCGGCGCATCGCCATGAGGTGCCAGAGGACCCGCCCCGAGTCGACCCCGCACTCGCCGGCGAGGTCGGGCACGGTGCGGGCGCCGGCGGCGAGGGCGGCGCGCAGCTTCTTGCGCACGTCCTGCTGGTCCTTGAGCCAGGCCTTCATCTCCGCGGAGACGCCGCCCCGGCTCTCCCGCAGCGCCGCGAGGGCGCTCTTCGCCCGGCTCGCCTCTGCCGCCACCGCCTCCGCCATCGAGGGCTCCTCCTAGACGAGCGCCGCCTCCTCCTCGACCTCCGCCTCCTCGGCCTCCACCGCCCGGGCCGTCCCCGCCCGCCAGCGCGTCCGCTCGAGGTGGTTGGCCGCGGCCATGGCCGCCTCCCCCGCCTCGACGATCGCGTCCGGGATGTCCTTCGGCCCCGCGGCGACCCCGGCCACGAACACGCCCGGAAGCGTCGTGAACGACGGGTTGAGCTTCGCCTCCGGCGTGCGAACGAAGCCGTCCTCCGCCTCCTCGAGGTCGACGACACCGTCCGCGTGCCAGGCCGGCACCAGGCCCTGGGCCAGGACGACGAGGTCGTACCGGTGCTCCTCGATCCGCCCGTCGGCGTCGATCCGCTCCACGCGCAGGAGGAGATCGCGGCCGTCCGTCTCCTGGATCTTCGCCACCTTGCCTTTCACGACCCGCACGCCCTCCCGCATCGTTCGCCGGTAGAACTGCTCGTAGCCCTTGCCGAAGGCCCGCACGTCCATGCAGTAGAGCGTGACCTCGACGTCGTGGATGGAGTGCCGCAGCAGCAGGGCCTGCTTGAGCGCGTACATGCAGCAGACCCGCGAGCAGTAGGGCACGCCGATCGAGCGGTCGCGGCTGCCCGCGCACTGGACGTAGCCGATCGTGCGCGGGATCCGACCGTCGGAGGGCCGCAGCACGCGGCCGTAGGGGCCGTTCGAGGACTGCAGGCGCTCCATCGCCAGCGGCGAGAGCACGTTCGGAAGCCGTCCGCCCCCGTACTCCTTCTTCCGGCCCATGGGCGTGATCTCGAGGCCGGTCGCGACCACGACCGTCCCCACCCGCGTCGAGTCGACCACGGGCTGCTGGGCGAAGTCGAAGGCGTCGGTCGGGCAGGACTTCTCGCACTTGCCGCAGTACACGCAGTGGTCGAGGTCCACCACCGCCTTGTGGGGGATGGCGTTCGCGTGGGGCACATAGACGGCCCGCCGGGCGCCGAGGCCGTAGTCGAACTCGTGGGGCACGTCGATCGGGCACACGAGCTCGCACTCGTCGCAGCCGAGGCACTTGTCCTCGTCCACGTAGCGGGGCTTCCGCAGCACGAAGACCCGGAAGCCGTCGCCGTCCTTCTCGATCCGCTTCACCTCCGACCACGTCTGGAGCTGGATCCGCGGGTGGTGGGCCGCCTCGGCCATGCGCGGGGTGCAGATGCAGCTCGAGCAGTCGAGGGTCGGGAAGACCTTGTTGAGCCCCACCATCACGCCGCCGATGGAGGGGTCCTTCTCGACGAGCAGGACCTCGTACCCCTGCTCGCTGAGGTCGAGCGCCGCCTGCATCCCCGCGATCCCGCCCCCGATCACCAGCGCGTCGTACCGCTCGCGGATGGCCGGCATGGGCTACCTCCGCAGCGTGCGGACGACCGCGCCCCGCGCATCGCGGATCCGCACCTCGAGCGGCATCTCGCCGGGGAGGGCGTGGGTGGCGCAGCCGTAGCAGGGGTCGTAGGCCCGGAAGGCCATCTCGATCATGTTCAGCAGGCCCTCGTCCGGCTCCACCCCCGCGTGCAGGACGCTCTGGGCCGCCTTCTTGATCGAGAGGCAGATCGCCGCGTGGTTGTTCGTCGTCCCCACGATGAGGTTGACCTTCTTGAGGATCCCCTTCTCGTCCGTGACGTAGTGATGGGTGAGCGTCCCCCGCGGGGCCTCCACCGTTCCCACCCCCTCGTGCGGCGTCTCGGTGGGCAGGACGCGGTAGTGCTCGGGGTGGGTGATCTCGGGGTTGCGGACGAGCTCCTGGGCGCGCTCCGCGGCGTGGAGCATCTCGACGAGGCGTGCCCAGTGGATGGCGAGGGTGTGGTGGACGGGCGTCCGTCCCGTGCGGTCGCCGGTCAGGGTCTCGAAGTACTCCTCGTAGGCCTCCTGGGCGAGCGGGGTCGACATCCCGTCCGACACGTTGAGCCGCGCCCCGGGGGTCGCCCGGTAGACGCCGGAGTCCTTCCCGTCCACGAAGCCCTTCCACCCCACCGCCTTCAGGTAGGGGAACTTCAGGTAGGTCCAGGGCTCGACCCGCTCCGCCACGTGCTTCGCGTACTCGGCGGGTGCGAACTTCACGAGCTCCTTCCCCTCCGGGTCGACGACCCGCACCCGGCCGTCGTAGAAGTTGACGTGGTTCTGCTCGTCCACGAGGCCCATCGAGTAGGTGGCGTGGGTGTAGGGGCCGCTCAGGATGAGGTCCCGGTACTCGCCGCTCTCGAGGACGACCTTGCGGAAGAGGCGGAGGCTCGCCTGGGCGAAGTCCACCATGAAGCGGACGATCTCGTCGAGGCGCTTCCGCTCGTCGGCGCTCAGACCCTTGCTCATCCCGCCCGGGATCGCGTTGATCGGCCGCACCGGCCGGCCGCCGAAGATCTCCGCCGCCTCGTGGCCCCACTGCCGGCACTGGATGACCTGGCCGCCGATCTCGAGGCCGAGCTTGCGGATGATGCCGATCAGGTTGCGCTGGGCGGGCTCGCTCCGCGGGCCCATCACGAAGTCCGGGGCGGCGAGGGCGTAGAAGTGCGTCGTGTGGTCGGTGACGTAGAAGATCTGGTACTGCAGCTCGCGGAGCAGGCGCGCGGTCGTGGGCAGTGTAATGCCGTAGACAGCGTCGGCCGCCTTGGCCGCCGCCATCATGTGGGCCTCGGGGCAGACCCCGCAGATGCGGGTCGTGATGCGGGGCATCTCCTCGACCGGCCGGCCCTCGCAGAACTTCTCGAAGCCCCGCAGCTCCGGCACCTGGAAGAAGCAGTCCCCGACCTCGCCCTGCTCGTCGAGGAAGATGTCGATCTTCCCGTGCCCCTCGAGGCGGGTGACGGGGTCGATCGTGATGCGCCGCCCGGTCATGGCGCGCCCCTCCCCTCCGCCCGCCCGCCCTTGAGGTGGCTCGAGGCGAGGCTGAAGCGGTAGAAGGTGCCGACCGGGTCGACCACCTGCGCGACCAGCTCGCGGGCCCGCTCCTCGGTCGTGGCGTCGAGGATCGAGCCGAGGGCCCCGATCATGGCCATGCCCTGGTCCTCGGCCGTGCCCGACGGCCCGTAGCAGCCGCGGCACGGCAGGCTGGCCTTCAGGCAGAGCGCCCCGCAGCCGCCGCGGGTCGCCGGCCCCATGCAGAGGAAGCCCTGCTCGAGCAGGCACCAGCCCGGCTCGGGCACCGCCTCGTGCGGGCGCTTGAAGCCGGAGATCCGGACATGCCGCTTCTCGCGGGCGCAGGTGTCGCAGACCGACTTGTCGTCGCAGCCGACCTTGCGCCCGTCGCCCTTCGCCGGAACGCCGCCGTTGAGCACCGCCTGGACGACGCTCCAGACCTGCGGCGCCTGGGGCGGGCAGCCGGGGATCTGGTAGTCGACCTCGACGACGTCGCGCAGCCGGAGCACCTGCCGGTAGAAGCTCGGCAGGTGGAGCGGGCCGTGGGGCGTCTCGGTGCTCGTCCGGGGCAGGGTCCCGGCGGGGTTGTCGATCGAGGGGTTGTCGCGGTAGACGGCGTCGAAGAGGGGCTCGACCGCGCCCAGGGAGGCGAGTGCCGGCACGCCCCCTTCGATCGCGCACGCGCCGTAGGCGACGAGGGTCCGGCTCTTCTTCCGGAGGAGCCGGGCCACCTCCTCCTCCTCGGAGTTCCGGACGGCGCCGTTCACGAAGCAGACGTCGATGTGGCCGTCCGGGTAGCCGGCCACGTCGCGGTACTTGAAGTCGGCCACGCAGGGCCAGAGGACGACGTCGGCCGCGTCCACCAGCTCCAGGAGGTGGGGCCCGATCTCGAGGAGCGACATGTCGCAGCCGCCGCAGCCGGCCGCCCAGTACATGCCGATGCGGTGCCGCTCGCGCTCCGCCGGGGCCGGCCCGGTCACGGCTCGCTCCACGGAGAGAGGCCCCGCCCGCCGGGGACGCCGCGCTCCCGCATCCGGCGCGGCCAGTCGAGCGGCCCCAGCCGCCGCACCTGCCGGGTGACCCGGTCCACGAGGGCCGCGAACTTGTCGCCCTCCGCCGCGCTCACCCACTCGTGCACGAACCGGCCCGGGGCGATGCCGAGCTGGGCGAGGGCGCGGGCGACGAGCGGCATGCGGGCCATCGTCTTGTGGTTGCCGGCGATGTAGTGGCAGTCGCCGATGTGGCAGCCGCAGACCATCACCCCGTCCGCGCCCTTCGCGAGGGCGGCGGTGACGAGCTCGGGGTCGATGCGGCCCGAGCACATCACGCGGATGACGTCGACGTTCGGGGGGTACTTGAGGCGCGCGGTGCCGGCGGCGTCGGCGCCGGTGTACGAGCACCAGTAGCAGAGGAAGGCCACGATGCGCGGCTCCCAGGCTGCGGCGACCGGCGCGTCCTTCGTCAGGGCGGCGTGCGGCATCGCCTCGGCCATCGTCACTCCCTAGGCCGGCACCGGCTCCGGCGCCGGCTCCGGCGCGAGGAGGGTGTCGACCTCCGAGATCACCTGGGCGTCGGTGAAGCCGAACTGCTGGATCGCGTTGCTCGGGCAGCTCGCGACGCAGGTCCCGCAGCCCGTGCAGAGCGCCTCGCTCACCCGGCTCACCCGGCGGGCCTGGTCCCGGGTGACGGCTTCGTACGGGCAGACGGTGAGGCACGTCTGGCAGCCGGTGCAGAGCGACTCGTCCACGCGGGAGACGAACGGGTCCATCTCGACCCGGCCCTGCGCGATCATGGCCGCGGCCTTGGAAGCGGCCGCCGACGCGGCCGCGCAGGCCTCGGTGATGTCCATCGGCCCCTGACAGCAGCCGGCCAGGAAGACGCCCGACACCGCGAGCTCCACCGGCCGCAGCTTGGGGTGGACCTCGAGCAGGAAGCTGTCGTAGCCCACCGCGCAGCGGTACATCGAGATGAGCTCGCTGATGTCGTGGGGGACGACGCCCGTCGCGAGGACGACGAGGTCGGCCGGCGCCTCGAGCTCCAGGCCGCCGGTCAGCATGTCCTTCGCCCGCACCACGAGCGGCGACTGGTCCCGGCTGTCGCGCTCGACCCGCGGCGGGTGCTTCGGGTCGTACTTCACGAACAGCACACCCTTCTCCGCCGCCCGCTCGTAGTACTCCTCGTGGAAGCGGCCGTAGGTGCGGATGTCCTGGTAGAAGCTGGTGATGCGCGCCTCGGGGTAGCGCGCCTTGAGCTCGAGGGCGGCGTGAAGCGCCCCCGTGCAGCAGGTCCGCGCGCAGTACTCCTTGACCTTGCCGTCGGGGCCGGGGACGTTGACGCCGTCGACCTGCCGCGCCCCGACGCAGTGGATGAAGGCCACCCGGCCGGGACCCTTGCCGTTCCCGGCCAGGTGACCGCCGCTCGGTCCCTCGGGGTCGAGCAGGCGGATGAGCTGCTGCAGCGTGAGCACCTGGGGGAAGATGCCGTAGCCGTATTCGCCGTAGAGCGGCTCGTAGGGGTCGTAGCCGGTGGCGAGGACGATCACCCCGGTGTGCAGCTCGATCTCGCGCGGCTCGCTCTTCAGGTCGATCCCCTTCCCCCCGACCGCGGCCAGGCACTTGCCGCAGCGGGTGCAGGAGCGCCAGTCGATGGCCGGCATCGGCGGGTAGCAGCCCGGGTAGGCGTGGTAGATCGCCTTCCTCCGGCTGAGGGCGAAGTCGAACTCGTTGATCGTCTCCTCGGGGCAGGCGGCGATCGCGTTGCCCGGATACGTCAGGTGCTCGTCGACCCCGCGGGGCTCGAGCCGGAGCCTCGTCCGGAAGTCCCCGACGACGCCCTCCGTGCCGATCACGTGGGCGCCGGTCAGGATGCGGACGCGCGGCTCGCGCACCGTCTCCTGGATGAGGGCGGCCAGCAGGTCGCGCGCGTTGTCCCCGGTCGGGAAGAGCGTGTGGAGCTGGGCCATCCGGCCGCCGAGGAACGGCCGGTTCTCGACGAGGGTCACCTTCATCCCGCGCCGGGCGAGGTCCCGGGCGGCCACGAGGCCGGCCACCCCGCCCCCGATCACGAGCGCGGAGGGCTGGATCGGGATGCGCCGCTTGTCGAGGGGCACGAGGTGCGCGGCGCGGGCGGCCGCCGCCCGAACGAGGCGCGAGGCCTTGCGGGTCGCGGCCTCCTCGTCCTCGACCACCCACGAGACCTGCTCGCGCACGTTCACGTGCTCGAAGAGGTACTGGTTGAGGCCGGCGCGGTCGATCGTCCGCCGGAAGGTCGTCTGGTGGAGCGTGGGCGAGCAGGCGGCCACGACGACGCGCTCGAGGGCCAGCCCGCGGATCTTCTCTTCGATGAGGGCCTGCCCGGGATCCGAGCAGACGAACGGGTAGGCCGCCGCGAGCACCACGCCCGGCATGCGCGCCGCCTCCGCGGCCACCCGCTCCACGTCCACGACGTCCGAGATGTTCCCCCCGCAGCGGCACACGAAGACGCCGATGCGCGGAGGGTGGGGAGGAAGGGGATCGGCTGGAGCCGCGCCCGGATGCGTCACCGACGCCTCCCGATAGGGTTGAAGGCGTCGTTCAGGCCTCCCGAGGTCGAGCGGCGTCCTCAAGGAACCCGGTGAACGGTTCCAGTAGTCGATCCGACAGAACTCTGGGCGTCTCGCGCCAGTCCTGTCAAGAGCCGGCGCACTGATGCGGATGCATCATGCTCGTCCCCCTCCCGGAGCCGCGAGTCGGGAGAGCCCGGGTCGACGCGAGCGGACGCTGGCTCGCCGGCCAGGGCTCAGTTGCGCACGGCCGGAGCGAACGGCCGATTGACGGCCTCGTCAGCGTTCAGTAACGTCACGGCGCATCTTCGGGCTGGGCACACCCGCTCCCCCGCGAGGAGGAAGCATGTCCCTTCGGGACAGAGTCTCGAGCGCCTTCCGGAGCCGGTACGGCTCCGGCCCCGCGTGGATCGTCCGCGCCCCGGGGCGCGTGAACCTCATCGGCGAGCACACCGACTACAACGACGGCTTCGTCTTCCCGATGGCGATCGACCGGGCGGCGTGGATCGCGCTCCGCGCTCGCGACGACGGGCGTGTCGTGGCCACGTCGCTCGACTTCGGCGAGACCCGCGAGTTCGACCTCGGGAAGCTCGGAAGGAAGGAGACGGACGGCTGGATCGAGTACCTGAAGGGCACGGCGTGGTCGCTGCAGTCCGCGGGGCACGCGCTCACGGGCTTCGACGCGGTGGTGGCCGGGGACGTCCCCCTCGGGGCCGGCCTCTCCTCCTCGGCCGCGATCGAGATGGCCACCGCCCGGGCGTTCGCCGCCGTCTCCGGCCTCGACTGGAAGCCGGCGCCGATGGCCCTCCTCGGCCAGAAGGCGGAGAACAAGTGGGTGGGCGTGAACTGCGGGATCATGGACCAGCTCATCTCGGCCGCCGGCGTCGAGGACAAGGCCCTCCTCATCGACTGTCGCTCGCTCGAGACGCAGGCGGTACCGCTGCCGAAGGGCACGGTGGTCGTCGTGCTGGACACCGCCACCCGGCGCGGCCTCGTGGACTCGGCCTACAACGAGAGGCGCGCGCAGTGCGAGGCGGCGGCGAAGCTCTTCGGCGTGAAGGCCCTGCGGGACGTGAGCTCGGCCCAGCTCGCCGCTCGCGCCCAGGAGCTCGACCCGACGACGCTCAAGCGGGCCCGCCACGTCGTCACGGAGGACGAGCGGACGCTGGCCGCCGCCGAGGCCATGCGGAGAGACGACGCCGGCGCCCTCGGTCGCCTCATGAACGAGAGCCACGAGAGCCTGCGCCACGACTTCGAGGTCACGAACGACGGGCTCGACACGATGGTCGACGAAGCGCGGAAGGCGGCCGGCTGCTTCGGGGCGCGCATGACGGGGGCCGGCTTCGGCGGGTGCGCGGTGGCCCTCGTCGCCGCCGACCGGAGCGAGGCCTTCGTGGGCCGGGTCGACGCCGGGTACCGGAAGGCCACCGGCCTCGACCCGAAGGTCTACGTGTGCCGGGCGACGAACGGCGCCGAGGTCGTCGCCTCGTAGAACGGACGTAACATGCCGGCGGCCGAGCTCGGCCGGGGAGAGACAGCATGAACACAGTGGCCTTGGGGTGGGTCGACTACTTCGTCCTCGCCCTCTACGTCGCGTTCGTCGTCGGGATCGGCTGGGTCCTGAAGCAGTACATGAAGACGTCCTCGGACTTCCTCATGGCCGGCCGGTCCATCCCGGCCTGGGTCACCGGCCTCGCCTTCATGTCGGCCAACCTGGGAGCCCTCGAGCTCGTCGGGATGGCCGCGAGCGGGGCCAAGTACGGCATCGCCACCGCTCACTTCTACTGGGTGGGCGCCATCCCGGCCATGGTCTTCCTGGCCGTCTTCATGATGCCGTTCTATTACGGCTCCAAGGCCCGCTCGGTGCCCGAGTACCTCAAGCTCCGGTTCGACGAGCGCACCCGCGCCCTCAACTCGATCACGTTCGCGGTGATGACGGTCTTCGCCTCCGGCATCTCGATGAACGCCCTCGCGAAGCTCCTCAACCAGCTCCTGGGCTGGAACTACCACCTCGCCCTCTGGATCTGCTCGGTGGTGGTGCTCGTCTACGTGCTGCGGGGCGGCCTCACCTCGGCCATCTACACCGAGGTGCTCCAGTTCTTCATGATCGTCCTCGGCTTCGCCCCGGTCGTCTGGCTCGGCCTCAAGGACATCGGCGGCTGGGACCGGCTGAACACGGCGCTGGCCAACGTGGCCACGGCGCCGGCGAAGCTCGGCATCAACGAGAAGACCTTCGCCCCCGACGCGTGGTCGAGCGCCTGGAAGCCGCTCCTCGGCGGCCCGGCCGCGAACCCGATGGGCGTCGACGTCTTCGCCATGGTCTTCGGCCTCGGCTTCGTCCTCTCGTTCGGCTACTGGTGCACGAACTTCCTGGTCGTCCAGCGGGCCATGGCGGCCAAGAACATGAGCGCGGCCCGGCGCACCCCGCTCATCGCCGCCGTTCCCAAGATGCTCATCCCCGCCCTCGTCATCCTGCCCGGGATGCTCGCCGTCGGCCTCGCCTCGATGGGCAAGGACGGATACCGGCTGCCCCCGAAGCCCATCAAGAGCTACGCCGGCATCGTTTCCGTCGTGCAGGAGACGGCGGCCCAGAACCTCGATCCGAGCGCCGCCTTCGAGAAGGTGAGCGCGGCGGTCGGGATGAAGCTCGACGCGCCCAAGGTGGCGAGCCTCCTCCACGACGCCCCGACGCTCGGCGGGCGGACGCTGGAGCTCCGCATCCAGGACAGCGTGGCCGAGATCGACTACGACGGCGTCATCCTGTCGCTCGTCAAGAAGTACTGCCCCTCGGGCCTCCTCGGCCTGGCCCTCACCGCCCTCCTCGCCTCGTTCATGTCGGGGATGGCCGGCAACGTGACCGCCTTCAACACGGTCTGGACCTACGACCTCTACCAGGCCTACCTCGCCCCGAAGAAGACCGACGAGCACTACCTCTGGATGGGGCGCGCGATCACGGTGGTGGGGATACTCCTCAGCATCGCCTGCGCCTACTTCGCGAGCAACTACTCGAACGCGATGGACGTCGTGCAGCTCGTCTTCGGCTTCGTCAACGCGCCGCTCTTCGCCACGTTCGTCCTCGGGATGTTCTGGTCCCGGGCCACCGCCCACGGAGCTTTCTTCGGCCTCCTCGGCGGCACGCTCACCTCGGCCCTCTTCCACGCGCTCACCCTGGCCGCGGGCAACACCCCCGGCATCAAGGGCGGCTACCTCGGCGTCGTGGCCACCTTCCCGAGCGAGATGGCCCAGAACTTCTGGCTGGCGAGCTTCGCCTTCACCGTCTGCTTCACGCTCACCGTCCTCATCTCGCTCACCACGAAGCGGACGAAGACCGACGAGGAGCTCAAGGGCCTCGTCTACTCGATGACCCCGCGGCTCAAGGACGACGAGAGGCACTGGATCCTGAAGCCCGCGGTGCTCGGCGTGATCCTGCTCGCCGGCTGCGTCGTCCTGAACGTCATCTTCTGGTAGGAGAGAGGCCATGGGACTCGACATCCGTTATCCGATCGGCCTGATGTTCGGGATCATCGGCCTGCTGATGGTGGTCTACGGCCTCCTCACCGGAGGAGACCCGATGTACCACCGCTCGCTGGGCATCAACGTCAACGTCTGGTGGGGCGCGGTCCTGCTCGTGTTCGGCGGCCTGATGCTCTACTTCGCCCGCAAGGGCGCGAAGGAGGACGCGGCCCCGAGGGCGTAGGCCCATCCGGGGCGCGACGGACGGGACACCCCTCGCGTCCGTGCGCCCACTCGGATGGATCAAAGGACTCATTCGAATCAGGCTCACCGACGGCCAGAATGGTCTGTCATCCCGAATCCCCCGGGCGCCCGTCGTTTTCGGGGCGCCTCGGGATGACGGGGAACGCATGTCTCGACCGAGACCGGCGGCGTGGCTCGTGGCGGCGGCTCTCACGGCTCCGCTCGTGGCTTTCACGGCGTGGGTCATCCACGGGGCGATCGATCCCGACGCGCTCCGGCCGCGATCGGCCGCGCGGGCCGGGGCCTGGTCCGGACTTCCCCAGCACCGCGCCGACCTGCCCGCCGACCGTCTCGAGGAGCGCGTCGACGGCGCCGCCGACGCCCTCCGGGCCGACGGTTGCCGACGGCTCGTGGCCTGGCGATTCGAGAGGCCGCCCGCCGACGCCGAGGCCCTCTTCTTCGCCACCGCCCAGGGAGCCCGCACCGTCCTCGAGCGCGAGGCCGGAAGGGATCGCACGCCCGGCCTCGGCGACGAAGCCCAGGTCTCGCCACAAGCCGTCTACTTCCGGCGCGGGGCCGTGCTCGTGCGCGTGTTCCTCGACCCCGGCGCCTCGCCGCCTCCCGACGAGCTCCTCGCCCGAGCCCGGGACCTCGACCGCGCGCTTCGGGAAGGGGACCCGTCGTGAGCGATCGGGGGACCGACCGCCGGACGGTCCTGAGGCGCTTCGGCCAGGCGGGCACGGTGCTCGCCGCCACGGGGGCGCTCGGGGCCTGGGGCCTCCGCAGCACGGGCCGCTTCCATAGGGGCGGCGCGTCCCGCGTCCTGCGCGACCTCCGCGTCCCCTCTGAATCTGGCCGACCGCCGATCGTCGTGGCGCGCGGGAGCGACGCGGCGTCGACGGTGCGGGCGGCGGTCGCCGCGGTCGGGGGGATGGAGCGGTTCGTGGGCCGGGGCGAGACCGTCCTCGTGAAGCCGAACATGGCCTGGGACCGCACGCCCGAGCAGGGGGCGAACACGCACCCGGACGTGGTGGCGGAGGTCGTGCGGCAGTGCCGGGCGGCGGGCGCGCGGCGCGTCGTCGTGGCCGAGAACCCGGTCCACGACGGGGAGCGGGTGGCCGAGCGCTCGGGCATCCGCGCCGCCGTCGTGGCCGCGGGGGGCGAGCTCGTCCTGCCCGCCGCGTCCGGCTTCGAGTGGGTCTCGCTCGGGGGCTCGATCCTCGCGAGCTGGGAGGTCCTGTCCGTCCTCCTGGGGGCGGACCGGCTCGTCAACGTGCCCGTGGTGAAGCATCACTCCCTCTCCCGGATGACCTGCGGACTGAAGAACCACATGGGCCTCCTCGGCGGGAGCCGCGGCCGGCTGCACCAGGACGTCCATGCGTCGCTCGCGGACCTCGCGGCGGCCTTCCGCCCCACCCTGACCGTCGTGGACGCGACGCGGGTGATGAGGCGGAACGGCCCGACCGGAGGACGGCTCGAGGACGTGGAGGCGGTGAACGCGGTGGCCGCGGGCGCCGATCCGGTCGCCTGCGACGCGTGGGCCGCGCGCCAGCTCGGCCTCGATCCTCGGGACGTCGGCCACGTCGTGCTGGCCGACGGCCGCGGCCTCGGGAGCCTCGCCGCGGGCGCCGGAGCGGTGCCGGAGGTGGTGGTGAATGGCTGAGGCCCTGCCCGTCGCGAGGGAGGCTGTGGCCACCCGTCGCAAGGAGCCGGTCTACCTGCCGCGCGTCTTCCGCCGCGTCTACCAGGGCTTCTTCCTCGTCTTCTTCCTGGCGACGCTCGCCCTCATGGGCGAGGAGGGGATCCGCCGCTTCCCCGTCAAGCTCCTCCTCCAGCTCGATCCGCTCTCGGCCATCGCCGTCCTGGCCTCCTCCTGGGTCCTTCCGGCCGGCCTCGCCGTGGCCTTCGCCGTCGTGGCCCTGAGCGTGATCTTCGGCCGCGCCTTCTGCGGCTGGATCTGCCCCGTCGGGACGCTCCACCACGTCGCGTCATGGCTGACCCGGAGGCTCCGCCGCGGGCCCCACCAGCACGTCAATCGCTGGCGGCCCCACTTCCGGCTGAAGTACCTGCTGCTCGTCGCGCTGGCCGTCGCCGCGGTCGCGGGGACGCTGTCGATCGGCCTTCTCGACCCGCTCTCGCTCGCCACGCGCTCCTTCGCGTCGGCCCTCCTGCCGGCGCTCTCGGCGGTCACTTCGACGAGCGGCCAGAGGCCGCGGACCTTCGCCGGCGCGTGGCTCACCGGCGCTCTCTTCTTGTCGCTCCTCGCCGCGAACCGGTGGATCGCCCGCTGGTGGTGCCGGGCTCTCTGCCCGCTCGGCGCCCTCCTCGGCCTGGGCGCCCGGGCCGCCGTCTTCCGCATCCACGTCGACCCCGACCGCTGCAATGATTGCCACCGGTGCGCGAGCGACTGCCAGGGGGCGGACGAGCCGTTCGCCCGGCACCGCGTCTCCGAATGCCACGTCTGCCTCAACTGCGTCTCCGTCTGCCCGGAGGACGCGATCCGCTTCCGGCCCTTCGCCCCGACCGCGGCGCCGGCCGGCGGCGTGGACCTGCCGCGGCGACAGCTCGTGGGCGCCGCGCTCGCGGGGGCGGCGCTCCTGCCGCTCCTTCGCGCCTCGACTGCCGAGGCCGCGCCGGAGGCGATCCGCCCGCCGGGCGCCCTGCCCGAGGACGCGTTCCTCGCCCGCTGCATCCGCTGCGGGGCCTGCGTGAACGCCTGCCCGACCTCGGCCCTCCAGCCTTCGCTCGTGACCGCCGGGCTCGAGGGGCTCTACTCGCCGGTCCTCGTCGCGCGGCGCGGCTGGTGCGAGCCGAGCTGCACCCGTTGCGGCCAGGTGTGCCCGACGGGCGCGATCACGGCGCTCACGCCGGAGACGAAGGGCTGGACGCGGGGCGGCTCGGGCGGGGAGAGGGTCAAGATCGGCACCGCGTTCTTCGACTGGGGCCGATGCCTGCCGTGGGCGATGGCCACCCCGTGCGTCGTCTGCGAGGAGGTCTGCCCGACGAGCCCGAAGGCGATCGCCCTCGAGCCCGCGGACGCCGTCCGGGTGGACGGTTCGGTCGTGCGCGTGCAGCGGCCGCGCCTCGATCCCGACCGCTGCGTCGGGTGCGGCCTCTGCGAGGCGAAGTGCCCGGTGGCGTCCCCGGCCGCGATCCGGATCACGCGCGCCGGCGAGTCGCGCGACCCGAAGGGTGGGTTCACGCTCGGGAGGTCCTGATGAAAGCCCGTCTCATGCACTCCTGGGGCCTCGCCACGGCGCTCGTCGCGGCCTTCGCCGCGGCGCCCGTGACCTTCGGCCCGGAGGCCTCACGGGCCGGTCGGACTCGGCCGGCTGCTCTCGCCGGCTCCTGGTACCCGGACGGCCGGGCATCGCTCGTCGCCGCGGCCCACCTCCTGATGCGCCTGGCCGCCTCCGCGCCGACGCCCGCGGGGAAGCCCTTCGCCTACGTCGTCCCCCACGCGGGATGGCCCTATTCGGGAGCCGCCGCCGCCACCGCCTTCCGTCTCCTGAAGCCCGGCGACTTCGAGCGCGTCGTCGTCGTCGCCCCCTCGCACCAGGGCGCCTTCCGCGGCTACGCGCTCGACGACGCCGCGGCCTACCGCACGCCGATCGGGGACGTGCCGCTCTGCGACGGCGCGTTCGGCGCGCTCCAGGGACCCGAGGCCCGGCTCGTCCCGGGAGTCACCGAGGGCGAGCACTCGGTCGAGATCGAGCTGCCGTTCCTTCAGGCGGCGCTCGGCCGGTTCTGCCTCGTCCCGGTCCTCGCCGGGGACACGGACGAGGGCCTCCAGCGCGGGCTCGCCCAGCGCCTGGCGAAGCTCGACGACGGCCGCACCCTCTTCGTCTTCTCCTCCGACTTCGCCCACTACGGCCCGCGCTACGACTTCCAGCCGTTCGGGCCGCTCTCGCCCGCGGTGCGGGAGAAGGTCCGCGCGATGGACGACCGGGGGGCCGAGATCCTCGCCCGGAAGGACGCCCGGGCCTTCCGGGCCTACCTCGCCGAGACCGGGACGACGATCTGCGGCCGCCACGGCCTCGCGACGATGCTCGAGATGCTGCCTCTCGTGGCGCCGAAGGCCGTCGCGGTGCCCCTCGCCCACTACGCCTCGGCCGACATCCAGGGATTGCAGGACGACAGCTCGGTCTCGTACGTGGCGATGGCGTTCCTGCGCGAGCCCCCCGCGGACGCGCGCACGGCTCCGCCGCTCGCCGCCCCGCCCCGGCTCGAGGACGCCCCGCCCGGAACGCCGTCCCTCTCGCCGGAGGACGGAGCGCGGCTCGTCCGCCTCGCCCGGGCGGCGCTCGAGACCCACTTCTCCGAGAAGGGCGGCCTCGGCCGGGAGCTCGCGGCGTGGCCCGTCGGGCCCGAGCGGGAGAAGCGCCAGGGCGTCTTCGTCACGCTGAACCGCACCGACCCCGCGGAGATCCGCGCCGAGGGGAAGCTCCGCGGCTGCATCGGCCAGCCCGAGCCGGCCTTCCCGCTCTACTACGGCACCGTCCAGGCCGCCCTCGACGCGGCCCTGCGCGACCCGCGCTTCCAGCCGGTGACCGCGGCCGAGCTCGGCCGGATCGAGGTCGAGGTGACGGTCCTCTCCCCGCGGACGCCGGTCGCCTCCTGGCGCGACATCCGCCTCGGCACGCACGGGATCGTCCTCCAGAAGGGAGAACGGGCCGCGCTTTTCCTGCCCCAGGTGGCGCCTGAGCAGGGGTGGACGATCGAGCAGACCCTCACCGCGCTCTCCGAGAAGGCCGGCCTCCCGCCCGACGGCTGGAAGGAGGGGGCGCGCTTCTCCGTCTTCACCGGGCAGGTGTTCGAGGAGCGCCGGTGAGCGTGGACCGAGGACGACGCCTCACCTTGGCCGGGCTCGCCGCCGGCGCGGCTTCGGCCACGTCTCTCGTCCGCGCTGCGGAGGCGCTCCTCCCCGGGCCGGCGCCGGGGCCGAAGTCGGCGCCGTCGCGGGCGGTGGTGGCGATCGGGCGCCGCGAGGGGCTCCTGACCCCCGCCGGGGCGATCGACCCGAAGCACCTCGAGGCTGCGCTCGGCGCGGCCGTCGCCCGCGCGGCCGGGGAGGCCACGCCCGCCGCCGCGATGCGGAAGCTCTTCAAGCCGACGGACGTCGTCGGCATCAAGGTCAACACGCTGGGCGGCCGGGGCGTCTCCACCCGGCCCGAGGTGGCCCTGCAGATCGCGGCCTTCCTGCAGGCGGCCGGCATCGCCGCCGAGCGGATCTGCATCTGGGACCGGACGGACCGCGAGCTGCGCTCGGCCGGCTACGCGCTCAACTCCGGCGCCGGCGTGCGCGTCCTCGGCACCAACGAGGCCTTCGACGATCGCCTCGTCGAGTGGGGACCGTCGGCCTCCCGCTTCGACCACCGGCTCGCGACCGAGATCACCGCCCTCGTCTCCTGCGCCGTCCTCAAGGACCACGGTCTCGCCGGCGCGTCGCTCACGCTGAAGAACTGGTACGGCGCCATCCACAACCCGAACAAGCTCCACGACGACAACTGCGCGCCCTACGTCCCGCACCTCGTGGCCTGCCCGATCATCCACGACAAGCTGCGCCTCAGCGTCGTGGACGGCTCGCTCGCCCAGTGCCACGGCGGCCCGGGCCGGGCCCCGCGCTGGGCCTGGCCCTACGGCGGCTTCCTCGCCTCCACCGACCCGGTGGCCGTGGACACGGTGGGCCGGCAGATCCTCGAGGAGCGCCGGAAGGCGGTCGGCCTTCCCACGCTCGGCGCCGAGGGCCGGGAGCCGGGGCACATCGCGGGTGCGGCCCGGCTGGGCCTCGGCGTCGGCGACCTCGCCCGCATCGAGAGGGCGGAGGTGTGACGTGAGATCGCGGGGAGAGGAGCTCGAGCCGGGCGGCAGCCGCCGCGCCTTCGTCGGCCGGCTCGCCGTTTCGTGCGCGGGCTGCGCGATCGCCGGCGCGCGGTCGCTTCGCGCCGAGCCCTTCCAGGACCCGTTCGCCGCCTCGTCCTCGATGCGCGTCGAGGAGGGCGGGCTCAACCCCACGCCGGCCCGCTGGTTCAAGACCCTCGCCGACGGCTGGGTGGAGTGCGGGGTCTGCCCTCGTGCCTGCCGGATCTCCGAGGACGAGCGCGGGACCTGCGGCACCCGCGAGAACCGCAAGGGGCGGCTCTACACCCTCGTGCACTCCCGGCCCTGCTCGCTCGCGATCGATCCCGTCGAGAAGAAGCCCTTCTTCCACCTGCTGCCCGGCTCGACCGCGCTCTCCCTCGCCACCGCGGGCTGCAACCTCTCGTGCAGGTGCTGCCAGAACTGGGAGATCGCGCAGGCGCGGCCGGAGCAGGTCCCGAGCATGACCCTGACGCCGGCGGACGTGGCGATGCTCGCGAAGAAGAAGGGCGCTCCGCTCGTGGCCTGCACCTACACCGAGCCCGTCGTCTTCTCCGAGTACGTGCTCGACGTCGCGGTCGCGGGGAAGGCGCTCGGCGTGCGGACGGTCATGATCTCGAACGGCTACGTGCAGGAGCAGCCGCTCGCCGACCTCTGCCGCGAGATCGCCGCCTACAAGGTGGACCTCAAGGGCTTCGACGAGGGCTTCTTCAAGCAGCACACCGGCGGCGAGCTGAAGCACGTGCTCGACACCCTTCGCCGCCTCCGGAAGCACGGCACCTGGACCGAGATCGTGGCCCTGATCATTCCGACCCAGAACGACTCGGAGGCCGAGGCCCGCGCGCTCTCGCGCTTCGTCCGGGACGAGGTCGGCCCGGAGACCCCGCTCCACTTCACGCGGTTCCATCCGTCCTACCGGCTGCAGAACCTGCCGTCGACGCCGGTCGCGACGCTCGAGCGCTGCCGGAGCGTGGCGATGGCCGAGGGCCTGCGCTTCGTCTACCTCGGCAACGTGCCCGGCCACCCGGGCGAGAGCACGTACTGCCCGGGCTGCGGGAAGGTCGTCATCCGCCGGTTCGGCATGGCGGTGGCGGAGAACCGCATGAAGGACGGCGCCTGCCCCGACTGCCGCCGCCGCATCCCCGGCATCTGGGCCTGAAGCCGTTCTAGAATGCGCGCTTCGCCGTGCCTCGGCCCTCGTCAGGGGGATCGATGGCATGCATGAGGTGCCGAGATGGCAGCGCGCGTGAGCGACAGGCGCGGTCCCCGGCTCGAGGTCTGGAAGCTCGGGGGGGCGTCGCTCGCCGACGCCGCGGCCGTGCGCCACGCGGTGGCCCTCGTCCGCGCCCACCGCGGGCCGCTCGTCGTGGTGGTCTCCGCGCTCGCCGGCGTGACGGACGCGCTCCTCGACGGCGCCCGCCGCTCGGTGGCCGGCGAGCCTGAAGCGGCCTCCGCCGCCGCGGCCGTCTTCCTCCGCCGCCACCGCGACCTCGCCCACGCTCTCGTGCCGCCGGGGGCGGCCCGCCTTCGCCTGCTCGCCTCGGCCGACGCCCAGGCCCGCGAGTACCGCGAGATCGCCCACGCGATGGCCGCCCTCGCCGACCTCTCGAGCCGGGCGAGCGACACGCTCGTCGCCCGCGGCGAGCGCGCGGCGAGCGCGGTGGTGGCGGCGGCCCTGCGCGCGGCCGGGCGGCGCGCCGAGCGCATCGACGCGGCGGAGGTCGTGGCCACGGACGGCCGCCACGGCGCCGCCACCCCCGACCTCGCGGCCACGCGGCGGAACGCGCGCCGCCTCCTCCTTCCCCTCCTGAAGCGCGGCGTGATCCCGATCGTTCCCGGCTTCATCGGCGCCGGGCCCGACGGCACGGTCACGACCCTGGGCCGCGGCGGCTCCGACCTCACCGCCACCCTCCTCGGCCGCTCGCTCCACGCCGCGCGGGTCGTGCTCTGGAAGGACGTGGCCGGCATCCTCACCGCCGACCCTCGAGCCGTGCCCGACGCCCGCCTCCTGCCGCAGATGCACCAGCGGGAGGCGGCCGAGGTCGCCTACTTCGGGGCCAAGGTCCTGCACCCGCGGGCCCTCATCCCCCTCGACGGGAGCGGCATCTCCCTCCACGTCCGCTCCTTCGTCCACCCCGACCGCCCGGGCACCGAGGTCTCGACCCGCCGGACGCTCGCCGCCTACCCGGTGAAGGCCCTGGCCACGATCCGCGGCCAGGCCCTCGTCACCGTCGCCGGCAAGGGGCTCATGGGCGTCCCCGGAATCGCCGCCCGCACCTTCGCCGCGGTCCACGCCGAGGGGCTCTCGGTGTCCACGATCTTCCAGTCCTCCTCCGAGAGCTCGATCGGCTTCACCCTGCCCGGCGCGGAGGCGCCTCGCGCGGTCGCCGCGCTCGAGCGGGCGTTCCGCGAGGAGATCCGGGCCGGTCTCGTGGACGGAGTCGGCTCACGGCGCGGGGTCGCGGTCATCGCGGTCGTGGGGCGCGGCATGGCGGGCACGCCCGGCGTGGCCGCGCGCGTCTTCTCCGCCCTCGCCTCGGGGCGGATCAACGTCATCGCGATCGCCCAGGGCTCGTCGGAGCTCAACATCTCGTTCGTGGTCGAGGAGACGGAGGCCTCGGAGGCGGCGCGCCGCGTCCACGCCGCCTTCCAGCTCTCGAAGATCGGCGGCGGACGCCCGCCCGACAGGCGGCGCACCGACGTCGTGCTCCTCGGCTTCGGCCGGGTGGGCCGCGCCCTCGCCACCATGGCCGCGGGATCCGGAGAGGGGCGCATCCGCA
The DNA here is from genome assembly GCA_035577965.1 of Vicinamibacteria bacterium. Classification (GTDB taxonomy): domain Bacteria; phylum Acidobacteriota; class Vicinamibacteria; order Fen-336; family Fen-336; genus DATBSL01. The sequence goes on along the minus strand of DATJYX010000010.1, from coordinate 2,756 downwards.
TCGTGGCCGCCCTCGACCGGTCCGGCTACGTCTTCGACCCCCGCGGCGTCTCCCGCTCCCGCCTGCAGCGGCTGGCCGGGGGCAAGGACCGCGGGGAGCTCCTCGCGAACCTCGGGGGGCGGAAGGCCACGGCGTCCGAGGCCCTCCAGTGGATCGCCGCCCACGCGGTCTCGCGCCCCGTCCTCGTCGACGTCACGGCCGAGGAGACGAGCGACCTCCTCGAGGCCGCGCTCGGCCAGGGCTTCGACCTCGTGCTCGCGAACAAGAAGCCGCTGGCCGGCCCGCCCGCGTCCTACCGCCGGCTCCTCGAGGCGACCTCCGCGGCCGGCCGGCGCATGCGCTACGAGGCGACGGTCGGCGCCGGCCTGCCCGTGATCGACACCTTCAGGAAGCTAGTCGAGAGCGGCGACCGCGTGATGAGGGTCGAGGGCTGCGTGAGCGGCACCCTGGGCTTCGTTCTTTCGTCGATCGAGCGCGGCCGTCCGTTCTCGGAGGCCGTGCGGGAGGCGATCGCGAAGGGGTACGCCGAGCCCGACCCCCGGGAGGACCTCTCGGGCCAGGACGTCGTCCGCAAGGGACTCATCCTCGCCCGGCTCCTCGGCTACTCCGGACCGGCGCCTCTCGCCGAGAACCTCGTTCCGCCCGCTCTGCGCCGCCTCCCCCTCGCCCGCTTCCTCGAGCGCCTCTCTTCGCAGGACGAGGCCTGGCGCCGGCGGATCGAGACTGAGCGGCACCGCGGCCGCGTGCTCCGGTACGTTGTCGTCGCCACGTCGCGCGGCGTCCGAGCTTCGCTGCGCGCCGTGCCGCGCGAGTCGCGCTACGGCTCGCTGCAGGGCACGCGCAACCTCCTCTCGTTCACGACCCGCCGCTACCGCGCCGAGCCTCTCGTCGTCTCCGGCCCCGGCGCCGGCGCCGAGGTCACCGCGGCCGGGATCCTGAACGACATCCAGTCCCTCGCGAGCGACTGACCACCGGCCCACGCCTGGGTGTGATGGCGGCCACCGGAGGGGAAGGGCGTTACGGTTTAGCGTCGGATGAGAAGGAGGCCTTCATGCGTGAGGGATTCGTGCCGGTGAGGCTCCACACGGCAGCCGCGCTCCTTGCCCTCCTCGCGCCCGTGGCATGGGCGGCGAGCCCACCCGCGAACTTCACCGACTCGGTGCTGGCCACGGTCGGCTCGCCGACCGCGCTTGCGTTCACCCCGGACGGCCGCCTCCTGGTCACGACGCAGGGCGGCACCCTCCGCGTCTACTGCCCGACGAACGCGATCCCCGGTTGCGCGGGGGCCCCCGCCGGCGGCGGCCTCCTGGGCCCGGCCGCTCTCACCTTCCCCCTGCCCGGGTCGGATGGCACCGTGAAGCCCGCACCTCTCTGCACGAACTCGGAGCGGGGCCTGCTGGGAGTCGCCGTCGACCCGGCATTCGCCACGAACGGTTACGTGTACCTCTACTACACCCGACAGGTCTTCCTCCCGGGCGGGCTCAGCGGCTCGTGGCAGGGGTGTGAGACGGGAGGCGGTGGGAGCACTCACCCTCCTGCAAACTACCCCGTGAACCGCGTGTCCCGGTTCACCTTCACCGCGGGCACGAGCAGCGTCTCCGGGGCGAGCGAGGTCGTCCTCCTGGACAACATGCCGTCCCCGGCCGGAAACCACAACGCCGGCGACCTCCACTTCGGCAAGGACGGCTACCTCTACGCGTCCGTCGGCGATGGCGGCTGCGACTACGCCGGCAACAGCGGCTGCGGCGGGGGCAACGACGCGTCGCGCGACGTCAACGTGCTCAACGGCAAGGTCCTCCGCATCGACCCCCGGGGGAACCCGAATCCCGCTGTGACCTCGAGCCCTCCCTTCATCCCACCCACGAACCCGAACGCGTCGACCGGCGGCCGCTGCAACCTGGCCGGGCAGGTGGCCGCGGGAACACCCTGCCAGGAGACGTACGGCCGGGGGTTCCGCAACCCCTTCCGGTTCGCGACCGACCCCAACGCCGCGGGCACGCGGATCTTCGTGAACGACGTGGGCCAGGACACCTGGGAGGAGATCGACCTCCTCCAGGGCGGCGCCGACTACGGCTGGAACGTTCGGGAGGGACCGTGTCCCACCGGCCAGGTGAAGCCCTGCAGCGCGACGCCCGCGGGCATGACCGACCCGGTGTTCGCCTACTCCCACGGGAGCGCCATCCCCGGGACGACCGGTCCCCTCACCTGCGGCGCGATCACCGGGGGAGCCTTCGTGCCGAACGGCATCTGGCCGACGGCGACCTACGACAACGCCTACCTCTTCGCCGACTACAACTGCGGAGCGATCTTCCGCATGGCGGCGACCGGATCGGGGCCTTTCACCTCGGCGGCGACTTTCGACCTGAACCTGGGCGCCTCGACGGCGACCGCTCTGGCGTTCGGCCCCTACACGCCGCCGGGCGGGAACCCGACCCAGGCCCTCTACTACGCCACCTACGGCGGCGGAGGCGAGGTCCACGTGGTGAGCTACGCGGTCGCGGGCAACCATCCCCCGGTGGCCGTGGCGTCGGTGAGCGTGGCCGGCGGGCTGCTGCCGTTCACGCCGACCTTCTCCGCCGCGGGGTCGAGCGATCCCGACGCGGGCGACGTGCTGACGTACTTCTGGGACTTCGGGGACGGGCAGACCGCCCAGACGACCTCCCTGACGATCCAGCACACCTATCCCGCGGCGGGCGCGTTCACGGTCACCCTGCGGGCTCGGGACGACAAGTTCAGCTTCTCCGCCCCGGTCACGC
>DATJYX010000009.1:0-8096 GCA_035577965.1 Vicinamibacteria bacterium | reverse complement strand
CTTGACAGCGCGCCTCGGCGAGGCGCAGTATGGCCGCTACCTTTCGTTATGACGACGGGAACCCAAGCCCGCGCCGCCTTCATCTCGATCGTCGCCGTACGACTGTTCCTGCTGGTCCTGCTGCTGGGCATTCTGCCCGGGGGGTTCGCGTAGGCCGATAGGCAATCCGAGGCCAGACGCGAACCCCCGAGGGAGACCTCGGGGGTTTTGCTTTTCGGGCCTCTCGCGGAGGAGCGAGTGCAACGAACGGGCGCACAGATCGTCTGGGAAAGCCTGGTGAAGGAAGGGGTGGGGACCGTGTTCGGCTACCCCGGGGGGGCGATCCTGCCCACCTACGACGCGATGCTGGACTATCCGATCCGGCACGTCCTCGTCCGGCACGAGCAGGGGGCGGCCCACATGGCCGACGGCTTCGCCCGGGCGAGCGGGAGGGTCGGGGTCGCGATCGCGACCTCCGGCCCGGGGGCGACGAACCTCACCACGGGGATCGCCACCGCCATGCTCGACTCCTCGCCGACCGTCTTCATCACCGGCCAGGTCTCCTCGAAGGTGCTGGGCAGCGACGCCTTCCAGGAGGTCGACGTCACCGGCAACACGCTGCCGATCACCAAGCACAACTCGCTCGTGACCGAGGCGAGGCACGTCGCGCGCACGATCCGGGAGGCCTTCGTGATCGCGCGCGCGGGACGCCCCGGGCCCGTCCTCGTGGACATCACGAAGGACGCGCAGCAGGGGAAGGCGGACTTCCACTACCCCGAGACCGTCCACCTGCCCGGCCTCCACGACCCTGAGCCCCCCGACGCCGAGAGCCTGGCCCGCGCGGCCGAGCTCGTCGACCGGGCGGAGCGGCCGCTCATCCTCGCCGGGGCCGGCGTCATTCGGTCCGGGGCCTCGTCGGCCCTGCGCGACTTCGCGGAGAGGACCGGCACCCCGGTCGCCCTCACCCTCCTCGGCATCGGCGGCTTCCCCCAGAGCCACCCGCTCTGCCTCGGAATGATGGGCATGCATGGGGAAGCCTTCGTCAACACCGCGATCCAGAACGCCGACCTCCTCCTCGCCTTCGGCATGCGGTTCGACGACCGCGTGACCGGGAACATCAAGACCTACGCCCTCCACGCGAAGAAGATCCACGTCGAGATCGACCCCTCCGAGGTCGGCAAGAACGTGAAGGTGGACGTGGCCCTCATCTCCGACCTCCGCGTGGCCCTCGAGGCCCTCACCCCGATCGTGAAGGCGCGCCGCCCCGAGGCCTGGATCGCGGAGATCGACGGCTGGCGGCAGGACACCCGCTCGCGCGACATCATCCACCGCGACGGGAACGGCCGGCTGCTCGCCGCCCACGTGGTCCACGACCTCTGGCAGACGACCGACGGCACCTCGGTCGTGGTGAGCGACGTCGGCCAGCACCAGATGTGGGAGGCCCAGTACTACAAGCACGACGAGCCGCGGACTCTCATCACCTCGGGCGGGCTGGGCACGATGGGGTTCGCCCTCCCCGCCGCCATCGGGGCCAAGATGGCGCGGCCGGAGGCCGAGGTCTGGGTCGTGGCCGGCGACGGCGGTTTCCAGATGACCCAGTGCGAGCTTGCGACCTTGCAGCAGGAGGGGCTCGACATCAAGATCGCCGTCGTCAACAACGGCTTCCTGGGCATGGTCCGCCAGTGGCAGGAGTTCTTCCACGAGCGGCGCTACGCGGCGACCCCCATGCTCTCGCCCGACTTCGTGAAGCTGGCCGGGGCGTACGACGTCCCGGCCTACCGCGTCGACTCGCGGGCCGACGTCGTGCCCACGGTCCGGAAGGCCCGCGAGACGAAGGGCCCGGTCCTCATCGAGTTCAGGGTCGAGAAGGAGGACGCCGTCTACCCCATGGTCCCGGCGGGGAGCGATCTCCACGCCATGATCCGCCGGCCCTCCGAGGCCGGGCAGGAGCAGGAGGTGCGCTCGTGAAGCACACCCTCGTCGCGAGAGTCATGGACCAGCCCGGCGTCCTCAACCGGGTGGCGAGCCTCTTCAGGCGGCGCGCCTTCAACATCGACAGCCTGACCGTCGGCCACACCGAGACCCCGGAGTTCTCGCGGATGACGATCGTCGTGGACACGGCCCGCGTGCCGGCCCCGATCGTCGAGGCGAACCTGCGGAAGCTCATCCCGGTGGCGGAGGTCGTGGACGTCACCCACATGCCGACCGTCGACCGCGACCTCGCGCTCATCCGGGTCCGGTGCGCGCCGGCCGAGCGCGCGGAGCTCGCGAGCCTCGTCGAGATCTTCCGGGGGCGCATCGTGGACGTGGCGACGGAGTCGGTGATCGTGGAGGTCACCGGCGACGAGCAGAAGGTCGACGGCCTCGTGGAGCTGCTGCGGCCGCGGGGCATCGTGGAGATGGTCCGGACGGGCAAGGTGGCCATGGTCCGGGGGAGCGTCGTCGCCGGCAAGCCCGCCGCGCACGGGGCGCCGGCCGCGTAGAGGAGGAGGAGACATGGCGAAGATCTACTACGACGCGGACGCCGACCTCCGGCTGCTGAAGGGCCGCCGGGTGGCGGTGATCGGCTACGGAAGCCAGGGCCACGCCCACGCCCTGAACCTCAGGGACAACGGCGTGGACGTGGTCGTCGGCCTGCCCGCCCAGAGCCGCTCGCGGGCCAAGGCGCAGAAGGACGGCCTCAAGGTGAAGACCCCGGCCGAGGCCGCCGCCGAGGCCGACGTCGTCATGATCCTGACCCCGGACACGGGGCAGGCGAAGCTCTACCGCGAGGAGATCGCCCCCCACCTGAAGGCGGGGAAGACGCTCATGTTCGCCCACGGCTTCAACGTCCGGTTCGGGACGATCGCGGCGCCGCCCGGCGTCGACGTCTCCATGGTCGCCCCCAAGGCGCCCGGCCACCGGGTGCGCGAGGTCTTCAAGGAGGGGCAGGGCACGCCCGGACTCCTCGCCGTCCACCAGGACGCGAGCGGGAAGGCCAAGGCGATGGCCCTCGCCTACGCGAAAGGCATCGGCTGCACGCGGGCCGGCGTCATCGAGACGACCTTCGCCGAGGAGACGGAGACCGACCTCTTCGGCGAGCAGGCGGTGCTCTGCGGCGGCGCCTCCGCCCTCGTGAAGGCGGGCTTCGAGACGCTGGTGAAGAACGGCTACCAGCCGGAGATCGCCTACTTCGAGTGCCTGCACGAGCTGAAGCTCATCGTGGACCTCATGTACCGGGGCGGGCTCAACTACATGCGCTACTCGGTGTCCGACACCGCCGAGGACGGCGACTACACGGCGGGGCCGCGCATCGTGACCGAGGAGACGAAGCGGGAGATGCAGAGGCTCCTCGACGAGATCAAGGACGGCCGGTACGCGAAGCGCTGGATCGCGGAGAACGAGGCCGGGCGGCCGAAGTTCGACGCCACCCGGGCTGCCGAGCGCAGCCAGCAGCTGGAGCAGGTCGGGGCGCGCCTGCGGGCCATGATGCCCTTCCTGGACGCGGTCGAGGTGACGGCGGACGGCGAGGTGAAGCGGGCGGCCGAGAAGCCCGCGGGAGCGGTACGATGAACGCCCGGATCACGATCTTCGACACCACCCTCCGTGACGGCGAGCAGTCGCCGGGCTGCAGCATGCACACCGCGGAGAAGGTGCGCATGGCCCTGCAGCTCGAGCGGCTGGGGGTCGACATCATCGAGGCGGGCTTCCCGATCGCCTCCCGGGGCGACTTCGAGGCGGTGCAGGCGATCTCGGAGGCCGTCAAGGGAGCCCGGGTCGCCGCCCTCTGCCGGGCCAAGACGATCGACATCGAGGCCGCCGGCAAGTCGCTCGAGGGTGCTTTGAACCCGGTCATCCACACCTTCCTCGCCACCTCGGGCATCCACCTCAAGTGGAAGCTCAAGATCACGCCCGAGGAGGCGCTGAAGCAGGCCGTCGAGGGCGTGCGGCTGGCCCGGACCTTCTGCGACGACGTGGAGTTCTCGGCCGAGGACGCCTCCCGCACCGACTACGGCTACCTCCGCGAGATCCTGCAGGCGGTCTTCGACGCGGGCGCCCGCACGCTCAACGTGCCCGACACCGTCGGCTACGCGTTGCCGCCCGAGTACGCGGAGATGGTCCGGAAGCTCGTCCGCGACGTCCCGGGGGCCGTCATCTCCGTGCACTGCCACAACGACCTCGGCCTCGCCGTCGCCAACTCCCTGGCCGCCGTCCAGGCCGGGGCGCGCCAGGTCGAGTGCACGATCAACGGCATCGGCGAGCGGGCCGGCAACACGTCGCTCGAGGAGTTCGTGATGGCGCTGAAGGTGCGGCGCGAGGTCCTCCAGGCGGAGACCGGGATCCGGGGCGAGCTGCTCGTGCCCACGAGCACCCAGCTCTCGACCGTCACCGGCGTCTGGCCGCAGCCGAACAAGGCGATCGTGGGCCGCAACGCCTTCGCCCACGAGGCGGGCATCCACCAGCACGGCGTCCTCGCCAACCCGCTCTGCTACGAGATCATGACTCCGGCCAGCGTGGGGCTCTCCCAGTCGATGCTCATCCTCGGCAAGCACTCCGGGAAGCACGCCGTCGAGTCCCGCCTCAAGCAGCTCGGCATCGCCATGAAGGCGGAGGACGTCGAGGAGGTCACCCGCAAGGTCAAGGAGCTGGCCGACCGGACGAAGTTCGTGTACGACGAGGACCTGCTGGCGATCGTGGAGCACACCGCGGAGCCGCGGGCGAAGCTCGTCCGCTACCAGGTCATCTCTGGCAACCACATCCTGCCCACCGCCACCGTCGAGGTGGACGTGGAGGGCCACCGGCGCTCGGCCTCCGCGGTCGGCAACGGGCCGCTCGACGCGGCGCTCAAGGCGGCCGACGCCGCCCTCGGCTTCGAGCTGCAGCTCCTCGAGATGCACACCCGGGCCGTGACCGCGGGCAAGGACGCCGTGGCCGAGGTGACGGTGCGCGTCGTCCACGACGGCATCGAGTCGCTCGGGCAGGCGGCGAGCGCCGACACCATCGAGGCGACGCTCAAGGCGTACCTGTCGGCGGTGGCCTCGGCCCGCGAGGCGCGGGCCGCGGCCTGAGGTCGCGATGGCGGACGGCCCCCGCACGCTCCTCGAGAAGGTCTGGGACGCCCACCTCGTGTCGGCGGAGACGGACGACACGCCGGCCGTCCTCTACGTCGACCTGCACCTCGTCCACGAGGTGACGTCGCCCCAGGCCTTCTCCGAGCTGCGCTCGCGAGGCCTCGGGGTGCGCCGCCCCGACCGCACGGTGGCGACGATGGACCACGCCATTCCCACGCGCTCCGGCCCCGACGGGCGCCGCGCCCCCGCGGAGGGCGCGGCGGCGGAGCAGGTGAGCGCTCTCGAGCGGAACTGCCACGACTTCGGCGTGACGCTCTATCCGGTGGGCGACCGCCGCCAGGGCATCGTCCACGTCATCGGGCCGGAGCTGGGCCTCACCCAGCCCGGCTCGACGATCGTGTGCGGCGACAGCCACACGAGCACCCACGGGGCCTTCGGCGCCCTCGCGTTCGGCATCGGCACCAGCGAGGTCGGCCACGTCCTCGCGACGCAGTGCCTCCTCCAGCGCCGGCCGAGGACCTTCGCCGCCGACTTCGACGGGACGCTCGGCGCCGGAGTGACCGCGAAGGACCTGATCCTGGCCCTCATCGCGCGCATCGGGACCGGGGGAGCGACCGGCCACGCCCTCGAGTACCGCGGCTCGGCCGTCCGCTCCCTGTCGATGGAGGAGCGGATGACGGTCTGCAACATGTCGATCGAGGCCGGGGCGCGAGCCGGCCTCGTGGCGCCGGACGACACGACGTACGCGTACCTCGCCGGGCGGTCGTACGCGCCCGCGGGCGACGCGTGGGACGCGGCGGTGGCGCGCTGGCGGACGCTGCCGAGCGACGACGGCGCCCGCTTCGACCGCGTGGAGCGCATCGACGCCTCGTCGCTCACGCCGATGATCACGTGGGGCACGAGCCCGGGCATGGGCATCTCCGTCCGCGAGGCCGTGCCGGAGCCCGACGGCGACCTCGGCCTCGAGAAGGCGCTCCGCTACATGGGCCTCGAGCCGGGGAAGCCCCTCCTCGGGCGGCGGATCGACGTCGTGTTCATCGGCTCCTGCACGAACTCGCGCCTCTCCGACCTGCGCGAGGCGGCCCGCGTCTTCCGGGCGCGGAAGGTCGCCCCGGGAGTGCGGGCCCTCGTCGTGCCCGGCTCGGAGCAGGTGAAGAAGGAGGCCGAGGTCGAAGGCCTCGACCGGGTCTTCCGCGAGGCCGGGGCCGAGTGGCGCGAGCCCGGCTGCTCGATGTGCCTCGCCATGAACGACGACCGGCTCGAGCCGGGGCAGTACGCGGTGAGCACGAGCAACCGCAACTTCGAGGGCCGGCAGGGCCCGGGCGGCCGCACGTTCCTGGCGAGCCCCCTCACCGCCGCCGCGGCGGCCGTCACCGGCGCGATCGCCGACCCGAGGGAGCTGCTGCGATGAAGGCCGTCAAGGAGATCCGATCCCGCACCGTCGTTCTCCCGGCCGAGAACGTCGACACCGACCAGATCATCCCCGCCCGCTTCCTCGTGACCACCTCGCGGGAGGGCCTCGGGAAGGGGCTCTTCGCCGACTGGCGGTGGGAGAAGGACGGCCGGCCGAAGGCGGGCTTCGCCCTCAACCGGCCGGAGGCCGCGGGCGCGCGCGTCCTCGTCGCCGGGCGCAACTTCGGCTGCGGCTCCTCGCGCGAGCACGCGGTCTGGGCTCTTCAGGCCGGCGGCTTCGACGCGGTCGTGAGCACCGCCTTCGCCGACATCTTCCGGGGCAATGCCCTGAAGAACGGCTTCCTGCCCGTCCAGGTCGACGAGGCCGCCCACGCGCGGCTCGTGGAGGCGCCGGGCCTCGAGGTGACGATCGACGTGGGCGCTCGGGAGATCGCCTTCGAGGGGGGACGCTCCGCCTTCCCCCTCGAGCCCTTCGCCCGCTACTGCCTGCTCAACGGCCAGGACGAGCTCGCCTTTCTTCTGTCGCGTGAGCGCGAGATCGCCGCCTACGAAGAGGCGGCGGGGCCCGCGCCCTGGAGGTCCGCATGAAGCCGAAGATCGCCGTCCTCCCCGGAGACGGCATCGGTCCGGAGGTGACGAAGGCGGCGCTGCGCGTCCTCGAGGCCTGCCTGCCGTTCGAGGCCCGGGAGGGCCTCGTGGGCGGCGCCGCGATCGACGCCACGGGCGAGCCGCTCCCGGCCGAAACCGTCGCCCTGTGCCGGGAGTCGGCCGTGGTCTTCCTCGGGGCAGTGGGAGGGCCGAAGTGGGACAAGGCGCCGGTGAGGCCGGAAGCGGGCCTTCTCGGGCTGCGCCGGGCCCTCGACGTCTACGCCAACCTGCGGCCCGCGCGCTACCTCGGCCTGCCCACGCCGCTCAAGGAGGGCCTCGCCCGCCACGCCGACATCCTCGTCGTGCGCGAGCTGTCGAGCGGCGTCTACTTCGGCGAGCCTCGGTGGGAGAAGCCGGAGGAGGCGGTCGACACCTGGCACCAGACCGCGGACGAGGTGCGGCGGGTGGCCCACGTGGCGTTCAAGCTCGCCCGCCGCCGCAAGAAGCACCTGACCTCGGTCGACAAGGCCAACGTGCTCGCCGCCTCCCGCCTCTGGCGGCGGGTGGTGACCGAGGTCGGAGCCGGGTACCCGGACGTGACGCTCGAGCACCGCTACGTGGACGCGGCGAGCTTCGAGATCCTCCGCGCGCCCCACACGTTCGACGTGATCGTCACCGACAACATGTTCGGCGACATCCTGAGCGACGAGTCGGCGGCCCTCGCCGGCTCGATCGGCGTCCTGCCCTCGGCCTCGCTCGGCCCCGGCCCCGGCCTCTACGAGCCGATCCACGGCGCCGCGCCCGACATCGCGGGCAAGGGGATCGCCAACCCGACCGGGGCGATCCTGACCGTGGCCCTCATGCTCGAGCACGCGTTCCGCCGCCGGCAGATGGCCCGGGCCGTCGAGTCGGCGGCGATCGCCGCCCTCCGCGAGCTGCGCACCCCCGACGTCGGCGGCCACGCCACGACCGACCAGGTGACGGAGGCCGTCCTCCGCCACCTGTCCTGGTCGCGCTGGTCCACCGACACCGAGGAGGAGCCGGTCGGAGCGGAGTGGGGCGTCT
>DATJYX010000008.1:0-214762 GCA_035577965.1 Vicinamibacteria bacterium | reverse complement strand
TCGGTCGCGACCAGCAGCTCGCCGGTCGCGAAGACGGCGAGACCTTCGGGTTCCTGGCAGTCCGAGATGTTCGCGACGGTGGTCGGGACGGGCTGGGGCCCGGTCCCGGCGAGGAAGGCCTGGATGGCCGTGCCCGAGTAGGCGAGGATGCGGGCCGGCCTCTCGGCCAGGACGAGCACGTCGCCGGGAGCGTACCTGGCGCTGGCCCCGAACGAGCCCGTCCCTGGCACCACCCTCACGTCGCCGACCAGCGAGACTCCGTTCACCTGGTCGTCGATGACGCGCGCAGCGCCGTATCCGCCCGGCAGACAGCCCGCGGGAGCCGGGCTCGCCGCGCACGCCGGGTTGCGAGGCAGGTAGAGGAGGACGTCCGGGCCGCCCTTCGTCGCGTTCACCGCGTACGCGTTCCCCGCCGTGTCGAGGGTGACTGCGACCGCCGCCTTCAGGCTCGCCACGGACCCGAGGGCCGTGCAGGGCCCAGTTGGCGAGGGACAGGCGTAGGCCCGCACGTCGCCGCCCTGGGTCGAGTTCGCGGCGAGGATCGTGACGAGGTCGTTCCCGTCGTAGCGGACGGCGAGCCCCTTGAGGTTCGTGCCCTTGTCGGTCACGACCGCCTGCGACTGCCCGGTCGCGAGCAGGGCGCGCGAGATCGTGTTGTCCGCCGTCGTGAAGTAGACGGCGTCGCGAGCGGATTGCGCCTGGACCGAGGCGGCCGTGGCGAGAGCAGCGAGCCAGGCCAGGCCGGTGCGAGCTGTCGGATTCATCTCCATTCCCTCCTTGGAGGCTCGGCGCACGACCGCGGGCTCGGCGTCGCGAGGAGGGAACCCACGACGGTGGCCCGGCTGCAAGCGCGCCAGCCCACTCGAACTATCTGTCGACGGTAATGCGGGATTCTGGACGGCTCCCCGGCGCCTGTCAAGGTGTTTGCCACGGGGTCCCGAGGCGCGAGACGGGGCGGTTGGCCCTGGCGCGGCGGGACGGAGCGCCTTCGGCCCTTGGGATGACCGTGGGCGCAGGCTACAGTGGGCGTCGTGGCACGCGGGCCCCTGCTCGAGCTCTTCGACGGGTCGCTCGTCCGCCGCGAGCGGGAGGTCGGGCTGGAGCTCGGCTCACCCGGCGGGCGGATCGGAGCGCTGAGCTTCGGTGAGGTCGAAGAACGGAGCCGGCGGATGGCCGCCGTCCTCGCCGCTCGCGGCCTGCGCGAAGGCGACCGCCTCGTCGTGCAGGTCGCCAACCGCGTCGAGATCCTCGACCTCCTCCTCGCCTGTCTGAAGCTCCGGGCCGTCTTCGTGCCGGTGAACGTGCTCTACCGGGAACGGGAGGTCGGGCCCATCGTGAGCGACGCCGAGCCGACCGCGGTCGTCACGACCAAGGAGAGAGCGGCGTCGGTTCCGACGGGAACGGCGGTCTGGGACGTGGACGAGCTGGCCCTGGAAGCGGGACGGTCACCCGCCAGCGCGGCGCCGACCGTCCGTGACGACCAGGACCCCCTTGGCGGACCATCCGGGCCCGCCGATCCTTCGACGCCCGCCAGGAGGAGAGCGCCTTGGGGTGACGGGCCAGCCGCCATCGTCTACACGTCGGGCACCACGGGGCGGCCGAAGGGCGCCGTCCTCACCCACGGGAACCTCGCCGCGAACGCTCGCTCCCTCGTGGAGGCGTGGCGAATCACCGCCTCCGACCGCTACCTCGCGGTCCTGCCCCTCTTCCACGTCCACGGCCTGGGCAACGGCGTCTGCTCCTGGCTCGCGAGCGGCTGCCGCATGCGGCTCGTGGAGCGCTTCGAGCACCAGAAGGCGGAGGCCCTCTTCGAGGAGTTCCGTCCGACCCTCTTCTTCGGCGTGCCGACCATCTACGTCCGGCTCCTGGAGGTCCCGGACGACGCGGCCCGCCGGATCGGCTCGCGGACGCGCCTCTTCGTCTCCGGCTCCGCGCCTCTGCCCGCCCGCGTCTTCGAGTCCTTCCGCGCGAAGTTCGGCCACGCGATCCTGGAGCGGTACGGGATGACGGAGACGCTCATGACGATGTCCAACCCGTACGACGGCGAGCGGCGGCCGGGGACGGTGGGCCGGCCGCTGCCGGGAGTCGACGTGCGGATCGTCGGCGAGGACGGCCTCGACGTTGCCGAGGGCGCGACCGGCGAGCTGCTCGTGCGGGGCCCGGCCGTCTTCCCGGGCTACTGGCGCCGGCCCGAGGCGACCGCCGCCGCGTTCGCCGACGGCTTCTTCCGGACGGGCGACCTCGCCGAGCGCTCCGGCGACGGGTACGTGACGTTGCGCGGCCGGCTCTCCGACCTGATCATCACCGGCGGCTTCAACGTGTACCCGCGCGAGATCGAGGAGGTGCTCCTCGAGCAGCCGGGCGTGCGCGAGGCGGCGGTCGTGGGAGTGCCGGACGAGAGGCGCGGCGAGCGGCCCGTCGCCTACTTCGCCGGCGACGCCGACGAGGCCGGCCTCGAGGCCGCCTGCCGGCGGCAGCTGGCGTCGTTCAAGGTGCCGGCGGCCTTCGTCCGTGTCGAGGCCCTGCCACGGAACGCCCTCGGCAAGGTGCAGAAGCACCGGCTGGGGAGGTAAGCGCCCGCGGACGGAGGCTACTTCGCCGGCGTGAGCTCGTACCTCCGCGCCTTCGGCAGGGCCTGCTCGCTGCGGGCCTTCTGGTCCGCCTCGTCCCGGGCGGCGAGGGTCGAGGTCGTGGCGGCGAGGGACGGGTCCTTCCCCGAGTCGACGAGCAGGCGGCGCCGCAGCTTCTGCAGCTCGTGGCCGTCCCCGGCCGACCAGGCCACCGCGAACGCCTGCCACCGCATCGGCGTGTTGTAGCGGGCCAGGTTCACGCCCCGGGCCAGCTCCGTCTCCGCGAACGTGCCGACGGCCTGGCCGTCGATCTTGAGCGCGTAGCGGCCGGCGGCGAGGCCGCTCACCGCGAGGACCTGCTGGTCCAGGCTCTCCAGGTCGGCGCCCGCCTCCTGGGCGAGCTCGACCGTGGCGTCCTCGTAGCTCACCGGCAGCGGCAGCGACTCGTCGATCTCGGTCCAGGTGAGCCCCCCGCCGGCCGCGGCGAGCTCGCTCACCTCCGCTCTCCCGGCGTCTGTCACCTTCGGCCCCGCGGCGTCGATCGCGACGCGCGAGACGAGAGGCGGCGCGTTCCAGGCGCGGAGCAGCGTCGCCCCCATCACCATGTGGCCGGCGGGGCCGGGGTGGACGCGGTCGGGGACCACCTGCCGGGCGAGGCCGGGGTCGTCCTTCACCACCGCGGCGATGCCGGCGTTCACGGGGTCGCGGAAGCTGACGACGGTGGCCTTCTCCTTCTCGCCCAGCGTCGTGACGTAGCAGCCGAGGCGGCGGAGGGCGTCGTCGTAGCCGGGGGCGAACTGCGGCGGCCGGGCGACGTCGTCGAACGGCGAAGAGCGGATGAAGGTGAGCCGCACGCCGGGGAGCGCCTGCCGCAGCTTGGCCACGAGGGCCCGGTAGCCGTCGCCGAACGCGGCGAGGGTCTGCGGGTCGAAGGGCTTGTAGCCCCCGTCGTTCATGCCCAGCATGATCGTCACCACGGTGGGCTTGAGGGCGATCACGTCCCGTTCGAGGCGCACGTCGACAGGACCCGCCCAGCCTCCTCTCACCGTGTCGCCGCCGACGCCGGCGTTGTAGAAGCGGACGTCCCACCTCGGGAAGCGCGTCCGCACGTACTCCTCGACGAAGCGCCCGTAGGCGCCGTCCTGGGTGATGCTGTCGCCGTAGAAGACGACCCGGTCCCCGTCCCGGAGGGCAAAGGACGTGGACGTGTCGGGAGGCGCCGCGGGAGACGCCGCCGGGACGGCGAGGAGGGCGAGGAGAGCGAGACGGTTCATCATCGGAGGCTCCTGGGAGGTCGAGACGTCATCGTCGGGAGGGCCGGCGCCGTCGAGGAGCGAATGATATCGCCTCCGGCGTCGCCGCGCGGGTCAGCGCGGGGGCCGGGCCTCGCCGTGCGAAGGGCCGGAGGCGCCGCCGCGGAGCGAGCTCATCAGGCCCGAGCGGACCTCGTTGCGGTAGGTCTCCATCCCGGCATCGCGCGGCGGCGGTGAGGCGCCCATCTTCTCGCCGAGCTTGTCGGACAGCACGAGGGCGAGCAGGGCCTCGAGGAGGGAGCTGCCGCCGGCGCCGGCTCCGGTGCCCCCGACCACGATCTTCGGCACCACGTCGACCTTGCTCTGCTCGATCGCCTCCGCGAAGCGGCTCATCACCTGCTGCGCGAGCTGCAGCTGCGGGCCGCCGTAGGCGCGGACCTGCTCCTCGATCGCGAGGGCCTGGGCGACGCCCACCCGCGCCGCCCGGCCGGCCTCCGCCTCCCCGAGCGCCCGCACGCGCTCCGCGTCCCCTCCGGCCAGCGCCCGCACCTTGTCCGCCTCGGCCTGGGCGAGGGCCCGGATCTGCTCCGCCTCCTGCCGGGAGCGCTGGTAGGCCGCCTTGCCCTGGTTCTCCTGGATCGCGATCGCGATCTCCGACTCGGTCAGCGGCTGCTGCTGCCGGGCCCGCGCCTCCGCCTCCCGCAGCTCGCGCTCCTTGACCGCCGCCTTCTCCTGGCGGGAGTAGGTCTCGACCTGCTCCTCCGCGATCTGCCGCGCCCGGAGCTGGGTGAGGATCGTCTCGATCGCCTTGTCCCCCGCCCCGGCGTTGGGGGTGCCGATCAGGACCTCCTTCAGCTCGAGGTTGTAGCCGGCGAACCTCTCCTTCATCTGCTCGGAGGACAGGCGCTGGATCTCGCTCCTCTCCTGGATGAGCTGGATGAGGGTTCGCGTCTGGCCCACGTTCTTGAAGTAGGCCGACACCATCGGGTCGAGGGTCTGCTCGACGAGGCGCTTGACGTCGCCGAACTGCTGGATGACGAGGGGCGCCTTCTTGTAGTCGATGTGGACGACGACGGACAGCGGGAGCGAGGGCTCGAAGGCGTCCTTGGTGATGAGCTGCACCTCGGAGAGGTTCTCGTCGTAGCGGTGCGAGCCGACCTCGGTCTTGATCCACTTGAGGATGAAGTTCGTGGTCGGGACGGCGAGCACCTTGCCGGCGTAGGTGTTGAACGGGTATTTGCCGGGGAGGAGCGGCTCCTGCCACACCCCGCGCTCGCCCGCCTTCACCATCTCGCCGTGGCGGTAGGCGTCGCCGGAGAGGTCGCGGCCGGCGGCGCCGCTGTAGAAGACGACCACTCCGACGTGGCCGACCTCGATCACCGTCTTCGGGATCGTCTCCACGGTGGCGAAGAGCCGGTTCACGTAGTAGGTCCCTTCGACGAGGACCTGGAGCTGGCGGCCGCGCAGGCCGCCCGCGGCGAGGAACCGCTCCGGGTCCTGGAAGTTGTTGTGGTAGTGGTCGGCGACGTCGGGCCGGTCGCCGACCGTGGGGGCGATCACCTCGCCTTGGGGGAGCGACGGGCCGTCGTGGACGGTCACGATCCCGACGAGGTCCTCGGTGAGGACGACCGGCGAGAAGCCGCGGCGCTCGGCGAGGAGGCTCGCCATGGCCTTGAACATCTGCTCCTCGTCGCGGTTGAGCTGGAGGTAGTAGATGCCGTCTGCGGTGACGACCACGAACTGGGCGAGGTTCAGGGCGTAGGTGCCCTCGCGGAGGATGCGGCGCTGCGGGCCTCGCTGGCCGCCCTGGCGGAGGAACGCCGCGGCGTCGGTGAAGTCGGCGGCGCGGGCGTTCGAGGCGAGGGTCTGGGTGGGAGGCAGCGGCGCGCCGTCGCGCGCGAAGAGGTACCCGATCCGGCCCTGGGGGATCGTGACGAGCGGGACCACGTGCACGCGGTACTGGGTCGGGAAGAAGGCGTGCCAGCCGCCGCGCAGCACGTCGGGCTGGAAGCCCGCCTCGCCCTCGAGGGCGATGAAGCCCTTGGTCACGGAGCCGTGCAGGCTCCACACCTTCTCGACGATGCCCACGCGGTTGTTGGGGATGTAGCGGACGAGGTTCGAGCGCCAGACGACAGCGAGGACGAGGGCGACGCCGGCCACCCAGAGGGCGGCGGTCAGCTCGAGCGGCATGTCGGTCCTCCTGCCGCGGAGGCTCCCGCGGCCGGCGCGAGTCTATCGCAACCGTCTCGGCTCAGCGCCGGCCGGCGGCCTGCTCCAGCAGGCGGCCAACGGCCGGGTTGGGCTGCCGGATCTCGGCCGCCGAGCTCACGGTGACCGTCGGGATCGCGCCGTGCTCCTCGTGCAGGCGGAGGCGCAGATCCTCCTTTGCGTCGCGGCCGGAGAGGCCGGAGTACCCGATCGTCCGGCAGAGGCGGCCGAAGAGCAGCTCGCCGAGCGCGCACCCGCCCGTCCGCTCCACGCCTTCCGCATTCTCCTGCCAGCTCCGGAAGAGGTGGGCCTGCGCGAACGAGAGGCCCTGGGCGGTGATCTCGTTCCGGCCCTCTCCGCCCACGACGAGTCCGTCGCCGAGGCCGGCCACGTGGTCGATGAGCCGCAGCATGCCCTCCGTCGAGGTCCGACCCTCGACGAAGCAGTCGTGGAGGTTCTGGGAGACGAGCGTCACGTCGAGGAAGGCGGCGTCGAGGCCGAGGGCCCGCGCCGCGTCCTGGACGGCGCCCCCCAGCACCGAGCGCCACAGGCCGAGGCCGGGGTGGATCTTGGCCATCACCTTCTTGTCGCGGTGGAGGAGGCGTGTCCCGTTCGACTCCGGCACGCCGATCACCCGGTCCTCGTACCAGCCCCAGCCCTGGACGCGCTTCGTCTCGACGTCGCGGTACTGGAAGTCCCGGATGCGCGCGTAGACGGGCTGCGACGGGTCCATGTCCACCGAGTTGAAGTGCGGCATGACGCGGAAGCCCATCGACCGGGCCTTGAAGAGGAATGCCTTCGCCTCGTCGCTCGCCACGAAGGTGGGGTAGCCCTCGTCGTAGGGGAGCGTTCGCCAGTCCGGATAGTGGAGGAGGACGCGACCGGGCGGGAGCCTCGCGGCCAGGGCGTCGAGCACGTCGGCCTCGCCCGGGCACCAGGAGACGGCGAAGCGGACGTCGCCCACCCACTCGCGGCGCTCGCGCTCGCGCGCCTCGAGGCCGTACGCGCCCCACAGCCAGGCGCGGTACCGGGAGGCGGGAGAGGTCCAGTCGCCGTCGAAGACGTTGATCCGCCAGGCGAGGCCGCCCGCGGAGCGGTTCTCGTCGATCGGTCCCCAGGCCTCGGCGTCGAAGCCGAGCGCGCGGCCGGGGCCGACGTGAAGGGCCTTGTACCGGTAGCGGTCGTCCCGCGCGTGGACCCAGAAGCCGGAGGCCTTGCCGGCGAGGATCGCGAGGCCGGCCTCCCAGTGCATCGGCCACGGCCAATGGCTGTCTCGGATCAGCCGGTCGTCGAGGGGCAGGCGGATGCCCTGGAAGAGGGGCGCGACGAGCTCGAGGTCGGGCCGCAGGCCGCCGATCGTCCACCGGCAGGCGCGCACGCCCGGCCGCGAGGAGAAGGCCCCCGGCTCCACCACGAGGTCGCCGGTCTCAGGGTCGCCGGAGACCGCGATCACGCCGTCCCCGTCCCAGCCCGCGACGGTGAGCTCGGCTCGCGTCGCGGAGAGGGAGCGGGCCGAGACCTGGCCGAAGCGTCCCGCCTCGACCGGCACGAGCTCGCCGCCACGGTACACGAGAGCGAGCGCCGGCTCCCCGCCTCCCCCGGCCAGCAGCTCCTCGCCCGTCCGCCGACTCCGCAGCGAGACGAGCCGCCCCGCGTCCACGACCGCGACGAGCGTGCTGGTCTCGACCAGGACGCGCAGGCCCTCGACGCGCACCGTGACCGGGCCCGCTCTGGTCGTCGCGACGGACTCTTCGCTCGAGCTCACGGCGGCCACGCTCGCGATCCCGCCCGTGGCCGCCGTCGCCGCGGCCGCGGCCAGGAAGCCGCGTCGACCCACGCCGGCCCGACCTCGGCTCGTGCTCATGCCCACCTCCCTCGCTCGGCAACCTCGCCCGTCGATGCGGATCCTACAGCGACGACGTCGAGCCGCGCTCCGTGGGGCGAGCGGCGGGCGGGCCCGATCCGCGCGAGCCGATTGACCCCCGGCCCCGGCCGGCGATAGGGTGCGCGCGGAGGGAGACCATGAGCGAGCCGATCGACCGCCGAGGCTTCATGCAGCGCGCCGTGGGCGCGGGCGCCGCAGTCAGCATGTCCTTCGCCGGTCCGCTGACGCGGAGCGTCCAGGGCGCGAACGACCGCGTGAGGGTGGGCGTGATCGGCGCCGGCCGACAGGGGCGCTCGAACCTCGAGGCCTTCAAGAAGCAGGGGGCCGAGATCGCCGCGGTGTGCGACGTCTACGCGCCGAACCTCCAGCTCGGGAGGGAAGCGGCCGGAGAGGGCGCCTCGACCCAGACCGACTTCCGGCGGGTGCTCGACGACCGGACGATCGACGTCGTGATCAACGCGACGCCCGACCACTGGCACGCCCTCCCGGTGGTCATGGCGTGCCAGGCCGGCAAGGACGTCTTCGTCGAGAAGCCGGTCGCGGTGACGGTGGAGGAGGGCAAGGCCATGCTCGCCGCCGCCCGCAAGCACCAGCGGGTCGTGCAGGTCGGGCTCTGGCAGCGCTCGAACGTCCATTTCCAGGAGGCGGCACAGATCGTCCGCCAGGGGCTGCTCGGCCGGGTGAGCTTCGTGCGCACCTGGAACTACTCGAACGCCTCCCCGAACGGCATCGGGAGCCCGCCCGACTCCGACCCTCCCCCCGGCCTCGACTGGGACATGTGGCTGGGGCCCGCCCCCAGGGTCCCTTTCAACGCCAACCGCTTCGGCGTCGGCGAGGGCTGGTCCACCTTCCGCCACTTCTGGGACTACTCGAACGGCATGCTCGGCGACTGGGCCGTTCACCTCGTCGACATCGTGCAGTGGGCTCTCGACACGCCGGGCCCCGTGGCCGTCACCGGCGTCGGCCAGAAGCTCGCGGTGAAGGACAACGGCGACACGCCGGACACGCTCCAGGCCACGTTCGAGTACCCGGGGTTCGTCTGCACATACGAGAACCGGCAGGCCAACGCCAACTCGATGTTCGGCAAGGGGTACGGCATCGAGTTCCACGGCACCGAGGCCACGATGTTCCTGAACCGCTCGGGCTTCGAGGTCTTCCCCGAGACGCGAAGGGTCGGGGAGACGACGCGCACCGGGAACAGGAACGAGAAGGACGTGCCGCGCTCGCCCTCGATGCGCATGGACGAGGTGGACGAGGGGCTCTTCAACCACGCCGGCAACATGCTCGAGTGCGTGCGGACGCGGAAGCGCCCGGCGTGCGACATCGAGGACGGCCTGCGCTCCTCGGCCACCTGCCTTCTCGGGGTCGTGGCCCTCCGCACGAAGGAGCGGATCGAGTACGACCCGGTCAAGCTCGAGCTGAAGAACGCGAGCGGCGCGGCGCGGAGGCTCTTCGGCCGCGAGTACCGCGCCCCCTGGAGGCTGAGCGTCTAGCTACAGGTGCCAGCCTTCCCGGTACTCGCGCCGGACGTAGGCGTTGGCGTCCTTGTCGTTCGTCACTTCCATGGCGGCGCCGTTCCAGAGCAGCGGCCGGTCGGGGAACCGCACGGCCAGGTTCCCCATGAGGACCGTCTCCGACAGGGGGCCGGAGTACTCGAAGTTGGAGCTGGCCGGCTTGCCCCCCTTGCAGGAGCGGATCCAGTCCTTCTCGTGACCGTCGGTGCCCTCGGGGATCCGCTCCAGCGTCTTGCGGGGCCGCTTGTACTTCTTCATCTTCGACTCGGGGACGATGCGCGGCGACTCACCGTAGCAGCCGGCCATGATCGCGGCCTTCTCGCCGATCAGGAGAATCCCGCCGTCCTCGTTCCCCATGCGGCGCCCGGGCTCGAGCCCGGGCGGGCGCGGCGGCACCAGGCCCCCGTCCCACCACGTCACGTCGACTTCGGGCATGTTCCCCCGAGCCGGGAACCTGAAGCGCACGATGGAGGACCGCGGATAGGTCTCGTTCCTGGGCTGCGTCTCCTCGAAGAAGGCGTGCCAGTACTTCGAGATGTTGGCCTCGACGCTCACCGGGTACTTGAGCTTCAGCGCCCAGAAGAGGGGGTCGACGATGTGACAGCCCATGTCGCCCAGGGATCCGGTCCCGAACTCCCACCACGCGCGCCACTTCGCCGGGTGGTAGGTGGGGTGGTAGGGGCGGGGACGGGCGGGGCCGATCCAGAGGTCCCAGTCGAGGCCGGGCGGGACCTCCGGCGTCTCCTTGGGCCTGTCCACCTCGATGCCCTGCGGCCACACGGGCCGGTTGGTCCAGGCGTGGGCCTCGCGGATGTGGCCGATCGCGCCGTCGGCGACCCACTCGCACATGAGGCGGGCGCCCTCTCCGGAATGCCCCTGGTTGCCCATCTGGGTCGCGACTCCCTGCTTGCGGGCGGTCTCCGTCAGGAGCCGGGCCTCGTAGACGGAGTGGGTGAGCGGCTTCTGCACGTAGACGTGCTTCCTCCGCTCCATGGCGGCCATCGCGATCACGGCGTGGGTGTGGTCGGGCGTCGCGACGATGACCGCGTCGATGTCCTTCTGCTCGTCGAGCATGACGCGGAAGTCCCGGTACCGCTTGGCGGCCGGGTACTTGTTGAACACCGGGTCGGCGAGGCCGAAGTCGACGTCGCACAGGGCGACGATGTTCTCGGCTTCGCAGCGCTCGAGGTTGCTCTTGCCCATGCCGCCGACGCCCACGCCCGCGATGTTGAGCTTGTCGCTCGGGGCGGTCGTGCCCTGCCCGCCCAGCACGTGCCGCGGCACGATGGTGAATCCGGCCGTGACGGCGGCGGCGCTGGCCAGGAACCTCCTCCGGGGGACCGCGGCGTCGTCCTTGGTTTCGGAATCGTCGGGGTGTTTCATCGAGCTCTCCCGAGACGCAGGGCCGCGGAGGTCCGTGCGGCCCGCCCGTCTCTTGCACGTGGCAGGCGGCAGAGTAGCCCCCCCCTTGGCGCGGTGTCAAAGGCCTGATGGGACGCTCGCCTCTCTGGAGCGAGACGCGCTGGAGCGTCTCACGGGCGCGGAGCTCAAGGCGGCGCTGCCGTTTGCGACGGACGCCCCCGGGTGCGTGCCGCTGCGGACCGTGCCGAGGAGCCTCGGCGGTTGACCTCTACGCCTCCCCCGATTGCGGTTAGACTACCGGCGAACCGGCACTTCCGAGGGAGTGTCGAACGACGGTAGCTCGTGACCCACACGATGCGAAAGCCGAGGGGAAACCGCCAGGGACAGGTCGTCGCGCTCGAGGTGGAGCTGCCGGCCGGAGTGACCACCGCGGACTGGGGTCTCGAGAGGGTGAGGGTGCAGAACCCCAGCATCCGCTCGTACCTCGGATGCATCCGCCTCCTCGAGGAGGTCCTCGACAGCAACTACGCGATCCTCCACTGCTCTCCCGACCACCTGCTGAAGATCTGGCGCCAGGTCGAGCGGGTGTCCGAGCTGATGCGCTCGGAGCTCCTGCCGACCCTCGGGGAGCCGTCGGTCATCCCCGGCCTCGGGGCCGCCCGGCGCCACGCCATGGCCTCGTTCCAGGAGCTCGGGGAGACGGTGCTGACGGCGATGGAGGGGTACGGCCACTCCCTGCGCGCCGACCAGCTCCCCGAGGTGAGGAAGCTCCTGTGCGTCTCGACCGGGAAGATCCACGCCTTCCTGCGGGACACCTTCGGAGAGATCGTCGCCAACGACCCTCGCAGCCGGCACGACGCGGACTACTTCCTCTCGAAGCGCTTCGCCCAGGACATCGAGGAGGCGGAGTGGCTCTACACGTCGGTGTACGAGCTGGACGAGCTCCTCGACGGCCTCGAGAAGGCCTGCACGGCCGAGTTCGCGGACCTCCTGCCGAGGATGGAGAGGGAGCGGATGATCCCGCCGGAACCGGAGTGGGAGCAGACCAGGAAGCTCGTCGACCTCCTCCTCGGCGACCTGCTGCCGAAGCTCAAGGAGGTCCTCAGCCTGCGCGGCATCCGGGTGGACGACATGGAGTCGCTCGAGGCCCACGCCTCGAGCCTGTCGACCGACTGCCGGTCGGTCCTGGAGGTCTACGCCGTCGGCCGGGAAGCCATCGAGCAGCTCAAAGGGGTGGGCGGGCCGACCCTCGGCGAGCGCGAGCAGAGGGTGAAGGACCTGATCGTCTGCCACCGCGTCGTCAGCGGAAGGATGGTCAAGCTGCTCACGAGGCTGCACGCGCGGCTCCGCGACCTCGCGAGCCAGATCGCCGACTCGAAGGCCGGCATCGAGAAGCGACGCGCCTTGATGCTGGCCAAGGACCTCGTCGGGTTCCGCCCCCGGGCCAGCCGGCCCGTCCGCCGGATCCGCTAGGCCGCGACGAGCCGCCGCCCGACCCGGATGAAGGCGCGGCGGAGCGGCCGAGGAGGAACGATGACGACGCGCATCGCGAGCCCGCTCGGATGGTGGACCCGCCGCCGCTTCCTGGGAGCGACGGGCGCCTCGGCGGCCCTCGCCGCAGGTGCGAGGCACGCGCTCGCCGGGACCGAGGCGAGCGAATGGCCCCGGGGGGCCGCGTGCGTGCCGCGCGGCGACTTCGGCGAGCGCGTGGCCCTCACCGCGCGGCGGCTCACTTCGGCGGGATCGCCCGCCTACACCGAGCCCTTCATCCTGGCCGACGTGACCCTCGACCCCGAGCGCCGCTTCTGGGACTTCAGCGGCGACCTCTCCGGCCGCTACGTCGAGGCGCTGGCTGCGCTGCCCCCCGCCGGCCGCTCGGCGCGCGACCTCGAGCCCCTCGTGCGCGCGATCCTCGCGAACCAGCGGCCCGACGGACGGTTCGGGCGGTCGGACCTCGCGTTCACCGCCCAGGAGACCGGCCGGGAGCACATGGCTCTCCTCTGGGGAAACGGCCGGCTGCTGGTGGGCCTCATGGCGTACCACGAGGCGACCGGGGACGGGGCCGCTCTCGCCGCCGCGCGCCGCCTCGCCGGCTTCCTGCTCGGCGTGCGCGAGTCCGCGAGGGCTCCCGAGGTGATGCGGCGCGTCGAGGGCCAGGGCGCCTTCGGCTTCATCTGCTTCACGCAGCTCGCGGAGGGGCTCGTCCGCCTCGGCCGCGCGACCGGCGACCGGCGGGCATTCGACGCGGCGGCCGAGATCGTCCCCCTCCTCCCGCCGCGGGGCGTGCAGCACTCGCACGGCTACCTGACGACCCTGCGGGGCGCGCTCCTCCTCCACGAAGCGACGGGCGACGCGGCCATGCGGTCGTGGGTCGAGCGGCTCTGGACCGACTTCGTCGGGTCGGCCGACTACGTCGTGGACGGGAGCGCCCTCGAGTACTTCGGCTGGGGCGAGGCGTCGGACCCGCAGTCGCTGCGGGCGGCGAAGGAGGCCTCCGGCGAGTTCCCGCGCAACGAGGGCTGCGGCCTCGCCGACGTCGTCCGCCTCGCCCTCCACCTGCACCGCGTGACCGGCAAGGAGGCGTACCTCGAGCAGGCCGAGCGCTGCTACGTGAACGCCTTCGCCCACAACCAGTTCGCGACCGGCGACTTCGGCTCGCGGGTGTGGTTCCGCGACGGCCTCATGCCCACGCCCTCCGTGGACCGCGCCTGGTGGTGCTGCACCATGCACGGCTACCGCGCTTACCGGGACGTCCTCGACGCGATCGTCTCCGAGGCCGGGAACGAGGTGACGATCCGGCTCTTCGACGACGTCGACTTCGAGGGCCGGACGGCCGCGCTGCGCCTGCGCCGCACCCCGGACGGCTTCCAGGCGCTCGTGACGCGCGCGTTCGACGGGGTCGTCGCCGTGCGGCATCCGTCGTGGGCCGACGGTTACTCGATCCGGGTCGGCGGGGAGGCGGCACCGACGGCGTCCGAGGGCGGCTTCTGCCGCCTGCGCCGGACGTTCCGCGCCGGGGATCGGATCGACGGCTTCTTCGGGAATCGCCTGCGGCTCGTCCGGCCCGATGGCAGCGAGACGGCTCCTCCAGGCGTCACGCCCGTCCGCGCCGCGCTCTACTGCGGCCCGTTCCTCATGGGCGTGGACGAGGGCCTCGACCCGCTCTTCTTCAGCGAGCCCTGGCCGGGCAACGTCGCGACCCTGCCCGCGGGCGGGACGCTTCCGCGGGATGCCGCGGGCCGGGTCCGGATTCCCGTCCGCTACGAGCACGAA
Source organism: Vicinamibacteria bacterium (assembly GCA_035577965.1). GTDB lineage: Bacteria > Acidobacteriota > Vicinamibacteria > Fen-336 > Fen-336 > DATBSL01. The sequence goes on along the minus strand of DATJYX010000008.1, from coordinate 200,697 downwards.
GGCTACCGGGGGAGCGAGGTCGCGACCCTCCGGGCGATGGGCGAGAAGCCCGCCGACGACCAGCGGACGTTCGCGGTGTGGCTCAGCTACCGGTCCGCCACTCCTCGATCTTCCTGAACAGCTCCTCCCGGGTGACGTTCTCGAACGAGGTGAACTCGACGCCCACGATGTACCGAGGGGCGAAGGGGTGCTGCTGCCTCCAGGCGACGCGGCCGTGGATGAGGATGGGGTCGGGGAGGTCGCCGAGCCGCGAGATCACGAGCTGCGAACGGGCCTCCAGGGGCACGTCCCGCCCCGTCTCGAAGCACACCCCGCCCGCCGAGATGTCTCGCGACTGGAGCTCGATCGTCTTGCGGAGGAGGTCTCCGGTCGTCGCGATGTAGAGCGGGACGCGGACCGGAAACCGAGCGTGCTGCCTCTCCTCGATCCCTTCCCTCACTGAGGACCCCCGTTCTGGTTCGCTTGGCCTCAGTCTAGACGAAGGGACGCCGGGAGTGTCAGCGGACTCCGGGGCACGACGGCGGGATCGAGCGGCGGGGCTTCAGCTGTTGACGGCCGGCTCCTGGCTCGCCGAGTCCCAGATCAGGTTGCGGAGCCCGGTCAGGGAGCTCGTGATCCGGAGCGCCCCGTCCCGAACCAGCTGCTGGGTCCCGTGGCAGATGGCCCCGAAGAGCCCCTGGATGGGGAGGGCGGCGATGCCGGGGTGGAAGCCCACCCAGGCGTTGCGGCCGCTCGCCTTGGCCACGTACAGGGCCCGGTCGGCCACGCTGACGACCTGCTCCCAGCTCAGCGCGTCGAGCTGCTCCTTGAAGAACGGATAGCACGCGAAGCCGACGGAGCAGGTGGTCCGCACGACCCGGCCTTCCCCGATGTCGAAGATGTGCTGGGAGACCCGGCTGCGGATCCTCTCCGCGAGCTCCGCGAGGCCGTCCCCGCTCAGCTCCCGGGCCACGAGCAGGAACTCGTCGCCGCCCCAGCGGACGATGATGTCCGACGAGCGGCTGGCCGCCTCGAGCAGCTCGCGCATCTGCCGGAGCACGGCGTCGCCCGCGGAGTGGCCGGCGGAGTCGTTGATCTCCTTGAAGTGGTCGAGGTCGATCATGACGAAGGCCATGTCGAGGAGCTCGATCACGGGCTCCTCGGCCTGCCGCCTGTATCGGCGTTGGAGGAGGGCGACCTCCTTCTCGAGGTACTCGGTCAGGAAACGCCGGTTCGCGAGACCGGTGAGCGAGTCGGTGATGCTGGCCTTCGCCAGCTCCTCGTTGGCCTGCTCGAGCTGGAGTTTCTGCTCCGACAGCTCGCGGGTCCTCTCCTGGACCCTGAGCTCGAGCAGCCGCGCGTGCTCCGCCTCCTGGGCCAGCTTCCGCTGCTGCACGCGGAGCACGCCGGCGATCCCGCCGGCCAGGAGCAGCAGGTAGGCGCCGTAGGCCCACGGCGTGGCCCAAGGCGCGGCCGCCACGTCGACCCCGACGGCGAGGCCGTCCTCATTCCAGAGGCCGTCGCCGCTCGCGGCGCGGAGGCGGAAGGTGTAGCGCCCGCGGTTGAGGTTCGTGTAGGTCACGCTCCTCCGCCCCTGGAGAGGGACCCAGTCCGGGTCGAAGCCCTCGAGCTTGTAGGCGAAGCGGTTGCGGAGAGGGGCGGTGAAGTCCAGGGCTGCGAACTCGAGGCCGAGCACCTTGTCCCTGAAGCCGAGGCGGACCTGGCGCGTCTCGTCCGGAGGGCCGGAGAGCGGCCGATGGTCGACGTTGACGGCCGTGAGCACGACCGGCGGCGCCACCGCCACCCGGCGCAGCCGGTCGGGCACGAACGCGTTGAAGCCGTTCACGCCCCCGAAGAAGAGCTCCCCGCTCGGGCTCTGGTGCCAGGCCCCGAAGTTGAACTCGGCGGACTGCAGGCCGTCGCTCACTCCGTAGGGCGTGACCTGACGGGTTCGCAGGTCGAGGCAGGCCAGGCCGTTGTTGGTGCTCAGCCAGAGGCGTCCCTGGTTGTCGCCGCGCACGCCGTAGACGACGTCGCTCGGCAGGCCGTCCCTCGTCGTGAACGTGTCGAAGGCCTGGCCGTCCGGCCGCATGTGGCTGAGCCCGGCGTGGGTGCCGACCCAGAGGCTCCCGGCCGCGTCGACGAAGAGGGTATGGACGACGTCCGTAGGCAGGCTGGCGCGGTCGCCCGGCCTCGACTCGTGACGGGCGAACCGCCCCGTGCGCGGGTCGAAGAGGGCGATCCCCTTCTCCATCGTGCCCACCCACAGCCGGCCGTCCGGCGCCTCGGCCAGGCTCGACACCTTGTCGGCGCTCAGGCTGGACGGGTCCTTCGCGTCAGACCGGTGGTGGATGAACCGTCCCGTCTCCGGGTCGACCATCTCCAGGCCGCCCCCGAAGGTCCCGATCCAGAGGCGGCCCTGACGGTCCTCGAGGAGGGAGGTGACGCCCTTGGCCGAGAGGCCCTCGGGGTTCTTCGGGTCGCTCCTGTAGTGCGTGAAGGCGCCGGTCGCGGCGCGGAAGCGGTCGAGGCCCGCGTCGAGGGTGCCGATCCAGAGGTCGCCCTTGTGGTCGTGCCAGAGGGCCATGACGCGGTCGCTGCCGAGGCCGCCCGGCTTCCTCGGGTCGGACCGGTAGCTCGTCATCTCCCCCGTCGTCCGGTCCATGACGTAGAAGCCGGCGTCGAACGTGCCGATGAAGAGCCGCCCCGCCCGGTCCTCGGAGAAGGACGTGACGGTGCCGCTCCCGAGCCCCACCGGGTTCCCGGGCTCGGGGGCCACATGGCCGAACTGCCAGCTCAGCGGGTTCCACTTGTGGACCCCGCCCAGCCGCGTGCCGACCCAGAGCACGCCTCCCCGGTCCTGGGCGAGCGACAGGACGTGGTCGTCGGCCAGGCTGGCCGGGTTCGTCGGGTCCTGGCGGTAGTGAACGAAGCCACGGCCGCTCCGGTCGAGGAGGTCGAGGCCTCCGCTCGTCCCCACCCACAGCCTTCGGTCGGCGTCCTGCAAGAGCGCGCGGACCTGGTCGTGGGCGAGGCTCGCCGGCACCTTCGCGTCGTTGCGGAAGCGCTCGAAGCGGCCGGTCGCGGGGTCCAGGCGGTTCAGCCCGCCGGCCGAGGTGCCGACCCAGATCGCGCCCGCGTCGTCCTCCAGGATGGCGCGCACGCGGCCGTCGCTCAGGGCCTTCGGATCCGACGGGTCGGCGGCGAAGTGCACGAAGCCCCCGGCGTCCCACCGGTCGAGGCCGCCGTCCGTTCCCACCCAGAGCCGGTCCTTGCCGTCGCGGTAGAGGACGTAGACCCGGTCGTCGACGAGGCTGGCGGCCTGCGACGGGTCGTGGGCGAAGCGCGTGAGCACGCCGCTCGCGACGTCCAGGCGGACGAGGCCGGCGTCGCGGGTGCCGATCCAGAGGGCCCGGTCCTTCGGCGCGAACCGCAGAGCCCGGATCGAGACCCCGGCCAGCTTCTCCTGCCGGACCACCCGGTCGGTGGCCCGCTGCCACAGCCCTAGCCCGCCGGCGGTCGCCACCCACAGGTCACCCGAAGGGTCCTCCTCGACGTCCCAGACGAAGCTGCTCGGCAGCGAAGCGGCGTCGCCGGGATCGTGCTTGTAGACCTTGAAGGAGATCCCGTCGTAGCGGTCCAGGCCCTCCTCCGTGGCGAGCCAGACGTATCCCCGCCGGTCCTGGAGGATGGCCATCACCGACGACTGCGAGAGTCCCTGCTCCAGCGAGAGCCGATCGAAGCGGATGGGGCGCGCCGGCGCCGCCGCGGCGGGAGCCGGGACCGACAGGGCCAGCGCCAGCCATCCGAGCAGTCCGAGGAACCGGGTCGGTTTCATGGCTCCGCCTCTCTCGAAAAAGGCTTCACGACTCCAGGGTCCGTCCGAGGCCGCAGCGCAGCATCTCGGCGAACGTCCCCGGTGGAACCGCCGGCGAGAAGAGGAAACCCTGGTACTCGTCGCACCCGTGGCGGCCCAGGAACTCCACCTGGCCCGCCTCCTCGACACCCTCCGCCACGACGCGCAGGCCGAGCTGCCGGGCCATCGCGATCGTGGCGCTGGTGATGGCCGCGTCCTCGGAGGACGTGGTCACCCCTCGCACGAACGACTGGTCGATCTTCAGGACGTCGATCGGGAACTGCTTGAGGTAGGCGACCGCCGAGTTCCCGGTGCCGAAGTCGTCGATGGCGAGCCGCACCCCGAGGGCCTGGATGGCGTTGAGCTGGGCCAGGATCTCGGGGTCGCTGCGCAAGACGCCGCGCTCGCTGAGCTCGAGCTCGAGAGACTCCGCCTCGATGCCGGTCTCCTCGAGGCTCTCCCGCACCGCCCGCGCCAGGTCTCCCCGCCCGAGCTGGCAGAGCGACACGTTCACGGCGACCCGGCAGGCCGGGAGCCCCTGCCGGCGCCAGGACTCGACCTGCCGGCAGGCCGTGCGCAGGACCCAGCTCCCGATCGCCAGCATCAGGCCCTCTTCCTCGGCGAGCGGGACGAACTCGGAAGGGGGAACGTCCCCGAGCTCCGGGCTCGCCCAGCGGAGCAGAGCCTCGGCGGCGCGCACGCACGGCGAGGCGCCGGCGACGAGCGGCTGGTAGTCGAGCCGCAGCTCGCCGCGGGCGAGGGCGTTGGGGAGGAGGCGGGCGATGGCCCGGCTCCGCTCGGTCATGCGGTCGGCCGACTGCCGGTAGAAGCGGATCGCCCCTCCGCTCTCGACCGCCTCGTGGGCGGCGAGCTCGGCCTTCTGGAGCAGGGCCTCGGCGGTCAGCCCGTCGGCGGGCGCGAGCGCGATGCCGACGCTCATCGAGACCACGATCTCCTCGTCCCCCGCGAAGTAGCGGCCGGACAGCCGGTCGAGCAGGAGCCGCGCGACGGCCTTCGCCTCCGGGCCGCCGGGCAGCCCCGTGAGCAGGACGGCGAAGAGGCCCCCGCCGAAGCGGGCGGCCATCGACAGGGAAGGCCCGGCCCCGGAGCGCCGCAGCTCCTCGGAGCGGAGCACGGCGGTGAGCCGCTGCGCCACCTGCTGGAGGACCGAGTTCGCCCGCGCCCGCCCCAGGCGGGTGTTGAGCTTCACGAGGTGCTCGATGTCGAGGAGCGCCACCGCGACCTGGCTCTTCGCGGAGGCCCCGACGAGCGCGCTTTCGAGGGCGCGCTCGAGCCGCTCGGGGCCGGGCAGGCTCGTGAGCGTGTCGAACCGACCGCGCCAGAGCGCCTGCCGCCGCTCGTCCTCGAGGGCCGTGCGGAGGCGCGCCACCTCCTCCCGCACCCGCCCGAGGTCGCCCGTGGTCTCGGCGAGACGGACGAGGCGCTCCGCCCGGCGTGCGGCCACGCGTCCCCCGAACGAGGCCTCCACCACGTCGCTCGCCCCCGCCTCGATCGCCATCGCCGCGTCCCGCGGGCCGGAGCAGAGCGCGAGGAAGGGCACGTCTGCACCCTCCGCGTGCCGCCGCACGACCTCGCACAGGCTCCGTCCGCGCTCGTCGCGGAGGGTCGGGTCGGCGAGGACGACGGACGGACGGGGCGGAGTAAGCCGCTCGAGCGCTCCCGCCACGTCCTCGACGGTGACCACGTCGAAGCCCGCCGCGGCGAGCGAGGCCGCCGCCTCCCGGCGGGGCGCGCCGTCCAGGCCCGCGAGGAGAGCGCGGCGCCGGGGGGTGGGGATCGCCTCGGTCGCCGGGTCCTCGGCGGATCTCAGGAGCGGCAGGAGCGGGAGTGCCACGGTGCCTCGAGTCAGGGTCGATCGGGATGGTGTGTGGACGCCGTCACGGGTCGTCGACCAGCTGGGCTTCGCTCGCCAGGAGGGGATCCGCGACGCACTCCGACCACAGGACGGCCTCGCTCCAGAGCGTGCTCTCCGACCAGAGCGTGGCCTCCGACCAGAGCGTGGCCTCCGACCACAGGGTGGCGTAGGGCGTCACCGTGGTGTCGGGCTGCTGGACGCCGTAGGAGCGCAGGATGGGCTCGTCACCCGCTGTCGACTCCGACCACAGGACGGCGCTCGACCAGATCGCGCGGAGCGAGAAGGCGGGCGCGGACCAGAGCGCCGCGGTGTTCTCGAAGCCCAGCTCGCCGGTGTCGGCGTCCGGGAGAACGAGCGGCGAGGGGGCGTCCGCGACGTCCCCGGTGGTGCCGAGGGCGCCGGTGATGTCGAGGAGACCGGCCCCGGTGGCGAGCGGGCTCCCGGCGGCGGGCTTGCGTGCCGACAGCATGAGCCGGGCCTTGACCGTCCCCGGGTTCAGGGAGGGATCCTGCTCCAGCATCAGCGCGACCGCCCCGGCCACCATCGGTGAGGCCATGCTCGTGCCCGAGAGCTCGAAGTACTGCGTCACGTCGGGGAAGGCGGGGTCGCCGGCCACCCGCCTCTCCGGGGCCAGGAGGTCGAGGTACGAGCCGGCGGCCCGCGTGGAGACGATCCGGTTGCCGGGCGCGATCAGGTCGGGCTTGGCCACAAGGTCGACGAGCGTGGGGCCGCGCGAGGAGTAGGTGGCCAGCGTGTCGTCCGAGGTGTCCGGCGTCCCCTGAGTATTGCTGGCTCCGACCGTGATCACCTCCCGCGAGTTGCAGGGGCTGGTGATCGTCCCGTCGCCGTCGCGGCCTTCGTTGCCCGCCGAGCACACGACGACGACGCCCGCGTGCCAGAGGGTCTCCACCTCCTGGACGAGCGGGTCGAGCGCGGCCGGCTCGTACACAGGGTGGCCGAGGGAGAGGTTGAGGACCCGGATGTCGAGGGAATCCTTGTTGGCGAGCACCCACTGGAGGGCGGCCAGCACGTCCGACGTCGTCCCGCTGCCGGCTCCGTCGAGGACGCGCAGCGAGACGAGGCTGGCCGCGGGAGCGATTCCGGCCAGCCGGCCCCCGGAGGCGGCGCCGCTCCCGACCAGGATGCCGGCGACGTGCGTCCCGTGGCCGTTCGGGTCGACGCTCGCCGCCTCGGCGCGGCCGGGATCGTCGGGGAGGTCGAACACCGGGGTGGGGCTCGGGTTGCCCACGAAGTCGACGGACGCCACGAGCGTCTGGAGATCGGGGTGCGGAGCGACGCCCGAGTCGACCATGGCGATCGTGACCCCGGCGCCCCTCAGGGAGCCCTCGGGCGTGAACGGCCCTGGCTCGTTCGCGGCCTGCCGCGCGATGTCCATCGCCAGCGCGACAGGCTCGTCGCTGGCCACGAACTCGACGTCCGGGCTGTCGGCCAAGGCGGCGACGGCGGCCGCGGGGAGCCTCAGCGCGATCCAGCGCGACGACCCCCGAAAGTGCCGACGGATCCGGCCGCCGAGCCGGTCGGTGAGGCTCCGCTCGTTCGCCCCCGGAGCCTTTCGGAAGCGCACGAGCACGTCGACCGTCTCGGACTTCCGCCGTGTCGCCGCTCGCTCTCGGACCCTCGCGCTGAGCTTGCCGTACTGCGGGTGCTGGCCGGCCGGCGCCGCGTCCGCGAGCGCCGCCGGCACCAGCAGGGCGAAGATCAGCGCGGGAACCACCCGCGGACGGCTCGTTCGAGGTCTCGCCATCATGCTTCCCGCTCCCGGCCGCGTGTCACTGCATCGACGATGCCACCGCCCGAGGCCGGAGCCTTGCCGATCCATCCTTCGTGCTCTCAGCGGCTTGGAAGGAGGCGGCGGCAGGAGCCGAAGGTTCTCGGTGACGCGGGCCGGCGAGCCGCCGGAATTCCGGCGCACCATTCCTCAAGAACGGCGAGCGAGGGTCGCTCTTCGCCGGAGGAGGGTGGGCTCGGTCACGCCCAGGAGCGCCGCGGCCGTGTGCGCGTCGCCTGAGGCGGACGCGTCGATCTCGGTCAGCAGGCACGCCTCCGCCCGCTCGCAGGCGTCCGTCCCGGAGTCCCGCTCCCGGATGAAGGCCTCGAGGACGCCGGCCACGGCGGGCCAGTGAGGTGGGCGGACGGCCTGCCCGGCCGTCTGACGGGCGCTCGCGGAGTGCAGCTGGCGCCTGTAGGTCGTGTCGGGGATGCCCAGGAGGCCGGCGGCGCGTCGAGAGACGCCGCCGCAGAGCCGGTCGGCCGTGAGGACGAGGTCTTCGGACAACCACTTGCCGACCGGGGAGAGCTCCGGTCGTCCCGCGGCGAGGGCGTCCGCGACGACCCGGGCCAGGGCCGCTCGCAGCTTGGCCGCCGGGTTCGCGCCGTTCGCCGGCTCCTCGCGTGGCGGCTCGGTGGGCGCCCCCGCTTCGCGGGGCGCGGCCGGTCCGGGGACGGAGCCCACGTGCACGGAGAGGCCGTGAAGGTCGTCGACGTCCACCTCGGGCCCCTCGCAGAAGAGCACCGACGTCAGGATCAGGTTCTGCAGCTCGCGCACGTTGCCCGGCCACCGGTACGCCTCGAGTGCCTCCTCCGAGCGGGCCGTGAAGTGGTGGGCCGGGCGGCGGTAGAGCGCGGCGAACTGCTTCAGGAAGATGCCGGCCAGGTGGACGATGTCCTCGCGGCGCTCGCGCAGGGGGGGCACGTGGAGCCTCACCACGTTCAGGCGGTGGAAGAGGTCGGGCCGGAACTGGCCCTCGTCCACCTTGACCCGGAGGTCGACGTTCGTGGCCGCGATGATCCGCACGTCGACCGTCTGCGGCACGACGCCGCCCACCGGCGTGAACTGCTTGTCCTGCACGAACCGCAGCAGCTTGCTCTGGAGGTCGAGGGGCAGGTCGCCGATCTCGTCCAGGAACACCGTGGAGCCGTCGGCCTGGGCGAACCGGCCCCGCTTGCGGGCGTGGGCCCCGGTGAACGCCCCCCGCTCGTGCCCGAAGAGCTCGCTCTCGATGAGCGTCGGCGAGATCGCGCTGCAGTCGACGACCACCATCTCCCGCTCCCGGCGGCCGCTCAGCTCGTGCAGCGTCGAGGCCAGCAGCTCCTTGCCGGTGCCGCTCTCGCCGGTGACGAGCACGGTCGTGTCGGTGTGCGCCACCTTGCGGGCGGTGGCGAGAAGAGACTCGATGGCCGCGGACCGGTAGGCGAGCCGCGAGCCGTGCACCACCCGGCGCAGGTCGGTGACCTCGGCCTCCAGGCGCTCCTTCTCCTCGCGCTGCCTCTCCCGCTCGCGCTCGATGAGCCGGACCCGGTCGAGCGCCACCGCCATCTCGGACGCGAGGGCGTCGAGGAACCGGCGGTCCGACCCCTCGAACGACACCGCGAGGGAGCCCACCTCGAGCACGATGCCGCCGAGGCAGCGATCGGGCAGGGCGAGGGGCATCGCGCAGAGGGACAGCTCGCCGGGCTCCCCGCCGCCCGTGGCGACGAAGTTGCCCTCGCGGCAGGCCCTCTCCACGATGGCCAGGTCCTGCTCGGTGACGCGGAAGGCCTGCGTGCCCCCGTCCACGCGCTCCAGCCCGCCCACGAGCTCGAAGGCGCCCGGGCGCGAGCGCTCGAGGACGCCCACCCGGCGGGCGTGGAGGGTCTCGAAGAGCCGCTCGGTGAAGCCTCGGGCGAGTTCGGCGGCGTCGGTCGATGCGGCGACGGCGGCCACCGAGTCCAGCAGGAGCCTCATGTTGCGGTAGTCGGTCGACTTGTCGCCGGTGAAGATGCCCTGGAGGCGGTCGAGGCTCCGGGCGTGCTCCACGTCGGAGCCCTTCTCCCAGACGCGGACGCTCCCCGAGGTCCCGCGCTTGGCTGCGCTCAGGGCCTGGTCCGCCCGCCTCACGAGCTCGTGAGCGTCGACGGGCTCCTCGAGGTCGGTCGCGGCGACCCCGGCGCTGAACTCGAGGCGGAGGATCCCGCCGTGGTAGCGCTGCTCGCTCAGCCGGCGCACGACGTTCTCGGCCACGATCCGGCTGTCCCCGACCGGGGTGTCGAGCAGGATCACGGTGAAGATCGCGCCCCCGTAGCGGGCGACGTGGTCGTGGCTGCGGAGGCCCGCCCGGATCTCGGCCGCGATCTCGCGGAGCACGCGGTCGCCCGAGCGTCGGTCGAGCCGCTCGTTGACCCATCCGAAGTCGTCGGGGCCGAGCAGGAGGAGCACCGTCGGCCGGCCCGTCTCCCCGGAGCGGGCGAGGGCCACCTCCAGCTCGGCCTGGAACTCCGCCCGGTCCGGCAGGCCGGTGACGTGGTCGAAGAGCGAGCGAGAGAGGGTGCGCGAGTGGGCGGCGAAGGCCGCAGCCACGCCCAGGAAGCCCTTCCACCACCGCTCGTCGCGGAGCGTGTCGACCGCGGCGTCGGGGACCCAGGGGAGGCCGTCGCGGTGAGCGCCCGCGGGCGGAGAATGGCCGTCGAACCGCATCCCGATCCAGGCGATGAGGCCGGCGCGGGGGTCCTCGCGCCGCCGCCGCTCCGGCCCGGCCGCTTCCTCCTCCGCCCGCAGCGTCACCCAGCGCAGCGGGATGCGGCAGAGCACGCCCCGGCCGCCCTGGCTGGTGATGCGCACGGCGCCCTCGCCCGAGTGGGCGGGCGTGCCGAGGCGGGCGTGAAACCGGGCGGCGCTCTCGCCGTCGGCGAGCTCGGGCAGCGGCTCCAGCCGGCCGTCGTGGACCAGGATCTCGCGCTCGCCACCCGGACCGGGCGGGACGTAGAGCGAGACCGACGCTGCGCCACTCAGCCGTCGAACCAGGCTGACGTAGGATCGCAGGATGCCGGTCGCTTCGCTCATTCGAGTCCCGGCGTAGGAAGGGCAAGGTCGATGCCAGATCGCCAAGTCGTTGATACGAAAGCGAGAACGCCTACGTCTCGACCTCGGCCTGTCCGCTTCTCGGCCGCCGCACGCGAGGAACGGGAGCGACCCCCGTGTCATCCGCCCTGGAGAGGCCTTGCCTGCGGCCCGCCCCTGACCGCCCAGGGCTCTCGACTGGATCATCGGCCGTCTCGGGGACGCCCTGGCGAGCCTGGACTCGAAGCGTCCCGGCGCCTTCCTCGCCGCGCTCAGATCACACGGTCGTAGAGGTGGGTCGGGACCGGACGGCCCGGCCGAAGGCTGCGAAGAGATGATGCTTCCCGCCGCTCGCGTCAGGCTCGCGGTCAGCGCCCCGCCGCCGCTCGACGGCGGGACCTTGACGTGTCCCACGGCGGCCCGGCGTTCAACCAGCCCAGGACGGCTTCGCGCGAGCGCCCACTCTCGCTCGACTCCGCCTGCCTCGCGATCGGTCTTCCCTTCCTCAGGTCGGCGGTGACTCCGGAGCCGCCGTCCGATCGTCGCCGCTCGGCTGCCTCCCTCGCGCCGCGACCGCGACGGCGATGCCGCCCAGGATGAGGACGCTCGCCGCCGGCAGGCGGGAGGAGACGGGCTCGCCCAGGAAAGTGACCGCGCCCGCGGCGGCGAGCGGGGGAGCGGAGAGCTGGACGATCGCGGCCCGCGTCGCCGTGAGGCCGCGGATGGCCGCGTACCAGACGGCGTAGCCGAGGCCCGAGGCAATGGCTCCGGAGGCCAGGGCGAGCCACGCGCCCTCGGGGCGGAGGTGCACGGCCCCGAGGAGCGCCGCCGCCGCCTCCGCCGCGAGAGCGAGTGGCAGCGCCCGGCCGAAGCTCGCCGCGTTCACGGCGACGGCGTCGCCCCGTCCGCGTCCCCGGAGCGAGTAGATTCCCCAGGCTGCGCCGGCCGCCAGCATGAGCAGCGCGCCCAGGGGATCGGGCGCCGAGAGGCCGGGCCGTGTGAGGAGGAGGAGGCCGGCGAGCGAGCAGGCGAGACCGACCCACTCGAGCGGCCGCGGGCGCTCGCCGGCGGCGAGGCCGGCACCGTTCATCGTGAGCTGGACGGCGGCGAAGAGGACGAGCGCCCCCACCCCGGCCGGGACGCGGGTGTAGGCGAGGGAGAACCCGGCGGCGTAGGCGAAGAGCGCCACCGCCGAGCCCCATGCGCGCCCCGGAGGGGGCGCCGTCGCTCCCCGGACCCGCGCCAGCAGGCCCAGGGCGAGAGCGCCGCCCAGGATGCGGAGGGCGGTGAAGGTGACGGCGTCGGCGTGGCCGCCGCCGAGGGCGGCGCGGCAGAGGAGGGAGTTGGCCGCGAAGGCGACCATCGCAGCCGACGTGAGCCCCGCGGTCGTCCAGGGCCCCGGCGCGAGAGGAAGCTTATCGATCGCCAACGTCAGGTGGTTCCCCCTGGCCGCACCGGCCGGCAGCCGGGCGGTGGCCGGACCGGCCACCGCCCGGTTTCGCCGACGGGCTACGCGGGCTTGACGTTCTGGTTCACTCGGAAGAGGTTGCCCGGATCGTACTTCCGCTTCACCTGGGCGAGGCGCGCGTAGTTGTCACGGTACGCGGCCTTCACGTTGTCCTCGCCCTCGTCCATCATCATGTTGACGTAGCCGCCGCCCGACGAGAAGGGGTGGAGGGCGAGCCAGTAGTCCCTGGCCCACTGCATGAGGCGCGGGTTGTTCGCGGGGTCGGGATCGACGCCCACGATGACCTCCGCGAACCGCGCCTCGCGGAAGCTGAAGGCGGTGTCGCCCTTCGGAACGCGCCCCGCCGCTCCGTTGATCGGGTAGATGTGCATCGTGGAGTGCGGGCTCGGGAGCCGCTCGCCGTACTTCTGGTGGAGGTCGATCGCCTTGTCGCTCAGCTCCTGGAAGAAGTCGGCCTTCCAGTACCACTGAAGCCCCGCCGGGTAGAGCGCGTCGAAGAGGCTCTGCAGCACGGGGAAGGGGATCGGGCCGCAGAAGTCCATGAGCGGCGCCGAGAACGAGCGGATCGGCTTGAAGACCTCCTCCGCCTTCGCGGGGTCGCCCGTGTAGCACCACGTCACCACGGCCACCTTCTTCATGTGGTGCTCGGCCGGGAACATCGGGACCGGAGGGACGGTCGCGAAGCCGAACCAGCCGTTGAGGTTCTCGGGGGCCCGGAGGATGAGGTCCCGCCAGAAGCGGAGCACCTCGACGCCCTTGTCGATCGGCCAGAAGATCGGGCCGCCGTAGACGGTCGCGACCGGGTAGGCCCGGAACAGGAACGAGGTGACCACCCCGAAGTTCCCGCCTCCACCGCGCACGGCCCAGAAAAGATCCGCGTTCTCGCTGGCGCTGGCCGTGACCAGGCGGCCGTCCGCGAGGACGACGTCCACCGCGAGAAGGCTGTCGATGGTCAGGCCGTACTGGCGGCTGAGGTAGCCGATCCCGCCGCCCAGGGTCAGGCCGCCCACCCCGGTCGTGGAGAGGAACCCGCACGGCACCGCCAGGCCGAACGGGTGGGTGGCGTGGTCGACGTCGCCCCAGAGGCAGCCACCATCGACCCTCACCGTCTGCTCCTTCTGGTCGACGCGGATGCCCTTGAGGCGCGAGAGGTCGACGACGAGCCCGTCGTCGCAGACGCCCAGGCCGGGGCCGTTGTGCCCTCCCCCCCGCACGGCGAGGAGCAGCTTCCTCTCACGGGCGAGGTTGACGCCCGCGATCACGTCCGCCACGTCCGCGCACCTCACGATCAGCGCGGGGTGCCGGTCGATCATGCCGTTGTAGACCTTCCGGGCCCCGTCGTAGGCGGCGTCGCCCGGCGCGATCACCTCGCCGCGGAACCTCCCCCGCGCCTCCTGAACCTCCGTCACGCTCATTCCCCGGCTACCCGTCTCGTGCATCGTTCCTCCTCCTGACCTCTCGAGCCCCGCCCTTCGAGCCCGGCCCTCGCTGGAGATATGCCCCGAAGCTAAGCCCCGGGCGTTAGGGCGGCGTTAGGGCGGGCGTCGGCGGGGCCTCGGTGCGCCTCGCGGCGGTCGGCGCCGTGGCCGGCAGGTCGATCTCGACCCGCGTGCCCTCGCCATCCCGGCTCCCGATGCGGAGCGTGCCGCCGAGGGCCTCCACTGCCGCGCGGGCGACGGCGAGACCGAGGCCCGCCCCGTCGACCTTCGCCTCGAAGCAGGGCTCGAGCGCGTGGCTGAGGTCGGCGGCCGCCACTCCCGGCCCACGGTCCTCGACCCAGAGCAGCAGGCCGCCGCACGCGGCCCGCCGGGCCCCGATCTCGATGACGTCCACCGCGCCCGTGCGGCCCGCGGCGCGCACCGCGTCGAGCCGCTCGTGCGGCCCGGCCTCGCGCGGGGCGTACCCGGCCGGGTCCCCGGGGACGTCGGCCAGCGCCACGAGAGACTCCGTCATCCTCTCTTCCTCCACGATGTCGAACGCAGCACACCGCGACACTCTCCGAAGCTAGGCCGATCGCGTTAGGGGGACGTTAGGGAGCCCCTCCGACGCTCGAAGAGCGCGGCCGGTCCGCAAGGGCCCAGGCCCGCTCGTCGCGTCGGCGCTCAACCAAGGCGCGACAGCAGCCCCCGGGCCCCTTCCAGGTCGGGGGTCTCCAGGCCCTCCGTGAACGAGGCGTAGAGGGGTGCGAGCAGGTCCCGAGCCTCCCTCGTCCGGCCCGACCCCGCCCACAGGCCGGCCAGGGCGCTGGCGGCGCGCAGCTCGAGGGACCTCGCCCCCTGTCCGCGCGCGATCTCGAGCGCGCGATCGAGGGCCGCCTCCGCCTCGGCCGCGCCCGCGCCGCCGCGGAGCAGCAGCTCCGCGCGCAGGCGGTGGAGCTCCGCGTCCCAGAAGCGCTCGCTCGTCGCCCGGCTTCGGGCCAGGCCCTCCTCCACGACGCCGAGGCCGGCGTCCGCTTCCCCGGCCCGGAGGTGGGCGTCCGCGAGCAGGGCGAGGTAGTAGGGCAGGCGGAGCCGCGCCCCCGTCTCCTCGAAGCCGGAGATGGCGCCCCGCAGGCGCGCGAGCGCGGCGTCCTCCGGGCGGCCGAGCGTGCGCGCGTAGGCGACGAGGATGGCGGCCCACGCCCGGTAGTAAGTGGCCTTGAACTCCGTCGACAGATCGAGGGCCTCCTCCGCCTGCCGGAGGAAGGCGGTCGGCTCCGCGCGGAGCTGCTGGAGGAGGGCCAAGTAGGTGGCGGCGATCGCCTGGTTGAACGGCTGGCCGAGCTTCCGAGCGAGGTGCAGGGCGTCGGACGCGGTCGCGAGCGCCGTGTCCGGACGTCCGAGGCACCAGTGCGCGTGCGACTGCCACGCCCGGGCGAGGACCGCGTAGTTCAGGCCCTGGGACTCCTGGAGCCTCTGGAGCTGGCTCGGGTCGGCGTCCCGCACGAGGGAGTCGAGGTCGTCACAGGCCTCCTGGAAGCGGCCCATCTGGATCCGGACTCCGGCCAGCATGGCGAACGCCGACCGGGGCGGCTCCGAGCCCTGGCTCTCGCGCAGGACGCGGGCCATCTCGTCGGTGATCTGCGCGGACCGCTCGAGCCGGGCCCCGACGATGTAGAGGGACTGCATCCCGTAGAGGACCGCCGCGTGCTGCTCGGGCGTCCCCACCCGGTCGCAGAGCGCGAGCGAGCGGTCGAGCACCTGGCCGAGCTCAGCGGCCGCCCATCCCTTCGTCACCCGGTAGCTCAGGGCGAGGACGAACAGGAGGTCGAGCTCCCAGCCGTCGCGCCGGGCGCTCGCGGGCAGCGTCGCGAGCAGCGACAGGCCGCGGCCGGCGAGGGCCATCGCCTCGTCGTGGGCGTAGACGCCCTGGGCCACGAGCGCGGCCCTCGCGTAGTAGGGGATCGCCTGCTCGAAGAGGCCGGCGCTCTCGCAGTGGGCGGCGACCTGGGCGCTGACGGGGTCGAGATCCTCCTCGTTCGCGGCGACCAGCGCCTCGGCCACTCGCCGGTGGAGCCTCCGCCGCTGGGGGGCGCTCGTCTCGGCGTAGGCCACGTCCCGCAGCTTGTCGTGGGTGAAGTCGTAGCCGTTCGGCCCCTGCTCGCGGACGATGCGCTTCCGCCAGAGCTCGTCGAGCGCGCGCGCGACCGCCTCCTCGTCGCCCACGAGGCGCAGGAGGACGTCGAGGTCGAAGGCGCGCCCGACGACGGCCGCCGCGGCGGCGACCTCCCGGGTCTCGTCCGAGAGCTGGGCCAGCCGACCGGAGAGCACCGCGTGCGCGCGGGGCGTCAGCTCGGAGCGCCCCGCTTCCGGGGCATCGGGCGGGCCGCCCCCGCTCCCGGCCCTCACCGTCTCGACGATGAACAGGGGATTGCCCTCGGTCGCCCGATAGAGGCGCGTGGCCGCGTCCGCCCCGAAGGCCCGGTTCCCGACCTGGCCCGCCAGCTCCGCCGTCTCCGCCGCGTCGAGCGGCTCGAGGGCGAGCTCCGTCAGCTGCGAGGCGCTCCGCAGCTGCCGGAGGAGCGCCGGGAGCGGGTGCGCGGCGTCGAGCTCCTCGGACCGCGCGGTGCCGAGGACGAGCAGGCCCGCGTCGGGATCGAACCGGGACAGGAAGTGGAGCCACTCGATCGTCTCGCGGTCGCACCACTGCAGGTCGTCGACGAGGAGCAGCAAGGGCGGCGGGACCGCGAGCACGGCCCGGGCGAGGCCCTCGAAGAAGCGCCGCCGGTCCCCGAACTCCGTCGTGGACGCGAGCCGCGGCTGGCCGGGCCGGGCCGTCAGGAGCTCGGGCAGGATCCTCGCGACCTCGATCCGCCACACGTCGTCGAGGCGGCCGAGGTGCGGCGAGAGGGCGGAGCTGCGCAGCCACTCGCTCACCGGGGCGAGCGAGAGGCGGCCCTCCGCGGCGTACGAGCGCGTCTTCGCGGTGGCGACACCCTGTCGCTCCGCCCACGCGACGAGCTCCTCGGCGAGCCGCGACTTGCCGATGCCGGCGTCGCCGGTTACGAGGGCGAAGGAGGTCCTTCCCCGCGCCGCCCGGTCCCACGCCTCGCGCAGCCTCGACCACTCGGCCTGCCGGCCAACGAGGGCGGGGGCCGGGGGCGAGTCCCGGCCCCCCGCCGGCGCCTCGGGGCCGGGCTCGGCGTCGCGGATCCGCCCGTAGGTGCGGACCGTGTCGGGGCTCGGCTCCGCCTGAAGCTCACGGCGCAGGGCGTCTTCGCACTGGCGGTACGCCTGGAGCGCCGCCGTCCGGTCGCCCAGGAGCGCCAGCAGACGCATGAGCCAGCGGTAGGCCTCCTCGTCGACGGGGTCGTGCTGCAGCCAGTGGCGGACGCGGCCGACGGCGGCCGCGTACTCGCGCTGCTCCTCGAGGAGGCCGACGAGCGCAGCCACCGCGTCCTCGCACCGGCGCGCGAGGCTTTCCCGCACGGGGACGATCCAGTCGTCGTAGCAGCTCGGGAGGAGCGGGCCCTGACAGACGTCGACCGCGCGCTCCAGGGCGGCGCGGCGCCGCGCTGCGTCGTTCGCCCGCCCGGCCGACTCGGCCTCGGCGACCGCG
The DNA here is from genome assembly GCA_035577965.1 of Vicinamibacteria bacterium. Classification (GTDB taxonomy): domain Bacteria; phylum Acidobacteriota; class Vicinamibacteria; order Fen-336; family Fen-336; genus DATBSL01. The sequence goes on along the minus strand of DATJYX010000008.1, from coordinate 183,644 downwards.
CGCTCGAAGAGCGTGACGTCGAGGCTGAAGCTCGCGTCCGTGGCCCAGTGCACGCTCTGGGTGTCGGCCCGGAGGTAGCGCTCGGCGTCGGGCAGGGCCTGCCGGAGCTGGTGCAGGAGCTGCCGCAGGTTGTTGCGGGCGTTCGGCTCCGAGGCGTCCGGCCAGAAGGCGAAGGAGAGGTGGGCCCGGGACTGGGGCTCGTCCGCGTGGAGGAGGAGGTAGGCGAGGAGGGACTGGAGCCGCGCGGTGATGGGGCCCGTCACGGCCTGGCCGTCGATCGACAGGCGAAGCGGGCCGAGGAGGCCGACGGCGAACGTACGGAGGGCGGAAGACGACGAGGTCATGCGGGGAGCCTGTCGAAGCCTACGGCCGTCCCCCGCGGGACGTCAATCGGGCGGGGCTTGCCGGATCCCCATCGTCCTCACCTCGGCGCCGGATCGGTCAGGAACGGCCGTTTCAGCGATCGGCCGTCGCCCCGGCGCGTGACCGGCGGCAGGCGCAGCACCCGGTAGTGCTCGGCGCCGATCCGGTCGAGGCCGGCCCCGTGGTCCCGGAGCACTCCCTTCCAGCTCTTCGTCGCGGAGCCCCAGAGGCCCTCGCCGTAGAGCGTGCTGCCGCCCGCGTAGTCCACGATCACCATCCCGTAGCGTTGAGCCGCTCGCGCGACGACGCGCTCGGCGGGCAGGAGGTCGAAGCGCGAGAGGTCGAGGTCGGGGTCGAGCTGTAGGACTGCGCCCTCGGGGATGCCGTCCTTCACCGGCCCGTCCGTCCAAGCGGCCGGCCAGACGAACTCCTGCAGGGCCGGGAAGCGGATCGCGCAGGCGAGCTTGTGGCGGATCTCGCCCGCCATGACCTCGTCGAAGAGGATGAGCCCGGCGATCGCGGGGACGCCCGCGGCGCGGCTCGGGCCGTGGAAGTGGATGCTCTCGCCGTCCTTCACCGCGAAGTCCGAGGTCCGGAAGACGCCCTCGCCGTCGAGCGCGTAGGTCATCCCGGTGTTCGACTCGAACGTCCCGTCCGGCCGCACCCTTAAGCCCCACGTGTCCCAGGCCCGCATCGCCTTCCAGTCCACGACCGCGAAGTGGGCGTCCTCCTCGGGGTCGGGCCGGGCCGCCTCCGGAATCGGCACCCCGTCGTCGAAGCCGGGGCCGTGGCCGAACGTCAGGCGGTCGGTCTGCCAGTGGTCCCGCTCCTCGGGGCTGAGCGTGTGCCGGGCGATGCGGTACCGCGGGGTCGTGGCGTCCGCCTCGTAGACCGGGATCGTCCACTTGTGGAGGTTGATGCCGAAGCCGCCCGACGGCTCCTTCTTCAGCAGCGACACGTAGTGGTCGTTGCGCGGGTCGATCTCGGGGTGAACGGGCAGCGGCTGGTTCCAGACGCTCGCGTCGGAGAAGAAGCGGCGGGGCGGGACGGACGCATCGCCGGCGGCGATCCCGGCCGCGACGACGGGGGCCGTGGCGGCGACGTGCAGGAGGCGGGAGAGCGAGATGGCCATGCGGCGGAGCCTACGGCCGCCCCGCGCGGAACGTCAATGGGCCGACCCCGGCCTCAGCCGCTCTCTCCCAGGTCCTCCGGCCGCAGGCCGAGCGCGGCGATCCACTCGGGCGTCGGGGAGATCAGCTTGCGGGCCGTCAGGTCGAAGAGGCCGATCGTGAACACGGCCTCGCAGCAGAGGTTGCCGGCGTCGTCGAGGATGTGCTGCTCGAAGCGCCCGATCTTCCCGGAGTGGGACTCGAGCCAGCTCCGGATGGTGACCCGCTGGCGATTCCGGAGCTCGCGGCGGAAGCGGAGCTGCACGTCGAGGACGACGGGCCCGATCCTTCGGCGATGCACCTCGTCGAGGCCGTAGCCGTTGGCGGTGATGAGGTCCCAGCGCGCCTCCTCGAGGATCTCCAGGTACGTGGCGTTGTTCACGTGGCCGAAGGTGTCGAGGTGCTGCTCGTGGATCAGAAGCTCGTAGTCGTGAACCTGGCCCAGCATCCGGTCCCTTCCTTCTCGAGAGCGCCCGATGCGATTCGAGGCCTCACCGCCAGAGGCGATCGTACCGCCTCCGCTCGAGGCAGTGGGACGAACCCCGCCGACGCGGCCTCCGTATATGCCCGAGAGGGCCGATGCTGCGGATCGACCGCGTCACCAAGCGCTGGCGGGGAGGGAAGACGGCGGTCGAGGACTTCACCCTGGAGGTGCCCTCCGGCGTCCTGGGCCTGCTGGGGCCGAACGGGGCCGGCAAGACGACCCTCATGCAGATGGTCGCCACCCTGACCCGGCCGACGTCCGGCCGGATCCTCTTCCAGGGCCGGGACGTCGTGCGCGAGCCCGAGGCCATCCGCGAGCGCCTCGGCTACCTGCCCCAGGACTTCGGCGTCTACGACAACCTGACCGCCTTCGAGTTCCTCGACTACGTCGCACGCCTCAAGGGGGTCCGCAGCCGGGCGCGCGTCCTGGGCCTCCTCGAGGGCGTCAACCTGCACGCGGTGGCGGAGAGGAACGTGGGCACTTTCTCCGGCGGCATGCGGCAACGCCTGGGGATCGCCCAGGCCCTGCTCGCCGACCCGGAGCTGCTGATCGTCGACGAGCCGACGGCCGGCCTCGACCCCGAGGAGCGGGTGCGGTTCAGGACGCTGCTCTCCGAGCTCGGCCTCGGCCGGCTCGTGATCCTCTCCACGCACATCGTCTCCGACGTCGAGTCGATCGCCACCCATGTCGCGGTCATGCGCGAGGGCCGCCTCGTGGCCTTCGGCACGGCCGAGCACCTCCTCGCCGAGGCCAGGGGCTCGGCCTGGGAAGCAACTCTCGGCTCGGAGGAGCTCGGCGCTCGGCGGTCGACGCTCGTCGTGTCCTCGGCCGTGCGGCAGGGGGACGGTGTGCACGTCCGCCTCGTGGGCCCCGCGCCGCCGGTGCGCGGGGCGAGGCCGGTCGAGCCGACCCTCGAGGACGCCTACCTCTTCCTGATTCGGCGCCACACCGCCGCCCGCCCCGACGCGCCATGAGCCCCGGCGTCGAGCGCGCGCTCGCGGTCGCGGTGACGGACGTGCGGGCGCGGCTGCGGCGGCCGGCGTCGGCGTGGCTGCTCGCGGCGCTCGCCCTCGCCGCGTACTTCACGGTCCCGCCGCCCTCCGCAGGCCGCGGCCTCTTCGTCATCGACGGCGCCCGGGTGCGCTACACCTCCGAGGCCCTGGCCTGCGCCACCGGCGCGCTGCTCTCGCTGCTCCTCCCTCTGTTCGGCTTCTACGTCGTGAGCCGCGCCGTCGGGCACGACGCTCGCACCGGCGTGGGGCCCCTCGTCGCGGCGACCCCGGTCCGGCGCGCCGAGTTCCTCCTCGGCAAGCTCCTCGGCAGCACGATCATCCTGGGAGCGGTCAGCGCGGGGTTCCTCGCGTGCATCCTGGGGATGCACCTCGTCCGGGGCGAGGGGCCCCTCCTCCCGCACGTGTACGCCGTGTACTACCTCGTCCTCGGCCTCCCCTGCATCCTCGGCGTGGCCGCGTTCGCCCTCCTCTTCGAGAGCGTCCCGGGGCTGGGCGGCCGGGCCGGCGACTTCTTCTACTTCTTCGTCTGGCTCTTCGCGATGCCCCTCGCCATGGAGGTGTGGAAGGGCATGCCGACCGGCGAGCCCGGATGGGGGCGCTTCCTCGACTCCAGCGGGCTCGGCTTCGCGATCGCGCAGGTCGCCCGGGCGACCGGATCCACGACCTTCACGATCGGCGCGACCCCTTTCGACGTCACGAAGGCGCCGGTCGAGTTCCCGGGCCTCTCGCTCACCCCGGCGACGATCGCCTGGCGGGCGGAGAGCCTCCTCCTGCCGGTTCTGCTGGTGCTGGCCGCGATGCCACTCTTCCACCGCTTCGATCCCGCCCGCAGCCGGCCGGGAGCCGCTCACGCCCGTTGGAGTCCGCTGGCCCTGGCGCGCGCCCTGGCCCGTCCGCTCTCGAGGGTCCCTCTCGCCGTCGTCGATCGAACGGGCTTCGCGTCGCGCGGCTCCCCCGTCCTTCGGACCCTGGCCGCCGAGGTCCTCCTCACCGCGCGCCTCAACCCGCTCCTCGTCCTGACCGTGGCGGTCTCGGCCGTCCTCGCCGCCGTGCTGCCGCTGCCCCTCCTGCGCGCCTTTGCCCTGCCGACACTCATGGCCCTGCTCGTCCCGCTCCTCGCCGATACGCCCGTCCGGGAGACGCAGGCCGGCGTGGCCGGGATCGTCTACGCGGCACCCGGTCTCCGGCGGCGGCTCGTTCCCTTCAAGCTCGCGACGGCGTCCTGCGTGGCCCTCCTCGTGACTGTCGGGCCGGCCGTCCGGCTGCTGGTCGAGCAGCCGGGCGCGGGAGTGTCGCTGGTGCTCGGCAGCCTGCTCTTCGCGAGCGCGTCCGTCCTTCTGGGCATCGCGACGGGGAGCCCGAAGCCGTTCATGGCCCTGGCCCTCGGCTTCTGGTACGTGGCCCTGAGCGCCGGCGAGCACGTTCCCGCCCTCGACTTCGCCGGCTGGGCGGCCGCGGCGACGCCGGCGGTGCGGGTTGCGTACGCCATCGCCGTCGCGCTCGCCGCGGGGACGGCCGTGGCGATGGGGCGCCTGCAGGAACGGCTGCGCGACTGAGCTTTCGTCGGTCCTTTGGCCGCGTCAGCGGGCGGCCAGGAGCGCGGAGCGGGTCATCGGTATCGAGGGCCGGTCCCGGACCTCGAACCCTGAGCCCTGGGTCAGCTTCAGCGTCGCGTCGAACGCCGCTTCGCTCACGTGCATCCGGGGCTCGCACAGTAGGAGCCGGCCCGCCGCCTTCGTCGCGCGACGGGCCTCGGCGAAGAACCGTCCCGCGTCGGGAAGCTCGTGGACGACGGCGAACGCCAGGACGAAGTCGACCCGGCCCTCGAGATCCTCGATGCCCATGCCGTCGGGCCGGGCGAGCCGCGCGTCGATCCGGTCGAGGAGGGCGGCCTTCTGCGCTCTCCGGCGGAGCACGTCGAGCATCCGAGGCTGGATGTCCACCCCGACGACCCGGCCGGTCGGACCCACGAGGCGCGCGATGTCCAGGGTGAAGAAGCCCATCCCTGGGCCGGGCTCGAGGACCATCATGCCCTCGGCCAGGTAGGGGCCGAGCGTCTTCCGAGGGTCGTGCCACAGCCTCCGCCACGGGCCGGCGATGAAGTAGCCGAGCCACCAGGGACACACTCCACAGCTCATGGTGTTCACTCCTCGAGGCGGGCTCGAGCGGCCCGGCGGACGCGCGAAGCTTACTCCCGCGCCGAGTCCCGGCCCAAACGGGGCTCGTCAGCCGGTCAGGCTGGCCCGGATCTCCCGGAGCTCGGCATCGGTCGAGACGCCGTCGCGCAGAGTGCGGCCGCAACGGCCGTACCAGTAGCCGGCATTCGAGAGATCGCCCTCCATGCGGTGCACGACCGCGTGGATCCAGGCCGCCGTCGGGTCGTCGATGTCCTGGACGACGGCGTGCGCCGCCCCCCAGTCGCCGGCCAGGGCCCGGTCGACGGCCTCGAGCAGGAGCTTCCGCGAGGCCTTCGGGTCTTCGCTCATCATTCCGTGCGGGACTCTCCGGGAGATTCTAGGTCGACTGGCCCGCCGTTGACACCGTTTTCCCGCGGCCTATAGCATGCGCGTGCCCCCGCGGCGGCCCGAAGACGAGCGAGCGTGCCCCCGCGATCGGAAGCGCAGGAGGCCTCATGTCCGGCAGCGACGCCCTCAACCGCAGGCAGTTCCTCGGGAAGTCCTCCCTCCTCGCCGCCGCCGCGGCGGTCGCCGGCGCCAGGAAGGCGGGCGCCCAGATCAACAACTCGGCCGCCGTCAACCTGAAGCCCGTCCGGCTCGGCTTCATCGGGGTCGGGATCCGGGGCACGCTTCTCATGGAGGCGGCCGCCGGCATCGCCGGGGTCGAGATCAAGGCCGTCGCCGACTGCTACAAGGGCCACCTCGACCGCGCCCAGGAGCTCGTGACCCCGGCGCCAGCGGTCACCGGCGACTACCGCGAGATCCTGTCCCGTGCCGACGTCGACGCCGTGCTCATCGCCACGCCCGACCACTGGCACCTCAAGATGACCCTGGACGCGCTCGCCGCCTCGAAGCACGTCTACGTCGAGAAGCCGATGACGCACTCCTGGGAGGAGGGCGAGGCCTTCGTCTCGGCCGTCGAGAAGAGCGGCAAGGTGCTCCAGGTGGGCAGCCAATACATGAGCATGGGATGCGCCCAGAAGGCGGCCGCCCTCATCCGGAGCGGGCAGCTCGGTCAGGTCACGCTCCTCGAAGGCCGGTTCCACCGGAACACCGCGACGGGCGCCTGGTACTACCCGATCCCGCCCGACGCCTCCCCGGCCACGGTGGACTGGAAGAGCTTCCTCGGCGCCGCCCCCCCGCACGACTTCGACCTCCGGCGCTTCTTCCAGTGGAGGCTCTTCTGGGACTACTCGGGGGGCCTCCCCACGGACCTCTTCGTGCACATCGTGACCGCCGCGCACCAGCTCATGGGCGTGCAGGAGCCGGAGAGCGTCTTCAGCTTCGGCGACGTCTACCACTGGAAGAACTACCGCGAGGTGCCGGACCAGATGACCTCGATGGTCACGTACCCGGAGGGCTTCGTCCTCCGCCTCTCGAGCACGGCGAGCAACGGCCACCCGGGGCCGGTGCTCACCGTCTACGGCAGCGAGGGCACGCTCGAGTACACCGGGGACTCGTTCAAGCACTACTACGAGCCACGGACGGAGAACTTCACGTACTCGACCCACTCGTGGCCCAAGGCCACGACCGCCCGCTTCCGGGAGCTCATGGGCCTGAACGACAAGCTGGCCCCGCTCGACGGGGCCGAGGTGGCGGAGCCCGTCGAGTACAAGTCGCCGAACGACGAGGACGCGACGCGGGCCCACGTGCGGAACTGGATCGAGGCGATCCGCACGGGCGGCAAGCCGATCGAGGATGCGCGCCTCGGCCACCACGCGGCGCTCGTCGGCCACATGTGCAACCTCTCCTTCAGGTCCGGCCGGCCCGTCCGCTGGAACCGGGCGACGCGCAAGGTCGAGGCCTAGCCCTCGCCGTGGCCCGAGGTCCCCTCGCCGCCGACGAGCTCGCTCCCTACTCCCGGGACGGCTTCGTCCTCGCCCGCGCCCTCTTCGCGGCGAACGAGATCGAGTTGCTGGGGCAGGCGGCGAAGGAGGACAGGGCCCTCGACGAGCACTCGTTCGGACGGCAGGACGGCGAGGGCGGCGTCGTCCGCCTCTCCCTCTGGAACCACCCCGGCGACGGGATCTACGGCATGTTCGCCCGGTGCCGCTCGGTCGTCGACACCTGCGAGCGGATCCTCGGCGACGAGGTCTACCACTACCACTCCAAGATGATCATGAAGGAGGCCCGGGTGGGCGGGGCCTGGGCCTGGCACCAGGACTACGGCTACTGGTACCAGAACGGCGTCCTCGCTCCCGACCTCGTGAGCGTCTCGATCGCCGTTGACCCCGCCACGCGGGAGAACGGCTGCCTCCAGGTCCTCCGCGGCTCGCACCTCTGCGGGCGGGTGGATCACGTCCTGACCGGCGACCAGGCGGGCGCCGATCCCGAGCGGGTGGCCGAGATCGCGAAGAGGCTCCCGCTCGTCCACGTCGAGATGGAGCCCGGCGACGCCCTCTTCTTCCACCCGAACCTGCTCCACCGCTCCGACCAGAACCGGTCCGAGAGCCCGCGCTGGTCGCTCATCTGCTGCTACAACGCGCGGCGCAACGACCCGTACAAGGAGTCGCACCACCCGCGCTACACGCCCCTCGCCAAGGTCGAGGACCCGGCCATCCTGGAGGCGGGCCGGAAGCGCTTCGCGGAGGCCGGCGAGGTGGGCTGGCTCGATCCCGGCCGGGATGCGAGCGCCCGAAGCCTCGACCGGCCGCGAGGCTAGAGACCCTCCCACTCGATACAGGAGAGCCACACATGCGCGTCTTCCGCCCAGCCGCCGTTCTCGCCTCTCTCGCTTTCACGCTCCCGGCCGTCCCGCTCCTCGCCCAGGCCGCGCCCGGGGCCGAGGCGAAGCCCTCGCCGGAGCGCGAATGGGAGAAGCGCCTCCTCGCGGTGCCGAGCCCCGACGAGATGCGGGAGGCCGTGCGCCGGCTGAGCGCGCGCCCCCACCACGTCGGGTCCGCCTACAACCGGGAGACCGCCGAGTGGATCCTCTCCCGGTTCAAGGAGTGGGGCTTCGACGCCCGGATCGAGACGTTCGACGTGCTCTTCCCGACGCCGAAGGAGCGGCTCGTCGAGATGGTCGAGCCCACGCGCTTCCGCCTCGCCCTCGAGGAGCCGGCGGTGGCCGGCGACCCCACGAGCGGCCAGAAGGCCGAGCAGCTCCCGACCTACAACGCGTACTCGATCGACGGCGACGTGACCGGTCTCCTCGTCTACGTGAACTACGGAGTGCCCGAGGACTACGAGCAGCTCGAGCGACTGGGCGTCTCGGTCGAGGGGAAGGTCGCCCTCGCGCGGTACGGCCGCTCGTGGCGCGGCATCAAGCCGAAGGTCGCGGCCGAGCACGGCGCGATCGGCTGCCTCATCTACTCGGACCCGCGCGAGGATGGCTACTTCGGCGGGGACGTGTTCCCGAAGGGGCCGATGCGCCCGAGGGACGGCGTGCAGCGCGGGAGCGTCATGGACTTCCCGTCGGCGAGCCCGGGCGATCCCCTGACCCCGGGGGTGGGGGCGACGAAGGACGCGAAGAGGCTCCCGGTCAAGGAGGCGAGGAGCCTCACCCGGATCCCGGTCTTGCCCATCTCCTACGGCGACGCGCAGCCGCTCCTCGCCGCGCTCGCGGGGCCGCTCGCCCCCGAAGGGTGGCGGGGCGCGCTGCCCGTCACGTACCACGTCGGTCCCGGGCCGGCGAAGGTCCGGCTCAAGGCCGCCTTCAACTGGGACCTGAAGCCGGTCCAGGACGTGGTCGCGCGCATCAGGGGGGCGGAGCGGCCGGACGAGTGGGTCCTGCGCGGGAACCACCACGACGCCTGGGTCAACGGCGCCGAGGACCCGGTCTCGGGCCTCGCCCCGCTCCTCGAGGAGGCGCGCGCCCTCGGCCTCCTGCTGAAGGAGGGCTGGAAGCCGAAGCGCACGGTCGTGTACTGCGCGTGGGACGGGGAGGAGCCCGGACTCATCGGGTCCACGGAGTGGGTGGAGACGCACGCCGAGGAGCTGCGGCAGAAGGCGGTCGCGTACGTGAACAGCGACGGCAACGCCCGCGGCTACCTGGGCATGTCGGGCTCGCACACCCTGGAGCACCTCGTGAACGAGGTGGCGCGGGAGGTGCAGGACCCCGAGGCGAAGGTCTCGGTCTTCAGACGCGCGCAGGCGAGGGCGATCGCCTCCGCCTCGTCGGCCGAGAAGCGCAAGGAGATCCGCGACCGGGCCGACCTGCGCCTCGGTGCCCTGGGCTCGGGCAGCGACTACACGGCCTTCCTCGACCACCTCGGCGTCGCCAGCCTGGACCTGGGCTTCGGCGGCGAGGACGACGGCGGCATCTACCACTCGATCTACGACGACTTCTACTGGTACACGAGCTTCGCCGACAAGGACTTCGTCTACGGCCGCGCGCTCGCCCAGACCGCGGGCCTCGTCGTCCTCCGCCTGGCCGACGCCGAGCTGCTGCCGTTCGAGTTCCGGGGGCTCGCCGACGCGTCGCGGGAGTACCTGAAGGAGCTGAAGAAGCTGCTCGAGCAGAAGCAGGAGGAGGTCGCCGAGCGCAACCGGGAGATCGAGGACGGGGTCTTCGAGGCGACGAACGACCCGCGACGGCCGACCGTCGCGCCGAAGAAGGAGGAGGTCCCGCCCCACCTCAACTTCGCGCCCCTCGAGAACGCGATGGTGGCCCTCCAGAAGGGCGCCGACCGCTACGCGAAGGCGCGGGCCCGCCTCGACGGCCGGACCGTCCCTCCCCCCGTCCTCGCCCGCGTCAACGAGATGCTCGTCCGGAGCGAGCGGCTCCTCGTCTCCCCGCAGGGCCTCCTCCGCCGGCCCTGGTACCGGCACCTCCTCTACGCCCCCGGCGCCTACGCCGGCTACGGCGCGAGGACGATGCCCGGCGCGCGGGAGGCGATCGAGCTGAAGCGCTACTCCGAGGCCGACGGGGAGATCGCGCGCATCGCCCGGGCGCTCGAGGAGGTGGCGGCGCTCGCCGACCGGGCGGCGGCGGAGCTGGAGGGCGCCGCGGGCTGACGGAGCGGGTCGCCGCGGCCCGCTCGTCGGGGCCCTACTGGCGGACGAGCAGGGCGAGGCGGGGGAAGGTGAAGGAGCCGGCCACGTCGTCGATGACGTTCACCTGGCAGGTGTAGAGCCCGGGCTTGAGCGACGCGGCGGGCACGGCGAGCTGGAGGACGGCCGCCTTGCGGTCGGAGGCGGTGAGGCGCTTGACCTCCACGACCGGCGTCTCGTACCGGCGCACGTTGCCGCGGAAGAACGCGAGGTTGGTCAGAAGGCGGACGTCGCCCTCGGGGCTGCGGGCCGGATCGTAGACCTCGAAGTAGAAGTAGAGCGGCTGGGTCGTCGAGACGACGTGGGTCACGCTCGGCACGAGCTCCGTGCCGTCCCGGGCGAGGGGGCTCGGAGGGTCGCCGTGGACGGCCGGACCGATCTGGGTGCCGAAGACGACCGAGCTGACCTTCAGCGCGTTCCGGCGCAGGTCGGGCACCGCGATCTCGGTCTCGAACGAGCCGAAGGCGCCGCCCTCGTTCTCGCGCACGACCACCTTGAGCTGGAACTTCCCGGGCGGGAGCTCGAAGCCGGTCCGGTACTGCACGCTCTTCTTCCGCACGTCGGCCCCGCTCACGCTGAGCGTGTCGCGGATGCGCGCCACCGCGCGCTTCGCCTCGTCGCGCACGATGCCGACGACGTCGAGCGAGGTGCGCACCTCGGTCCCCGAGCGGGCCAGGGGGAGGGCCGAGCCCGGCACCGCGATCGAGAGCGGCACGTAGAACCGGCTCTCCGCGGTGCGGAAGTGCGCGGCCTGGACCCAGACCGGGAAGTCGGTCGCCGAGAGGTCCGTGAGCAGCTGGTCCTGGAGCTGCCGCTCCCGATCCTCGCGCCCGGCGTGGCGGAAGTCGCGGTCGGCGTAGTAGCCGGAGCGGTGCTCCACCTTGAGGTCGGGCCGGGCGAGCTTGATCTTCACCCGGCGGAACTTGCCGTCCTTGGCCTGGTTCGTTGAGGCGTAGCCCAGCACGTAGTACGCGGACGAGTCCTGGACGACCCGCTCGTAGACGCCCCCGAGGTCGTTCACGTCGAAGAACGCGCGGCCCCCGGTATCGCTGGCCAGCGAGGCCAGGGTGTCCTGGGACGCGAGCTGCTGGTCGAACCGCTGGGTGAGGGCGTGGCCGGAGAAGACGTCGGTTCCGCTCGCGCTCGCCTGCCGCGCTTCGCCGCCCGGGACCATCGCCTGGAGGCCGCGTGCGTCCACGGGGTAGACGGAGAGGTTCGCCTTCACCGCGCGGTCGATGGCGGCGCGCAGCTCGACCTGGTTGTCCGCGCCCACCCCGGACATCCCGCTGCTGAAGTAGACGACGGACTTCTTCTGGACGACCGGGGCGAGCGCTTTCGACAGGTCCTCGATGGCCCGGAGCCGGCGGTCGATGTTGAAGAGATCCAGCTCGCTCGTGTCGGGGGCGAACGCGTCGGCGTCGGAGGCGGCGTCGCTCGAGGAGTCGGCCGCGGTGTCGGGGGCGTCGGTCGTCCCGCTCACCCGGTCGAGGGCCCGACGGATGAGGCTGCGATCGGCGGTGAAGTCCTGGACCACCAGCAGGCCCGAGCCGATCGAGGCCACGGCCACGAGGTCGGAAGCGGTCATCCGGCTGTCGACGTAGGTGCGGGCCGAGGACACCGCCCGCTCGAGCTCGTCCGGCTCCATGCCGTTCGAGTCGAAGAGGAGCACGACCAGCCGGCGGCCCCCGAGGCCGGACGGCTCGGCGGCAGGGGCGGGCGGCGGAGCCGCCGGCGTCGGAGCGGCCGTCCCCGGCGCCGGCTTCAGCAGCGGGGGCGCAGGAGCCGGCTCCTCCGGCTCGGGCGCGTGCTCGACGGGCAGGTCCTCGAACTCGAACGCCTCGATCGACTGCGGCTTGTCGTCCTCGGTGATCGAGAAGTCCTCCCGCTTCAGGCCCCGCACGAGGGCGCCCGACTTGTCGCGGACGGTGACCGTCACGCGCACGAGGGCGACGGCGGCCTGGAAGGTCGGTGCCGCCTCCTGCGCTCCCGCCTTCGGGGCGGCCGGCAGGGCGAGGAGCGCGGCGAGGAAGGCGGCCGCCTCTCTCCGGCCGGGTAGCCGGGCCGCCGACCATCGGGGGCGGCGTGTCAAAACCGGAACCTCGTCTGGATCTGGATCGACCGCATGGAGCCCGCCTGCACCACCTGGCCGTACGTCGGCGAGTTCACCGCCGTGTCGATGGCGATGAGGGGCGGCGTGTTGAAGACGTTGTTCGCCTGGACGCGGATGGAGAGGGTGCGGGGCCGGCCGAGGGAGATGTTCTTGATGAGGCCCATGTTCACGAGGTAGGTGCTCGGGCCGATGATCGTGTTGCGGCCGGCGTCGCCGAACGACCCCAGGGGCGGCTGCACGAACGCCCCGGTGTTGAACCAGCGCTCGATCGTCGGGGCGGCCACGGCCACCGGCTCGCCGGTCACGTTCGCGCGCAGGGTGCCGTTGACGCCGCGGGCCACGTCGGCGTAGTCGCCGAGGACGCGCGCGGTGAACGGCGTGCCCGATTGGAGGGTGGCGTTGCCGCTCCACACCCACCCGCCGATGACGCTCGCCAGAACCCCCTCCCGGAGCCACTTCCGGCCCGGCCCGATCGGCAGCTCGAGCAGCCAGTCCGCGGTGAGGACGTGGCGGCGATCGAAGCTCGAGAGCCCCCGCTCGGCCGCGAGGTCCTGGTCGTTCTGGGCCACCACCGCCGCGCCGCCTCCGATCGACGAGGCGTCGTCGATGGACTTGCCGTAGGTGTAGGTGAAGCCGCCGCCGAAGCCGTGGGTCATGCGCTTGCGGACGCGAAGGGTCCCGGAGTGCATGATCGATGTGGCCCCCGAGGACTCCCAGATGAAGGGGGCCACGTCGGGGATGCGGAGCCCCTGCGGGCCGCGGTTCGGGGCGCGCTGCAGGTCGAGGTCGTCGCCGCGGGTGCCGGTGTAGCCGACGCCCACCACGAGATCCCGGCCGATCTGCCGCTGCACGTCGAGGTTCCAGACCATGACCGCGGCGAGCTTGTAGTTCTTGTCGATCCCGAAGGAGTTGGTGGTGGCCGGTCCGGGCTGGGTGAGGGCGTTCGAGAGGGGAAGGGAGGCCGTCGTCGTGCCGAGGAGCGTGTTGCTCACCGCGAAGGGGGGCTGCCCGGCCAGGTGCTGCGCGATCGCGCTGTAGGCGCCGAGGTTGTAGTTGATCCCGAACCCCCCGCGCACGGTGAGGTCGGGCTTGGCCTTCCAGGCCGCGCCGACGCGGGGCGCGACGTTGTTCGGGTCGCCGTTCACGAGGCTCGCCGGGAAGGGGCCGGTGAAGGCGCCCGCCTGGCCCGACAGCACGGGCACCGCCGCCGTGAAGTCGGGCGGGACGTCGAGGTTGACGAGGTGGCCGTTCTCCTCCTCGAGGGGCGCCACGTACTCGTAGCGGACGCCGACGTTCAGGGTCAGGTTGCCGCCCACGCGCCAGTCGTCCTGGAGGAAGGCGTTCCAGGCGTTGCCGTGGAAGCTGACCCGGCCCGGACCGTACTGGACCGAGGCCTGCTGCGCCTGGCCGAGGAGGAAGTCCGCGAAGTCGGAGCCGGTGCCGGGGACGACCGTGCCGTCGGCGGTGCCGGACGTGTAGAAGCCGGTGAAGACGAAGCTGCCCCTCGCGTTCGTGTCCGTCTGGCTGTCGAGGCGCTGGCCCCTGAACCCGGCCCCGAGGCGGACGTTGTGCTTGCCCCAGGATCGCGTCGCCACCTCGTTCACCGTGAACCTCCGGTCGCGGCGTAGCGACGGGTTGCGGTCGCGGAGGGAGGTGAGGGTCGTGAAAGACAGGTTGGGCACGCCCCAGTCGAAGGGATCGGGGGAGGCGCCCTCGATGCCGGCCTCCGACGCCACGTCGCGCACGCCGGCGAAGATGTTCGCCCCGTCCGACCGGTTCAGGTTGTAGTCGAAGCGGAGCTGGTGGAAGAAGGCGCCGGTGGGGAAGGAGACCGAGACCGGGACGTCCCAGCTCGACGTGGTCGTCGACCCGCCGAGGGTCGGGAAGGTCGGCGTGTCCGCCGCGGTCGAGTGCCTGTAGGTCACGGCGGCGGTGATGCTCGGTCGACGTCCCCCGAAACCGCCCCGCCTCCCCTGCGCGCCCTGCTGTCCGGCGGCCTGGTTCCTGGTCGCGCTCAGCGAGTGGGTGAAGCGGAGAGTGACCTGGTCCGACGAGGTGGCGGTGGCGGTGACGTAGTGGTAGTTCTGGGTGAGGCCGGCCTGGTTGGGCAGGGGCAGGAACTCGAGCAGCGCGCGGGACGAGGGGTCGATGCGGGCCGCAGGGATCGCGTTGCCCGGGAACGGCCGCCCGGTGAGCGGGTCGTAGACGCTCTGCCCGAGGGCGGAGAAGTCGCCGCCTCGCTCGTCGGCGGTGGGCACCGTCGAGTACGCGTCGTACGGGTTGTTGGTCCGGGAGCCGTTGTAGTTGAGGGCGAACGACGTGCGCGAGGTGCCGTCGTAGAGCCCGGGGATCTTCACCGGGCCACCGAGCGTCGCCCCGTACCGGTTCTGGAAGTAGGCCGCCTTCTCGGTCGGCTGGCCGTTCAACGAGTAGGGGCGGGCGTCGAAGGGCGAGCCGGCGGCGTTGTAGTAGACGGAGCCCTGGAGGCGGTTGCTGCGGTTGAAGCCGCCGAAGCCCCCGCCCGGGAAGCCGCCCGGGCCGAAGCCGCCGGGTCCGAACCCTCCCGGTCCTCCGCCGGGGAAGCCCCGGCCTCCGCCCATCGGCCCCTCGAACCCTCCCTGGGCGATGCGCCGCGCGAGGGCGTCGACGTCGCCCCCCGCCTCCTCCAGCCACTGCAGCCGGTCCCGGAAGAGGAGAGCGTCCACCGTCTGCACCTGCCCGCTGCCGGCGAGCGCGAGCGACTCCGTCGGCGCGTCGGCCGAGAAGCCCTGGGGCAGGAGCGCCTGCGCCTGGGCCGAAGCGTCCGGCGCCTCGGCCAGCGCCTCGGCGGCCGCGTCCGACATCACGCTCAGCCCCTGGAAGCGGCCGGTCCCTCTCTGGCCGGCGCCCGCACGCGATCCGCCGCCGGGTTGACCGCCTCGGCCGCCCTCGGCGCGAGCTCCGGGGGGCGCGGCCGGCGTGGCGGACGCGGTGGCCGGGACCGGCGCCTCGGCGGGCTTCGGGGCCCGCGACTGGAGGACCATCTCGACGTCGGCCGCCGCGTGGCAGTTCTCGAGGGTGAGCACGACCTCGCGCGTCGCGGCGGCGAACCCGGCGAGGCTAGCGCGCAGGGTGAACGTGCCGGAGGCGGGCAGCGCGAGCACGTAGGAGCCATCGAGCCCCGTCGACGTCGCGACGGTCTCGGTGCCCTCCCCGCGGGCCACGGTCACCGCCACGCCGGGCAGGGCCACGCCTCCGGCCGCGATCCTCCCCCGTACCTCGCACGGGGCCTTCGCCGGCGCCTTGACCTGCGCCCGAGCGAGCGGGGCGGGCGCGAGCAACGCGAGGACGAGGAGAGAGGCACGCCGGCTCCGTCCCTCCGAGGGCGCCCGTCCGCTCAACGCGCGCTCCCGACGTGCCGGCGCCGCCGCGCCTCGTTCGCCCACATGCTTGTCTCGGCCTCCCCTCATTCGACCACGAATCCGACCGGAGAAGCCCTCCCGCAGACGGCGTTTACACGGCCTTTACGCGCCCATGACAAACCGCACAGAAGCAAGCGCGCGCCACGCCCCCTCGACGGCCTTCGTCTCCCGCACCTCGCCGTCGACTCGCTCAGCGCCAGTCGCCGCGAGGGCGGCGGATGCGGCCGACGCTCATGGCCCGGGCGGCGGGGGAGTCCTTCATGGGGAGCGTCGTGCGGCGCTGGCCGTCGTAGGCGTCGAGGGCGCCGGCGACCGCCGCCGCGGTGGGCACGAGGCCGATCTCGCCCACGCCCTTCGCGCCGAACGGGCCCTCCGGCTCCGGCTCCTCGACGAGGATCACCTCGGTCCTCGGCATGTCGCGGGCGCGGAGCACGCCCAGCTCGCGCAGCGAGTGGGTGACCGGCATCCCGTTCTCGCAGGGCAGCTCCTCGGTCAGGGCGTAGCCGAGGCCCATGTGGATCGAGCCCTCGATCTGGCCTCGGCAGAGGAGCGGGTTCACGACCCGGCCCACGTCGTGCGCGGCCACCACGCGCTCGACCCGCCCGTCGGCGTCGAGGACCACGACCTGGGTCGCGAAGCCGAAGGACGTGTGGGTCTTGATCCTCGGCACCTCGGCGCCGAGCGCCGTCGTGTCGTCGATCACTTCGTCCGCGGCGTAGACGCGGCCGACGAGATCGGCCAGGCCGAGGCCGGCGTCGAGATCGGCACGGAGCTTCCGCCCCGCGCTCGCGACCGCCCGCCCTCCGAAGAGGGTGGCGCGGGAGCCGGTCGTCTGGCCGCAGCCGAGGGCGAACGTGGAGTCGACCTTCGGGTGGAAGACGGACGCGGGGAGGCCGGTCACCTCGACCGCGAACTGCACGAGGACGGTCAGGAGCCCCTGGCCCATCTCCGTGTAGCCGTTGTAGAGGGAGACCGTCCCGTCCGCCTCCACGACGAGACGGCATTTGCCCCACTCGGCGACCCCGTTGCCGATGCCGGAGTTCTTGAGGCCGCAGGCGATCCCCACCGCCTTCCCCGCCCGGCGCGCGTCGAAGTAGGCGTCCCTCGCCGCCTCCAGCGTCCGGACGAGGCCCACCGACTTCTCCAGCACCTGCCCGGTGGTGATCGTGTCTCCCACCTCGACGGCGTTGCGTCGGCGGATCTCCCAGGCGTCGAGGCCCGCCTTCTTCGCCAGCAGGTCGAGGCAGCCCTCGATCGCGAAGGCCGCCTGCGGCACGCCGAAGCCGCGCATGGCCCCGCAAGGCGGGTTGTTCGTGTAGGCGGCGACGGCCTCCACGTCCGCGGCCGGCACGCGGTACGGGCCGCAGGCGTGGCCGGCCGCGCGCTCGAGGACCTTGCCCCCGACTGAGGCGTAGGCGCCCGAGTCCCCGACGATGCGCGCCACGACCGCGGTGAGCCGGCCGGAGGCGTCGCAGCCCGCCTCGTAGTCGAGCCGGATCGGGTGGCGCTTCGGGTGCATCCGGACCGACTCCTCGCGGGAGAGGACGAGCTTCACCGGACGGCCGGAGACGAGAGCGAGGAGGGTGGTCTGGGCCTGGACGGACATGTCCTCCTTGCCGCCGAAGGCGCCGCCGCTCGGGACGAGCTCCACGTGCAGGCGCGCCTCCGGGACGCCCAGGAACCGCGCTACCTGCCGCCGGTCGTCGAAGACGCCCTGGCCCTGGCTGTAGAGGGAGAAGCTCCCGTCGGACCGCGGCTCGGCGAGGGCGGCCTCCGGCTCCAGGAAGAGGTGCTCGATCCGCTGCGTGCGCCAGACTCCGCTCACGACGTGAGCGCTCGCGGCCAGGGCGGCGCGTGCGTCCCCACGTCGGACGACCGACCGGGAGAGGAGGTTCGGGTGCTTCGGGTTGACCTGCGGTGCTCCCGGGGCGAGGGCCGCCTCGGGGTCGAGGACGGGCGGCAGCGGCTCGTACTCGACCGCGACGAGCGCCGCCGCCGCGCGGGCGGTCCGGACGTCCTCGGCCGCCACCGCGGCGAGGACGTCGCCGACGCAGCGCACCTCCTCGCCCTCGGCCACGAAACCGGGCCAGTCGTCGTAGAGCAGGCCGTACCAGCGCTCGCCGGGGACGTCTCGGGCCGTCACGACGGCACGGACGCCCGCGAGCGCCGCCGCCGGCGACGTGTCGATGCGCCGCACCTTCGCTCGCGCGTGGGCCGACAGGACGAGCGCGCCGTGCAGCAGGCCTTCCCGCCGCAGGTCGGCCACGTAGGGCCGGGTGCCGAGAG
Organism: Vicinamibacteria bacterium; assembly: GCA_035577965.1. GTDB lineage: Bacteria > Acidobacteriota > Vicinamibacteria > Fen-336 > Fen-336 > DATBSL01. The sequence goes on along the minus strand of DATJYX010000008.1, from coordinate 165,649 downwards.
CCTGCTCGAGACCGCCGTAGCGGGCGAGAGGTCGTCCCACCCCGCCGTCGTCGTCGGCCGCCGGCACCTCGCCCCCGCGCCACGCCCTCGCCATCAGCCCGACGGCCTCGACGATCTGGGCGTAGCCGGTACACCGGCAGAGGTGGCCGTCGATCGCCCGGGCGATCTCGTCCCGGCTCGGGTCGGCCTGCTTGTCGAGGAGGTGCTTGGCCCGGAGCGCGATCCCCGGGATGCAGAACCCGCACTGAACGCCGCCCGTCGCGGCGAAGGCCCTCGAGACCAGCTCGCGCTCGCGATCGGAGACGCCCTCGAGGGTCAGGACCTCCCGGCCCGCCGCCCGCTTCGCCTCGAAGGCGCAGGTCACGAGAGGCCGGCCGTCGACGAGGGCCAGGCAGCAGCCGCACTGCCCCTGCGGCTGGCAGCCGTCCTTGATCGAGAGGATCCCGCACCGCTCGCGCAGCGCGTCGAGGAGCGATTCTCCGGCCGCAGCCTCGATGGCGACAGGCCGGCCGTTCAGCGTGAAGCGGATGGTCTCAGCCATCGTCGTCGTCCGCGGCTTGGCCGCGGGCCCGCTCCGGGAACGGCTCGCGCGGCCCCTTCATCGCCCGCCAGAGGATGCGGTTGAGCTCGCCCTCGGGGGCGCGGTCCGCCCGCCGGAAGTCCATTTGCGCTGAAGCGAGGGCGTCCCGCCGCGCGACGGGGTCGGCGAGGGCGCGGGGGGCGGGGTTCGTCTCGTCGAGCCGGACGTTGGACGGCCGGGCCACGAACGGGGCGAAGTCGGGCGTGTCGGTGAAGCAGTCCGCCATGGGCACCGCGCTGGCGTCGAACTGGTTCATGGGCGGGAGGCCCAGGATCTGCTCGATCGTGCGGAGGAGGCTCGTCGTGTTGTACTGAGTGCTCACCACCTTCCGCCGCCTCGCGTAGGGGCTCGCGACGTAGGCCGTGGTGCGGTAGCCGCTCACGTGGTCGAAGCCGTCCTGCGGGTCGTCCTCGATGGCGAGGATCGCCATCTCCCGCCAGAACGGCGAGTGGCTGAGCGCCTCCACGATCCGGCCGAGGGCGAGGTCGTTGTCGGCCACCGCCGCGGCGGGGGTGGGCGAGCCGGCGTTCGTGCCGCTCGTGTGGTCGTTCGGGAGGCAGACGATCGTGAGCTGCGGGAACTCGCCCCTGGCCACGAACTGCTTCAGCTCCTCGAGGATGAAGTCGGCCCGGTACTGGTCGGGTACGTCCAGGTCCCAGCCCACGTACGCGGCGGGCGAGAACGGCCGGATCGTCTCGATCATCGGCTCGCTGGCGAAGACGACGTCACGGCTCTCGCCCCTCCAGGTGCTGAAGCTGGCGTGGAAGTCGGGCGTGCCCTTCCGCTTCGGATCCCGCCACCGGACGGCGGGGGCCATGAACTCGCCGTAGTTGCGGATGCGGACGCCGTGGCCGAGGGCGCGGTCCCAGATGAAGCCGGCCGGGGAGTAGGCGAGGGCGTCGGCTTCGTCCGGGCCCATGCCGTCGGGGTAGCTGCGCGGCCAGCCGGCGAACGAGCGCTCGACGTAGTCGGTGGCGATCGCGGTGGTGCTCCACTGGTGGCCGTCGGCGCTCAGGATGCCAGCGCAGTAGGTGTTGTCGAGGAGGGCGAACTCCTGGACGAGCGCGTGCTGGTTGGGCGTGACCCGGGCGCCGAAGATGCAGAGCCGCGGGTCGCCGTTGCCGGACGCGACGTCCCCCAGCACCTGGTCGTAGGTGCGGTTCTCCTTGATGACGTAGACGACGTGCCGGATGAGGCTCGGCTCGCCGATCCGCTCGGGCACGGCGCGGGCGGGCTGGCCGGGCCGAGGGAGGAGGAGCGCCTCGGCGATGCGCTCGCGGCGGAGGTTCTGCGCGACCGTCTCGCTCAGCCTCGGAAGGTCGCGGGTCTCGGGCACCGGCACGAGGGAAAGCGAGCCGCCGTACTGGTGGGAGTTGAAGCCGGTGGCGCCGCGCGGCGCTTCTTCACCGGTGTCGTTCCGCCTCGGCGTCGCCGCGTGGCCCTTGACGTTGGCGACGTGGAGCGTGTGGCGCGGTGCGTCGAAGGCGAGGGCGCCCGGGAACCAGCCGACCGGGAAGAGGCCCCGGAGCTTCGACGCGCGGCTCCCGGGGTCGAAGGCGATCACCCCGACGGCGTTCTGAGTGCCGTTCGCGACGTAGAGCGTCCGGCCGGAGGAGTCGAACGCGAGCGCGTTCGGCTGCGCGCCGAAGGGCTCGGCCGGGCTCGCCTTCGCGCCGATCGTCTCGACGACGGCGTCGGTGCGCGTGTCGATCACGCTGAGGGTGTCGCTCGCCGCGTTCGCGCAGACGACGTAGAGGCCGTCGGGAGAGACGGCGAGGGCGCTCGCGTGGAGACCGGTCACGATCTCGCGCATCGGCGTCCTGCCCTCGAGTTCGACCACGGTCACCGATCCCTCGCTCGCCACGCGCCGGACCGGGTCGACCTTGACCTCGGTGCCCCGGCCGGCGGGGCCCGTCGGCTCGCCCGGCCGCGGCTGGCGGCCGCCCCAGTTCGACACGTAGGCCTTGCCGCCCGTGAGGACGACGTCGTAGGGAGCGACGCCCACGTCGAAGCGGCGCCGGACGCGCCCGGTGGCCACCTCCACCTCGAGGAGCGTGTTCGAGAGGCTCCCGCAGACGAACAGCCTCTCACCGTCCGGCGACACGGCGAGGCCGGCGGGGATCTCCTCCTTCCGCCGGGGCGCCATCGCGTCGGGCAGGCGGATCGAGCGGGCGACCCGCAGCGTTCCTTCCGGTGTCACATCGAAGACGACGACGGAGCCGTTGACGTCGCTCAGGAACGCGTGCCGGCCGTCAGGAGAGAAGACGAGGCCCGTGTAGCTGACCTGGCCCTCCTTGTCGGGCTCGAGGATGTTCGACGATGCCCGCGGCGCCGCCTTCGTCTTCGGAAGCGGCACGCGCTGGCGGACGGCGCCCGTGGCGGGGTCCACGGCGAGGAGCTCGGCCGTCTTGCCGGAGGTCAGGAGCACGCGGCCGTCCGGCGAGAGGGCCAGGGCCTGGGGCCGCAGACCCGGGAGCTCCACCTGGACCCCGAGCGGGGTCACGACCTGGTTGACGGGCAGCACGGTGCGGTTCGCCCCGCGCCGGCCGACCGTCTCGGTGTCGGCCACCCGAGCCGCGACAGGGGCCGGCGCGTGCGACCGAGAGGCGACCGCCGCCGCCAGCGACACGAAGAGAAAGGGCCTCGACAGGGTTCTCACGCTGCCTGGATGATACGCCCGCAACTTGAATCCTGCCTCGCGTGTCTTCATGCTCTGGGCCGTGATCTTCGGTCCCACGTTCGCCGAGATGCGCGAGCCCGGGCTCGTCGACCCTGCCCTGCGGGCGAAGGCCGCCCGGGCCCGCGAGGATCCTCTCGACCCCCTGAACCTCTGGAACCTCTCGTGGAAGTCCGGCGGCTCGGTGCCCTTCACCGTCCTGCCCGAGGCCCTGACCGGCGTCCGCGCGCCCGTCGTCGTCCTCTCCGGCCGCCTTTTCCCGACCGGCTCCCACAAGGTCGGGCCCGCCTACTCGATCCTCGTCGAGAAGCAGCTCGACGGGCTCTCGGCGCCGGGAGAGCACACGCTCGTCTTCCCTTCGACCGGCAACTTCGGGATCGGCGGCGCCTGGGTGGGGCCGCGCATGGGCTACCGGTCCCTCGTCGTCCTTCCCGAGGAGATGAGCGTCGAGCGCTTCGAGAGGATCCGGAGCTACGGGGCGGACGTGATCGCGACGCCCGGGTCCGAGTCGAACGTCAAGGAGATCTACGACGAGGTCCGCAGGCTGCGCGAAGATCCCCGGAACCGGATCCTGAACCAGTTCGAGGAGATGGGGAACTACCGCTTCCACTTCCACTGCACGGCCCAGGCGGCGCAGGAGGCCGTGGACGCGCTCGGGCTCGACGCCGCCGCGTTCGTGTCGGCCATGGGCTCGGCGGGGACGATCGCGGCCGGGGAGGGCCTGCGGCTTCTTCACCCCGACCTGCGCGTCGTGGCCGTCGAGCCCATGCAGTGCCCCACCCTCCACAGCGTGGGCTTCGGCGCCCACCGGATCGAGGGGATCGGCGACAAGCACGTGACCTGGATCCACAACGTCTGGGCGACGGACCTCCTCGTGTGCGTGGACGACCTCGAGTGCCTCGAGGGCCTGCAGCTCCTCCAGGAGGGAAGGGCCACGCTCGAGGCCGAAGGGATCGACGCGGAGCGCGCGGGGAGCTGGGCCGGCTTCTTCGGCATCAGCGGCGTCTGCAACGTCCTCGCCGCGATCCGCGCCGCCGCCCACTACGGCTTCGGCCCGCGGCAGGCGGTCGTGACGGTGGCGACGGACGGCTTCGACCGCTACCCGTCGGTCCTCGTCCGCCTCGACGCCGAGCAGGGACCGATGGACGCCGGGAAGGCGAGGGAGCGGATCGAGATCTTCCGCTCGAGGCGCACGGGCTGGACCGTCGAGGGCACTCCCGACGTGCGCCGCCGATGGCACAACCAGAAGTACTTCACCTGGGTCGAGCAGCAGGGGAAGACGGTCGCCGAGCTGCGCGCCCAGGAGGACCCCGTGTGGTGGGTGGCCGAGCAGGAGAAGGCCCACGAGATCGACCGCCGCATCCGGGAGCGGCGATCGTGAGCCTGCCCGGCTGCGTGAGCGGCCTCGTCTGCGTCCGGTGCGGGCGGCGCTACGGCCGCGGCCTCGACAGCCCCTGCCCGGCCTGCGGCCCCGAGGGCGTCCTCGAGATCGAGCTCGACCTCGCGCGGGCCCGGCGCACGCTGACGCCCCGGGCCCTGCGGTCGCGGCCGCGCACCGCGTGGCGCTACGAGGAGCTGCTGCCCGTCCCTCCCCGCGCGCGTCGTCCCGCCCTCGAGCCGGGGTGGACGCCGATCCTGGCGGCGCCCCGCCTCGCCCAGTGGGTGGGCGTGCGGCAGCTCCTCGTCAAGGACGAGGGCCGCAACCCGACGGCGTCCTTCAAGGACCGGGCGAGCGCCGTCGGCGTGGCCCGCGCCCTCTCCCGGCGGGCGAAGGTGGTGGCCTGCGCCTCGACCGGCAACGCGGCCACGTCGCTGGCCGGGGCCGCGGCCAGCGTCGGCCTGCCGTGCGTCATCTTCGTCCCGGAGTTCGCGCCGGAGCCGAAGGTGGCGCAGCTCCTCGTCTTCGGCGCCCGGGTCTTCCGGGTGCGCGGGAGCTACGACGCGACCTGGGAGATGTGCCAGCGGGCCTGCGACCGCCACGCCTGGTACAACCGCAACGCGGCCGTCAACCCGTCGCTCGTCGAGGGGAAGAAGACGGGCGGGCTGGAGATCGCGGAGCAGTGCGGCGACGAGATCCCCGACTGGGTGGCCGTCTCCGTCGGCGACGGGTGCACGATCGCCGGCATCGGCAAGGGCCTCGAGGAGATGAAGGTCCTCGGCTTCGTCCCGCGCGTGCCCCGCCTCCTCGGCGTCCAGGCCGCGGGCGCGAGGCCGATGGTCGACGCCTTCACGGCCGGCCGGGACCTCGTGCCCGGACCGGCCGAGACGATGGCCGACAGCATCTCGGTCGGCCATCCCCGCAACTGGCGGAAGGCCCTCGCGCGGGTGGGCGCGTCGGGTGGGGCCTTCGTCGCGGTTCCGGACGACGCCATCCTCGAGGCGCAGCGCGAGACCGGACGTCGGGCCGGCCTCTTCGGCGAGCCCGCCGCGGCCGCCGCTCTCGCCGGCCTCCGTCGGGCCGTGGCCGACGGCATCGTCGGCCGCCGGCAGTCGGCCCTCGCCGTGCTCACCGGCAGCGGGCTCAAGGACGTTCGTGCCGCGCTGCGCGCGGGGCGGCCCGTCGACCTGCCGCCGGACGACGCCGCGCTCGACGATCACCTCCGCGAGCATCCCCTCGGCTGAAGGCGGCATGCTCCTCAAGGACGCGACCCTCGCGACCCTCGACCCGCCGAGCGTGGCCGGGGGCGACCTCCGGATCGACGGCGAACGGATCGCCGAGTGCGCGCCGGCCCTCCGGTCCGCGCCGGGCGAGGAGGTCGCCTCTCTATCGGGCGCGCTCGTCCTCCCCGGCCTCGTCAACGCCCACACGCACCTCTACAGCGCCCTCGCGCGCGGCATGCCGGGCCCGGCCGAGCCGCCGCGGAGCTTCGTCGAGATCCTGGAGCGGGTGTGGTGGCGGCTCGACCGCGCGCTCGACGAGGAGAGCGTCCGCTTCTCGGGCCTCGTCGGCGCGATCGAGGCGGCCCGCTCCGGGACGACGCTCGTCTTCGACCACCACTCCTCGCCGTCGTTCATCCGGGGATCCCTGGCCACGCTCCGGCGTGCCGTCGAGGAGGTCGGGCTGCGGTCGGCGCTCTGCTACGAGACGACCGACCGCAACGGCCTCGTGGGCCGGGACGCGGGGATCGCCGAGAACCGCGAGCTCCTGGCGAGCGGGCCGACGGGCCTGACCCTGGGGGTGGTCGGCGCCCACGCGAGCTTCACCCTCTCGGACGAGACCCTCGGTCGGCTGGCGGAGGCCGTCCGGGACGGCAACTCGAGCCTCCACGTCCACGCGGCCGAGGACCGCAAGGACGTCGACGACTGCCGGCGTCGCTGTGGGACCGGCGTCGTCGAGCGCCTGCGTCACCACGGCCTCCTCGTCCGAAGGACGCTGCTCGTCCACGGCGTGCACCTCACGGAACCCGAGGTCCTGGACGCGCAGGCGGAGGGGGCCTGGCTCGTCCACTGCCCGCGGTCGAACATGAACAACGCGGTGGGGCACGCGCCGACCTCGGCCTTCCGCCGCTCGGCCCTGGGCACGGACGGGCTGGACGAGGACATGCTCGCCGAGGCCCGCGCGGCCTTCCTGAAGATGAGGGACGCGGGTCGCGCCGACGCCGTCGGCGCCGCGCTCACGATGCTGGCCGGAGGCCACCGCCTGGCCGCCGCGTTCCTCGGCCAGGCCTTCGGCACGCTCGGCCCCGGCTCCCCTGCCGACATCGTCGTTCTCGACTACACGCCGCCGACCCCTCTGACGGCCGACAACCTGGCTGGCCATCTGCTCTTCGGCATGGATCGCTCCCACGTTCGCTCGACGATGGTCGCCGGCCGGTTCGTCCTCCGGGACCGGCGGCTCACGACCGTCGACGAAGGCGCCGTCCTCGCGAGCGCGCGCGTCGCCGCCGCCCGTCTCTGGGAGCGGATGCAGCGACTCTGACCGCCCGTCGGCCCCGTCTACTTCTTCGGATAGCCGATCGACTGGGCGGCCGTGATCCGCTGGTCCGGGCGAAGGCCGAGCCGCTTGCCCAGGGCCGGAACGTCGACGTAGGCGCGGACGCCGGTGGCGAGCCCTTCCGACGCGCAGTAGAGGTAGACGTTCTGCGAGATGAAGCCGGAGTCGATCGCCGCCGTCTCCTGCTTCTCCGCCGCGGGGGCGTCGCCCATCTTCGCGAGGTCGGCCACGTAGACGAGCGTCACCGGCGCGTCCCGCACGAAATCCTGCTTCCCGCCGAGGGCCCGGATGTCCTCGGCGAGGACCGGGGCCAGCAGGTGCTTCGTCGCGTCGTAGACGTAGGCCCCCTGCTTCAGCAGGACGTAGATCTCCATCTCCCGCCGGTCGTGGGACGACGGGGCCGTCCTCTTGCCGTCCGGCCGGTTGACGCCGAACCCTGCCCAGAGGACGTTCGACAGGTGCTCCAGGGGAAGGTCCTTGGTGTCGAACTCCCGCGAGGTCGCGCGGCGGGCGAGCGCCTCCATGAGGGGCATGCCGCCCGTCTTCCGCGGGGCGGGCAGCTCGAGGGCTCCCGGAGGGGCCGCCTGCCCGGCGAGCAGAAGGGCGACCATCGAGAGGCTGAGGTTCGTCATGACTCCCTCCTCGTCTTCTTCCGGGCTCAGGCGCCCCCGGCCGCGAAGGCGCTCGGGAAGCGCGCGAGGACCGCGATCGAGTGCTGCAGCTCGCGGAGGTCCACGCACTCGCCCACGCGGTGGGTGTTCTGCTCGATCCCCGCCCCCATGCCGAACATGGCCGGGTGCTTGACGTCGCCCGACACGACCCAGCGCTTCGCCTCGGGCACCGCGATTGCGTCGTCCCGGGCCGGGATGGGGAAGCCGACCCCGTCGGTGGAGAAGATCCAGCGGTCGACGCGGGCCTCTCGCCGCAGGGCGCCGCCCGAAGCGCCGCCCGGCGGCTCGACCACGTGGGGGGTGACGACCCCGCGGTAGGCGGCGACCGCGGCGCGGATCGCCGGGTGGTCCTCGGGCGTGAGCCAGCCCCGGTAGATCTGCGGGTTGTCGGCCAGGTACCCCCGCCAGGTCTTCTCGCGATAGCGCGGAGCCTTCACCTCGACCCGAAGCCCCGCCGCCCGCGCCGCGCGCACGGCCTCGAGCGCGTCGACGTCGCGCAGCGCCTGCTCCGGCGTCTCGCCGACGGTGAGCCGGCGGTCGAAGCGCAGGGTGAGCCGCTCCGGGACGGCGCAGTCGCTCGGCGTGTCGAGGTGGGCCCAGGACGCGGTGCGCGTGCCGTGCCCGAGGAACGGGTGGTCGAGGAAGCCCTCCCGCGCGTCGTAGCGCCGCGCCGCCTCGGCCACGATCGCCCCGCCGTGCTCCAGCGGGTTGAGGCCCTCCCAGGGCATCGAGCCGTGGCAGGAGCGGCCGGTCACGACGGCCTCGATCTGCATCCGCCCCCGCTGGCCGCGGTAGATGCCGAGCGCGCCCTTCTTCGAGTCGCCCGTGCCCTCGGTGAGGATCACCACGTCGGGGACGAGCTCGGGGGGCGCGCCCGGCAGGACGCGGCCCATCAGGTGAAGGGGCCCGCCCCCGTCGTTGTCCTCCTCGGCCGCTGTGGCGTACGACCGGACGATCGTGCCGCGGAGCGCACCCTGCGGCGTGAGCTCGAGCAGGATCCTCGCGGCCACGATCTGGGCCACGACGCCGGCGAGCTGGTCCGCCGAACCGCGTCCGAAGAGCAGATGCTCCCACTCGCCGTCGGGCGGCAGGTAGCCGAGGAGGCCCCGGAGGACCGACCGGTCCACGCGCGCGGGGTCGACGAGGCCGTCGTAGGAGTCGATGGCGCCGTTCGTCTTCTCGCGCCACTGGAGGCGGAGGGCGTTCACCGTGTCCACGTGGCCGTCCATGTAGACGACGCGCTTGTCGCGGGCGGGGACGCCGTCCGTCTCGTCCTGCACGACCCAGACGAGATTGCCGTAGGCGTCGAAGCCGGCGTCCTGCGGCCGCCTGACGGCACCCACCTCGACGACCGCGCGCCTCAGGTACTCCATCCGCGGGCCCTCGTGGTTGCTGAGGCCGCAGAGGGGATCCCCGCCCTCCTCGACCGGCCGGTCCACGTGGTCGGCCGGGATCCGGATGGCCTCGGCCAGGATGCGCCGGGCCAGGGGCAGGTCGCGAGCGGCGAGGGCGGCGACCGTCTCGTCGAGCGAGGGCATGGCGCTACTCCCGGGCGCCCCCGAGGCGGGCGGCGAGGTCCTCGACCTTCGCCGCGGCCAGGAGGGCCATGATGACGTACACCTTCTTGTTGGCCTGGCGGGCCACGTCCCCGCGGAAGCGCTCCATGACGCCCGGAGTCACCTCGGCCCCGATGTCGGCGGGCAGGCAGTGGAGGTAGAGCGCGTCCTTCGTCAGGCCCATCCGCCGCTCGTCGCAGATCCAGTCGCGGTGGCGGGCGTTGCGGTCGAGCGCGCGCCGCTCGATGTCGGCCATGGCCGCCTTGTCTGCCCTCTGGTTCGCCTCGACCCTGTCCTGCATGAGGTCCCACGGGCCCCAGGACTTCGGGTACACGGCCTGGGCGCCGGCGAAGGCCTCGTCCATCGAGGACACCGTCCGGAACGAGCCGCCCGAGGCCCGGGCAAAGGTCGCCGCCTCCGCCATCGGCTCGTCCATCAGGCGGTAGCCCTCCGGCTGGGCGAGCGTGACGTGCGCTCCGAAGCGCGTGAGAAGCGTGATCAGGCCCTGGGGGACCGAGAGCGGCTTCGCGTAGCTCGGAGAGTAGGCCCAGGAGACGGCGATCCTCTTCCCCTGCAGGTCGCCCAGCCTCTCGCGGAGCCAGACGAGGTCGGCGAGGGTCTGCGTCGGGTGGTCGACGTCGCACTGGAGGTTCACGACCGGCACCACGCGCCGGTCCCCGGTGGCGGAGAGGTGGGCGTCGATCCCTTTCTGGACGTCGGCCATGAACCGGTGCCCTTCGCCGAGGATGAGGTCGTGGCGGACGCCGAGGGCGTGGGCGTTCATCCCCAGCATGGCTCCCGTCTCCTCGGCGCTCTCGCCGTGGGCGACCTGGGTCGAAGAGCCGTCCACGATGACCGGCTGCATCCCGAGGCGCGCCGCCGCCCCCGCCCAGGCCGACTTCGTGCGGGTCGAGTTGTCGAAGAAGAGGGCGTAGGCGAGCTGGTCGGGGAGGAAGGCCGCCGGATGGCCCGCCCGGTCCAGGGCCTCGAGCCGCGTCGCGAGGGCGAGGAGCGCGTCGAGGTCGGGAGTGGGCCAGTCCCGGGTCAGGAGGAGGCTGCGGCCGTGGAGGGTGCGGAGGACGTCGGCTTCGAGCGGGGTCCTCATGGAGAGGCCATTATGGGACAGGAGACCGGCGGTGCCCGAGGCTAGGGGCGCGCGGGCGCCCAGGCCGGCGCCTCGTGGGCGATCCGCGCCCCCCAGAAGCCGATCCAGGGCCAGACGGTCGGCCGGGCGAGGTCGACCTCGGCGACGAGCACGTCGGGGTCGCCCTTCGCGTCGGCGATCCTCTCTCCGCGCCGGTCGAAGATGCCGCTCCGGAAGTCGTAGCCGCTGGCGACGACGTGCACCTGGTTCTCGACCGCCCGGGCCTGGACGAGCGCCTCCACTCCACCCGCGATCGGCATCAGGATCACCTCGGCCCCGCGCGCGGCGAGCGAGCGCGCCACCTCCGGGTAGCTCGAGTCCCAGCAGATCATGAGGCCGACGCGCCCGAAGTCGGTGTCGAACACCGGCGTGTCCGAGCCCGGCGTGATCCCGCCCTCGATCTCCTCGTCGGGGAGGCTCATCTTCCGGTAGCGTCCGGCGAGCGTGCCGTCGCGGCCGACGAGGACGGCGGTGTTGTAGAGGCGTCCTCCCGCGCGCTCGTAGAGACCGGCCACGATCCACACGTGGAGGCGGCGGGCCAGCGCGCCGAGGAAGGCGGTGGTCGGCCCCGGCACCGCCTCCGCGGCCTGGGCGTAGCTGAGGCCGTTGCCGGCGGCGGTGATCCCCTCCGGCAGGCACACGATGTCGGCCCCGCGGGCCGCCGCCTGCTCGACGAGCGCCGTGAAGCGCTCCCGGCTCTCCTGGGGCGACGCGGTGTCCCGCGGCCGGTGGTGCACGGTGGCGAGCCGGACGAGGCGGGCCGGCGGCGGCGCCGCCTCCCGGAAGTCCGCGTCTTTCCAGCGCACCTCACCGTCGGCCGTCCAGCGGAGGTGGAGCTCGAGCCGCGCCCTCTGGGCCTCGGCCGGCGCGCGGTAGACGCCGGCGACGGCGGTCCAGCCGTCGGGAGCCGGCGACGGGGCCACGATCGGATACTCCATCGGCCGCAGCGGCGCGTCCTTGGCGTCGAGCCAGACGATCCGCGCCAGGACGCTCCGCGCCGGAGAGGCGACGCGCTCCGCGCGGTAGGCGGCGCGGAAGGCGTAGTCCCGGCCGGGGACGACCGCCACCTCGCGGGCCCAGCGGCCGTCGACCGCGTCGTCGCCGCGCCCGGCGAGCGCGAGAACGAGGGCGCCGGAGGCTTCGCGCTCGGTCCACGAGCGGGGGGCGATCTCGTCGCGCACGGCGTACGGCCGCCAGCCGTCGGTCGGGGGCGCCGCCGGCGGGGCGGCGCCAGCCGAGCGGGCGAGGAGGAAGACGAGAACGGTCGCGAGTCGCCGCATGAGAGCCTCCGCTGCTCCCAACGCTACCACCGCTTCGATTCCACTTGACCCTGACCCTGCGTCAGGCCCCATCTTCCGGGATGATGGAGGTGCGGTGGGCTACACGGTGAGCCGGCTGGCGGCGATGGCGGGGGTGAGCGTTCGGACGCTCCACCACTACGACCGCGTCGGCCTGCTGAAGCCGACGACCCGCTCCGAGGCGGGGTACCGGCTCTACGGCGAGAAGGACCTGCTGCGGCTGCAGCAGATCCTCTTCTACCGCGAGCTGGACGTGCCCCTCGGCCGCATCCGCAGGATCCTCGACGACCCGTCCTTCGACGCGGTCGCGGCCCTCGCGGAGCACCGCGCCTCTCTGCAGGAGCGCGCCCGGCGGATCGAGCGGCTCGTCGAGACGATCGACCGCACGACCGCCCGGCTGCGGGGGGAGGAGCCGATGCTGAGCGACGAGGAGCTGTACGAGGGCTTCCCGAAGGAGAAGGTCGAGGCCTGGAAGGCCGAGGCACGGGAGAGGTGGGGCAGGGAGTACGAGGAGTCGACGCGGCGCGTCCGATCGTGGCCGAAGGAGAAGCTCGCCGCCGTGAAGGCCGAGGGCGAGAGGATCACCCGCGACCTCGCCTCGGAGATGGAACGCGGGCCGGCAGATCCGAGGGTGCAGGCCCTCGTCGCCGAGTTCCACCAGCACCTCCGCCACTTCTACGAGCCGACGCCGGAGAGGATCGCCGGCCTCGGCCGGCTGTACGTCGATCACCCGGACTTCCGGGCCCGCTACGAGGCCGTCCGGCCGGGCCTGGCCGAGTTCCTGCGGGAGGCGATGGCCCTCTACGCGGGCTCGCTCGGCCGGCCCTGAGGCTTCGCTGCGCCGCCGCACGGCTCCGGCTCGGCGTCCGCTATCATCCACGCGGAGGACAGGCCCTGGCCGAGCTGATCCCGGCGAGCTTCCCGCGCCTGCTGCGGCGCATGCTGCGGGAGGCGGAGGACGAGCAGAAGGTCTTCGACCTCCCGGCCCGGCGCTTCTGGCGGGGGTCGGAGGACGTCGACACCTCGGTCGTGGTCCACGGGCACCGGGCCGCGAGCCCGGCCGGCCCCGCCGCCGGCCCCCATGGGCAGATGGCCCAGAACGTCCTCCTGTCCTGGCTCGCCGGCGCGCGCTTCATCGAGCTGAAGACGGTCCAGGTGAACGACCGCCTTGCGATCCCCCGGCCCTGCATCGACATGGAGACGGTCGGCTACAACGTGGAATGGAGCCAGGAGCTGCGCCTCGCGGAGAGCCTCCGCGAGTACGTCAAGGGCTCGATGCTCGTCGACGTGGCCCGCGCGGAGGGACTCCTCGGACGGGCGGACGATCCCCGCCTCGACGACACGATCCTCGACCTGAGCGTCGGCTACGACCTCGCGGGGATCCGCTCGGCCGAGGTGCGGTCCTGGATCGCGGCGATGAAGGACGCGCGGGCGCACGTGGAGGCGCTGCGCCCCGAGATCCCCGCGGAGCACCGCCGCCTCGGCGACCTGGCCTTCCGCACGGTGCTCTCCGATCAGGTGACGCTCTCGACCTTCCACGGCTGTCCGGCCGGCGAGATCGAGGCGATGGCCGCCTTCCTGATGGAGGAGATGGGCCTCCACGTGACCGTGAAGCTGAACCCGACGCTGCTCGGCAAGGAGGCGGTGGACGGTCTCCTGCACGACGTCCTCGGCTACCGCGACGTCGTGACACGGCCGGAGGACTTCGAGAGGGATCTCCAGTGGGGGCCGGCTCTGGAGATGACCGACCGCCTCGTGGAGCGGGCGCGGGGCCTCGGGCGAGAGCTGCGGCTCAAGCTCTCCAACACCCTCGTGGTGCGCAACCACCGCCGCTTCTTCCCGGCCGGCGAGAGCATGTACCTCTCGGGGGCGCCGCTCCACGTGATCACCCTCCACCTCGTCGATCGCGTGCGGCGCGCGAGGCCGGACGTCGCGCTCTCGTTCTCGGCCGGGGTCGACGGACGGAACTTCCCGGACGTGGTGGCTCTCGGTCTCGCGCCGGTGACCGTCTGCACCGACCTCCTGAAGCCGGGCGGCTACGCGCGCCTGCCGAAGTACATCGAGAACCTCGAGGAGCGCATGCGCCGCCTCGGCGTGCGAACGGTGGGGGACTACGTGGTCAAGGCCCTCGGACAGGGAGAGGAGGCGATCGCGCGCGTGGCCTCGTCCTTGCCTCTGCGCGACGCGCTCCTGGCCTCGCTGCGATCCGACCGGGTGGACCTGCGCGCGGTCCTGGCCGGCGCGGGGCAGGAGGCGCGCTACGACGAGCTGGTGCGTCAGGCCGCGATCCTCAACACGCCGGTCGCCGTCGCCCGGGCCGCCGCCGACCCGCGCTACCGCGAAGGGTCGCTCCGCCCTCCGCGGAAGATCGGCCGGCACCTCGCCCTCTTCGACTGCATCAACTGCGACAAGTGCCTGCCCGCCTGCCCGAACGACGCCAACTTCGTCTTCGCAGCGGAGCCTTTCGCGACGGAGGGCGTCCGCTACCGCGTGGAGGGCAAAGGAGCGGTCCCGGTGGCGGGCCCGCGGATCGAGGTGCGCGAGCGTCACCAGATCGCGACCTTCCAGGACTTCTGCAACGACTGCGGCAACTGCGACACCTTCTGCCCGGAGGACGGCGGCCCCTACCTCCTGAAGCCGCGCTTCTTCGGCTCGTTCGAGGCCTGGCGGAGGCTCCCCGACCGCGACGGCTTCTGGGCCGTCCGAAGCGGCGGGGTAGACGTGATGTGGGGGCGCGTCCGCGGCGTCGAGTACCGGCTCGAGGTCGACCGGGTCGCCGATCAGGCCCTCTTCACCGACGGGCGGGTCACCCTCGAGCTGCGCCACCGCGACCGCACCCCGGTCGGGGCGTCGGTGGCGCCCGGCACCCCCGACGGCCACGACCTCGACGTCGGGGCCTACCTGACGATGGCCGTCCTCCTCGACGGCGTCCTCGACCCGCGTCGGGCGAATCCCGTGAACACCTAGCACCCACGAGCCCCTTCGCCGCGGGGCTCTTCCGCCGCGGGCTAGCCCCGGTGACGCGACGAGACGATCAGAGCTCGACGACTTCGGTGCTGCGGTTCTCCCACCGCCGTGGCGCGTTGGAGGGGAGCGTGACCGCGTCGCCCGGCACCAGATCGACCTGCTCGTCCCCGAGCGTGAGCGTCGCCTGGCCCTTCACGGCGGCCGTCAGCGGGCGGGCGGGATCCGGGACGTCTCCGCCCAGAACTGCGCCAGCAGGTTGGCGGAGACGCGGCGGCGGTAGGCGGCGGTCGACCGCAGGTCGTCGATGGGCCGGATCTCGTCCAGGAGGACCGCCTGCGCCTCGGCGAGCGGACCGCCGATGGCGAGCAGCGCCTCCGTGCGCGGCGCACGGACGACGGTCGGGGCCACGCTGCCGAGGGCGATCCGGGGACGCGGCGCCCGCACGGCCGCCATCACGACCTTCGAGATGGCCTGGGCGGCCCGAGTGCCCACCTTGCGGAACCACTGGCGGCCCTCGACCCGCGGCACCTCGACCGCGACCACGAGCTCGTCGGGGCGGGCGACGGTCCGCCGGTAGCCCGTGTAGAACGAGCCGAACGGCACACGGCGCTCCCCGGCGGCGCTCCGCAGGACGACGATGGCCTCGGCGACGGCGAGGACGGGCAGCGTGTCGCCGGCGGGCGAGGCGTTGGCGACGTTGCCTCCGAGCGTCCCGCGGTTCTGGATCTGGGGGCTGCCGACCGTCCGCGCGGCCTCGGCCAGGATCGGCAGCCGCCGGCTGACGAGGGGCGAGCGGATCAGGTCGGTGTAGGTCGTGAGGGCTCCGATCACGAGCGTGTCGCCGCGCCTCTCGATCCCGCGGAGGGTCTCCAGGCCCTGGAGGTCGAGGAACCGGCGCCCGGACACGGTGCCGAAGTGGAATCCCACGTAGAGGTCCGTCCCTCCGGCGAGAGGGACGAGCGGTCCCTCGTCGCGCAGCTGGCGGAGGGCCTCCTCGAGCGTCCGGGGCTGGAGGAGGGCGAGGCGGGCGAGAGGCGTGGCCATCGTTCACTCCTCGACCGGCCGTGCCTCCCCGCGACGCGCGCTCCGCCTGGACGAAGGCCTCCGGTCCCGGACGGGCGGGCCGGCGTGTCGAACCCTCGGCCGCGGCACGGCCCGCGCGCCGGCCAGCGCCCGCACGATCCCGGCGTATCCGGTGCAGCGGCAGAGGTTGCCGGCGAGCGCCTCGCGTACGCGCGCCGCGGACGGGCGGCGGCCGAGGGCGGCCGCCGCCATCAGGACTCCCGGCGTGCAGATGCCGCACTGCGTCCCGCCCTCGCGCACGAGAGCCTCGGGCAGCCGGCTGCGGAGCCCTTCGATCGTGGTCACCGTCCTCCCGCGCACGTGGGCGAAGGGCACGAGGCAGGAGTTGACGGGGGCGCCGTCCACGAGCACCGTGCACGCTCCGCACTCGCCCTCGCCGCAGCCTTCCTTGGTGCCGGTGAGGCCGCAGTCCTCGCGCAGGACGTCGAGGAGCCGCCTCAGCGGGGCCGCGTCGACGTCTCTTCGCTTTCCGTTGAGGACGAAGCGCATTCCAGGACCACCTCCGGCGTGATCGGGAGGGACCGCACGTCGAGGCCGAGGTGCCGGACCGCGTTCGCCACCGCCGGCCCCGGCCCGCTCATCGGCATCTCCCCCACGCCCTTCGCCCCGAACGGCCCCTGGCGGTACGGGCTCTCGAGGATCGTCACGTCGATCGGCGGCGTGTCGAGGGTCGTGGGCACCATGTAGTTGGTGAGCTGGGCGTTGGCCATGCGCCCCTCGCGCAGGACCACCTCCTCGAGGAGCGCCCAGCCGAGGCCCTGCGCCGTGCCGCCCTCCACCTGTCCCGCGGCGAGCAGGGGATTCACGGCCCGGCCGATCTCCGCGACGGCGGTGACCCGTGTGGGCCGCACCTCGTAGGTGACGGGGTCGAGCTCGACCTCGGCCACGTCGCAGCCCCAGCCGTAGGTGCCGTACGCGTCGCCGCGGTAGGTCGCGTCGTCCCACGCGATCCCCGGCGGGGGCTCGTACTGCTTCGTCACCGTCAGCGGGCCGTGCCGCCGGAGGTAGGCGGACGGCGAGAGCCCGCCGAGCCGGCCCTTCATCTCCTCGGCGCAGGCCTTGAGCAGGCCGCCCACGACCATGCAGGTGCGGGAGGCGACGGTGGGGCCGCTGTCGGGCACCCGCGCGGTGTCGGGCTCGGCGACCTCGATCCGCTCGAGGGGGCAAGAGAGGGTCTCGGCCACGATCTGGGCGAGCGTCGTCCGCGTGCCCTGGCCCATCTCCGTGCTGCCCACGAGGACGCGGGCGCCGCGCGGCGTGAGCTCGAGCGTGGCCCGCGAGGCGAGCGTCACCTCGCCGGAGCCGGTGAAGCCGGCCCCGTGGAAGAAGAGCGAGAGGCCGATGCCGCGACCCGTGCCCGTCCAGGCCCGGCGCTTCCGGTGGAAGTCGGAGCGCTCCAGGGCCTCGTGCAGGACGGCGAGGGCGCTCGCGTCCTCGCCGAGCCTCTGGCCGGTGGCCATCGTGTCGCCCGGCCGCAGCGCGTTCCCCGCCCGCAGGGCCGCGGGGTCGAGGCCGAGCGTCTCCGCCACGCGGTCCATCTGGACCTCGGCCGCGAAGACGGTTTGCGGGGCGCCGAAGCCGCGGAAGGCGCCGCTCGGCGGCGTGTTCGTCATCACGACCCGGCCACGGACACGGACGTTCTCGCAGCGGTAGGGCCCGGTCGCGTGGAGGCAGGCGCGGGAGAGCACGACCGGGCTCAGCGTGCAGTAGGCGCCGCCGTCGAGGAGCACGTCGATCTCCATCGCGGTGATCCGGCCGTCGCCCGCGACGCCGGTCCGGTGGCGGACGATCGAGGGATGCCGCTTGGTCGTGGCGGCCATGTCCTCCAGCCGGTCGTAGACGAGCTTCACCGGCCGGCCCGACTTCAGCGCGAGGAGCGCGGCGTGGCCGGCGACGATCGACGGGTACTCCTCCTTCCCGCCGAACCCGCCGCCCGTCTCCGTCTGGACGACGCGGACCTGCTCGGGGGGCAGGCCGAGGAGGGCCACGAGCGCCTTGTGGACGTAGTAGGGACACTGCAGCGAGCCGTAGACGGTGACCGAGCCGGCGCCCGGGACGGCGATGACGCCCTGCGGCTCGATGTACACGTGCTCCTGGCGGCCGGTCCTGTACTCGCCCTCGACGACGACGCCCGCCTCGGCGAAGCCGCGGGCGAGGTCGCCCTTCTCGATGGCGATCTCCTTGAAGGCGCGGGGGGAGCGCTCCGGGTCGAGCACGGGCTCGGACGAGCGGCAGTCGAGGTGGACGGACGCCGCGCGCAGGGCGTCGCGGTCCTCGTGAGCCAGGAGCAGCACCGGCTCCTCGGCGTGCCGTATCTCGCGCTCGACGAGGAACGGCTGGTCGTCCTGGATCAGCGCGACCACGTTGCGGCCCGGCACGTCGCGGTGGTCGACGACCGTGAAGCCCGCGGTGTCGAAGTCGAAGCGCACGCCGAGGAGCTCGCCGGACGGGATCGCGGTCCGGATCGTCCGGCCGTGCAGCATCCCCGGGAACCGGAGGTCGTCGACGTACCGCGCCCGTCCGCGGGCCTTGGCGAGGCCTTCCTTGCGGGGAACGCTCCGGCCCACGACGCGCACGGGCGTAGGGTACCGCAGTCCGATCGCGTGGCGGGCGACGGTCTTGACCCCGTCCGCGTGCGCCAGCGATAGTGTCGTCGCGCCGCGCATGGGACAGCCCATCCTCGTCGTCGGAGCCACCGGGAACGTCGGTGGTCGCGTGGTCGAGCGCCTTCGCGACGTCGGCGCCCGCGTCCGGGCCCTCGTCCGGCGGCCCGACCGCGCCCGCCTGCCCGCCGGCGTCGAGGTGGCGGCCGGCGACCTCACGGCGCCGGAGTCGCTCGATCCCGCCCTGGACGGCGTCCGCGCCGTGTTCCTCCTCTGGACGGCCCCGGCCGCGACCGCCGCCGCCGTCGTGGCGCGCCTCGCCCGTGCGCCGCGGATCGTGCTGCTCTCCTCGCCCCACCAGACGCCCCACCCCTTCTTCCAGCAGGCGAACCCGCTCGCCCGCTTCCACGCGGAGCTGGACGCGCTGGTCATGGGGGCGGGCGCGGAGTGGACGATCCTCCGGCCAGGCATGTTCGCGTCGAACGCGATCGGGTGGTGGGCCGAGGCCGTCCGTCGGGGCGACGTCGTGCGCTGGCCGTACGGTTCCGCCGAGACCGCACCCATAGACGAGCGGGACATCGCCGCCGTCGCCGTGCGGACCCTGCTCGACCACGGCCACGCGGGCCGCAGCTACGTGCTGACCGGCCCTTCGTCCCTGACGCAGATCGAGCAGGTGGAGGCGATCGGCGAGGCGCTCGGACGGCGCCTGCGCTTCGAGGAGCTGGCCCCGGATGGCTTTCGGCAGGCGATGGCGGGCCGCTGGCCCGAGCCGGTAGTGGAGATGCTGCTCTCGGCGTGGGGCGCCACCCTCGGCCATCGCGCCCTCGTCACGTCCGCCGTGGCCGAAGTCGCGGATGCCCCCGCGCGGAGCTTCCGTGACTGGGCCCGCGATCACGCGGACGCCTTCCGGTAGCGAGCGGTCCGCAGGGGGGAGGCAACCCCACGAGGCGAACCTAGACGTCCTGCCGCCAGACGCGGACGCCGTGCCGGCTCAAGTAGACCGGGATGCTCCGGAAGAGAGGCGAGTCCTGCTCGATCGCGCGGACGAGGGCGCGCTTGCGGGCCGAGTCCTCGTCGCACAGGAGGGTGAGCGAGCCGCCCTCGCCCCCGGCCCCGTTCACCTTCCAGCCGAGCGCGCCGTGCTCCCGCGCGATCTCGATCACGCGCCGAGCCTCGGTGCCCACGAGGGCCGGGTGGAGCCTCCCTTGCGCCTCCGTGCTCTCGCTCATCGCCCTTCCGAGCTCGGCGAAGTCGCCCGCGGAGAGGGCGTCCCGCGAGCGGGGCGCGGTGCGGCGGAGGTCCACGATGGCCGGCGAGTCGGGGCCGGCGCTCTCCAGGGACCGGATGACGGCCTCGTGAATGGCCGACGAGTCGTGGGACTTGCCGAGGTAGACGAGGAGCAGACGGCGCTCGAGCTCCCACCACGCCGCGTCCGGCACCCGGATCGGGGACACCGAGGCGTGCGGGTACACGAACATCTCGATGTAGTTGATCCCGCCGTAGGCCGAGGCCAGTTGGTCCTGGATGCCGCACTGCCGGTGGAGCATCTCCGTCTCGACCCGCTGGGCGGCGGCCGCCAGCTCGTGGGCGGTCAGACGGCCCGGCGTGAGCACGTCGAGGGCGCCGACGAGGGCCACCGTGACGGCGGCCGACGTGCCCGTGCCCGCTCCCGCGGGGGCCTCCGAGTGGATCGTCACGTCGAGCGAGAGGTCGTCGGGGACCCTCATGTACGCGATCGCCGCCTCGAGGAGCGGGTGGGGACCCCACGGCGGCCCCTCGTGGACGGCATACGGCCCCCCGAAGTTCTCGGCGTGGAGGACGATCCGGCCCCCTGCGTCCCGGGGCCGAAGGACCTTCACCTGGACCTCGGCGTACGGGTACACCGCGACGTTGAAGACCTGGCCGTGGCCGGCGAACCAGGTGTCGGTCCAGCCCCCGTTGTCACAGATGCGGATGGGGGCGACGCTGTTGACGACGGCGAGGGGGCGCCCCGCGCGCTCGCTCATGGCCCGGCCACGCTCAGCGCGGCGGGACGGGCGCGGTCAGCCGCGCGGTCAGCCACTCCTCGAAGCCGTCGAGGTCCCTCCAGGCGGTGGCCCACGAGAGCGGCCGCGAAGCCGGGTCCTCGACCGTCATTCCCTCCTCGGTGACGCGCACGCCCATCGGCTCCGTCTTCACGTAGCCGCTCGCGATCGCGAGGTAGACGGCCACCGGGTCGAAGAGCGTCGAGCTCTTGGAGCGGACGTACCCGGCGTCGCCGGCGCACCAGTCGGCGCGCCGGCACCAGAGGCCGAAGTTCTCGACCACGGCTCGCAGCAGGGGGTCCTTGGAGTCGCGGATGCGGGCGTAGCGCCCGCCCTCGAGCTGGACGAGCCCGCAGGTGTCGAGCGGGGTGAGGAGCGCCTCCTTCCAGGGCGCGGAGAGCACGGCGCGCGCCGCGGCGAGGCGCGCCTTCACGTTCCACTCCGGCTCGGGCGTCGGCTTCCCGCCGTAGCCCTTCCGCAGGCTGCCGAACATCCCGACGAGGCGCAGCTTCCCGGCAATGGCGGGCTCCCGCTCGAGGGCGACCTTCAGGTTCGGGGGCGGACCGATGGCGACGAGGGTGAGCGGCTCCTTCGCCGCCATGACGGCGTCGACGAGGGCCTGGACGCCGTCCCGGTGGACGCGGCCCGGGTACCTGGCGAGGTCGTAGCCCCGAACCCACTCGGCCTGGCCGCCCTCCTCGTCGTTCTCCTTGATCCCGATCCCGATCGGGATGTCGGTGCGGCCGGCGGTCTCCAGCACCCGGGCCACGATCCGCGCCCGGTACTCCGTGTTGCCGAAGTCCGTGACGACGAGCCGGAGGTCGATCTCGGGCGACTTCAGGGCGAGGACGAGCGCCCACATGTCGTCGATGTCGTCGCCGATGTCGGTGTCGAGGATGACCGGCGTGGTCCGGTGGACGGCCGCGGGTGCGGCCCGAAGGCTCGGAGCGAGGGCGAGGACGGCAGCGAAGGCGATCGAAGCGGCGGAGCGAAGGGTCAAGGCGATCTCCGGTGATCGAAAGGTGTTCCAGCCGTCGAGGGCGGGATCGCCCGTGCGGGGCGGCCCGCCCCTTGTCCGCGGGATTGTCGCCGAACCGAACCCGCGCACTCTATCCTTCTCGGGTGCGGTAGGGTACGGGGAGGGCGGTGCGACGCCTGTGACGCCGCGCACAAACGCCCTCGCGCCGCGGCCCCGACGCGCTCGGGGTGGGCCGCGGGCTCGCGGGACGCGGGCGGTATGATGCCTCCGTCGAGGACGTCCGTCGCGAGCGGGGGACGGATGATCGGCAAGGCCAGTCGGCGACGCGTTTCGGATCGGCGCGGCGGCGTGCCGCGCCCCACGACGGCGGCGCTCGGGCTCGCGCCGCACTCGGGCTGGGCGGCGCTCGTCGCTCTCGGCGAGGCCGACGGGAGCCTCCACGTCCTCGTCCGGCACCGGATCGAGATGGCTGACGCGCGGCAGGCGGGATCGAAGCAGCCCTACCACGCCGTCGAGGGTCTTCCGATCGAGGAGGCCGAGAGGCGGCTCGCGGCGTTCGAGGCGGAGGCGGGCCGGATGGCGCACGAAGCACTCGAGGGCATCGCAGGCCACCTGGCTCAGGGCGGTCACCGTGTCGTCGGGCTGGGCATCCTCGAGTCGGCGGGCCGGAAGGGCGTGTCACTCGTCTCGACCCTCGCGTCGCACGCGCTCATCCACACCGCGGACGGCGACCACTTCCGGAACGCGATCGCCGGCGCCGCGGTCCGCCTCGGCCAGGCCGTCTCGCGCATCCGCGCCCGGGAGCTGGGGGCGGAGGCGGCTCGGGCCACCGGCCTGCCGCACGCCGCGCTCGCCCGGTCTGTCGCGACGTGGGGCCGCGAGGTCGGTCCGCCGTGGGGCGCCGACCAGAAGGCGGCCGCGCTCCTGGCCTGGCTCGTGCTGGCGCGCGAGGCGGGAGACGGGCGGAGGACGCGTTGAGGTGCGGGCCTCGAGGCCCGAGGAAGGGAGGATGGCGATGCGAGGAACCGTCGGCGGGCTGGCCGCGAGCGCGGCTGTCGTGAGCGCGATGGCCGTCTCGCCGGCCGGGGCCCAGGATTCCGGCGCGAACTACGACGAGGCGAAGGTCCCCGCGTACACGCTCCCCGACCCGCTGCGCTTCGCGGACGGAAGCCCGGTCCGCGACGCGAGCGACTGGGCGACGAAGCGTCGCCCGGAGCTTCTCCGCCTCTTCGAGGAGCACGTCTACGGCCGTCGCCCCGCCTCCCCCTCGGGAATGCGTTTCGAGGTCCTGGAATCGGATCCACGAGCGCTCTCCGGCCTGGCCATCCGCCGGCAGGTGCGCGTGCTCCTCGACGGTACCGAGACCGGCCCGAGCCTCGGGATCCTCCTGTGGGTCCCCGTCTCCGCTCCCCGTCCCGTCCCCGCCTTCCTCGGCCTGAACTTCCACGGCAACGAAGCCACGCACCCCGACCCCGGCATCCGCCTGTCCTCGATGTGGATGTCCAACGGCCCCGGCGTCGTCGACCACCGCGCCACCGACGCCACGCGGGGCACGGACGCCGCCGCGTGGCCCGTCGAGCGCGTCCTCGACCGCGGCTACGCGCTCGCCACGGTCTACTACGGCGACCTCGAGCCCGACCGCCCGGACGGCTGGAGAAGCGGCGTCCGGGCCCGGATCGGCCCGGGGGTCACGGGCCGGTTCGCCCCCGACGACTGGGCAGCGATCGGGGCGTGGGCCTGGGGCCTGAGCCGCGCCCTCGACTACCTGGCGACCGATCCCGACGTCGACGGCCGGCGGGTGGCGGTGATCGGCCACTCGCGGCTCGGCAAGACGGCCCTCTGGGCGGGCGCCGAGGACGAGCGCTTCGCGATGGTCGTGTCCAACGACTCCGGCGAAGGCGGGGCCGCGCTCGCCCGGCGGAAGTTCGGGGAGCGGACCGCGGACCTCACCGGCGCCTTCCCGTACTGGTTCTGCTCCCGCTTCCGCGACTACGCGGGTCGGGAGGAGGACCTCCCCGTGGACCAGCACGAGCTCCTGGCCCTCGTGGCTCCACGCCCGCTCTACGTCGCGAGCGCGACCGAGGATCTCTGGGCCGACCCGCGGGGGGAGTTCCTGGCTGCGACGGCGGCCGAGCCGGTCTTCCGCCTGCTCGGGCGTGGCGGCCTGGGCGTCGCGGAGATGCCCGTCCCCGACCGGCCGGTGGGAGACCGTATCGGCTACCACCTGCGACGAGGCCCGCACGCCCTCACCGCCTACGACTGGGAGCAGTACCTCTCCTTCGCCGACCGGCATCTGCGCGCACCGCACCCCTGACCGGCGGACCTGGATCATCGGATCCGGGGAAGCGGCGGGCCGGGCGTGGCAGAATGCCTCCTCCGGAAGGAGAGAAGATGATCCGCCTCCGCCCGATCCTCGTCCTCACGGCTGCGCTCGCGGTCCCCGCCCTCGCGCAGTCGAGGACTGCCGCCCTCGACGCGCGGGTCGAGGGGCTGCTGAAGCAGCTCCGCCTCGACGAGAAGATCGCGCTCCTCTCGGGGACCGGCTTCGACAGCCGGCCGGTCGAGCGCCTGAAGGTCGGCGGCCTGCACATGAGCGACGGCCCGGTCGGCGTGCGCGCCGGCGCCGCGACGGCCTGGCCCTCGAGCATCTCGACCGCGGCCAGCTTCGACCCCGGCCTCGTGGAGCGGATCGGGGGCGCCATCGGCCGGGAGACGAAGGCGAAGGGCAAGAACGTCATCCTCGGTCCCTGCGTGAACATCCACCGCGCCCCCCAGACCGGCCGCAACTTCGAGAGCTACGGCGAGGACCCCTTCCTCGCCTCGCGCATGGCCGTGGCCTACGTCCGGGGAGTCCAGAGGGAAGGCGTCGTGGCGACGGTCAAGCACTACGCCCTCAACAACCAGGAGATCGAGCGGGACACGATCGACGTGCAGGCCGACGAGCGCACGATCCGCGAGATCTACCTCCCGCACTTCGAGGCCGCTGTCAAGGAGGCGGGCGTCGAGGCCGTCATGTGCTCGTACAACAAGCTGAACGGCCCCTGGGCCTGCGAGAACCCGTGGCTCCTGACCGACGTCCTCAAGAAGGAGTGGGGCTTCCGGGGCCTCGTGATGTCCGACTGGGGGGCCACGCACTCGACCGCGAAGGCCCTCGACGCCGGCCTCGACCTCGAGATGCCGGACGGGCAGTTCCTGAACGCCGAGAAGGTCAAGAAGGCCCTGGCCGCGGGCGAGCTCAAGGAAGCCGCGATCGACGAGGCCGTCCGGCGCCAGCTGCGGGTCCAGGCCGAGATGGGCTGGCTCGACCGGCCGCTCGACAAGGGCGCCCTCGACACGGCCGAGCACCGCGCCCTCAACCGCCAGGCGGCGGCCGAGGGCATGGTCCTGCTGAAGAACGAGGGGGCAGTGCTTCCCCTCGACAAGGCGAAGCTGAGGACGATCGCCGTCCTCGGCCCGAACGCCGCGTTCGCGCGCACCGGCGGCGGGGGCAGCGCCTACGTCGAGCCGATCTACGGCGTGGCGCCCCTCGACGGGATCAAGGCGAAGGTCGGCGCCGGGGTGAAGGTCGAGTACGCGCCGGGGGCGGCCTTCGAGGGCGACCTCCGGCCCGTGCCGGCCTCGGCCCTCACGCCGCCCCCCGGACGGAGGGAGAAGCAGGGGCTCCTCGGCGAGTACTTCGACAACGAGGAGTGGAAGGGCACGCCCTCCCTCGTCCGGGTCGACTCCGAGCTGAACTGGGACTGGGGCCCCGGCGGACCCGAAGGCTGGAACCGCGTCGACCACTTCTCGATCCGCTGGACGGGCACGCTCACCGCGCCCGAGACCGGCCTCTACCATCTCGGGACGTCGAGCGACGACGGATCGTGGCTGTACCTCGACGGCCGGCTCCTCGTCGACAACGGCGGCCAGCACGGCATGGGAATGAAGTCGAAGGCCGTCGAGCTGAAGGCGGGAGAGCCGCACGAGATCCGGGTGGACATGAACGAGCTCGCGGGCGGCGCCGGCGAGATCCTGGGCTGGCAGAAGATCGAAGGCGACCCGCTCGACGTCGCGGTGGCGAAGGCGAAGGCGGCCGACGTGGCGCTCGTCTTCCTCGGCCACACGAACAGCATCGAAACCGAGGGCGCGGACCGGGAGAGCCTCGACCTGCCGAGGAACCAGGTCGAGCTCGTCCGCGCCGTGGCGCGGGCCAACCCGCGGACGGTCGTCGTCCTGACGACGGGAGCGCCGGTGCTGACCGAGGAGTGGCTGGGCGACGTGCCCGCGCTCGTCGAGGCGTGGTTCGCCGGCTCGGAGACGGGGAACGCGGTGGCGGACGTGCTCTTCGGCGACGTGAGCCCCGCCGGCCGCCTGCCGATGACGTGGCCGAAGCGCTGGGAGGACGCGCCGGCGTACGGCCACTACCCCGGCCAGGCGGGCCAGGTCGCCTACGCCGAGGGGATCCTCGTCGGCTACCGGCACTACGACACGCGGCACGTCGAGCCGCGCTTCGCCTTCGGCTACGGCCAGTCCTACACGACGTTCGAGTACGACGGCCTGAAGGTCGCAGCCGCCCCCGGCCGTCCCCGGCAGGTCGACGTGAGCTTCGGGGTGAGGAACACCGGCTCGCGGGCCGGGGCCGAGGTGGCGCAGGTCTACGTCCACGCCGCCGCCTCGAGCGTGCCCCGGCCGGAGCAGGAGCTGAAGGCCTTCCGCCGGGTCGTCCTGAGGCCGGGCGAGAGGGCCGAGGTGCGGCTCGCTCTCGACGAGCGGGCCTTCGCCTTCTTCGATCCCGCGAGGAAGGCGTGGACCGTGGAGCCGGGCGATTTCGAGATCCGCGTCGGCAGCTCCTCGCGGCTCCTGCGGTTCAGCCGGAGGATGAGGATCGACTAGACCGCACATGGGTCGGGCGAGCGGCCGTGTCCTCGTCGTCTTGGTCCGGCTCCCGCGGCCGGGGGAGGTGAAGACGCGGCTCGCGGCCGCGATCGGCCCTGAGGCGGCGGCCGGACTCTACCGCGCGCTCGCCGAGCACGTGCTCGAGGCCACGACGCCGGCGGGCGAGTACGAGAGGCTCGTCTTCTTCGATCCCCCGGGCGCCCTGGTCGAGATGCGCGAGTGGCTGCCCGGCGTCCGGCTGCTCGGCCAGGCAGGCGCCGACCTCGGCGCGCGCATGGCCGACGCCTTTGCGCGGGCCTTCGCTCGCGGGGCGCGGCGCGTCGCGATCGTGGGCACGGACGCCCTCGGCGTCTCGCGGGAGACGGTCGATGCCGCGCTCTCCGCCCTCGACGGGACGGACGTCGTGATCGGGCCGGCCGAGGACGGCGGATACTACCTGCTCGCGCTGCGGGCGCCGCGGCCGGAGCTGTTCGCCGGGATCGCGTGGAGCGGCCCGGACGTCGCCGCCGAGACGAAGGCCAGGGCCGCCGCGGCCGGCCTCGCGGTGAGGGAGCTGGAGCGCCGGCGAGACGTCGACACCGTCGAGGACCTGCGGGCGGAGTGGCCCGTCGTCCGGGCCCTCCTCGCGCACCGGCCGCCGGTGCGGGACGCGGTCGAGGCGGCCCTCGGCATGTCGCGTCGGGCCTGAGGGGAGCAGCCTCCGGCGTCAGGCCCGGTTCTGGATGACCGAGATCGAGCCGTCCACCTCCAGGACGGCCAGGCGGCACTCAGAGAGCGTCGCGCAGCCGTTCTCCCGCAGCGCCTGGAGCAGCTCCTCGTGGCTGATGTTCTCTGCGTGGAGGGCGTCGCCGTGCACGTGTCCGCGGTTCACGAGGATGCGGGCCTGGCCGCGGAGGAGCCTCTCCACCTTGCGGTTGCGCGTCGCGAGCCGGCCGAGGGCGAGGTTCGCGAGGAGGAGGACCGCCGCCGCCGAGAGCCCGCCCGCGAGGGAGGCGTCCGGGCCGACCATCGCGTTCTGGACGGCGTTGGCGATGAGGAGGATGAGGGCGAAGTCGAAGGGGGCGAGCTGGCCGACCTCGCGCTTCCCCGAGAGGCGGAAGGCGGCGAGGATGAAGAAGTAGACGACCAGAGTCCGGAAGGCGATGAAGGCGATCTCCAGCGGGCCCGCCCCGAGCCCCACCACCAGCGTGCGCAGCTCCTCCATGGTCGGCCTCCGCTTTCCGCGGGCAACGATACACGAGAACGCCGCCGCCACGAGGTAACATGGCGTCGCGCCGCCCCGCTCGCGCGGCCGCCACGGGGGAGGCATCGGATGGCCGAGGTGAAGACCTACCTGGAAGCGCTCATGACGCTCGAGGAGGCGCCGCTCAAGGTCGACCCCGGCCAGGTCATCTTCTCCGCCGGCGACCCCGGCCGCGAGATGTTCATCGTCCGCACCGGCAGCGTCGACCTCCGGATCGGGGAGACGCTCCTCGAGACGGTCGAGCAGGGCGGCATCTTCGGCGAGATGGCCCTCGTCGATCCCGCCCCCCGCAGCGCCTCCGCCTTCGCCGGCCCGGAGTGCAGCCTCGTCCTCGTCGACGCCGCGTCGTTCAACGACCTCGTGCGCAGGGTGCCCGGCCTCGCCCTCGAGGTCATGAGGGTGATGGCCCGTCGCCTCCGGCGCGCGAACCCGCCGTCCTGACGCTACACGGTCGGCTTGGCCGTCCGGCGGATGAGCTCGAGGAACTCCTGGCGGGTCGGCTGCCGGTCCCGGAACGCGCCCAGCATGCAGGACGTGACCGCGACCGAGTTCTGCTTCTCGACGCCCCGCATCATCATGCAGAAGTGCACGGCCTCGATCACGACCGCGACCCCCTTGGGCTGGATGGCGTCGCGGATCGTCTCCGCGACCTGGACGGTGAGCCGCTCCTGGACCTGGAGCCGGCGGGCGAACATGTCGACGAGGCGGGGGATCTTGGAGAGCCCGACCACCTTGCCGTTCGGGATGTAGGCGACGTGCGCCTTGCCGTAGAAGGGGAGCAGGTGGTGCTCGCACATCGAGAAGACGTCGATGTCCTTGACCAGCACCATCTCGTCGTAGCTGACCGTGAAGAGGGCCTCGCCGATGAGGGCCTTGGGGTCCTCGTGGTAGCCCTTGGTCAGGAACCGGAGGGCCTTCTCGACCCGCTCCGGCGTCTTGTCGAGTCCCTCCCGGTCGGGGTCCTCGCCGAGGCCGGAGACGAGGGAGCGAACGGCCTCCTGCATGGGGTTCTTCGGGGTCATCTCGCGGGCGCCTCCGACCCGTAGGATACCCCGTCCGGATTTCCGGGCGGATTCCGGACCTCTCTCGACCTCTCGCTCCTGCATCATGCGCTGGACGAGAGGAACCCCCCCAAGGGTGGGGGTCGGAGGACCGCTTGAAGCAACCGCTCGCCCTCGCCCGGGCCGACGCCGAAGAGACGCTCCTCGCCGTCCTGAAAGGTCTCGAGATCCAGAGAACGCTCGGCGCCGAGCCGGTGCTGACGGCCCTCCGGCACTTCCCGGCCGAGCCCGCGCGCGTCGTCGACTTCCCGGAGGAGCTGCACCCGAAGCTCCGGGAGTCCCTCCTCGGCCGGGGGTACCGGGGTCTCTACACCCACCAGCGGGAGGCCTACGAGCTCGTCCAGGAGGGTAAGGACGTCGTCGTCGTGACGCCGACCGCGTCGGGGAAGACCCTCTGCTACAACCTTCCCGTCCTCGACCGCATGCTCAAGGACCCCGACGCGCGCGCCCTCTACCTCTTCCCGACGAAGGCGCTCGCCCAGGACCAGCTGGCCGAGCTCTCCGCGGCGATCGAGGCCCTGGGCAAGGACGTCGCCACCTTCACCTACGACGGGGACACGCCGCAGGACGCGCGTCCGTCGATACGGGCCCGGGCCCACGTCGTGATCACGAACCCGGACATGCTCCACAAGGGCATCCTGCCCCACCACACGAAGTGGGTGAAGCTCCTCGAGAACCTGCGCTACGTCGTGGTCGACGAGCTGCACAGCCTGCGCGGGGTCTACGGCTCGCACGTCGCCAACATCTTCCGTCGCCTGCGCCGGCTCTGCGAGTTCTACGGCTCGCGGCCGCAGTTCGTGTGCGCCTCGGCCACGATCGGCAACCCGAAGGAGCTGGCGGAGGCCCTCACCGGGCGCGAGATGACGCTCGTCGAGCGGAGCGGCGCCCCCCGGGGCGAGCGCTACTTCGCGATCTACAACCCCCCGGTCGTCAACCGCCAGCTCGGCATCCGCCGCTCGGCCCTCAACGCGGCGCGCGACGTCTCGCTCTCGTTCCTGGGCCAGGGGCTGCAGACGATCGTCTTCGCTCCCTCGCGCCTCGCCACCGAGGTCCTGGTGACCTACCTGAAGGAAGCTCTCGAGAGGAGGCCGGGCTCGGAGGGGATCGTCCGCGGCTATCGAGGCGGCTACCTGCCCCTGAAGCGCCGCGAGATCGAGAAGGGGCTCCGCGAGGGTTCCGTCCTCGGCGTCGTCTCGACGAACGCGCTCGAGCTGGGGATCGACATCGGGAGCCTCGACGCGGCGGTGCTCGTGGGCTACCCGGGCAGCGTGGCTTCGGCCTGGCAGCAGGCCGGCCGGGCCGGGCGGCGCACCGGGACGTCGGTCGCCGTGCTGGTCGCGAACTCGACGCCCCTCAACCAGTTCATCGCGAAGAACCCCGACTACTTCTTCGGCGCCCCGGTCGAGGAGGGACGGATCAACCCCGACAACCTCCAGATCCTCGTCAACCACGTCAAGTGCGCGGCCTTCGAGCTGCCGTTCGTCGGGAGCGAGACGTTCGGCGGAGAGGACCTCGGTGAGATCCTGCGGTTCCTCGAGGAGGAGAAGGTGCTCCACCGGGCGGGCGAGCGGTGGCACTGGACGAGCGAGAGCTACCCCGCCGACGCGGTCAGCCTCCGCTCCGTCTCCTCCGACAACTTCGTGGTCCAGGACGTGACGGCCGAGCCCCGGATCATCGCCGAGGTGGACTACGACTCCGCCCCGTCGATGGTCCACGAGAAGGCCGTCTACATCCTGGAGGGGCGGACCTACTTCGTCGAGCGGTACGATCACCAGGAGCGGCGCGTCCACGTGCGGGAGGCCGACGTCGACTACTACACCGACGCCATCACCACCACGAAGGTGCGCATCCTGGAGCGCTTCGCGGAGGAGGCGCGGCGGAACGGCCGGAGGAGCCACGGCGAGGTGCACGTGACCTCCCAGGTCGTTGGCTTCAAGAAGATCAAGTTCCACACGAACGAGAACGTGGGCGCGGGCGAGCTGACCATGCCCGAGAACGAGATGCACACGACGGCCTGGTGGCTCACCGTTCCCCGCGAGGTGATGTGCGGCCTGCCCTACGGCCGGGAGGAGCGCCGGGACGGCGTCGTGGCCCTCTCCTACACCCTGGGCCAGCTCGCGGCGCTCTTCCTGATGTGCGACCGGCACGACCTCGGGGTCGCCCTCGGCGACAACGGCCAGGGCGAGGCGCGGATCGAGCGCGGCCTGCGCCGCCTCGGGGCCGGGAAGGGCGGCCGCGACGAGCCTCTTCCGGGGGAGGACTACGAGCCGAACGTCTTCGTCTACGACGCCTATCCGGGCGGCATCGGCCTCTCGGAGCCGCTCTACCGCCTCCACGACCGGCTGCTCGAGGAGAGCCGGGCCCTCATCGCCGCCTGCCCGTGCGCCGACGGCTGCCCCTCCTGCGTGGGCCCGGCGGGCGAGGCGGGATCGAGCGGCAAAGCCGTGGCCCTGGCGATCCTGGAGGCCGTACTGCATCCGAGGAATCCCAGCGTTGCGGATTCCGAGGAATCTGTCCGTTCCGGAAGGCCCCGATGAAGGCGGTTCCCTTCGTAGAGCGGCGCCTTTGACGGAAGAACCGGAAAAGCCCAGGCCGTCACCTGCTTCCTTTGAGATGGGGGCTTCGCCCCCCAAACCCCCCCGGGACGGCTCAGGTGACTGATCTCCACTCCCGACTCCAGCGGCTCAAGCGCCCCACCGACTCCACGCCTCCCTCGCTCGAGTCCCTGGAGCACGAGCTGCTCGGCGGCGACGCGCCGGCCGAGGGCGACATCCCCTCGCTGAAGGCGCGGCTCGAGCGGCTCGTGGCCGCCGCCTCCCTCAAGGAGAGGGAGCGCCGTCGCGGCCCTGCCCCGGTCTCCCTCGAGGAGCTCGTGGCCGGGATGCGCGTCGAGAACGAGCGCGGAGAGTTCTTCCTCGTCGAGACGTCGGACCACCTCGAGGTGCGGCACGGCGACGTCCCTCTCTCCCGCTTCCACGCGATCGAGCCGTCCACGGCGGCGGTCCTCACCGCCGACCCGGGGCTCGAGGGCTTCGACCTGCGCCAGGCCGTCTTCCTCGACACCGAGACGACGGGCCTCGCCGGCGGGGCGGGCACGGCGGCCTTCCTGATCGGGGTCGGCTGGGTGGACGGAGAGAGATTCCGCGTCCGGCAGTACTTCATGCGCGACTACCACGAGGAGGCGGCGCTCCTCCACGCGCTCGCCGAGGAGCTGCGGCGCTTCGATCGCCTCGTGACGTTCAACGGCCGGATGTTCGACGTGCCCCTCCTCGACGCGCGCTTCCGCCTCAACCGGGTCCGCTTCCCCCTCGCGGACGCACGCCACCTCGACCTCCTTCACCCGGCGCGCCGGCTGTGGAAGGCTCGGCTCGAGTCGTGCCGGCTCCAGTCGCTGGAGGCGGAGCTCATGGGGCTGCGGCGGGCGGGGGACATCCCGGGCGGCGACATCCCGCAGGTCTACTTCGACTGGGTGCGGCGGCGCGACGCGAGGATGCTGGCCCGGGTCTTCGAGCACAACCGGCAGGACATCGTGTCGCTCGCCGCGCTGGCCGTGCTCGCCTGCCAGTGGGTCGAGGAGGGGCGTGCCGAGGACCCGCGCGACGTCTTCAGCCTCGCCCGCGTCCTGGAGCGCGCCCGCCTCTACGACCGCAGCGAGGTCGAGTACCGCCGCGCCCTCGACCTCGGCCCCGGGGACCTCCGCGGGCCGGCCCTCCTTCGCCTGGCCTGGCGGGCCAAGCGGGCGGGAGACCACGAGCGCGCGGCCGCGCTGTGGGCGGAGGCGGGGGAGGCGGGAGAAGCCGAAGGCTGGCGCGAGCTCGCGATGCACCACGAGCACCGCACGAAGGATCTCGACCTCGCCCTGGCCGCCGTCGACCGCGGGGCGCGGCTCGTCGAGCCGGATCGCCGGCGAGAGGTGCGGGCGTGGCACCTCGCGCGCGGGTTCGCACGGCGGCAGGAGCGGCTCTTGCGGAAGAAGGCCCGGCGGGCGGACTCCGGGCCGCCCCGAAACTAGCCGCCGATCTCCCGCTTCAGGAAGTCGACGAGGTCCTCGATGAGCACCGGCTTCTTGAAGACCGCCATGCCCGACCTCTCGAAGGCCGGGATGAGCGGCGAGTGGGTGTAGCCGGTCAGGAGCCCGATGGGCAGGCCGGGGAAGCGGCGGCGCAGCGTCTCCGCGAGGTCCTTCCCGTCGCGGCCCGGCATGACGAGGTCGACGAGGGCCGCGTCGTAGGTCGCGCTCTCCGACTTCTCGAGGGCCTCGTCGGCCGAGGTGGTGGCGTCCACCTGGAAGCCGTGGCGGGCGAGGGCCTTCGCGAGCATGGCGCCGATCCCGGCGTCGTCGTCCACGACGAGGATGCGGCGCGTCTCCTTCATGCGGAAGGCGAGAATCCTAACCCGCCGGCGCGCTCCGCGCAAAGGACCGATCGGCTAGACTGCCTGGCCATGGTGCCCGGCTCGGGAGCGCGGCCGCGCCTCGTCGACGCGCTCGGCCTCGGCGTCGTGCTGCTCGTGCTGCTCGATCTCTTCCGGCCCTCGCTGCTCCTCCTGCCGACGATTGCCGCGGGAGGCGACACGGCCAGCCACTACCCGACCGCAGTCTGGTTCCACGAGCACCTCCTGCCGAAGCTCCGCCTCCACGGCTGGTATCCGGGCGCCTCCCTCGGCCACCCGCTGCTCCTCTACTACTTCCCGCTCCCCTTCCTCGTGATGTCGGCCCTCGCCCCCCTCGCCGGCATGCCGGTCGCTTTCAAGCTCGGCACCGCGCTCGGCGTCTTCCTGCTGCCCCTGCTGGCCTACGCCGCCTTCCGGCTGATGCGCCTTCCCTTCCCGACCCCGCTCCTCGGCTCCGCGGCCGCCCTCGTCTTCCTCTACGTCGAGGACAACCCGATCTGGGGCGGGACGATCGCGAGCACGCTGACCGGCGAGTTCTCGTACACCTACGGAGTCGGGCTGGCGGTCCTCTTCCTGGGCGTCCTCCATCGCGCGCGGGCCGACGGACGAGGGCCGGGGGCGCCGGCCGCGGTCCTCGCGCTGACGGCGTACGCGCACGGTTACGCCGTGCTCTGGGCGGGCCTCACCGCGTCGGGCCTGCTGCTCTGCGATCCCGCGCGCCAGGGGGCGCGCGGTCGAGCCTGGTCCGCGCCCGTCTGGCTTCTCGCGGTCGCCGTGATCGCCTTCGCCCTCGCCGGTCCCCTGCTCGTCCCTCTCCTCGCCGACTGGAGATGGACGACGCCGTACGGCGACGCCTGGATCGACGTGACGACCCGCGGCCTCCTGCCCCCGCTCCTGTGGCCGCTCGCTCTCGCGGCCGCGATCGCCCTCGGGGCGACGCTCTTCCGGCCGTGGACGTCGGGACGTCGCCCCGACGGGCGGCTCGTCCTGCTCGGCTTCGGGGTCCTCGCCGGAGCCGCCCTCGCCGCCGCCGGGCCGCGCCTGGGCGTGATCGACGTCCGCTTCGTGCCGTTCGCCCAGCTCGCGCTCTGCCTGGCCGGCGCGGTCGGCGTGGGCGGGGCCGTCTCCCGCATCGCCCTCCCCGGCGTCGCGGCCCTCGGTCTCGTGCTCGTCTCCGTCGCCCACGCGGACTCGGCCTCGACCGTCCTCCGTCACTGGATCGACTGGAACTACTCGGGCCTCGAGGCGAAGGAGCTGTGGCCGGCCTGGCGGGCGCTCAACGACCGGATCCGCGGAGGGCCGGGCGACCCCCGCGTGTCGTTCGAGTACGGGCCGGTGCACGAGCGGGCGGGCTCGATCCGGATGCACGAGACGGTGCCCCTCTTCTCGGGCCGCTCCGGCATCGAGGGCGCCTACAACCAGTCGAGCGTCACGACGCACCCGGTCTTCTACCTCCTGTCGGAGCTCTTCCCGTCCTCCCCGAACCCCTTCCGGAGCCGGACCTACTCCCGGTTCGACCCCGAGACCGGTCTCCAGCGCCTCCGCCTTCTGAACGTGGGCCAGATCGTCGCCGTGACCCCCCGGCTCGTCTCGGTCCTCGACGCGCGGCCCGAGGTCGTGCGCGACGCGGAGATTCCTCCCTACACCATCTACCGCGTCTCGGCTCCCGGGCCCGGCTACGTCGAGCCCCTCGCCTTCGCGCCCGTGCGCGCGCCCACCGACGGGTGGCGCGACCGGTCGTACTTCTGGTTCTCGCGCAAGCCGCCGAACCGCGCCGTGCTCGTCTTCACCGACGACCCGCGGTTCGACCTCGTCGCGGCCGATCCCTGGGCGCCGCCTCCGGAGCGTCCCCTCGACGGCGGCGTCGAGGTGCGCGCGATCGTCGAGCCGGAATCGATTCACATCACCACGAGCCGACCGGGCCACCCCCTTCTCGTGAAGGTGTCGTACCACCCCCGCTGGCGGGCCGAGGGCGCCTCCGGCCCGTACCTCGCCTCGCCGGGCCTCATGCTCGTCGTGCCTCGTCAGCGCGACGTCCGTCTCACGTACGCCGCACGCACGTGGTCGGACTGGTCCGGCCTCGCTCTCGCCGCGGCCGGTCTCGCCGCCGGCATCCTTCTCGGACGGCGGGCCGTCTCGGAGGGCGGAACCGAGGTCGAGCCCGGAGAGGGCCGGCTCACCAGCCGCCTGATCGCCGCGCTCCCCATCGCCGCCGTCGTCCTTCTCGCCGCCCTCCGGCTGGCACCGGAGCGCGCGCCCACTCGCGAGGTCGAGCGCCTCGACGAGCAGGCTTCACGTGCCTACGCGGAGGAACGTTGGGCCGAAGCGGCCGATTACGCGCGCGGAGCGCTCTCCCTCCTCCCGGCGGCCGACGAGCGGCGGGACGGCATCGCGTGCCTGGAGGGAGAGGCGCTCCTGCGCGCCGGCCACGCCCGGGAGGCGGTCGAGCTGTTCGCGCTCGTCGTGGAAGGGTCGGGACCTCACCGCCCCGAGGCCCTCTACTCGGGCGCGCTGGCCCGCGAGCGGGCCGGCGACCTCGAGGGCGCCGGGGAATGGCGCCGAGCCCTGCGCGAGGAGCACCCGCACACGCCCTGGGCCGAGAGGCTCGGTCCACCGGCGGCCGGCTCCGGGCGATGATCCGCGTCACGGGGCGGGGGCGACCTGGATGCTACACTCTGCGCACGCCGGAGGGGATCGCGATGCGGGCCTCTCGCGACTCCCTCCGCGGTCTCGCCGAGGGAGGGCGATGCGGAAGCGCGTGGCGGTCTGGGGCCTGCTGGGCCTGATCGGGCCGGCGTCTCTGCGGGGCGAAGGCGTCACGATCGTCCACCGGCAGGTGGGCTGCGTCGTGGCCGGCAAGTACCCGCGGCTCTCCGCCTGCTTCGCTCCCATGTCTCGCCTCGCCCGGGCTCGCGTCTACTTCCGGGTCGCCGGCGGCCCCGCGAGCTGGTACTACGTCGAGATGGCGTCGGACGCGCCCTGCTACGTCGGGACCCTCCCGCGCCCGAAGAAGGAGCTGGTCGGCCGGCGGATCCAGTACTACCTCGACACCTACGACCGCGACTTCGCGGAGAGCCGCACTCCGGAGGCCGACGCGCTCGTGGTCTCGACGGCGGCCGAGTGCAAGTCGAAGCTGCCCGTGGCGCCGGTCGTCGACAATGCCGCCGTCGCCGTCTACCCCGGCATGCCCGCCGGCTTTGCGGGAGCCGCGGCCGGCGGACTCGGCGGGGGAGCGACCGCCGCGCTCGTCGTGGGCGGGGCCCTCGTCGTGGGCGGCGGGGTCGCCCTGGCCGCCGGCGGGAGCTCGGGCGGCTCGGCAGCGCCCGCCCCCACCACGACCACGCCGCCCACGACTCTCCCCCCGACGACGACCACGCTGCCGGTGGGCTTCAGCCCGGTCTTCGACGTGTTCGAGGGCACGGCGCAGATCGATGCCGACCCGATCGTCGGACCCGAGCCTCTGACCTTGCGCTTCGACATGTGCGAGTCGAAGGGGCCGTACGCCATGCGGTTCGGCGTGACGGTCGACGGGGTGCAGAGAACCGCGACCTGCAACTCGACGGTGACCTTCACGACCAGCGCCGCGACGCCCGCCTTCGCGGGGGTGGGCGTCCGCGCGTCCGCCGCCACGCCCCGCAACTACGCCGTCGTGATGTCGATCCGGTCGGAGGGTCCGAACAACGCCCCGAAGGCCGACCACCCGCTCACGGTGCAGGTGAGCGCGGCCTCGGGAGGGTGCTCGACCGACACCCAGGGCCCGGTCGTCACCCTGACGAAGCCGTCCGCAGGCAGCCTCTACCCGAACCCCTTCCCCTACCCGGTCCACCTCGAGGCCTCGGCCGACGACTCGACGACGGGCAACCACGGCGTCGCCTTCGTCGAGTACAGGATCGACTACACCCTGCCCGACCAGCTGGTATTGGGCCCCGTCACGAGCGGGACTCCCTGGGCCTTCGACTGGACGGAAGCGGCGGTCGACGCCTACCTCGGCACCGCGTGCGCGAAGTTCCTCTCCGTCCAGGCCTATGCGCAGGACACGTGCGGCAACGCGACCTCTTCGACTCCCGTGCAGGTCATCGTGAACAACACCGGTCCGTGCGTGACCCCCGACCCCGGTCCCGGGCCGTCCGCCGCGTCGAGCGTGACCCTCGTGAGCGAGCTCACGGTCGCGGGCGGGGCCGGGCAGGTGGTGGCCAACGGAGAGGCGGCCTTCCCGCGCGCGGGGCGGAGCCCGGTCAGCGTCCGGCTCCGGCCCGGCGAGAACACGATCGAGGCCACGCTCGTCGAGGCCCGATCGGGAGGCACGTGGCGCTTCGAGCTCGCTGGGGGCAAGGACCGCCGGTCCCGGACCCTGCGGGCGGTGGCGGGAGACGTCGCCCAGATCGACGGGGACTCGGTCACCTTCCGGCTGCAGGGCCGGCCGGGCGAGCGCGTCGTCTTCGCTTTCGGGGTCGAAGCTCCGTGACGGCGGCCTACTTCGCCGCCGGCCGGCGGAGAGCGGCCTCCATCTCGTGCACGATCGCGTCCGCCGCGGCTCCCGGATCGGGGGCTTCGCCGATCGGGCGGCCGACCACCAGGTAGTCCGCGCCGGCGGCGAGGGCGGCGGCCGGCGTGGCGGCCCGGGCCTGGTCGCCGGCCGCCGTTCCCGCGGGCCGGATCCCCGGCGTGACGATCAGGAAGCCGCTGCCGCAGGCCTCGCGGACGAGGGCCACCTCGTGCGGCGAGGCCACGACGCCGTCCGCCCCCGCGTCCCTGGCGAGCACGGCGAGCCTGCGCACGGACTCGGCCATCGAGCCGTTCACGCCGATCTCGTCCAGCGTGTCCTCGTCGTGGCTGGTGAGGACGGTGATGGCCAGGAGCCGGGTGCCCATCGCCGGCAGCGCGCCGACCGCGGCCTCGATCATGGCCCGTCCCCCGAGACCGTGGACGTCCAGGAGGGAGACGCCGAGGCGCGTAGCGCTCGCCACCGCCCCCGCCACCGTGTTCGGGATGTCGTGGAACTTGAGGTCGAGGAAGACCCTCTCGCCCCGGCCCACGATCTCGTGGACGAGCTCGGGTCCGGCCGCGGTGAAGAGCTGGCTCCCGACCTTGAACATCCCGACCCGGCCGGCCAGGCGGTCCACCATGTCCCGGGCGGCGTCCGCCTTGGACAGGTCGAGCGCCACGATGAGCCGGTCGCGAGGGTTCATGGGCAGCCTCCTGGCTCTCCCGGACCCCGCTCGTCGCACCGACGAGCGGGGGCGGGGTACTCGAGCGTCCCGACGACGGCGTTGACGTCGTCGAGGCGGTGACGGCCGAGGTACTCGCGGAGGTCGTCGAGGATCCGCTCGTGGATTCCCGGATCGACGAAGTTCGCGGTCCCGATCTGCACCGCGCGGCAGCCCGCGATCAGGAACTCGAGGGCGTCGCTCGCCGAGGCGATGCCGCCGATGCCGATGACCGGGATCCGCACCGCCCGCGAGGCCTGCCAGGCCATCCGCACCGCCACCGGCCGGATGGCGGGCCCGGAGAGCCCGCCGGTGCCGAAGCCGAGCCTCGGCCGCCGGGTCTCGACGTCGATCGCGAGACCGAGGAGCGTGTTGATGCAGGAGAGGGCGTCCGCGCCCGCCTCCTCCGCCGCCCGCGCGAACACGGCGATGTCGGCGACGTTCGGCGAGAGCTTGGGGATGACAGGGAGCCGGGTGGCCCGGCGCACCGCGGCCACCACCTCGTGCGTCATGCGCGGGTCGCCGCCGAAGGCCAGGCCCCCCCTCTCGACGTTCGGGCAGGAGATGTTGACCTCGAGGCCGGCGATCCCCGGGGCGTCGTCGCAGACGCGGGCGACCTCGGCGTACTCCTCCACCGTGTCCCCGCACACGTTCACGAGGAGCACGGTGTCGTGCCTCCGCATCCGGGGGAGGACGTCCCTCACGAATGCGCGGATGCCGACGCCCTGCAGGCCGATCGCGTTCAGCAGGCCGGACGGTGTCTCGACGATGCGGGGAGGCGGGGCACCGTCCCGTGGCTCCATGTAGAGACCCTTCGACACGATCCCGCCGAGGAGCGAGAGGTCGAGGAGGCCCTCGTGCTCGACACCGTAGCCGAACGTGCCCGAGGCGGCGATGAGGGGGTTCTTGAGCCGGATCCCGGCGACCTCGACCGCGAGGTTCATCGCGCGCCCCCCGCGGCCGCCGCGAGACGGGCCCGTGAGCGGTCCTCGCCGGGCCAGACGACGCGGGCGGCGTCGAACACCGGGCCCTCGGTGCACGCGCAGCGGTACCTCCAGCGCTCCTCTTCCTCTCCCTGCACCCTCACGACGCACGCGAGGCAGGTGCCGATGCCGCAGCCCATCCAGGGGTCGAGGCTCACCTCGGCCGGGAGGGAGCGCGCGGCCGCGATCCGGGCGACCGCATGCATCATCGCCTCGGGGCCGCAGGCGTAGAGCCGCACGGGACCCGGCGCCCGGTCGAGGTACGCCTCGAGCGGGAGGGTGACGAGGCCGCGCTCGCCGAGGGAGCCGTCCTCGGTGACCGGCACGACGTCGAGGCCGAGCCCCGACAGGCGCTCGAGGAGCGGCAGGTCCGCGGCCGTCCGACCGCCGTAGAGGAGGCGGGCGCGGGCGCCCGCCCGCCGCAGCTCTACGCCCAGGAAGCGGAAGGGTGCGATGCCGTACCCGCCGGCCACGAGGAGCGCCTCGGTGTGGTCGGGGGGCAGGGTGAACGGGCGGCCGAGGGGGCCGAGGCAGAGCGCCTTGTCGCCCGGTGCCATGGCCGCGAGCGCCCCCGAGACCCGTCCCACGGCCTTCACGAAGAGCGTGAAGGTGTCCCGCTCTGCGTCCACGGAGAGGATCGAGAAGGGGCGCCGCAAGGGAGGCTCGGCCGAGACGCCGGCCTTGATCATCACGAACTGGCCGGGGCGCGCCTCGCGGGCCGTCTCCTCGTGCTGGAAGGTGAGCAGGAAGCATCCGCCCCCGACGGCCTCCCCGTCCACGAGGGGGACGATCCGGTTCGCGGGCATCCGGCCGATGATACCCGCGCCCGCCGGGGCGCGTCGACCGCGAGCGCTCGATCGGGTAGTCTGTCCGGCGGGATGCGGAAGACGCTCGCGAGCGCGGCCCTCGCGTCGGCGACCTTCGCGACCTGCCTCGCCACCCTCGCCCTGTACCTCAACCCCGGCCTCGTCCTGCGGCACGAGGCGGGGGCGCTCGGCCTCAGCTTCCTTCTGCCGTGGACGGCCGGAGGGACCGTCGCGCTCGCGCTCGTGGCCGCGGCTGCCGCGTCCTTGCGGTGGTGGCCGCGCCCGTTCCGCCCCGTGGTCGAGGGGTGGCCCTTCCTCGCCTCGCTCACGTTCCTCGCCCTCGGCGTCGCCGCCGCGCTCTACTGGCACAACCTGCTCGGCTACCGGCACGCCCTCCCGGTCGAGACCCTGCGCGCTCTCGCCGCGTCCTCGGTCGTCGTCACGGGGTCGGCCGTCGTGCTCGTGGCGATCGGCCTCGACCTCGTGCTCTTTCCCCGCCGGGAGCGCTCGCTGGCCGCGGCGCTCGCCGTCCTGGCCCCGGCCGCGGCGGTGGCCGTGCCGCTCGCCCTCCGTCCGGAGCCCGAGCCGTCGCCGCCGCCCACGCCCGTCCGGCTCGAGGCCGTCCGGCCGGCGCGCCGGGTCGTCGTCGTCGGGGTCGACGGCCTCGGACCGTCCGACGTCGCCCCCGACCCGGCGAGCGGGCGCGTGTCGGCCTTCGCCCGTCTCGCCCGGCGCGGGGCCTTCGGCCGCCTCGCGACGCTGAGGCCCACGGAGGGACCCCCGCTCTGGACGACGATGATGACGGGACGGCTCCCGCGCGATCACGGCATCCTGAGCGCCTCGGTCTACCGGCTGCGGGGCTCGGCCAGCGACTGGGCCCTGCTGCCCAAGGGCGCGCTCGTGGGCGGTCTGGAGCGGCTCTCCCTCGCCTCCCGCCGGCCCGTCGCGTCCACCGCCAGGCGGCGTCGAGCCCTGTGGAACGTCCTCGACGCCTTCGGCATCCCGGCCGGCCTCGTCCGGGTCTGGGGGACCCACCCTCCGGAGACGATCCGCGGCTTCGTGCTGTCCCCCTACTTCCACCTCCTCCGCGGCGACCCCGCGCGCGCGGCGGACGCCCTCTTCCCGCGCGATCTCCTCCCCGAGGTCGCGGCCCGCGCTGTGTCGCCGCGCGACCTCGACCCCGCCTTGCTGGCCGACCTCGCCGAGGTGCCCGCCCCGCCCGCCGCGCCGCTCGCCGATCCCGAGCTCGAGGCCCTGGCTCGGGACGCCCTCGCCCCCGATCTCACCTACGCGCGCGCGGCGCAAGTCCTGGCCCAGGCCTACGCGCCGTCGCTCCTGGTCGTCTCCTTCCAGGGGTACGACACGGCCGGCCACTCGTTCTATCGGTACGCCCACCCCGAGGCGTACGGGGACGTGGCCGCGGACCAGGCGCGACGCTACGGGCGCGTGCTGGACCGCTACGCGTCCCTCCTGGAGCGCTGGGTGTCGGACCTCGAGCGAGGTCTCCTCCCGGGGGACGTGCTCGTGGTCGTGTCGGGCCACGGCCTCGTGCCCACGCCGCTGTGGCGACGGCTCCTCGGCGCCCTGACCGGGACCGCCGTCGACGCCGCCTCCCACAGCTCCGCCCCCGATGGCGTCCTCCTGATCGTGGGCCAGGGGATCCGTCCGGGCTCGACCCCCGCGCACGCGTCGGTGCTCGACGTCGCCCCGACGCTCCTCTACCTCATGGGTCTCCCGGTGGCGCGCGACATGGAGGGACGCATCCTCACCGAGATCCTCGACCCCGACTTCGCCCGCGACAACCCGGTCACCTTCATCCCCAGCTACGAGAGCCTCGCCGTGGCCCCCGCCGCGCCGGGCGCTCCGCTCGACGACCTCCCGCCCCTTCCGGAGGAGAGCCGGTAGCGCCGCGCGCCGTCTCGGCCCGGCCGGTGCCGCGCTTGTCGCCCGGGGGGGCGTCGCGGTAGCATGCGCGCGCCTTGGCGAGCGTGACCCTCATGGACGCGGGCCGCATGGCGCGGACCCTCTCCCGGATTGCCCACGAGATCCTGGAGCGCCACCCGGACCCGAAGCGCCTCGCCTTCGTGGGCATCCACAGCCGGGGGGTGCCGCTCGCCCGACGCCTCGCCGGGCTCGTCGGCGAGGCGGCGGGGGCCGAGCCGTCCGTAGGCGCCCTCGACATCGCGCTCTACCGGGACGACTTCACGACCCTCGCCGCGCAGCCGATCACCAGGGGGACCGATATCCTGTTCTCCATCGACGGCCGCACGGTGGTGCTCGTGGACGACGTCCTCTTCACCGGCCGCACCGTCCGCGCCGCCCTCGACCAGCTCATCGACTTCGGCCGGCCCGCGCGCATCGAGCTCGCGGTGCTCGTCGACCGGGGCCACCGGGAGCTGCCGATCCGGGCCGACTACGTGGGCCGCTCGCTCCCGACGTCGCGGGAGGAGGCGGTGCAGGTGCTCGTCCGCGAGGAGGACGGGAAGGACGAGGTCGTCCTGGTGCGGAAGGCGGGCCCCCGAAAGGAGAGTCCTCGACCGAAGGCGAAGCCGGCCTCGCCCGTGAGGCCGGCCGGAGCCCGGGCCGGCTCGGCGCGCCCGGCCCCGCGGAGGAGGCGATGAGCTTCCCCCACCGCCATCTCCTGGGCATCGAGCCCCTCGAGCCCCAGGACATCCAGGCGATCCTCGACACCGCGGACGGCCTCAAGGAGATCCTCGACCGGCCCATCAAGAAGGTCCCCGCCCTGCGCGGGAAGACGGTCGTCAACCTGTTCTACGAGGCCTCCACCCGCACCCGCTCCTCCTTCGAGATCGCCGAGCGCGTGCTGTCCGCGGACTCGCTCTCGATCGCCACCGCGGCGTCCTCCGTGACCAAGGGCGAGACGCTCCTCGACACCGCGAAGAACCTCGAGGCCATGAACCCGGACATGGTGATCATGCGGCACTCGAGCTCCGGGGCCCCCCACTTCCTCGCCCGCCACTGCCGCTTCTCGGTGGTGAACGCGGGCGACGGCGCCCACGAGCACCCGACCCAGGCCCTCCTCGACGCCCTCACGATGCGGCAGCGGAAGGGGCGCCTCAAGGGCTTGCGGGTCGCGATCGTGGGGGACATCCTGCACAGCCGGGTCGCCCGTTCGAACCTGCTCCTCCTCTCGAAGATGGGGGCGTCGGTGGTGCTCGCCGGACCGCCCACGCTCATCCCGCCCGGCATCGAGCGCCTGGCCTCGGTGACCTGGCGGATCGACGAGGCGGTCGAGGGCGCGGACGTGGTGATGATGCTCCGGATCCAGCTCGAGCGGATGTCGGGAGGCTTCTTCCCGACGACCCGCGAGTACCACCGTCACTTCGGGCTCACCGAGGAGCGCGTGCGGCAGGCGAAGAAGGACGTCCTCATCATGCACCCCGGGCCGATGAACAGGGGGGTCGAGATCGCGAGCGAGGTCGCGGACGGGCCCTACTCCGTGATCCTCGACCAGGTCACGAACGGGGTCGCCGTCCGGATGGCCGTCCTCTACCTGATCCTCGGGGGGACGGGGGAGGCTCCGTCGTGAGCCGTCTGCTCCTGAAGGGCGGGCGCGTGATCGATCCCGCGCAGGGCCTCGACCAGGCGCTCGACGTCCTGATCGCCGAGGGCACGATCGAGGAGGTGTCTCCCCGCGTCCAGCCCCGGGGCGCTCCGGTGCTCGACGTGAAGGGGCTCGTGGTCTGCCCGGGATTCATCGACCTCCACGCCCACCTGCGCGAGCCGGGCCGGGAGGACAAGGAGACGATCGCCACCGGCACCCGCGCCGCCGCGGCGGGCGGGTTCACCGCCGTCTGCGCC
The DNA here is from genome assembly GCA_035577965.1 of Vicinamibacteria bacterium. Taxonomy (GTDB): domain Bacteria; phylum Acidobacteriota; class Vicinamibacteria; order Fen-336; family Fen-336; genus DATBSL01. Next base: position 121,744 of record DATJYX010000008.1, on the reverse strand, counting down.
ATGCCGAACACCGAGCCGGTGAACGACACCGCCGGCATCACGCGGGCGATCGTCGAGAAGGCCCGTGCGGAGGGGGCGGTCCGCGTCTACCCGATCGGCGCGATCACCCGCGGTCAGAAGGGCGAGGAGCTCGCGGAGTACGGCGACCTGAAGGAGGCGGGCTGCGTGGCCCTGTCCGACGACGGGAGGCCGGTGGCGAGCGCCCGCATCATGCGCCGGGCCCTCGAGTACGCGAAGGCCTTCGACCTCGCGCTCATCGACCACTGCGAGGAGCCGACCCTCGCCGAGAAGGCCTGCATGAACGAGGGCCCGGTCTCCACCCACCTCGGCCTTCGCGGCCAGCCCGCGGCGGGGGAGGCGATCGTGGTCGAGCGCGACGTCCTGCTGGCCGAGCTCACCGGTGGCCGCGTGCACGTCGCCCACCTCTCCGCGGCGGCCTCGGTCGACGCGGTGAGGCGCGGAAAGGCCCGCGGGGTGAGGGTGACCGCCGAGGCCACGCCCCACCACCTCCTCCTGAGCGACGAGGCCGTGCGGGAGACCGGCTACGACACGAACACCAAGATGAACCCGCCCCTGCGGTCCGAGGCCGACCGCCTGGCCGTGCTGGCCGGGCTCCGGGACGGCACGATCGACTGCATCGCCACCGACCACGCTCCGCACACCGTGGACGACAAGAAGGTCGAGTACGACCAGGCGGCGAACGGGATCGTGGGGCTGGAGACCGCGGTGGCGCTCTGCCTCGACCGGCTGGTGGGCCACGGCCTCGTCGAGCTGGCGCACCTCGTCGCGCTCCTCTCCACGAACCCGGCGCGCGTGCTGGGTCTTCCCGGCGGCACGCTGGCCCCGGGCTCGCCGGCCGACCTCACGGTTCTCGACCTCGCGAAGAAGCGCCAGGTCGACGCAGCCCGGTTCGAGAGCCGGAGCCGCAACACGCCCTTCGACGGCTGGATCCTGAAGGGCTGGCCCGCGATCACGATCGTGGGCGGCCGCGTGGCCTGGAAGGAAGCCCGGTAGTCCGGGCCGCGGGTGCGCCGGGCGCTCAGCAGTCCACGAGCACCTTGAGGGCACCCGGCCGCCCCGCGTGGTCGAAGGCGGCCACCGCCTCCGCGAGCGGGTAGCGGGCCTCGACGAGGGGCCGGGGGTCCACGTCGCCGCGAGCGAGGGCGGAGAGCGCGGGGCGGAAGGGACCGCACCGCGAGCCGACGAGCGTGATCTCGTCCACGACGAAGGGCGCCATGTCGATCGCGGCCCTTCCGTGGTACGTGCTCTTGAGCACGATCGTGCCGCGGGGGCGCACGGCGCGGCGAGCGAGATCGAGGCCCTCCGGGTTGCCGGTGCACTCCACGACGAGGTCGGCCTCGCGGCCACGGATCCCGTCCGCGGTCGCGGTCTCGACGCCGCGGCCGGACAGGATGCCGAGCGACCGGGGGCTGCGGCCCACGGCGAGGAGGCGGCATCCGCGGGCGGCGAGAGTCTGGGCCACGAGGTTCCCGAGCTTCCCCGCCCCGATCACCACCACGCGGTCGCCCGGCGAGACCCTCACCTGCTCCTGGATCTCGAACGCGGCCGCCGTGGGCTCGGCGAAGACGGCGACGTCGTCGGGCAGGTCGGCGGGCACGGCGTGCAGGTTCTCGGCCGGCAGGCACAGGTGGGTGGCGAAGGCCCCGTCGCGGGCGAGGATGCCGAGGACGCTTCTCCGCTCGCAATGGGTCCGGCGGCCGGCGAGGCAGGTCGGACACCTCCCGCACGCGGCGTTGATCTCCCCGACGACGCGGCGGCCGACCCAGTCGGGCGCACCGGGCGACGCCTCCACGACGCCGACGAACTCGTGGCCGGGAACGCCGGTGTAGGGGGTGTAGCCGCGGACGAGCTCGAGGTCGGTGTTGCAGACGCCGGCCAGCCTCACCCGGACGAGCGCCTCGCCGGGCGGGGGATCGGGAAGGGGCAGGTCGTCGCGCAGGCGCAGGGCCCGGCCCGCCAGCCAGAGGGCGCGCACGTCGGGTCAGCGACCCCGCGCGACCGTGGTGCGCTCCACCGCCTCGACCTCGCCCCCGGATCGCCACCGGGGCGCGAGCGGCGCGTCCGCCACCTTGGTGCCGACGAGGAAGAGCAGCCGGGCGTCCTCCACGGCGCCCGAAAGGTCCCAGCTCGAGGGGTCGGCCAGCGGGCGGTCGGACGGTTCCCCGAGGCCGTCCCGTCCCGGGTCGATGAACACGGTGGGCACGCCGGCCGGCGAGGAGGCCACGCGACCCTGCCCGCCGGCTCTCGCGCGCGGGAGGGCCTCGGGGAGGAGCGTCCGGCCCTGCGCCTCCGCGACCGCCCGGAACCAATCGTCGATGGACGTCCGGCCGTCGCTCACGACGGGGACGCCTGACCGGCGGCCCCGGACGTTCATGACGTCCAGGCGGAGATCGGCGACGATGCGGGCGACCGGAGGCTGCGTCGCCAGGGGCTCCGAGCCGAGGCGCTCCCCGGCCACGGCGGCGAAGAGCACCGACCGGCGCGGCCGCTCTCGCGCCCCCGCGAAGGCCTCGGCGATCGCGAGGAGCGCGGCGCGGCCCGACACTTCGAGCCCGTCGACGCGCGCGGTGGAGTCGCCGTTCGCGCTCCGGCCGCGAAGGCGCGCGGTGTAGACGACCGCCTCCTTCGCGAGCTCCGCGTCCCTCCCCCGCAGCAGGCCGACGACGCCGACGATGTCGAAGGGCTGCTCCCAGGCCCCGCCCATCGGCTCGAGGCCGATCGCCTCGAAGCGGGAGGCGACGTACCGACGCGTGAGCCGGTCCTCGCCGACCGCGGCCTCCTGCCCTTCGAGCCGAGCCCCGGAGAGGAAGCGAATGTCGGCTCGCATCCGCTGCTCGCGGATCGCCAGGGCCGTCGTCCGCTCCTCTTCGGTGAGGACCGCCGGACGGATCAGCGCCAGCCCGGCAGCGGTGACCGCGGCGAGCACGCCCACGATGAGGAGCCTCATTTCGTCGCTCCTTCGAGTTTTTGCTAGACGAATCTCAAGTGGCGTGTCATATTATGCCGTGCAATTGAGCCTGTAGACAAGCTTCCCGAAGATCAAGACGAAGATCCTCCAGGCGAGTATTCGAATTCCGATTCCGGAGTAGGCAATGGCAGTCGCCCTCACGAGTGCCGGCCGACACACCATCGCCGCCCCCTCCACGTTGTTCGTCCCGGGCGGCCGCTTTGTCATGGGGTCTGAGGAAGGCCGACCGGACGAGCGACCCCCTCACGAGGCAGAGGTGCGCCCGCTGCGCGTGGGACGAACTCCCGTCACCAACATGGAGTACGCGTGGTTCCTGGCCGCGGGGCGCGCCCCCGAGCCGCCCTGGTGGAGGGACCCCTGCTTCTGGGATCCCGAGCAGCCGGTCGTGGGCGTGACCTGGATCGAGGCGACGGCCTACTGCGGCTGGCTTCGCGAGACGCTCGGCGGCCGCTGGCGGCTGCCCACGGAGGCGGAATGGGAGCACGCGGCACGGGGCGGGCTTCCGGACGCCCGCACCCCGTGGGGGAGCGAGGTGCCGCGAGGCGAGGTGCCCGAGCCGCCCCTCTCCGGCCCGCGCGCGGTGGGACGCGGAACGGCGAACGGCTACGGCCTCCTCGACGTGGGCACGCTCGTCCGCGAATGGTGCTTCGACTGGTACGCCCCCGCCGCGTACCGGACGGCGCGGCGCTACGACCCGCGGGGTCCGGAGACGGGCGAGAGTCGCGTGAGCCGCGGTGGCTCGTGGCGCAGCCCCGAGCGCGACGTCCTGCCGTCGGCCCGCGCCGGGCTGCCCCCGAGCGTGCGGGCGGCCGATTTCGGCTTCCGGGTGGTCCGGGAGGTTCCGTGAACGTGACGGCACAGCCACGGCGGCGGGCGACCGGTCCCGGCGGCGTCGAGCGGCGCCGCTTCCCGCGGCGCGAGCCGCAGGAGCTCGCGAGGCCGGTGCTCGTGATCGGCTCCCGCCTCGTCAACATCAGCCGCGGGGGCGTCCTGCTCGAAGCCCCCGTTCCGCTCGCCCCCGAGTCGCTGCTGCAGCTCCACCTGGTGCTCGACGGCACGCGGGCCGACGTGAGAGGCCGGGTGCGGGCATGCGTACCGCGGCCCCGCGGGAAGTCCTCCGTGTGGGGAGTGGGCCTCGAGTTCGAGGACCTGGATCCCGAGGCGACCGAGCGCCTCGACCGCGCCCTGTCGGCCCGGAAGAAGGAAAAGACCTAGGGACGCGGCCAGTGCGCGGGCCAGCCTCCCGGCCGGGGGGCGGGAAGGCCCCGCGCCCGCTCGAGCGCGTCCTCCCAGGCCGCACGGACGCGGGTGGGCGCGTGGGCGCGGCGGACGTGGTCGGCGGCCGCCCGTCCGAGCCGTGACCGGGCGGCAGGATCGGCGGCGAGGCGCAGGATCGCGCGGACGAGCCCGCCTTCCTCGTCGGTCGCGTCGACGCGGACGACCGCGTCCTCCGGCAGGTCGGCCTGGTGCGCGAGGTCGGAGACGATCGTCGCCCGCCCCTGCGCGAGCACGCGCAGGAGGGCGGCCGACGTCTCGCGCGCGGTGGGGTACCGCAGGTGGGCGACGACGTCGGCCGCGTCCACGTGCGCCGGGAGGTCGGCGAGCGGAACACGGCCGGTCGCGACCGTGAGCCCGCGGACGCCGAGCCTGTCGAGAGCGGCGTCCAGCCGGGCGGGATCGGCGACGGGCCCGGCCAGGAGCAGGCGGATCCGCCGGTCTCGCGCGGCCGCGCGGCCCACCGCGCGGGCCACCGTCTCGACCCGCTTCTCGGCGGTGAGGAGGCCGAACGATCCGACGACCACGTCGTCGGCCCCGAAGCCGAGGCGCGCCCGCAGGGCGCGGGTGGCCCGAGGATCCGACGGAGCGGCCGCAGCCGGCATCGGCACCTGCATCACGTGCGCCGCGGGCACCTCGGCGTGGATCGCCTCGGCCATGAAGGCGTTGTGCACGGCCACGGCCCGAGAGGCCTCGACGGGGATCCGGAAGAGCGGGTAGGCGTAAGGGAGGAGATCGCCCACGGTTCCGAGGTGGACCGCGGAGAGCCTCTCTCCGCGTCCGGGGTACGAGTACTCGAGCTCGGCCCGCCACGCGTCGAGCGGGCCGCGTGCCGCCTCGCGCGCCGCTCGGCTCGACGGGTCGCGGCCCCAGGCCCGCACCGGCTCGGACTCGAGGAACTGCGCCGCCCGCGCGTGGTGGAGGACGAGGTCGTGGAGGACGAGGAGACCGGGGAGCCGAGAGAGGAGGTCGTAGACGAAGTCGTGAGGCCGCCCGTTTCCCATCTGGTAGAGGGCGAGGTCGTACGGGCGGAGCCGGTGCCGCTCGACGAGCTCCGACGCCGGACGGACCGGAGTGCCGGCCGGCAGGCGCGAAGTCTCGACGTCGTCCTGTGCGTGGAAGACGTCGATCTCGTGTCCCCGCGACAGCGTGGGCAGCAGGTCGGCGGCGTAGTCCGCGACGCCGGTGGCGAGGGGGGGAAGGGGCGAGACGAACGCGAGGCGCAAGGGGTCGCTAGCGCCGCGCGACCACGACGCGAGGGCCGGTCGGGGCGTCGTCGCCCCGGCCGGGCGTGGCCCCTTCGAGGATCGCGAATCCCGCCGCCTCCAGGGGTGCGCGGAGCGAGGCCGAGCCGTCCACCTGCAGGAGGAGGAAGCCCCCCGGACGCAGGGCGCGGTGGGCCTCGGCCAGGAGCTCGCCGAAGCCCGAGTCGCGCTCTCGATCGCCCGGCCCGGCGGCGAAGACCGCCCCGAGCGAGCCGGTCGAGCGGGTCCGGAGGTCGGCCTGCGGGTCGCCTCCGGCGGCCACGAGGTCGAGGAGGGGGGCGGTCGCGCCGAGGGCGTCGCGAACCGCGATCAAGCCGCCCACCCGCCGGTCCAGGCGCTCGAGCCGCCGGTCGAAGGCCTCGAGCAGGAGCTCCGAGCGCGTGGTGGCGATTGCGGTGGCCACCCGGTCGCGCGCATCCACCACCGGCTCGACGCGCTGCGCGTAGCGCACGAGGGCGCCGGCCAGGGCGCGCAGGCGCTCGTGGAGGCCCTCGGCCTGGGCGAGGTAGGCGTTGAGCAGCTGCACGAGGGCCGCGTTGAAGGCGCTCTGGCGCTCGGTCGCCGGTGCGAGCGCATCCCAGGCGCGCTGTCGGAGCGCCCCCCCGAGGCCCCCGCCCTCCGGCCGCGGGACCGCGGCGGAGAGCGCGTTCAGGCGCTCCAGCCGCTCTCGGACCTCCGGCGCGGCCTCCGCCGGGAGGGCGAAGGACGACAGGCGGTCGACCGCCGCCAGCACCTCGGCGTAGGCCGACTCCTCTTCGGCGAGCCGCGCCCGCAGGGCCTCGAGCGCCGGGTGCTGCGGGTCGGACAAGGGAGGCCTCGTCGGCTAGGCCGGCGGGGCCGCCGCCCGAGCGGCCAGGTAGGCGAGCACGATGTCGTCGAGCGACAGGTCCTCGTGCTGCAGCTCCTCGGCGGGCGCGAACTTGCCTCGCTTCACCTCGAGGATCATCGCCTTGTGCTGCTCCTCCATGAGCCGGCCGATGGCCGGCTCGGCGTCCTGACCCTTGACGAGCTCGGCGTAGGGCAGGCGTCGCGAGGCGAGGATCTCGCCCCCCTTGTAGATCAACGTCTCGATGAGGGGGTTGTCCCTCCCCTTGTCCTCGGTCTGGACGTGGTACACCAGGCCCCGGAACTTGACGTCCGTGTTGAAGCCCGTGATCACGCCGGAGATTGTCGCATAATGGCCGCCCCGGGCGCTCTCCGCCCGTTTCCCATGCCCGAGCGCCTCCCGCCCGACCGCCCCGGCGAGCGCGTCCCGCTCTTCGGGACCTGGAACGCGATCCACGCCGCGGTGGCCCTCGCCGCGCTCGCGGTCATGGCGCTCCTCGCGCTCTTCTCGAGGTGGCCGTTCTGAGCCCCGCGCTCTCCGGACTCGCCCAAGCCGACTGGGTCGTCCTCGCCGTCTACGTCTGCGGGATCGTGGCCTTCGGGGTCTGGGTGGGCCGGCGCACGCGCGACGTCGCCGATTTCTTCCTGGCCGGCCGGCGGATGCCGTGGTGGGCGGCCGGGCTCTCCGTCATGGCCACCCAGCTCAGCGCCGTGACGTTCGTGGGCACCACGGGCCAGGCCTACACGAACGGCATGGGCTTCATCGCCTTCTACTTCGGCCTGCCCTTCGCGATGATCGTGCTCAGCCTGACCCTCGTGCCCTTCTTCTACCGGGCCGGCGTCTACACCGCGTACCAGTACCTCGAGCGGCGCTTCGACTCCCGGACGCGGACGCTCACGAGCGTCCTCTTCCTCCTCTCGCGCGGGCTGTCGGTGGGCGTCACCCTCTACGCCCCCGCCCTCGTGCTCTCCGTGATCCTCGGCTGGAGCGAGACGGCCACCATCGCGGCCATGGCCGGGGCGACGATCGTCTACGTCGTCTACGGGGGGAACCGGTCGGTGATCTGGACGGACGTCGCCCAGATGGCCCTCGTCTGGTTCGGGATCTTCGCCTGCGTGGCCGTCGCGATCGCCCAGCTGCCGGCCGGGGTCGGCGTCCGCGACGCGCTCGCCCTCGCCCAGGCCGCGGGGCGGCTCGAGACGATGGACACCTCGACCGACCCGTCGCGGCCCTTCACGGTCTGGAGCGGCCTCCTGGGAGGGATGTTCCTCGCCATGGCTTACTTCGGCTGCGACCAGAGCCAGGTCCAGCGCTACCTGTCCGGGCGCAGCCTGACCGAGAGCCGGCTGTCGTTGCTCTTCAACGCCTTCCTCAAGGTCCCGATGCAGTTCCTGGTCCTGCTCACCGGGGTCCTCGTGTTCGTCTTCTTCCACTTCCACGCCGTCCCTCTCCTCTGGAACCGGGCCGACGTGGCGAGGGTCGAGGCGAAGGCCGATCCGGCGCGCCTCGCCCAGGCGCGGGCCGAGGTCGAGGGGGCGGCGAGGGAACGCAGGGAGGCGGCGTTTGCGTTCGCCGCGGCGCGGCACGCGGGCGGGGACGCCACGGCCGCCCGCCAGCGGTACGTCGCCTCCGAGCGGCGGCTCGAGGCGGGAGAGCGCGCTGTGCGGCGGCTGGCCGGGGAGGCGCTCGGCCAGCCGGAGCCGGTCAACGACGTGAACTACGTCTTCCCGAGCTACGTCGTCGACCGCCTCCGCGGCGGCCTCGCCGGGCTCATCCTCGCGGTGATCTTCGCCGCGGCGATGTCGGCCCTCGCCGGGGAGCTGAACTCGCTCGCCACCACGACGATGGTGGACTTCTACAAGCGGTTCGTGCGCACGGACGGGACGGCCGCGCGCGACCTCCTCGCCTCGCGCGTCTTCACCGCGTTCTGGGGGCTCGTCGCCGCGGTCGTGGCCAGCCAGGCCGGCCACCTGGGGCCTGCGATCGTCGTCGTGAACAGGTTCGGCTCGTACTTCTACGGCTCGATCCTCGGCGTCTTCGGCCTCGCCGTCCTCACCCCGCGGGCCACGGCGCGCGGGGCCTTCTACGGCCTCTTCGCCGGGATGGGGACGGTGTTCCTCGTGTCGAGCCTGACCCGGTTGGCGTTCCTCTGGTACAACGTCGTCGGCGCCGTGACCGTCTTCGCCGTCGGCCTCGCCATCACGGCCGTGGCGCCGGGCCCACGCCCGGTCGGGGACGCGCGGCCGTGACCCTGCCCGCGCGGCTCGCCTTCGACCTGGCCGGCCGGCCGGAGTCGACGTCCGCGTAGAGCCGACTTCCGAAGCGAGCGTCCACGCCTCGCCGCGTCGTCGGCGCATGTTTGGCGCGACCGTGGCGCAGGGCGCGCCCGGACACGCGCTTTCTGCGCGATGAAGACCGGGTTCTCGGCCAAAAGACATGGCCCATCCAACAGAGCAACAAGAACTTGTTCCCCTGCGGCCCTCTCCGGCCCGACCTGGCATCGGTGTTGGAAACCGATTTCATCATTGGGCGGGGGGAGGGCGTGGGGGCGCTGTCGATCGACACCGCGGCGGGAGACGGGGCGGGCGGCGCGCGGCGGCCCCGGAAGGTCGTCCTTCTCGGCAACCCGAACGTGGGCAAGAGCGCGCTCTTCAACGCCCTCACCGGCCTGCGGGCGACCGTCTCCAACTACCCCGGCACGACCGTCGAGGTCTGCCGCGGCCGCCTGTCCGGCTCCGACACCGAGGTCGTCGACTCGCCCGGCCTGAACTCGCTCCTGCCCCTGAGCGAGGACGAGCAGGTCACCTGGGACCTCGTGCGCTCGATGCGCGGGGAGAGGGACGCGGTCGTCGTCCAGGTGGCCGACGCCAAGAACCTCCGGCGGGCCCTCCTGCTCACCCTCCAGCTCGGCCAGCTCGAGGTGCCGACCGTCCTCGTCCTCAACATGCACGACGAGGCCGAGGCCCGAGGGATCCGGGTGGACCTGCCGGGACTCGAGGCGGCGGTCGGGGTTCCCGTGCGCACCACGGTGGCCACGCGAGGCCTCGGCATCGAGGGCGTCACCGCCGCCCTCGCCGCGGCGCGGGCGCCCCACGACCATCTCCCCCTGCCGGAGGACGCTGCTCCCGCGCTCGACCTCCTGACCGGACGAGCCGACCTCTCGGCGAGCCCGCCCGCCTGCCTCGCCCGCTACCACGAGTCGCTCCTCTCCCACGCCGACCGGATCGCGCGCCGCCACGCGACGGAAGGCGGGTCGGGGAGCGCACACCTGTCCCGCCGCCTCGGCCGCCTCGCGATCCACCCGGTGTGGGGCTGGCCGATCCTCGCCGCCGTCCTCTGGGCCCTCTACGAGCTCGTCGGAGTCTTCGGCGCGGGAGCCCTCGTCGACCTGATGGAGAAGCGCCTCTTCCGAGAGTATCTCGACCCGTGGGCGGTCGCCCTCTTCTCCCACCTGCCCTGGGCGATCGCCCGCGACCTCTTCGTGGGCGAGTACGGCCTCATCACGATGGGCCTGTCCTACGGCCTCGCCATCGTGTTGCCCATCGTCCTCACCTTCTTCACCGCCTTCGCCGTCCTCGAGGACTCGGGATACCTTCCTCGGCTCGCGGTGATGAGCGACCGCGTCTTCCGCCTCATGGGCCTGAACGGCAAGGCGGTGCTGCCGATGGTCCTCGGCCTCGGCTGCGACACCATGGCCACGCTCACGACGCGCATCCTGCCCACGCGGAAGGAGCGGCTCCTGGCCACGCTGCTCCTCGCCCTGGGCGTCCCCTGCTCGGCCCAGCTCGGCGTGATCCTGGCCATGCTCGCGGTGGTGCCCCTCGCCGCGGCCGCGGTCTGGCTCGCCGCGGTCGCGGGCGTCATGGTCGCGGTGGGCTGGCTCGCCGCCCGCCTCCTGCCCGGAGAGCGGGGGGATTTCGTGATCGAGCTGCCGCCGATGCGCCTCCCCGTCCTGCAGAACGTGCTGTCGAAGACGGCGGCCCGCGTCGAGTGGTACCTGAAGGAAGCCCTCCCGCTCTTCCTGGTCGGGACCCTCGTCCTCTTCGCGCTGCAGAGGCTGCGGCTCCTCGACAAGGTCATCCGGCTGGGCGAGCCGATCGTGAAGGGCGTGCTCGGCCTGCCCGCCGAGGCCTCGGCCGCGTTCCTGATCGGCTTCCTGCGCCGCGACTTCGCGGCCACGCGCCTCTTCGACATGTCGCGGGGAGGGGGGCTCGACGTTGTGCAGCTCGTCGTGGCCATGGTCACGATCACGCTCTTCATCCCCTGCATCGCCAACGTGTTCATGATCGCCAAGGAGCGGGGCTTCAAGAGCGCGGCCGCGATGTCCGCGTTCATCTTCCCCCTCGCCTTCGCGACGGGCGGCCTCGTCCGGCTCTTCATGCACGCCGTGGGCTTCCGGGGAGCGCCGTGACGACCGCGTCCCTCGCCTCGGCCACGGACGCTGTGACGTGCTCGCTCTGCGGCTTCGAGTACGTGCCGGGCGGGGACGCCTGCCGAGAGAGAGGCTGCCCGGTCGCGCTCGGGGGGTGCGCCACCCGGCACTGCCCCCGCTGCGGCCACACGGTGCCCGACGAGGAGAGGAGCGCGGCGGCCCGTCTCGTGCGGCGGCTCTTCCGTCCTCGACCGCCGCGTTCGGGGGAGACGCTCGCCGAGCTCGGCTCCGGCTCCCGCGGCGTGGTCGAGCGGATCCTCGGTGATCCCGGCCTCCGGGCCCGCCTGACCGCGCAGGGTCTCGCCCCCGGGGTCGCCGTCCACGTCCTCCAGACGACGCCCGCCTGCGTGATCGAGGTGGGGGAGACGACGATCGCCCTGGAGCGCCGAGTGGCCGAGGCGGTGAAGCTGAGGCGGGATCAGGCCGGGGGAGTCGAGAGCCCGGCGGCTGGACGCGAGCCGACTACCTGACGATCGAGATCGACAGCCCGTCGAGCCTCTCGCGGATGATCGGCACGATGACCGAGTCCAGGCGCGAGTGCGAGGCGATCCGCTCGTTGAACGCCTTCACCGCGGCGACGCCCGGGTCCTCGGGGTCCCCCTCGAGCACGCGCCGCAAGGTGTTGTCGGCGACGATGACGCTGCCGGGGCGCACGAGCTGCAGGCTGAGCTCGAGGTACTCGACGTAGCCCTCCTTGTCGGCGTCGATGAACACGAGGTCGAAGGGCGGCTCGCGCCGCTCGACGAGCGCGCGCAGGGAGGCGCTCGCCTTTCCGACGCGGACCTCGACCCGATCGGCGACCCCCGCCCGGGCGAGGTTGGCGCGGGCCACCTCCGCGTGTCGGGGATCGAGCTCGAGCGACAGCAGGCGGCCACCGGGAGGCAGGGCCCGCGCGAGCCACGTCGTGCTGTAGCCGCCGAGGGTCCCGACCTCGAGCACGCGGGCGGCCCCGGCCATGCGGGCGATGAGGTGCAGCAGCTTTCCTTCGCTGGGCGAGACGTTGATCGCCGGCAGGCCGGCGGCCGCGGCGTCGTCGAGGCCCCTCGACAGGGCATCGTCTCGAGGCACGAAGAGGCGCTGCACGTACTCATCCGCGCGCCGGGCCACGGTCTCGAACGAATCGCTCACGTCGAGCCTCCTCCCGGAGAGAGACCCCCTCCGAGCCCGGTCTCCCTCTCGATCCCAGTCTACCGGGGCCCCCGGTCGAGATGAAACTCGGTTCCAGCCGATGCCGGTGCGGCAGGTCTCGCTCGCCGGGGCCAGGGCGAGGCCGAACGGGCGCGAGCAGAGCAGCGCCTAGATCGACGGGCCTCCGAGGGCCAGCAGGTCGTCGACGGCGAGGGGCTCGCGCGTCACGAAGCCCTCGCCGTAGCGCACGCCGATCCTCTGGCCGTTGCGTCGCCCGGCCAGCTCCACCGCGTCCTGGAAGCGGTCGAGGGGCAGGGAGCCCGTCTCGCCGGGAGCGGGCGTGAACTGGCTGGCGAACGCGGTGATGGCCCGTCGCTTCGTGTCCCAGAAGGCCGTGATGTCCACCACGAAGCTGGGTACGAGGTCGTTCGCCTCCGTCATCGTCACCGCGTAGACGAGCTTCGCCGGCCGGAATGCCGGTCCGAGGTCGGGCCGGTAGTTGCGGAGGCCGGCGAGGAAGCAGGCGTCCCTGACGATGCGGCTCGCCGCCGCGTGGTCGGGGTGGCGCTGCTCCCAGTGCTGCAGCAGCACGACGCGGGGGCGGAGGCGCCGGATCGCCTCGACCGTCGGGTCCTTGTGCTCCGGGGAAGGCTCGAGCCTCGCGTCGGGGAGGCCGAGGGACTCGCGGTGGGCGGCGCCCAGGATCCGGGCCGCCTCGGCCGCCTCCGCCGCGCGGGTCTCGGGGGTGCCGCGGCTCCCGCTCTCGCCGCGGGTGAGGTCGATCATCGCGACCCGCCGCCCCCGGGACGCCTCGCGGGCGATCGTCCCTCCCATCACGAGCTCCGCGTCGTCAGGGTGCGCGCAGACCGCGGCGATGTCGAAGCCCTCCACGTCAGCTTTCCATGACCCGGGCGTAGACCGCCTCGTACTGGCTCACCACGCGGTCGGCGTCGAAGAGCGACTCGACGCGGTGGCGGGCCGCCTCGCCCATCTCCCGGCGGCGCTCGTCGTCCTTCAGGATCTCGATCGCGCGGGCGGCCATGCCCTCCACGTCGCCCACCGGGAGGAGGTAGCCGCTCTCGGCGTGGCGTACGACCTCCGCGAGGCCGCCGGCGTCGGAGCCCACCACCGGCACCCCGCGCGCCATCGCCTCGAGGGCGGAGAGCCCGAAGGACTCGAGCTCGGACGGCAGGAGGAAGACGTCGGCGAGCCCCACGATCTCCTCGATCGCGTGCTGGATGCCGAGGAAGCGCACGCGGTCGAGGAGTCCGAGGCGCCGGGCGAGCGCCTGGGCCGACGAGCGTTCCGGCCCCTCGCCGACCATGAGGAGGACGGCGTCCACCTCCCGGGCCACGCGCTCGAAGATCCGCACGACGTCGAGGACGCGCTTCACGGGACGGAAGTTCGAGACGTGGAGGAGGACCTTCTGTGCGTGGAGGGCGAAGCCCGTGCGGTCGGGCCGCTCGAGCGGGTACCGCTCGAGGTCCACGAAGTTCGGGATGACGTCGATGGGCTTCGTGATCTGGAACTCCGCCGCCGTCATCCGCTGGAGGAAACCCGACACCGCGGTCACCGCGTCCGACCGCTCGATCCCGAACCGGGTGATCTCGAAGAACGAGCGGTCCTGGCCGACGATCGTGATGTCGGTGCCGTGGAGGGTGGTGACCATGCGGGGGGCGCGCTCGCCCAGCATCTGCTGGGCGAGGAAGCCGGCGATGGCGTGGGGGATCGCGTAGTGGACGTGGAAGAGCTCGAGGCCGTGCTCGCGCGTGGCCTCCGCCATCTTCACCGCGAGGGCGAGGTCGTGGGGCGGGTACTCGAAGAGCGGATAGGAGGAGACGTCCACCTCGTGGAAGCAGATGTTCTGCTGGAAGTCGCCGAGGCGGAAGGGCAGCCGGTACGAGATGACGTGGATGTCGTGGCCGCGCCGCGCGAGCTGCTTGCCGAGCTCCGCCGCCACCGCCCCCGAGCCGCCGACCGTGGGGTAGCAGACGATGCCGACCCTCACCGCCGCACCACCTGGTGGCCGCGAGCGAAGGGATCGAGGACTTCCGCGATCTCCGAGACGAGGGCCAGGCCGTGGCGGGAGAGGGCGCCCACGAGGCCGAGGCCGCGCTCCTGGAGGGACCCTCCGGGCAGGAGGGCGTCCCTCGTCCTCCGGAGGCGGTCGGCCCGGCCCTGGTCGCGCTTCTTGAGCGCCCGCAGCGCCTTCTCGTGGAGGCCCTCGAGGGGGAAGACGGCTCGCCCGCGGGCGGTGGCGGCCGCCGCGCGGAGGGTCGGGTCGTGCTCGCCGAGCGCCTCCTCGACCCCGCGCATCTCGCGCTCGATCGCCTCGCGGGCCCGGGTGAAGGCCGTCTCCACGTCCGGGTAGTCCTCCCGCGCCCAGCGCGAGACGAGGGCCTCGGGGTCCTGCACAAGGTCGCCGAGCGTGAGCCGCTCGGCCTCGAGGGCCCGGGCCTGGGCCGGCTCGACGAGGGTGAGGCTCGGCCGGGGCAGGAGAGCCGGGCGGGGGATGCCGAAGTGCTCGTACGACGGTCCGATCTGCGCGTGGTAGGCGATCTCGGCCGGCCCGCCCACGTAGGCGGCCGTCGGCAGGAGGGCGTCCTGGGCCAGCGGGCGCAGGAGGGCCGCGGGGCTCCAGGACGCGGGCTCCGACTCCAGGCGCCGCAGCGCCTCCTCGATCGGCCAGCGCTCGCGTGTGCCGCGCACCTCGACGACGCCGTTCGAGAGAGCGAGCGCGTGACGCTCGCCCTCGACGACGGCGAAGAGGTTCAGGAAGCCGGGCCGCACCGGCACCTGCTGGTGGTAGCCGGCGGCGAGGAGGTCGCGTCCCGCGTCGAGGGCGAGGCGCGACGTGGGCGAGCCTTCCCGCAGCTCCCGCGCGAGCACCGGGCCCATGAGGCGCTTGAGGGTCGCGTCCGCCGGGTCGAGGACGACGAGCTCGGGCAGGAGGCGGGAGACGAAGGCCGCGAACGCCTCCGAGAGCGTCGCGTCCGGCCGGTAGCACTCCGCGGCGAGGGCGAGCGTCTCGTCCCGGCCGAGGCCGGGCGGGACGGCCTGGCCGAGCTCCTCGAGCACGGAGCCGATCGTGTCGTCGAGCGCGATGGCCCACGCGGGGCGGCCCACCGGCTCCTGGCGGGGGGCGTAGCGGAGGGTGCGGATCGACCCCGCCGCGTCGATCACGCTCGTCGAGCGGATCTCCGCGAAGTCGTGGTCGTCGGAGGCCACCCAGAAGACCGGCACGACCGGCCGGCCGCGGGCGTTCTCGAGGAGAGCGGCCACGCGAACGGTCGCGAGGGCCTTCCAGAGGACGAAGAGCGGACCCCCGAAGAGGCCGGCCTGCTGGCCGGTGACGATCGCGGTGGCTCCTCGTTCGCGGAGCTTCCGCGCCCTCCCCGCCGCCCGCGCGGCCCCCCGCCCCTCCTGCTGGCGCGCGAGCGCCTCCGCGACCGCGGCGAGGGGACGCTCGACGGAGAGCGTCCCCTCGGCCGCGCCGGCCACGGCGGCGAGGTCGAACCCTCCCGGGCCGAGGAAGGGTCGGACCCGCTCGTGCCCGGCCAGGTAGTCGAGAAACAGGGGGCTGAGGGGCTGGTGGAGGGCGTCGTAGGCGATCACGTCCACGGGCTTCTCGGGCATCGGACCGCCAAGGATAGCACAGGCGCAACCCTTTCTGATGCTGTGACTTGGGCGTTGCAGTCGTTTGACACCCCGCGAAGGCGGGTGCTACAGTCCTCCTCCGGGGGATGGTGTCGGCAACGGGCCGACCGCGCGTCGATCGATGAGCGACGACAAGCAGAATACCGTCGACGCGGTCCCGTCCACGATCGGCCGGTACCAGGTCACCGGCACGCTCGGCTTCGGCGCCATGGGGGCCGTCTACAAGGGCTACGACCCCCTCATCAAGCGCACCCTGGCCATCAAGACCATCCGGCTCGACGTCCCCCGCCAGAGCCCGCAGCACCGCGCGTTCATCGAGCGCTTCTACCAGGAGGCGCGCATCTCGGGCACGCTGTCGCACCCGAACATCGTCACCCTGTTCGACGTCGGCGAAGAGAGAGACCTGCCCTTCCTGGCCATGGAGTTCGTCGACGGGCAGACGATCGACGCCATCCTCCAGGCGGGCACGCGCTTCAAGCCGGAGCGGGTCATCGGCATCGTGAGCCAGGTCGCGGCGGCCCTCGACTACGCCCACTCGAAGGGCGTCATCCACCGCGACGTCAAGCCCTCGAACCTGATGGTGTACGAGGGCGACAAGGTCAAGGTCACCGACTTCGGCATCGCCAAGCTGGCCGACTCCGAGATCACCCACTCCGGGGCCCTCCTCGGGACCCCGTCCTACATGTCCCCCGAGCAGGCGATGGGGGAGAAGCTGGACGGCCGCAGCGACATCTTCTCCCTCGGCGTCGTCGCGTTCGAGATGCTCTCGGGCCAGCAGCCGTTCCCGGGGCCGAACGTGACGTCGATCCTCTACAAGCTCGTGCACGTCGACCCCGTCCAGCCCGCCGACCTCGAGCTGAGCGGCCTCGTGCCCCAGAAGTGGCGCGAGGTCTTCCAGAAGGTCCTCGCGAAGAAGCCGGAGAACCGATACCCGACGGCGAGCGCGTTCGTGCAAGACCTCGAGTACTGCCTGGGCTCCTGGTTCGCCGGCCTCGCCGGGGAGACGGTCAGCCTGCAGATGCCGACGCTCGAGCAGACGGTCGAGCAGAGCACCCTCACCCTCCCGCGCGTCCCGGCTCCCCCGGTTCCGACCTCGATGCCCGCCGCGCTCGACGGCCTGCCTCCGCCGGTGGCGAACCCGAACGGGGAGAAGAGCGGCGCGGCGACCCTCGTCCTGCCGGCTTCGGCGGTGAACGGGGAGGAGACGGCCCTCCTGCCTCCTTCACCGCCGACCGAGGAGCCGGCGCCGACGATCGCGATGTCGCCTCCGGCGGCCAGCAAGACTCTGCCGCCGGACCCCACCCTCCGGCCCGAGCCCACGCTGCGCGAGGCGCCCGCCGCGCCGCCCGTCGTCGCCCGGCCGGGCTCGCGCGCGGGGGGATCCCGTTGGGTCCTCGGGGCCGCGGCCGCCGTCGTGGCTCTGGCCGTCGCCATCGTGGGATGGGCCTTCTGGCCCCGGGTGCGAGGCGACCGGCCCGCGGAGTCGGCCGCCCCCGTCACGGAGCCCTCCGCTCTGCCCCTCGCGCCGTCGCCGGCCGCCTCGCCGGTCTCGGGAACGCTGCGCGTGGAGAGCGAGCCGGCGGGCGCTCGCGTCCGCGTGAACGGCGAGGTCAGGGGCGAGACGCCCCTCCAGCTCCCGGGCCTCGCCCTCGGCGCCTACCAGGTGCGCGTGGACCTCCGGGGCTACGACCCGCAGTCGCGCGACGTCACGCTCGACGGGGCTTCGCCCTCGGCCGAGCTGCGCCTCACCCTCGCGCGGGCAGCGGCTCCCGCGTCGGGCGCGGCCGACATCGTCTCCACGCCGGCGGGGGCCTCGGTCTCGATCGACGGGCGCCCGGCCGGCGCCACGCCCCTCTCCGGCCTGACGCTCAGGCCGGGCAAGCGGCGGATCGAGATCGCTCTCGCGGGCCACGAGACCTGGACGGGGACGCTGGACGTGGTCGCGGGAGAGACGGGCCACGTCGACGCGCGGCTCTCCGCCCGGCCGACGCCTCCCGCCCCGCCCACGCCGGAGCCGGTGGACACCTCGCGCGTCTACGAGAACGTGCCGGGGACGGTCGACTCCGTCGCGAGGAAGCTCACCGGCACGTCGCCCTCGTACCCGTCCGACCGGGCGCGTCGCCTCAGGCGGGAGGAGCGCATCTCCGTCGTGGTCCGCTTCGTGGTGACCGAGACGGGCGAGGTGCAGGACGTGGCGGTCGTCGAGTCCGCGGAGAAGACGGTCGACGAGGTGGTGGTGGCGGCGGTGCGGACCTGGAGATACCAGCCCGCCACCAAGCAGGGCGTGCCCGTGAAGGTCCACATGATGTTCAAGCAGACCTTCCTGGGCGGGTAGCGATGGCGAAGCTCGTCGTCAACCCGACCTCCGTCAACCGGCGCGAGATACCGCTCGCCCGCACGACGATCCTCACCATCGGCCGCGACCCGTCGAACGACCTCGTGCTGCCCGACGCGATGGTGTCCCGGCGGCACGCGGTCATCGAGCACCGCAGCGGCCAGTTCTTCCTGCGCGACTGCAGCTCGGCCAACGGCTCGGTCGTCAACGGGGACCGGGTGAGCGAGCGCGGCCTGCGCGACGGGGACCTCGTGGCGATCGGCAGCATGCGGCTGCTCTTCCGGGAGGAGCCAGCCGAGCCGGCGGGCAGCGGGAAGGTGGTGCTGCACCCCTCGTCGGCTCCGCTCGCCTGCCCGTCCTGCGGCGGCGAGTACCGCCGGGGCGACCTCTTCTGCCGCGAGTGCGGCACCCAGGTGGCCCAGCCGAGCGGCCCTCCGAAGACCGTGTGCACGTCCTGCGGGAGCGCGGTCCCCCTCCCGGCGCGTTTCTGCAGTGCTTGCGGCGCCACCCTGGCCGCGGGCGGAGAGCGCGTGGATGAGCCGGCCCCGAACGAGCGCGGGCGGCGGGACACCCAGCCGGTGGCGATCCCGTCCGCGGAGGACAAGGTCGCACCCCGGGCCGCCGGCTCGATGGCGATCGCCCCCGAGCCCCAGGCCCCCCCGCAGCGCGCGGCCGCCGAGCCGGCCCGGGAGGTCGTGGCCCGCGCCGAGCGGCCGCAGGTCCGCGAGCGGCGCGTGGAGCCCGCCCCGAGGCGGGCCGCGGAGCGTGCCGACTTCGCGAGCCGGCTCGCCGCCTTCGCCGTCGACACGGTGTTCGTCCTGTCGGGCCAGGCGATCCTCCTCGCGCCGGTGGGCTGGTACTGGTGGGCGCGCGAGGCGCCGCGCTCGCCGGCCGACGTCTCGTACCTGCCGTTCTTCGCCTCCGCGACGCTGGTGCCGCTCGCGCTCCTCCTGGGCGCGCTCTACCACGTCTATTTCTGGAGCGTGAAGGGCGCGACGCCGGGCAAGGAGCTCCTCGACCTCCGGGTGGAGACCGAGGACGGCGTCTGCCCGCTGCCCCTGGAGAGGGCCGCCCTGCGCGCGTTCGGCTATCTCCTCTCCGTGGCCAGCCTGGGGGTCGGCTTCCTGATGATCGCGTTCTCCGGGCTGGGGCTGCACGACCGCGTCTCCTCGACCCGCGTCGTGAAGGGGGCGAGACGGTGACCCTCGAGCCGGGCCGGCTCTCCGCCGCCGAGCCGTCGGGCGCGCAGATGGCGCTCGCGCCCGCGGCCGGCGAGGCCGCCTCGCCGGGAGAGGGCTTGCCCGCGGCCGCCCGGCGGCGTGTCCTGCGCGCGGCCTGGGAGTTCCTCCACGACCTCTCGGTCGCCGTCCTCTTCTGCTTCTTCCTGATCGCGTTCGTCGCCCAGGCCTTCCGGGTCCAGGGCACGAGCATGGAGCCGCTCCTCCTCGACGGGGAGAGGATCGTCGTCAACAAGTTCATCTACCGCTTCCAGCCGATCGAGCGGGGCGACGTGGTCGTGTTCTGGTACCCGCGCGACCCCACGGTGTCCTTCATCAAGAGGGTGGTGGGCCTGCCCGGCGACGTCGTCGAGATCCGCGCCGGGCGCCTGCTCGTGAACGGGATGCCGGCGCGCGAGGCCTACCTGCCGGAGGCCTTCCGGGACGTGGACAACTTCCCCCCGACCGAGGTACGCAAGGGCTTCTACTTCGTCCTCGGGGACCACCGCCGCAGCAGCAACGACAGCCGGAGCTGGGGCGAGGTGCCGGAGAGGTACATCTACGGCCGGGCGGTCTTCCGCTTCTGGCCCCTGAGCCGCCTGGGGCCGCTCCGCTGAGCCTCCTCCCCCGCCGCCGGCCGGCCCGCCGGGCGTCGCGGCACTTCGGATAAGCTCTAGGGCTCGGACATGGCCAGGCCACCTTCCCGAGAGGCGACGACGAGGGCGAGGCTCGCCCTCGAGGACGGCACCGTCTTCGAGGGGCGCTCGTTCGGCCGGGCGGGCGAGGTGACGGGGGAGGTCGTCTTCAACACCGCCCTCTGCGGCTACCAGGAGGTGCTGACCGACCCCTCCTACGCCGGCCAGATCGTCACCATGACCTACCCCCACATCGGGAACTACGGGGTGAACCTCGAGGACGTCGAATCCGCCCGGCCGCAGGTGGCCGGCTTCATCGTGCGCGAGGCGTCGACGGTCGTCTCGTCCTGGCGCGCCTCCGGCGAGCTCGACCGTTACCTCGACCAGCACGGCATCGTCGGTATCAGCGAGATCGACACCCGCGCCCTCACCCGGCACCTGCGCACCCACGGGGCGAAGAGGGGCGTCGTCTCCGTGACGGACGAGGACCCCGCGTCGCTCGTGGCGAAGGCCCGGGGCTCGCGGTCGATGGTCGGGCTCGACCTCGCTCGCGAGGTCACGTGCCCGGCGCCCTGGATCTTCGACCCCCGCTCGGAAGGGGAGAGCGGAGCCCGCCATCTCGTCCCCGTCCTCAGGGGCGACGGGGCGGGGCGCCCCCGCGACGGCGAGGCGCTCTTCAGAGTCGTGGCCTACGACTTCGGGATGAAGCGGAACATCCTGCGGAACCTCGCCGCCGCCGGGTGCGTGGTCACCGTCGTCCCGGCCACGACCACGGCCGCGGAGGCGCTCGCCTTCTCCCCCGAGGGCGTCTTCCTCTCGAACGGCCCCGGCGACCCCGAGCCCTGCTCGTACGCGATCGAGGCGGCCCGGGTCTTCGTCGACACGCTGCCCACCTTCGGAATCTGCCTCGGCCACCAGATCCTCGGCCTCGCCTGCGGGGGCCGCACCTACAAGCTCAAGTTCGGCCACCGGGGGGCCAACCACCCGGTGAAGAACCTGAAGACGGGCCAGGTCGAGATCACCTCCCAGAACCACGGCTTCTGCGTGGACCCCGAGCTCTTCGAGCGGCCCGGGTTCGAGTTCACCCACGTGAACCTGAACGACGGGACGGTGGAGGGGTTCCGCCTGCGCGACCGGCCCGTGCTCTCCGTCCAGTACCACCCGGAGGCGAGCCCGGGCCCCCACGACAGCCACTACCTCTTCGAGGAGTTCGTCGCGATGATGCGTTCCCGCCGGGAGGCGCGGTAGGGGAGTGCCGAGGGACACCGCGATCCAATCGGTGCTCGTGATCGGCTCGGGGCCGATCGTGATCGGCCAGGCCTGCGAGTTCGACTACTCGGGCACGCAGGCGATCAAGGTCCTCAAGAAGGAGGGCCTGCGGGTTTCGCTCGTCAACTCGAACCCGGCCACGATCATGACCGACCCCGAGTACGCCGATCGCACCTACGTGGAGCCCCTCACTCCCGAGGCGGTCGAGGCCATCCTCGAGCGCGAGCGGCCGGACGCGCTCCTGCCCACGGTGGGCGGCCAGACCGCCCTCAACCTCGCCGTCGAGCTCTCGCGGCGCGGCGTCCTCGACCGGCTCGGGGTGCGGCTCATCGGGGCGAGCCGCCGCGCGGTCGAGGTCGGCGAGGACCGCCAGCTCTTCAAGGAGGCCATGGCGCGCATCGCCCTCGAGGTGCCCAGAAGCGGCTTCGCCACGACCCTCGCGGAGGCGGAGGCGGTCCTCGCGGTCACGGGTCTCCCGGCGGTCATCCGTCCCTCCTTCACCCTCGGGGGGACGGGCGGGGGCATCGCCTACAACCGCGAGGAGTTCCAGGAGCTCGCCGAGCGCGGCATCGACCTCTCCCCCGTGCACCAGGTCCTCGTCGAGGAGTCCGTGCTCGGGTGGAAGGAGTACGAGCTCGAGGTGATGCGGGACGGGGCGGACAACTTCGTCGTGATCTGCTCGATCGAGAACTTCGACCCCATGGGCATCCACACCGGCGACTCGGTCACGGTGGCCCCCGCCCAGACCCTCACCGACCGCGAGTACCAGGTCATGCGCAACGCGGCCCGGGCCATCATCCGGGAGGTCGGGGTGGAGACGGGCGGGTCGAACATCCAGTTCGCGGTCGACCCGAAGACGGGACGTCTCGTCGTGATCGAGATGAACCCCCGCGTCTCGCGCTCCTCCGCCCTGGCGAGCAAGGCGACCGGCTTCCCGATCGCGAAGATCGCGGCCCTCCTCGCCATCGGCTACCGCCTGGACGAGATCCGGAACGACATCACCCGCGTCACCCCGGCGTCGTTCGAGCCGGTGATCGACTACGTGGTGGTCAAGATCCCGCGCTGGGCCTTCGAGAAGTTCAAGGACGCGAGCCCCGCCCTCGGCACCCAGATGAAGTCGGTGGGCGAGGTGATGGCGATCGGGCGCACCTTCAAGGAGGCGCTGCAGAAGGGCCTGCGCGGGCTGGAGACGGGCACGAGCGGCTTCGCCCGCACCGACCTCGACGACGCCCGGATCCGGGAGAAGCTGCTCCACCCCGACCCCGACCGGATCTTCTACGTCAAGCGCGCCCTCGACCTCGGCTGGCCCCACGACGAGGTCTACCGCACGACCGGCATCGACCCCTGGTTCCTGGACCAGATCCAGCAGATCGTGGACCTCGAAAGGGAGGTCTCCTCGAAGATGTTCGCGAAGGCGAAGGGCCGGGTGGTGGCCAGGGACGCGGACACGCTCCGCGAGGCGAAGCGGATGGGCTTCTCGGACGCGCGGCTCGCGACCCTGACCCGGCGGACGGAGGCCGAAGTGCGGGCCGCCCGCAAGGCGGCGGGAGTCGTCCCCGTCTACAAGCGGGTCGACACCTGCTCGGCCGAGTTCGAGTCCTTCACCCCGTACCTCTACTCGACCTACGAGCGGGAGTGCGAGGCCGCCCCCTCGGATCGAAAGAAGGTCGTCATCCTCGGCAGCGGTCCCAACCGCATTGGGCAGGGCATCGAGTTCGACTACTGCTGCTGCCACGCCTCCTTCGCCTTCAAGGAGGAGGGGTACGAGACCATCATGGTCAACTGCAACCCGGAGACGGTCTCGACCGACTACGACACCTCCGACCGCCTCTACTTCGAGCCCCTCGCCTTCGAGGACGTGATGAACATCCTCGAGAAGGAGAAGCCGGAGGGGGTGGTGGTCCAGTTCGGGGGGCAGACGCCGCTCCGGCTCTCGGTGCCCCTGCACCGGGCCGGCGTGAAGATCCTCGGCACGAGCCCCGACGCGACCGACATCGCCGAGGACCGGAAGCGCTTCAAGGCCCTCCTCGACGAGCTCGGCATCCCGCAGCCGGAGAGCGGGACGGCGACCTCGCTCGAGGAAGCCAAGGTGATCGCGGAGCGGATCGGCTATCCGGTGCTCGTCCGGCCGTCCTACGTCCTCGGCGGCCGGGCCATGGCCATCGTCTACGACGCGAGCCGCCTCGAGGAGTACGTGCGGGAGGCGGTGAAGGCCTCCCCCGAGCACCCGATCCTCGTCGACCGGTTCCTGGAGGATGCTTTCGAGGTGGACGTGGACGCCCTCGGCGACGGGGAGAGGGTCGTGATCGGGGGCATCCTCCAGCACATCGAGGAGGCGGGCATCCATTCCGGCGACTCGGCGATGGTCCTGCCCACGTACAAGATCACGCCGCCGCACCTCCAGACGATCCGCGACGACACGCGCCGGCTCGGGCTCGCCCTCGGCGTGAAGGGCCTGATGAACGTCCAGTACGCCATCAAGAACGACGTCGTGTACGTCCTCGAGGTGAACCCCCGCGCCTCGCGCACGACCCCCTTCGTGAGCAAGGCCACCGGGGTGCCGCTCGCGAAGGTGGCCGCCCGGGTCATGGCCGGCCGCTCCCTCGCCGACCAGGGGCTCACCGAGGACCTGGGCGTCAACCGCGTCTTCGTGAAGGAGTCCGTGTTCCCGTTCCTCAAGTTTCCGGGAGCGGACATCCTGCTCGGCCCGGAGATGAAGTCGACCGGCGAGGTGATGGGGATCTCGAACGACTTCGGGATCGCCTTCGCGAAGTCGCAGCAGGCGGCGGGCTTCACGATCCCCGTCTCCGGCAGCGTCTTCATCTCGGTGAACGACTTCGACAAGGCCGGCGTGCTGCCCCACGCGAGGGCGCTCCACGAGATGGGGCTCCACATCCTGGCCACTCGGGGGACGGCGGAGTACCTGACCGCGCACGGGGTGCCCGTAGAGACCGTCTACAAGGTCCTCGAGGGCCGGCCCAACGTCGTCGACCACATCAAGGACGGCCGGATCCGCATCGTCTTCAACACTCCCCTGGGGGGCGAGTCCTTCTACGACGACGGGGCCATCCGGAAGAGCGCGGTCGCCCACAACGTCCTCGTGGTCACGACCCTCACCGCCACCGCGGCGACGGTGCAGGCCATCCGCGCCCTGCGGGAGCGGGCGACCGACATCCTGTCGCTGCAGGAGATCCATTCCGGGCCGGGGAGCGGCGGAGTGGATCCGCCGGAGCCCGTGGCCGAAGGGTGCGAGCCTTGAAGCCCCTCTACCTCGCGCTCTCCGGCGGAGGAGCCCACGCCGCGGCCCACGCCGGCGTCCTGGGGGCGCTCGAGCGCGAGGGAGTGGAGGTGGCCGGGATGGCCGGCGTGAGCGGGGGGGCGCTCGTGGCCGCCGCGTGGGCGGGAGGGGCCGACCTCGGGCGGCTCGTGGACCAGGCCTCGCGGCTCCACCCCTGGATGTGGGTCCGGGGCTGGGGCGGGGGACTGCTCTCGGGCAGCCGCCTGGGCGCGCTGATCGACGAGTTCCTCCCCGTCGCCACTTTCGAAGGTCTGCGCCTGCCGGTGGTGGTCCTCGCGACGGACGTCGACTCCGGAGAGGGCGTCGTCTTCCGCGAGGGGAACCTGCGCGACGCGGTCCGGGCCTCGTGCAGCTTCCCCGGCGTCTTCCCGCCCTTCGCCTGGAACGGCCGCCGCCTCGTGGACGGCGGCGTGACCGAGGTCGTCCCCGTCCGGCTGGCTCGCGAGATGGCGGGCGAGCAGGGCCTCGTCCTCGCGATCGACTGCAACGCGGGCGGCAAGTGGCCGGCCGCCGACTCCTTCGTCGCGATCGCGCTGCGGGCCGGCCTCACCCTCGTGCGCGGCCGGACTCGCTCCGAGCTCGTCGGGGCGGACCTCGTGATCTCCCCCGCGATCGGCGAGTCCGGCTGGATGCGGCCGACCCGCATCCCCTCGTTCGCCGCGGCAGGCGAGGAGGCCCTCCTCGCCGGCCTGCCCGAGCTGCGGCGCCTGCTCGCGGCCTGACCGCGCCCGCCGCCCGACCGCCGATCGTCAGCGGTTGTGGAGGTTGACGAGCTTCTCGCGCGCCTTGGCCGCGACGGGGCTCTTCGGGTAGTCGCGCACGATCTCCTCGAGCGTGGCCTCGCCCTCGGCCTGGTGTCCCGCCGAGACCTGCGTCTGCCCGAGCACGAAGAGGAGCTTCGGCTCGTCGTCGGGGTTGGGCTGGAGGGTCAAGGCCTCCTTGACCAGCTTCTCCGCCTCGGGGTAGTGGCGGGAGACGTGCTCGATGATGGCGAGGAGCATGCGAGCGCGGCGACGGTCCTCCGGCTCGGCCTCGCCGTCGCGGGCCACCGCCTTCTGGAGCATGTCTCGGGCGTCGTCGAAGTACTCCTGCCCGTAGAGGTGGGCGCCGAGAGCGAGGAGCGCGCGGGGGTCGTCGGGGTTGCGGGCGAGCGCCTCCTCCCACGGGATCACGTCTCGGCCCACCTCGAGGGCCGCCTCGAGCGTGTGCGGGAACTGGCCGGGTCCCTGGAAGGCGACTCGCAGGAGCTGCCGTCCTTCGGGCGAGAGGAAGAGGATCGTGGGCAGGTTGCTCACGTGATACCGGTAGGCGACGTCCATCTCCTTGCGCGATCCCTCGGTGTCGACCTTGACCGCCACGAACTCCTGGGACATGCGCACGACCGTGGGGTCCACGTAGGTCGTGCGGTCCAGGCGGTGGCACCAGCCGCACCAGTCGGCCCAGAAGTCGACGATCATCGGCCGGCCGGCCTTCCGCGCCTTCTTGAGGGCGTCCTCGAAGCTCTTCTCCCACTTGATGGCCACGGGGGGCGGCGGAGGGCCGGGGGACTCGCGGGCGGCGCCGGCGAGGAGCAGCGAGAGCGCGAAGGCCGAGGACATGGCGCTACGACCCCGCTCCCGCGCCGGCCCGGCGGAGCGTTCGCACCCCGGCCAGGGCCTCCCGGCACGCGTCGGCGTGGGCGTCGAAGAGGGTCTGGAACGACTCGGGCCGCCCGCAGAAGGACTCGGGGTGCCACTGCACGGCGACCACGAACCGCCGGGACGGCATCTCGAGACCCTCGACGACGCCGTCCTCGGGGCAGCGGGCCGAGACGACGAGACCCTTGCCGACGCGATCGACCGCCTGGTGGTGGAAGCTGTTCACGGAAAACGCACGCTGCCCCAGGATCCCGAGAAGACGCGAGGGCGACTTGAGCTCGACCGGGTGCGACCGGCGCCACCTCGGGCCGGAGGCATCGTGCTTCATCGCTCCCCCAACGAGGGACGCGATGTCCTGGACGAGTGTTCCCCCGGCGGCAACGTTTAACACCTGCTGGCCGCGGCAGATGGCGAGGAGCGGCAGGTCGCGGCGCAGCGCCTCGCGGGTGAGCTCGAGCTCGAAGTCGTCCCGCCGCCGGTTCACCTTTCCGAGCCGGGGATGGGGGGCCTGGCCGTAGAGGACGGGGTCCACGTCCACTCCTCCCGACAGGAGGACGCCGTCCAGCCGGTCGAGGAGGCCGGAGACGTCCCCCGGGTCGACCGGCGGCAGCACGACCGGGACGGCTCCCGCCAGCTCGACGGACCTCACGTAGTCCGCGCGCATGGCGTGGAGACCCGGCCGGTCGCCGTCTCCCAGCGTGACCCCGACGAGGGGCTTCGTCACATCCGCTCCGGGACGGGGATTCCGAGGAGGCCCAGCAGGACCTCCATCTGGCGGACGAAGGCGTCGACGACGAGGGTCCGGAAGGCGCGCCGGTCCTCCGTCTCGGCGTAGAGCACCGAGTACTTCGGCTTCTGGTAGTACGAGTGGAACGCCTGGGCCACGGCGAACGCGTGCTTGGCGAGGAGCGCCACGTCCTCCGCGCGGATCGCCTGCTCGGCCACCTCCTCGCTGCGGGCCATGAGCAGGAGGAGCGACCACGCCTCGTCGCCCTCCTCGCCGGACAGGAAGGCGCAGAGGTCGAGGGCGCGGGCGCGGGCCAGCAGGGCGGCCACCGCGTGGCCCTCGGCCGCGAGCCTCCCGAGGATGTTCCGGGCCCGGACCACGGCGTTCTGCACGTAGGGGCCGGTCTCGCCGGTGAAGGCGAGGGCCTCCTCCATGTCGAAGGTGATGATGCGGGTGCGGCCGAACTTGAGCAGGAAGTAGCGCAGGGCCCCCGTGGCCACCGCCCGGGCCGTGGCCTCGCGCCCGGCCGCGTCCCGCGCCGGGTCCCGCGCGTCGACCTCGGCCCGCGCCTTCGTGACGAGGGCGTCGACGAGGTCGTCGGCCTTCACGCCGAGGCCCTTCCTCCCCGACACCTTCACCGCCGTCTCGTCGTCCGACACGTCGTAGCCGAGGGCCCGGGCGGTCGCGGGCGAGAGCACGACCTTCTCGTAGGCCAGGTGGTGCGAGCCCTCGGCCGCCTCGCCGTAGCCCAGCGCGCCGACGCCCGCCCGCACCACGCGCTGCGGGTAGGACTGGCCGACGTCGATGACGTTGTAGACGGCGTTCGCATGGCCGAACCCGGGCGCGCCCGTCTCGCCGTCGCCGCTCGTCGTCGTCCAGAGCGCGTGCCCGTCGGCCTCCGTCCGGTAGAGCCGGTAGTGGAAGTCCCGGTCCAGCTTCCCGAGCTTCCAGAGCTGGTAGGCGATGTCCTTGCCGGTGTAGGTCACGGTGCCGTTCGAGCGGACGATGATCTTGTCCTCGTCCGCGGCGTCGTCGCCGTCGCCCATCGGCAGCACCCAGCAGCCCTGGCTCTTGCCCGCCGCCTCGAGGCGGATCGCGCCCTTCTCCCGCAGGAGCTCGAAGGCCCGGTTCCAGAAGTGCAGGCGCAGGATGTCGCTCTCGTGGGCCAGGAGCTCGTAGCGGATGCCGAGCCGGGCCATCGTCGCCAGGTGGCAGTCCACGATGCGCCGGGCCACGTGCTCGGCGAGGCGGGCGATGTCGTTGCCGCCCGCCTCGATCGCGTGCAGGACCGCGGCCTGGAGGGCCTTGTTCCCCGGGTCGGCGGCGTAGAAGTCGCCCACCTTCGCGTAGAGGTCCCAGCAGTAGTAGTCGAAGCGACCGGGGATCCGCTCGACGTCGGCGAGCGTCTTCCCCTCGAGGTGGAGGAACCCCACGACGACGTCCGCCACCTGCACGCCCGTGTCGTCGATGTAGTTCTGCACGCCCACGTCGTACCCGCGGTGGCGCAGCACGCGGACGAACGTGTCGCCCAGGCAGGCGTTGCGGAGGTGGCCGATGTGGGCGGCCTTGTTCGGGTTGATGCTGGTGTGCTCGACGATCACGTGCCCGGGGCGGCGGGGGGCGATCCGCCCCTCGGAGAGGGACGTCGCGAGCGCGAGCGCGAAGGCCCCGCGATCGAGGAAGAGGTTGACGTAACCCCCGCCGGCGACTTCGGCCCGCCGCACGCCCTCCGCCGACCGCAGCTCGCCGGCGAGGCGCTCGGCGATCTCGCGGGGCTTGCGCCGCAGCGCCTTCGCGAGGTCGAAGGGTGCGGTGAGGGCGAGGTCGCCCAGGTCCACTCGGGGGGGGTACTGGAAGGCCACGTCCTGGAGATCGACGTCGAACGCGGCTCGCGTGGCCTCTCGCACCGCGCCGCCGAGCCGCTGCTGAATGCCCAGCATCACAGATCACAATGTTACCGTGGCTGGGAGGCGCCCCTCCGCCCTTGACGTCTTTTCACCCGGGCCGGCGCCCGGGCGGCTCGTCCGCCTCCCGCCTGTCCGCGAGCCGTGCCGCCTCCCTTATCATGATGGGGTGATCCGGAGGACGCTCCTCGTCGCCCTGGTCCCCGCCGCGGCCCTGGCCGGCCCGGGCCGGCACTTCGACGTGGCCGCCGACTTCGTCCCCGGCCGGGGCGCTCGAGCGGCCAGCGTGGCCGTCACCTTCCGTGCCCTCGACCCCGACTTGAAGCTGAACGAGACGCCCGCCCCGAGGCTCAAGCTCGACCTCACGCAGGTCGTGCTCGTGGACCGGCAGGCGCCGGCCTCGAGCCAGGTCCCCGACTACGATCCCCTGACCGCTCGGTACCTCGACCTCGCGAAGCCCGTCCTCTTTCCGGTCGCGATCGCGCCGACCGCGCCGCGGGGAGCGCAGGAAGTCCGGGCCAGCGTCGTCTACTTCTACTGCTCGACGCGCGAGGCCTGGTGCCGGCGGGGCACGGTGGACGTCGTCATCCCGGTCACCGTCCGCTGAGGTGGCGGGCCCGGCCGCCCGCTGGCGTTCCCGCGGCCCGGGTCAACCTGCCCGCCCGCGAACGAGGGCGAGGTCGGCTGCGGTGTTGACGTTCGCGAAGATCCCGGCCGGGTCCCCGAACGCGACGAGGGCGTCAGGGCCGACCTCGAGGACGCGGAGGCCCGGCCACGGGGCCGACACGCTCAGATCCCCGGCCGCCATCCGCCGGCGGATCGCCGGCCGACAGGCAGGACCGTAGACCGCGCACAGCGGCTCCAGACCCCGGGGCGACCTCGGAACGACGGCGTCGACGGAGGCGGCCTGCTCGACGAGCCACGCGATGAGGGAGGTCGGGACGAGGGGCAGGTCGACCGCGAGGAAGAGGCCCGCCCGACCGTCGGCGACGGTGAGGCCGGTCAGGATCCCCGCCAGCGGGCCGGCGTCCTCTACGAGGTCGGCCTCGACGGGCGCTCCCCGGCCGAGGTAGCGGGGCTCGGGTCCGCAGAGGATCCGGACGTCGCTCGTGACCTCCCGCAGCCGCGCGACGGCGTGGCCGAGGAGATCCGTGTCCCGCCACGGGAGGAGCGCCTTGTCTCGGCCCATCCGCAGGCTCCGGCCGCCGGCGAGGACGAAGCCGACGACGCTCACGAGCGGCGGCGCTTGAAGGACCAGATCACCTCGAGCTCGGAGACGACGTCCGACGCGGCGTCGCGGCCGACCGAACGCCCGGCGAAGACCTGCGGCTCGTCGGACGCCGCCGCGCGTTCGATCGCGGCCGCCATGCCGGCCACGTCGTCGAACGTGAACGTCCCCGCCCCCACGAGCTTCTTCGTGTACGTCGCCCGGAGGCCCACCGGCAGGAAGGACACCGAGGGCTTTGCGTCCTGGACGAGGACGAGAGCGGGAGCCCCGGTCGACATCTCGGCCGCCATGGCCTGGGCGGCGAAGTAGGTCGAGCGGAACGGGTTCAGCGTCCGCCAGCCCCCGGGGAGGCGGACCGCGCAGGCGTGCTCGTCGAGCCGCACGACCCTGAGGCCGGCGAAGGCGGCGAGGGGCAGCGTCCTCCACATCCAGAGGGCGAAGGGCGCCCGGCTCAGGACCCGGCGGCGCGTCGTTTCGCCCTCCGGCCCGAAGCTCACGACTCTCCCTCCTTCTTCCCGTCGGGAGAGGTGAAGATCGTGCTCCAGCCCCGCTTCAGCTCGACGTAGGTGTAGACGACGCGCTGGACGGCGGTGACGTTCGACAGGATCGCGATGATCCAGAGCACCGCGACCATCCGGTTCAGCAGCGCGCCGGCGATGACGAGGACGACCCGCTCCGGCCGCTCCATGATGCCGACCGGGCAGCGGGGGATCAGGCTCTCGGCTCGGGCCCGCGCGTAGGAGGTCATGAAGCTGCCGAAGGCGGCCACCCAGACGAGCACCATGAGGCCCGTGCGCTCCAGGCGGGCGTAGAGGATGAGGAGCCCGAGGAAGAGGAGCATGTCCGAGTAGCGGTCCATCGTCGAGTCGAGGTAGGCCCCGAACTTCGTCCCCCGTCCCCGCAGCCGGGCCACCCGCCCGTCGAGCATGTCGAAGACCGCGGCCACGAAGGCGATCACGCCCCCCACCTGCAGGGCGGCCGGGCTCACGTATCCCGGTCCTCCGGCGAGGGCGAAGAAGGCGGAGGCGACGCCGGTGAGGACGAGGCCGGTCATCGTGAGCACGTCCGCGCTCACGTGGGCGAGGGCACGCACGAGCGCGTCGAGGAACGGGGAGAGGAGGGCGCCGAGCTTCGAGGTGAGCGTTCGGGGGGGCACCTGGTCTTCCTCGGGGGCCGTCGCGGCGGTGAGTGTATGCCCCGGCCCCGCGAGCAGTCAAAGACCGTCGCGAGAACGTCGCGGGACCGTTGCCCGCGGGGACGGACGCCCGGCCTTGCCTCGGCAGGGCCTCCCGGCCGAAACTGGGCGCGCCCGCCGGCCGTCCAACGTGGGGCAGGAGGTCATCGTGGTGCGCAAGCCGGTCGTCCTCATCACCGGGGCCAGCGGGGAGATCGGCCACGGGCTCATCGAGAGCCTCGCCCGCGACGCGCGGCGTCCCATCGTCACCCTGGACCTGAAGGCCCTCGATCCCGGCCTCGGCGCGCTCGTCCAGCAGCAGTTCACGGGCTCGATCCTGGACGACAACCTCCTCGAGCGGATGCTCTCGGAGTACGAGGTGGACCTCGTCTTCCACCTCGCGGCTCTGCTCTCGACGCGCGGGGAGTTCACCCCCACGACCGCCCACCAGGTGAACGTCGAGGGGACGCTGCGGATGCTGGAGTTCGCCCAGAAGGAGGGCGAGTCGCACGGGCGCCCGGTCGTCTTCCTGTACCCGAGCTCGATCGCCGCCTACGGCCTGCCCGACGTGGGGACGAAGGCCAGGGCGGGGAAGGTCCGGGAGGACGAGTGGAACGTCCCCCGCACCATGTACGGCTGCAACAAGCTCTACTGCGAGCACCTCGGCCGCTACTACGCCCGCCACTACAAGCAGCTCGCGGCGGAGACGCTCTCGGGGAAGGTGGACTTCCGGGGGGTGCGGTTCCCCGGCCTCATCTCCGCCGTCACCGTGCCGTCGGGGGGAACCTCCGACTACGCGCCGGAGATGCTGCACGCCGCGGCGCAGGGGAAGCCCTACGCGTGCTTCGTGCGGCCGGACACGCGCATCCCGTTCATGGCCATGACGGACGCGGTCGAGGCCCTGCTCTGCCTGGCCGCCGCCCCTCGCGAAGCGCTCACCCGGTCCGTCTACAACGTGGGCGCGTTCAATCCCTCGGCGGAGGAGATCCGCCTGCGGGTCCTGCAGGCGTTCCCGGGCGCGGAGGTCACGTGGGCGCCCCACCTGAAACGGCAGCAGATCGTGGACTCCTGGCCGGCGGACGTGGACGACTCGCTCGCCCGGCGGGACTGGGGCTTCTCTCCTCGCTTCGACGAGGCGCGCGCCTTCAGCGAGTACCTCGTCCCCACCATCCGGGAGCGCTACCGGTGACGGGCGGCGTCGCCCGGGGCCGGGCCTGAGGCGAGGCCGCCCCGGCCCCTCAGCGGCCCATCCAGCCGCCGTCCACCACGAGGACGTGGCCGTGGACGTAGTCCGACGCGGGCGCGCACAGGAAGACGGCCGCCCCGGCGACGTCGCTCGGCTCGCCCCAGCGGCCGGCCGGGATGCGCTCGAGGATCTGTCGGCTGCGGACGCCGTCCGCCTGCAGGGCCGCCGTGTTGTCGGTGCGCACGTAGCCGGGGGCGATCGCGTTGACGTTCACTCCCCGGCCCGCCCACTCGTTGGCGAGCGCCTTCGTGAGCTGGGCGACGCCGCCCTTCGCGGCGGCGTAGGCGGGGACTGTGATGCCGCCCTGGAAGGAGAGGAGCGAAGCCACGTTCACGATCTTTCCCCGTCCCCGCGCCAGCATGTGGCGCCCGGCGGCGCGGCAGGTCCGGAAGACGGCGTGCAGGTCGACCTCGACGACGGCGAGCCAGTCCTCGTCGCTCGTGTCCGCGGCGGGCGCTCTCCGGATGGTGCCCGCGTTGTTCACGAGCAGGTCCAGGCCGCCGAGGCCGTCCAGAGCCTGCGCCACGAGCCGGTCGGGCACCGACGGGTCGGCCAGGTCACCGGCCAGCGGCACGGCCCGCCGGCCCGAGGCGCGGATCCGCGCGCACGTCTCTTCGGGCGACCGCGTGTTCCCGTGCACCGCCACGTCCGCTCCGGCCTCGGCCAGGGCGATCGCGATCGCGGCGCCGAGCCCGCGGGAGGCGCCGGTCACGAGAGCCGCCCGTCCGTCGAGGGCGAAGAGCGCGCTCACCTCGCGGCCCGGCCCGGCTCGAGCCCCGACCCGCCGTCCGCGTACTCCGGCTGCACGTTGACCACGCCGAACTGCCGGTCGACCCCCTCGCGGTGGGCGGCCATCATCCACAGGAAGTTGATCGAAGCCCCCGGGGCGGAGACGTTCGGGTGGTAGCCGTGCGGCATGAGTACGACGTCGCCCTCCCGCACCACGACCACGAGCTCGGGCGTCGCGGGGTCCGTGTACACGAGCTGGATGCCCCAGGAGGGCGCGGGCATGTCGATGTAGAGGTACGCCTCCTCCAGCATCTGCGCGTGCTCGTGGGGTGGCCAGGAGGTCCAGTTGCCGGGCGTGCTGAAGGTCACGCCGGCCAGGATGCGCCCGGCCTCGACGTTCTTGCCGATGAGGACGTTGAGCATCCGCTCGGTGGGCGGGGCGCCGGCCTTGAAGTGCAGGCCGGGATCCCGCTGGACGTCGGACCAGGCGACGAACTGCAGCGGGTAGACGCGCTCCACCGGCGCCGCCACCTCGGCCAGGTCGCAGCCCTCGGCCGCGGGCCACACCTCGACCTCGGCGTCGCGCGGCACGTAGAGCGCGTCGTAAGGGGCCATGGCGAAGGTGCGCCCGCCGGTCGCGACCTCGGCCTGCCCGCGGAGGGCGATGAGGCCGGTCTCGAGCCGCCCGGTCGAGAACCGATGGCGCCCCGCCCCGGCCTCGAGGTTCAGCCGCCCGTAGTGGAGCTGCTTCGCGTCGCTCGTCGAGGGGTCGAGGCACCACCGCCGGCCTCTCTGGGCGTG
Organism: Vicinamibacteria bacterium; assembly: GCA_035577965.1. Classification (GTDB taxonomy): domain Bacteria; phylum Acidobacteriota; class Vicinamibacteria; order Fen-336; family Fen-336; genus DATBSL01. The sequence continues at coordinate 87,972 of DATJYX010000008.1, read as the reverse complement.
GGTTCTTCGGACCACGCACCGGTCGAGTCTCAAGGTCGCGCTCATCGGGCTTCCTCCCTGGTGGTCACGGCACGCCGCCCGTGCGGCCGGCGCCCGGGGGGCGCCATCGTGACGTCGCGGTTCACCGAACGACCTCGACCGCGAGGGGCGAGCGCACCCGGGCGGCGAAGGCTTCGAGGTAGAGGTCCCAGGCCGCGACGTCGGGGAAGTCGCCGTCGCCGTCCCAGCCGAACCCCGCGTAGAAGGTCGCCGGCTGGCCGCGCGGCGTCCGAGCCACGAGGAGCTGGCTGCCGCCCTGCTCCATCGTGCCGACGACGGTGGCCGGGTCCAGGACGAGGCCGCAGCCGAGCCAGCCGTTCTGGCCGTACCGGTCGAGGTGCTCCCACGTCCGGACGAGGCCTCGCTCGGGGTCGACGTGGAGAGCGGCGCCCTCCGCCTTCCGGATCCCGGCTGCCCAGGTGACCGGGCCGTCTCCCTCCGTCCGGTAGAAGCTGTCGAACCGGTTGAAGTGGCGGCCCGCGTCGAGGGTGACCCTCTTCACCTCGGTCGCCTTCAACCCCGGCCTCTCCCATTCCGGGTAGACGACCTCGAAGACGAGACGGATCGGGCCCGGGGCGAGGACGCGCGACGAGCGGAAGTTCCGGGAGACGGCGAGCGAGCCGTCGACGACGAGGCCGCTCCCCCCGCAGCCCCGGGTCCGGCCAGCCGGGTAGAAGTCGCCGCCCTCGCCGTGCTCGCGGTGGTAGTCGTCCACGAGGTACCAGTCGTTGATCACGAGCCGGCGCGTACGCTTGGCCCACACGTCCACGGCGCTGCTCGTGAGCGGCTCTTCGGCGAACGTCTCGAGCGCTTCGCCGTAGACCCGGAACGCCACCCGGTCGTTCTCCCAGGCGAAGTCGTCGTGCCGCTCACGGACGAAACGGCCGTAGACGCGGTAGTCCTCGAGGCGCGCCTTGCGGGGCTCGGCCCGGGACAGGAGGAACTCGCGCGCCTCTCGCGGCGCGAAGTCGGCCTGGAAGACCAGACGGTCGAAGCTCCCGTCGCCGTCCTCGTCGACCGCCTGGGCGAGGACCTGGCGGCCGGTGCGCGCGTCGGTGACGGCGAGGGCGGGCAGGTCCGAGGCCCGCCACCGAGCCGCGAGCGCCGAGGCGGCGACGTCGACCGTCTCGACCGGCCGCGCCGCGTCGAGGAGGTTCGTGACCCGGAGTCGGAGCGAAGCGTCCTCGGCGACCGCCTGCGGAGTCGCGACCACGGCGAAAACCAGGAGAGCGAGCCAGCACGGGGGCAGAGGAACGGGACGGCGCTTCCTAGGGGCCGTGGGTCGTCGGTCCACGACATTGGTCCGACCAATTGAAGATGCGCTGGGAAACTCGATCCTCAAGGCCGTGAACTCGTCCGGCTGCGCCGGTACAGGCAATCCCTTTTGGATGCCACTTTCCCGTGCAAGAGAGTCTCTAACACCCGGGACGGCTGTGTCAAGAGTTTGTCTGACCAATCATGCTCTATGATGGCAGGCCGCCCGCTCGAAAAAGGACGGGCGCACCGCTGACGACGGAGGCACGCCATGCTTTCCCCCCTCACCTGCCGCGTCCCGATCCTGGCGACGACCCTGGGCTTCGTCCTGGCGCTGCCCGGGGCACTGCCCGCCGACGGGCCGTACCGGAGCCGCGACAGCCGGGACCCCAACGACCTCTCCGAGGGGACCTACCCGATCCCCTACCAGAAGCCCACGGTGCCCGAGATCACCGAGGTGCTGGAGCGCATCCTCGGCTATCTCGAGGGGACCTCGCCCACCCAGGTCGTGGACGAGCGCACTGGCGCGGTCATCACCGACTTCTCGGTCCCGAACGTCGACGCGAGGATCCCCGACGGCGCCGGCGAGGCCTTCTATCCGCTCGACTACACGATGGGCGTCATCCACTCCGGCCTGCTCCTCGCCGGCGAGGTCACCGGAGACGCGCGATTCGCGAACTACACGCGCCGGCAGCTGCAGTTCATCGCGGACCGTCTTCCCTACTTCCGGGCGGTGGTCCGGTCGGGGGCCCGTCCGGGGAAGGGGACCTTCGGGGCCATCCTCGACACGGGGTCGCTCGACGATTCGGGCTCGATGTGCGCCGCCCTGGTCAAGGCGCGGCGGCGCGGCATCGGCCCGGACCTCCGGGAGGTCATCGACCACTGGAGCGGCTACATCGCCCACGAGCAGTTCCGGATCGCGGACGGGACGCTCGCTCGCCGGCGCCCGCAGCCCGAGTCGCTCTGGACCGACGACCTCTACATGAGCGTGCCCGCCCTCGCGCAGATGGGGGCCCTGACCGGGGACCGGGCCTGGTTCGACGACGCGGTGAAGCAGGTCCTGCAGTTCCACGGCCACCTCTGGGACCCGCAGGCGGGCCTCTACGCCCACGGAAAGCACCTCGACCAGCCGCTCAACCCGGAGTTCTACTGGGCGCGGGCGAACGGCTGGGCGATGCTCGCGTCGGTGGAGCTGCTCGACGTCCTGCCCGCCGACCATCCCGGACGCGAGAGGGTGCTCGAGAACCTGCGGGCGCACGTCCGGAGCGTGGCCAAGCTCCAGTCCGGCGCCGGGCTGTGGCACCAGATGCTCGACCGGACGGACTCGTACCTGGAGACGTCGGCCTCGGCGATCTTCGTCTACTCGATCGCGCGTGCGATCGACGCCGGCTGGATCTCGCCGGTCGCCTACGGGTCGGTGGCCCAGGCCGGCTGGATGGCGCTCACGACCCGGGTGAACGCGCGGGGTCAGGTCGAGGGCACCTGCGTCGGCACGACGCTGGCGAGCGACCACGTCTACTACTACAACCGGCCACAGTCGGTGTACGCGACCCACGGCTACGGGCCGGTCCTGCTCGCCGGGGCCGAGATGATCCGGCTGCTGCAGAACCCCGCGATCGACGTGCAGTACCGGCTCAGGACCTACCACTACGTCCCGCGTCTCGAGCCGAAGCGCTGATCGACCGAGAGCCCGGCGTCATCCCGAGGCGGTGGGGGGGACGCGCTCGACCTGCTCCCAGCGCGCGTGGTCCAGGTGCTCGGACATCTCGCGCCGGGCCCGGTCGGGGTGGCGGGCACGGATCGCCTCGTAGATGCGGCGGTGGGTCTCGGCCGACTCCCGGAGGCTGAAGCCCGCCATGTTGATCCGGCCCGTCTCCCAGATGATCTCGGTCAGGGTGCCGATGATCGCGGCCACGATCGGGTTGCCCGAGCCGGCGGCCACCGCGCGGTGGAACCCGAGGTCGTGGCGCAGGAACGCCTGCGGCTCGTCGAGGCACGCGAACATGCCCGTGAGCTCGTCGGCCATGCCCGCCAGCTGCTCCCCGGTGGCGCGCTGGGCGGCGAGGCCGGCCGCGCCGACCTCGAGGAGCCGGCGCGCCTCGTACATCTGGTCCAGCGTGAACCCGTGGAGGGCGGCCAGGAACTCGAGCGGCGCCTTGCCGAGCTGGGGCGGGCCCTCGACGATGAACGTACCCGCCCCGCGGCGGGAGGTGATGATGCCCATCGCCTGGAGGGTGCGCAGGCCCGATCGCAGGGACGGACGGCTCACGCCCATCTCCCGCGCGAGCTCCCGCTCCGGGGGCAGGCGGTCACCGGGACCGAGGCGGCCGGCCTCGATCTCCCGCCGGACGTGATCGACGACCTGGGTGGCCGCCGCCGTGTCCCCGGCTCTCGAACTGGTCGGACCTCCCGGGGGATCCTCTGTCAAGACGCCACGACACTTACCACCGTCGGTCTCGTCGGTCAACGGTCTCTCGGGACGGCGCGAAGACCCGCCCCTCGGTTGGTCCGACCAACGGAGCCCGACCCTCGCGGAAGCCGCGGCGTTCTCTCCTCCGCCCCGGCCGAGGCGGCGGCGCCTAACGGGGCCGCGGCAGGGTCGCGTGATCGCCGGCGGCGCGGCCGAGGGCGAAGCCGAAGTGGTCGCGCGCGTTGTAGAAGCTGACGTTGGCGACGAGGGTGCCGAGGGCCGTCCGGTCGTCGGGCAGCCGTCCCCGCCGCACGTCCTCGCCGAGCAGGTTGCAGAGCAGCCGGCGGAAGTAGTCGTGGCGCGGGAACGAGAGGAAGCTCCGGGAGTCGGTGATCATCCCCACGAAGCGGGAGAGGAGGCCCATGTTGGCGAGGACGCGCATCTGGGCCTCCATCCCGTCGAGCTGGTCGAGGAACCACCAGGCCGAGCCCCACTGCATCTTCCCGGGCACCTCGCCGTCCTGGAAGTTGCCGACCATGGTGGCCATGAGCTCGTTGTCGGCGGGATTCAGGTTGTAGAGGATCGTCTTCGCGAGCTGGTCGGTCTCGTCCAGGCGGTCGAGGAAGCGGGCCGCGGCATGGGCCTGCTCCCGGTCGCTGACCGAGTCGAAGCCCGTGTCGGGCCCGAGTCGCCGGCGCATGCGGGAGTTGTTGTTGCGCATCGCGCCCACGTGGAACTGCTGGACCCAGCCGCGGGCGTGGTCGAGGAGGGCCAGGCGATGGAGGAGGGCCGAGCGGAAGACCCTCGCCTCCGAGGCGTCGAGGGCCCTCCCCGCCCGCAGCCGCGCGAAGAGGGCAGCCGCCTCCGCGTCGGTGAAGGGCTCGGCGTCGATCGCCTCCAGGCCGTGGTCGGAGGCGCGGCAGCCCCGCTCGTGGAAGAACGAGTGCCTCTTCTCGAGCGCGTCGAGCAGAGCGTCCCAGGTCCCGACCGAGGCGGCCGCCGCCTTCTCGAGCTTCCCGAGCCACTCCGTCCACGAAGCGAGGTCCTCGACCAGGAGGGCCCGGTCCGGGCGCCAGGTCGGGAAGACCTGCGTGTCGGGATCCCTCCGGGCGGCGAGCCTCGCATGGGGCTCGAGCGTGTCGGTGGGATCGTCGGTCGTGCAGACGACGGCCACTCGGAACTGGCTGAGGATGCCCATCGCCGTGAAGCCGTTCTCGGCCAGCCGCTCGTTGGCCCGGTCGAAGATCGTCCTCGCCGTCGACGGGGTGAGCAGGGTGTCGATCCCGAACGGCCGCCGCAGCTCCATGTGGGTCCAGTGGTAGAGCGGGTTGCCGAGGGTGTCGGGGACGGTCCGGGCCCAGGCCTCGAACTTCTCCCAGTCCGAGGCGTCGCCCGTGCAGTAGCGCTCGGGGACGCCGTTCGCGCGCATCGCCCGCCACTTGTAGTGGTCGCCCTCCAGCCAGATCTCCGCGATCGAGCGGAAGCGGTGGTCCGCGGCCATCCGCTCGGGCGAGAGGTGGCAGTGGTAGTCGATGATCGGGAGGTCCTTCGCCACGCGGTGATAGAGGTCGCGGGCGGTCTCCGTCTCGAGGAGGAAGTCGTCGTGGATGAAGGGCGTCATGGCGCTCCTTTGCTCAAGCCGTCTTCTCGGCCGGGAGGGCCTCGAACCTCGGGGCGAGCAGGTGGTGGATCACGAAGGACACGAGGTACGCGAAGGCGCAGACGCCGAAGAGGATCGCGTATCCCTCGGTGATGTTTCCCTCCGCCTTGAAGCGGTCGAGGAGCCGGCCGGTGACGATCGGGAAGAGGAACCCGCCCGCCGACCCCGTCATCCCGCCGAGGCCGATGATCGTGGCCACGTCCTTCTTCGGGAACATGTCGGAGACGGTCGTGTACAGGTTGGCCGACCAGGCCTGGTGGGCGGCGCCGGCGAGGCCGATGAGGAGGACGGCCGGCCAGTCACCGACCTTCGTCACCGCGAGGATGGGCAGCACGAGGAGCGCGAACACGAACATGCCGGTCTTGCGGGCGCGGGTGACGCTCCAGCCGCGCGTGCTCAGGTGCCCGGTCACCCAGCCGCCGGCGATGCTCAGCACCGTCACCACCGTGTAGATCGTCACGATGTGGACCCAGCCGTGCTTGATGTCGAGCCCGCGGGTGGCCCGGAAGTAGTCGGGCAGCCAGATGAGGAAGAACCACCAGACGGGGTCGGTCAGGAATTTCGCGGTGAGGAAGGACCAGGTCTGGCGGATCCTCAGGGCCCGGAGCTCGCCCATCGGCGCGCCGCCCGCTCCGGCCTCGTCCGCGTCGCTGTGGATGAGCGCGAACTCGGCCGCAGTCAGGCCCTTCCGCCTCTCCGGCACGTCGTACATCGGGAACCAGAAGAAGAGCCAGACGAAGCCGGCGAGGCCGGCGAGGACGAACGTCCAGCGCCAGCCGAAGTTGAGGGCGATGGCGGGGATCATTGCCGGCGCGACGATGGCCCCGACGTTCGTGCCCGCGTTGAAGATCGACGTGGCGAAGGCCCGCTCCCGCTTCGGAAACCAGAGCGCCACGGCCTTGATGGCGGACGGGAAGTTCCCGCCCTCGCTCACGCCGAGGGCCACCCGTGCGGTGAAGAACCCGCTCACGGAGCCGACGAACGCGTGGCCGATGGCGGACAGGCTCCAGAGGACGATCGAGGTCGCGTAGCCGATCTTCGTCCCGTAGCGGTCGACGAACCGGCCGAAGACGAGGAGCCCGACCGCGTACGCGAGCTGGAACGTCGAGTTCACCCAGCCGAAGGTCTCGTTCGACCAGCCCAGCTCGGCGTCGAGGAACTCCTTGATCAGGGACAGGATCTGGCGGTCGATGTAGTTGACGGTGGTGGCGAAGAAGAGCAGCGCGCAGACCACCCAGCGGTACTGGCCGGCCTTCTCGAAGCTCACTGGTTCACTCCGCTGGCCAGGAAGCCGCCGTCCACCGCGATCACCTGGCCGTTGACGAAGCTCGCGGCGTCGGAGGCGAGGAAGACGCAGGCCCCCACCAGCTCCTCGACGCGGCCGAAGCGCTTGAGGGGCGTGCGCAGGCACAGCTCCTTTCCGCGCTCCGTCCCGTCGAGGAGCTGCGCGTTGAGGGCGGTACGGAAGACGCCGGGGGCGATGGCGTTCACGATCACGCCCCTCGGTCCCCACTCGACGGCGAGGGAGCGGGTGAGGCCCGCGACTCCGGCCTTGCTCGACGCGTAGGCCGCCACCTCGAGGAAGGAGACGAAGGAGTTGAGGGAAGCGACGTTCACGATGCGGCCTTCGCCCCGCTCGATCATCGGCCGGCCGAAGACCTGGCACGCCCTCAGGGTGCCGGTCAGGTTGGTCTCGAGGATCCCCCCCCACTCCTCCTCGGAGAGGTCGAGGACCGGGGTGCGCTTGATGCGGCCGGCGCAGTTGACGAGGACGTCGATCCTCCCGAACGCCGCGAGGACGGCGTTCCTCGCCCTCTCGAGCGACCCCCGGTCGGTGACGTCGGCCGTGGCCCGGACCGTCCGGCGACCGCAGGCCTCGATCTCCTTCGCCGTGGCCTCGACCGTCTCCGCCGTCCGCGCGCAGGCCACGACATCCGCGCCGGCCTCGGCCAGGCCCAGGGAGAGCGCGCGGCCGATGCCCGCGGTGCCGCCCACGACGACCGCCACCTTGCCCGTCAGCTCCAGAGAGGGATGGCCCACGTTGTCGCCTCCTATGGCTCGTGCGGCTGCGCTTCCAGCGTCTGGGCTCGCCGGGCCTTCTCGAGGTGATCGGCCATGGCGAGGCGGGCCGCCTCGACGTCGCGCGCCCGGATCGCACGGAAGATGCGGCGGTGCATCTCGGCCGAGTCCCGGAGGTCCCGGGCCCGGGCGACCGTCTCCTTGCGCAGCTCGTAGACCTGCGCCGCCACCATCTCCATGAGGGCGGCGAGGACCCGGTTGCCGCAGCCCGACCCGACCGCACGGTGGAAGCGCACGTCGTGCCTCAGGAATGCCGCGGGGTCCTCGAGCGAGGCGAACATCTCGGTGACCTCCTCGGCCATGGACGCCAGCGACTCGCCCTCCGCGTGTCGGGCGGCGAGGCCGGCCACTCCCACCTCGAGGACGAGGCGGGCCTCGAACATCTCGTTCGGTGTGAAGCGGTGGAGAGAGGCGAGGAGGCTCAGCGGCTCGGCGCCGAGGTCGGGGGGTCCGTCGGCGATGAAGGTGCCGGCGCCCCGCCGCGAGACGACGACGCCCATCGACTCGAGGGCCTCGATCCCCGAGCGCACGCTGGGACGGCTGACCCCGAGCTCGAGGGCGAGGTCGCGCTCGCTCGGCAGCCGGTCGCCGGGCGAGAGGCCCCCCTTCTCGATCAGCCGGCGCACGTGCTCCACGACCCGGTCGCGGGTGCTCGCGTGCTCGGTGGCGGCCTCGGGACGGGCGGCGCTCACGGGGTCCCCCTTTCCGCCTCGGCGGCCGCGGCGTAGATCGCCTCGACCAGGGCGAGGCTCCGGAGTCCCTCGCGGCCGTCGCAGGCAGGAGCGCCGCCTTGCGCGATCGCGCGGGCGAAGTCCTCGAACACTCGACGGTGCGGAGTCGCATCGGCGACGGCGGCCGTGCTCGCCCCGGACGCGTCCCCGTCGGCGGCCGAGACGAGGTCGGGGGCCTTCGTCCTCAGGTCGGCGGCGACGACCTCGTCGCCCTCGACGACCACCGTGCCCTCCGTGCCGGAGATCTCGACGCGGCGCGGGTAGCCGGGGAAGGCGGCGGTCGTGGCCTCGAGCGTGCCGACCGCTCCGGAGGCGAACCGGAGGAGGGCGAGGGCGACGTCCTCGCCCTCGATCGAGTGGAGCTGCGTGGCGGTGAGGGCCTGCACGCGCGTCACCGGCCCGAGGAGCCAGAGCAGGAGGTCGGCGGTGTGGATGCCCTGGTTGACGAGGGCGGCCCCTCCGTCGAGGGCCCTCGTCCCGCGCCACCGCGAGGTCGAGTAGTAGTCCGGCGGACGGTGCCACTTCACCCGTGCCGAGACGAGGAGCACGCGGCCGAGGCCGCCGCCACGGAGGAAGTCACGGAGGCGCACGAGGCCGGGCTTGAGGCGGTCCTGGAAGAGGACCCCCAGCTTCACCCCGGCCTTCTCCGCCGCCGCGACCAGGGCCTCTCCGCGCGAGGTGGCCACGTCGATCGGCTTCTCGACGAGGACGTGCAGGCCGCGCTCGGCGGCCGCGACGCCCTGCTCGGCGTGCAGGCCGGACGGGCTGCCGATCACGACGAGGTCCATCGGCCGGTGGTCGAGGAACTCCTCGATGCGCGCGAACGCCCTCCCCCCGAAGCGGCCCGCCATCGCTTCGGCCCTCTTCGCCTCGCGGCCGAGAAAGGCCGCGATCCCGAGGCCGGCCTCACGCGCGGCGCGGGCGTGGGTGTCCGTGATGTTGCCGCAGCCGACGAAGCCGGCCCGGAGCGCCACGGGCCGGGGCCTACTCCTCGCCCTCCGCCGCGTACGCCTTCCACGCGGCCTCGGCCTTCTCGGCCGCGAACGGCCCGGGCAGGATCGACAGCCGATACCGGAAGGCGGGTTTCTGTCCGTTCTCGAGCGAGTACGGGCGCTCGGGGTCCCTCCCGTTCGAGTACGCGTGGGGGCCGAACGGGTTGAGGGCGAAGAGGCCGTATCCACGCGCGTGCCAGTAGGTGGGGTGACCCGGGTTCTTCGGGTGGTCGAGGAGGAGGACGACGACGTCTTCGTCCCCCAGGCGCCCGGAGAGCGCCATCCACCGGGCCCGGGTGCCCCAGACGGCGTCTCCCTTCAGGCCCTCGCTGCTCGTGTAGAGGCCGCTCACTCCCTTGTTGTCGAGGACGGGCACCGCGGTGGGCTTGCCGCTCGCGTCGGTGAAGACCTCGGCCTTGTCCGCGGGCTGCTCGAGCGCACGGGCGACGCGCAGGCCCAGCATCCCCTCCTTGGTGTCGCGGAAGGTCACCGTGCCGCCCTTCGCGGTGAGCGTCGTGACGCGGTCGATCGAGCGGCTCGTCGAGTCAGCGCGGAATGCGAAGCGCGTGCGCTCCTCGAGGACCACGACACCCCCGGGCTTCACCCAGTCCAGGAGGACCTCGAGGTCCCCCCTTCCCGCGCCCCCCTTCGAAGCCACGATCTGGCGGTGGCGGATCACGCCCAGCTTCGCCCGCTCGGGGGCGGGGACGGCCTCGGAGTTGCCCCAGTAGTCCACGCCGTCCACGTCGCCGTAGGTGAGCCAGTAGCCCACCTGGTGGGGATGGTCGACCCGCTCGCCGGGCCGCGGCTCCAGGGGGAAGCCCCGCGTGACGAGAGTGCCCTTCGCCGTCCGGATGGGATAGAGGACGGGCTTGGAGACCCGCTCGGGCCAGATGTAGCTCGTGAACGGACGGCCGTCCACGAGCACGTCGACTCGTCGATCCGCGGCGCGGCTCTGCACCTCCACCCTGGGGCTCTGGTCCGCCGAGACGGACAGCGCGGAGACGGCCGGCGAGAGCGCCGCGAGGACGACCCATCGGAGTCTAGTGGTCATACCAATCACCTCGCGCAGGACAGACAGGGACACTTCTATCGCTCGTTGGGTGCGCTGTCAAGAGCCCGATCGATGGCTTGGATCTCGAGACGGAAGGCTCGAAAAATCCGTTGAATACGCCGGTGGCTGCCCGGACCGGCGACGGGCCTCGCGGAAGGGTCGCCGCTCCGTGCCGCCAGTCCGAAGCGTCTCTTCCGGTCAGACCACATCTTGACAGGACTGGCGAGTGCCCATAGGCTAGGGTTTCGCCGGGAGGCGGTGTTCCGTCCCGGCGGGGAGGGGCTCTTGAGCGATCGCTGGACGTCGCTGAGCATGGACGTCGTGCCGGCCTCCCGCGTCGAGGCGAACGGCGCGGCGTTGGCGCTCGTGCGCGGCCGGTCCGGGCTGGAGCTGGCGGTGGCCCCGAGGGGAGAGGCCACGCGCGTGCTCGACGCGTTCGAGGGCGAGACGGTGGCCGCCTCCGACGGACCGATCCTCGTCGGGCCACGCTCGCCGAGAAACGCGGCCGCCCTCCGCCGTCACCTCGAGTGGCTCCGCCCGCGTCCCCTCGGCACGCGCACCTCGGCCGGCCTCGGCGACCGCCTCGGCCTCGCCACCGTCGGCCACGTGCGGGCGGTCCGGGCGGTGGGCGGCGCCTCCGCGATCGCGCCGATCTTCCCCCAGCAGTCGATCCGGGAGATGACGCGCACGGGTCGCACCCCGACCGAGGTCCTGGACGACGCGACGTGGGGGATGTTCGCCGAGGGCTGGCGCGAGGGCACCGGGGCCGACGCCGACCACCTGAAGACGACGGCTGACATCGACGCCTGCCTCGCCGTGGGCTTCTCGATGTTCACGATCGACCCCTCCGAGCACGTCGACTCGTCCGCCGACGCCGCCCACCTCGCCGCGCTGCAGGCGAAGGTGGCGGCGCTTCCGTGGGCCGATCTCGCGGACTCGGAGGACGGGCTCCGGAAGCGGCTCCTCGGCCGGTCGTTCACGGTCGAGCACCTGAGGGTCGTCTTCGACGAGGCGGTCCTCCTGCGCGCGGCGGCCAAGTACGGGAAGGCCGTGGCGCACGTCGCGCGGATGTCCCGCCACCTGCTGAAGGCCGCGGGCTCGACGCCGGTCGAGCTCGAGGTCTCCGTCGACGAGACGGAGACCCCGACCTCGCCCGCCGAGCACTACTTCGTGGCCTCCGAGCTGCAGAGGCTCGGCGTCGCGTGGGTGAGCCTCGCCCCGCGGTTCGTCGGCCGCTTCGAGAAGGGCGTCGACTACATCGGCGACCTCGCCCTGCTCTCGAAGGACGTGGCCGCCCACTCGGCCCTCGCGCGGCACTTCGGCCCGTACAAGCTCAGCCTGCACTCCGGCTCGGACAAGTTCAGCGTCTACCCGATCGCGGCCCGCCTCGCGAAAGGCCTCGTCCACCTGAAGACGGCGGGGACGAGCTACCTCGAGGCCTTGCGGACCGCGGCCGCGCTCGATCCCCCCTTCTTCCGGTCGATCTACGCCTTCGCCCGCGAGCGCTACGAGACGGACAAGGCGAGCTACCACGTCTCGGCCGAGCTCGGGAAGGCCCCGCTCGCGGCCGACCTGCCGGAGAGCGACCTGCCCGGCCTTCTCGAACACTTCGACCCCCGCGAGATCCTCCACGTCACCTTCGGCTCCGTCCTCAAGGAGACGGGCCCGGACGGCCGGCTCCGCTTCAAGGAGCGGCTCTTCTCCCTCCTGCGCTCGAGTCCCGAGGCCTACGCCGACAACCTCGAGAGGCACTTCGTCAAGCACCTCCGTCCGTTCGTGGGGTGACGACATGACCGCTGCATCCTCCGGGACCGCGCTCGCCGAGGCCGTCGTCGGCCGCGGCGTCGAGACGGGGACCCTGGGGCCAGACGAGGTCCGGGGGATCGCCCGGGAAGGCCTCGCCCGGCTGCCCGTCGACGGCCGGCGCGTGCTCGTGCTCATCCCCGACGGCACGCGCACGATGCCGATGCCGATGCTGTTCGAGGTGATCGACGAGGCCCTCGGCCGGCGCGCCACGGCTCTCGACTTCCTCGTCGCGCTCGGCACCCACGCGCCGATGGACGACGCGCGGCTCTCGCGTCTCGTGGGCCGGACGGTCGCAGGCGGCCGGGCCGGCGCCCGGCGGGTCGTCAACCACCGCTGGGACGACCCGGCGAGCTTCGCGACACTCGGCACCATCCCCGCCTCGGAGATCGAGGAGCTGACCGGCGGGCGGCTCCGAAGGGACGTCGCCGTGGCCCTGAACCGGATGCCCCTCGACTACGACCACGTCCTCGTCTGCGGCCCGGTCTTTCCCCACGAGGTGGTCGGCTTCTCGGGCGGGACGAAGTACCTCTTTCCGGGGATCGCCGGGCCCGAGATCATCCACTTCACGCACTGGCTGGGCGCGCTCATCACCAACTTCGAGGTGATCGGGACGAAGGCGACGCCCGTCCGCGCGGTGATCGACCGGGCGGCGCGACTCCTCGACCGGCCGCTCTCGCTCCTCGCCCCCGTGGTCCTCCACGAGGGCGTGGCCGGCCTCTTCTGCGGGCCCGTCCACGAGGCGTGGTCGGCTGCGGCCGACCTCTCCTCGAAGCGGCACGTGGTCTGGCTGGAGGAGCCGGTCGAGCGCGTCCTCTCCGTCATGCCCGCGATGTACGACGACCTCTGGGTGGCGGCCAAGGGCATGTACAAGATGGAGCCGGTCGTGGCCGACGGCGGGGAGATCGTCATCTACGCCCCCCACGTCCGGGAGGTGAGCCACGTCCACGGGAAGCTCCTCGACGAGGTCGGCTACCACTGCAAGGACTACTTCCTGAAGCAGTGGGACCGCTTCCGGGACGTCCCGGGAGGGATCCTGGCCCACTCGACGCACGTGAAGGGCCTCGGGACCTTCGACCCTGCGACGGGGAGGGAGAGCCCGAGGATCCGCGTCACCCTCGCCACCGGCATCCCCCGCGAGCGGTGCGAGCGGATCAACCTCGGCTGGCTCGACCCCGCCTCGATCGACGTCGAGGCCTGGAAGAAGGCCCCGGGCACGCTCGTCGTCCCCCGCGCCGGGGAGCTGCTCCACCGAATCCGCATCCGGCCCGCCCAGTCCCCAGGGAGAAACGCATGAAGTACGGCCTCGACATCCGGAAGGAAGCCGCCCTCGACTTCGTCTCGGTGGGCGCCCTCGTCCACCGCCTCGATCCCGGCACCATCCCGTTCCGCAAGGCGACCGAGTGCGCGATCCACGTGAGCGGGGGCGAGTTCAACTGCGCGGCGAACCTCGCCGACTGCTTCCGCCTCAAGACCGGCATCGCCACCGCCATGGTCGACTATCCCGTAGGCGACCTGATCGCGGAGCGGGTGAGGGCGATGGGTGTCCTGCCCTTCTACAAGCGCTTCGCCCACGACGGCGTCCGGGGGCCGAACATGGCCGCCGTCTACTCCGACCGCGGCTTCGGGGTGCGGGCCCCGGTCGTCTTCTACAACCGCTCGAACGAGGCGGCCTCCCTCCTGAAGGCGGGGGACTTCGACTGGAAGGCCATGTTCGCGGGCGGGGTCCGCTGGTTCCACAGCGGCGGGATCTTCGCCGCCCTCTCGCCGACGACGCCGGACGTCGTGGTGGAGGGGATGAAGGCGGCGAAGGCGGCGGGCGCCGTCTGCTCGTTCGACCTCAATTTCCGGGAGAAGCTCTGGAAGGTCTCGGGCGGGGCGGAGCGGGCGGTGGAGACGGTGGCCCGCATCGTCGAGAACGTGGACGTGCTCGTCGGCAACGAGGAGGACCTCCAGAAGGGCCTCGGCATCCCTGGCCCCGAGGTCGCGGCGAAGAGCAAGCTCGACCCGAGCGCCTTCTTCGGCATGATCGAGCAGGTGGTGAGGAAGCACCCCAAGGTGAAGATCGTGGCCACCACCCTCCGTGAGGTCCACACCACGAACCGCCACTCGTGGGGCGCGGTGGCGTGGATCGACAGGGAGACCTACGTCGCCCCCACCGCCGAGCTCGACGTCCACGACCGGGTCGGGGGCGGCGACGGTTTCGCCTCGGGCTTCTTCTACGGCCTCCTCTCCGGCGAGGAGCCCGAGGAAGCGGTCAGGCTCGGCTGGGCGCACGGCGCCCTCCTCACCACGTTCCCCGGCGACACGACCATGGCCACCGTGGAGCAAGTGCGCGCGTTCGCCAAGGGCGGCTCGGCCCGCATCCAGCGTTAGGAGAATCCATGCAAGCGGACATCGGCCTCGTCGGCCTCGCCGTGATGGGCGAGAACCTCATCCTGAACATGGAGAGCAAGGGCTTCACCGTCGCCGCCTACAATCGGACGACGTCCAAGGTGGACGCGTTCCTGAGCGGCCGGGCGAAGGGCAGGAAGGTTCTCGGCGCCCACTCGGTCGAGGAGCTCGTGTCCCTCCTGAAGAGACCGCGCAAGGTCATGATCATGGTCAAGGCGGGGCCGGCGGTCGACGACTTCATCGAGCAGATCCTCCCCCACCTCGCGCCGGGCGACGTCCTCATCGACGGCGGCAACACGCACTACCCGGACACGGTTCGCCGCACGGCCTACGTCGAGTCCAAGGGGATGCTCTACATCGGCACCGGTGTCTCCGGCGGCGAGGAAGGGGCGCTCAAGGGCCCGTCGATCATGCCCGGCGGCTCGCCCGCCGCGTGGCCGCTCCTGAAGCCCATCTTCCAGGCGATCGCGGCGAAGATCGCGGACGGGACGCCGTGCTGCGACTGGGTCGGGGAGAACGGCGCCGGCCACTTCGTGAAGATGGTCCACAACGGGATCGAGTACGGCGACATGCAGCTCATCTGCGAGGCCTACGACATCCTGAAGAGCGTCCTCGGGATGACGGCGTTCGAGATGAGCGAAGTCTTCGCGGAGTGGAACCGGGGGGAGCTCGACAGCTACCTGATCGAGATCACCCGCGACATCCTGGCCTTCCGGGACGAGGACGGCCAGCCCCTCGTGGACCGGATCCTCGACACCGCGGGCCAGAAGGGGACCGGCAAGTGGACGGGGATCGAGGCCCTCGAGCTCGGGATCCCGCTGACGCTCATCGGCGAGGCCGTCTTCGCGCGCTGCCTGTCCGCCATCAAGGAGGAGCGCGTCGAGGCCTCCCGGGCCCTGGCCGGGCCGAGGCCGAGGTTCGACGGGGACCGGAAGGCCTTCGTCGAGGACCTCCGCCAGGCCCTCTACGCCTCCAAGATCGTGTCGTACGCCCAGGGCTACACGCTCATGCGCGCGGCGGCCAAGGAGCGCGCCTGGAACCTCAACTACGGCGGGGTGGCGCTCATGTGGCGGGGCGGCTGCATCATCCGCTCGGTCTTCCTCGGAAAGATCAAGGAGGCCTTCGACCGGAATCCCGGCCTCACGAACCTCCTCCTCGACCCGTTCTTCCGCGACAAGGTCGTGGGGAGCCAGGAGGCCTGGCGTCGCGTCGTGGCGAGCGCCGTCGTGAATGGCGTGCCGGCGCCGGCCCTTGCGACCGCCCTCAACTACTTCGACGGGTTCCGGGCGGGGCGGCTGCCCGCCAACCTGCTCCAGGCCCAGCGCGACTACTTCGGCGCCCACACCTACGAGCGCACCGACCGGCCGCGCGGCCAGTTCTTCCACACCAACTGGACGGGGCGGGGCGGGACGACGTCGGCCTCGACGTACACGGTGTAAGCTGCGTCGTCCCGGCGAATCCCTCGGGACCGTCCGACCCACCTCCCTCGGGATGACAAGGAGCGAGTCTCGATGACCACCGCCAACCCCAAGCTCGACCAGCTCTGCGTCGACACCATCCGCGCGCTGGCCATCGACACCGTGCAGAAGGCCAACTCGGGCCATCCCGGCCTGCCGCTCGGCGCGGCCCCGGTCGGGTACTCGCTCTTCACCCGGACGATGAAGCACGACCCCGCGAACCCGCAGTGGCCCGACCGGGACCGCTTCGTGCTCTCGGCCGGCCACGGCTCGGCCCTCCTCTACAGCCTCCTCCACCTGACCGGCTACGACCTGCCCCTCGACCAGCTGAAGCAGTTCCGTCAGTGGGGGAGCCACACCCCGGGCCACCCCGAGTACGGCGACACGCCGGGAGTGGAGGTCACGACCGGCCCCCTCGGCCAGGGCTTCGCGATGGCGGTCGGCATGGCCGTCGCGGAGCGGCACCTCGCGGCCCGCTTCAACCGCCCCGGCCACGAGATCGTCGACCACCACACCTACGTGCTCGCGGGCGACGGCGACCTCATGGAGGGCGTGGCGCACGAGGCGGCCTCCCTGGCCGGCCACCTCGAGCTCGGACGCCTCGTGGTCTTCTACGACTCGAACCGGATCTGCCTCGCGGGCTCGACCGGTCTCTCCTTCACCGACGACGTGCGCCGGGTGTTCGAGGGCTACGGCTGGCACGTGCAGAGCGTGGCCGACGGGAACGACCTCGAGGCCCTGGCCCGCGCGACTGACGCCGCGAAAGCCACGTCGGACCAGCCGTCGCTCGTCATCGTCCGGACCCAGATCGGCTACGGCAGCCCGAAGCAGGGCACCTTCGGCGTCCACGGCTCGCCCCTCGGCGCGGAGGCGGTGGTCGAGACGAAGCGGAAGCTCGGCTACCCCTCCGAGGAGCCGTTCTTCATTCCCGACGAAGCCCTCGCCCACCTGCGTGGCGCCGTCGAGCGGGGAAAGGCGGCCGAGGCCGAGTGGCGCTCGCGGTTCGAGGCGTACCGGAAGGCCCACCCCGACCTCGCCGCCCAGTTCGAGCGGGCCGTGAGGGGCGAGCTGCCGCCGGGATGGGACGCGGACCTCCCGGCGTTCTCGCCCGCCGACAAGCCGATCGCCACCCGGGCCGCGGGCGGGAAGGTCATCAACGCGATCGCCGCCCGCGTGCCCGAGCTCTTCGGCGGCTCGGCCGACCTCAACACCTCGACGGAGACGGCGCTCAAGGGCGCGGGCGACTTCCAGGCCCCCGACACGGCGGGGACCGCTCTGCAGGGCGCGGTGGGCGGCGAGTGGGGCTACGGCGGGAGGAACATCCACTACGGCGTGCGCGAGCACGTGATGGCGGCCGTCTCGTCGGGCCTCGCCCTTCACGGAGGCCTCATCCCGTTCTCGGCGACGTTCTTCACGTTCGCCGACTACATGCGGCCGGCCATCCGCCTGGCCGCCCTCATGAAGCTGCGCTCGATCTTCGTGTTCACCCACGACAGCATCGGACTCGGCGAGGACGGGCCGACCCACCAGCCGGTCGAGCACGCCGCCTCCCTGCGCGCGATGCCGCAGCTCGTCGTCATCCGGCCCGCGGACGCGAACGAGGCGACCGGCGCCTGGCGCGTGGCCATGACGCGGCGAGGCCCGACCGCGCTCCTCCTGACGCGCCAGGCCGTGCCGGTCCTCGCCGGCAGCGGCGACGTGGCGCGCGGCGGCTACGTGCTCGCCGACTCGGACGGCCGCCCGGACCTCGTCCTGATCGCCACCGGCTCCGAGGTCGAGGTTGCCCTAGGGGCCCGGACGCAGCTCCTCGCCCGGGGGCTGAAGGTGCGGGTGGTGAGCCTGCCCTCGTGGGAGCTCTTCGACGCCCAGCCGAAGGAGTACCAGGACTCCGTCCTCCCCCCCGGCGTCCTCGCCCGCGTGGCCGTCGAGGCCGGCGTCCCGCAGGGGTGGGAGAGGTATGTCGGCGCCTTCGGCGCGGTCGTCGGCATCGAGAACCGCTTCGGCGCCTCGGCTCCGCTCAAGGTCGTGATGGAGAGGTACGGCTTCACCGCCGATAACGTCGCGGCGAAGGCGATGGCTTTGGTTGAGGCCCTGCCCGCGCGCCTCGCCGCCCTCGGGCTGGCGAGGGCCTAGGGAGAGCGGGCGAAGTCGACGTAGCCACGCTCGACGTCCGTGTGGACGAGCTCCACGCGGACGCGGTCGCCGACGTCGAGGCCGTGCTCGCCGCGCACCACGCGCCCCTCCACGGCGGGGTGGAGGACGCGCACCCAGGTCCCCTTCGGCGACGCGCCGGTCACGATCGCGTCGAAGCGCTGGCCGACGCGAGGGGCGAGGAGGAGCGCGGCCGCGGACTTGCGCACCTGGCGCTCCACCTTCGCCGCGTTGTCCTCCTGCTGCGTGCAGTGCCGGGCCAGGGCGTCGAGATCCTCCGCCGTGAGGGGAGAGGGGCTCGAGGCAAGCGCGGCCGTGACGAGGCGCTGCGTCACGAGGTCTGGGTAGCGGCGGTTCGGGGCGGTGGAGTGCGTGTAGCCCTGGACGGCGAGCCCGAAGTGGCCGTCGCCCTGCTGGCCGGGGCGCTCGGCCGCGTACTCGCCCTTGCCGAGGAGCTTCACCACGGAGAGAGACAGGTCGGCGAAGCGGGCCGGGTCGGCCTCGCGCCGGCGCTCGAGGAGCGCCTGCAGCGCCGGGGCGCTGGGCTCCGCGGGGAGGCGCTCGCCGAGTCCCGCCGCCAGGACGACGATGCGCTCCCACCGTTCGGGCGAGCGCAGGACCCGCCGCAGGGAAGGGAAGCCATGGCTCTCCAGGAACCGGGCGGTCGCGACGTTCGCCGCGATCATGATGTCCTCGATCAGCTCCTTGGCCGTGTTCTTCTCGTCGGGCCGCAGGTCGGAGAGAACGTCCCCGTCGAAGACGGCCCGCGGCTCGGTCGTCTCCAGGGTCAGGGCGCCTCGGTGGTGGCGCAGGTCCTTCATGGCGCGGGCCACGCCCGCCTGCAGTCGCAGCTGGTCGGCGACCTCCGGCCCCGAGGCGACGGCGGGGGGCGGCGGGCCCTTTCCGTCGAGCCAGGCGGCCACCGAGTCGTAGGCCAGCTTGGCCTCGTTCCGGACGAGGCCGCGGAAGACCTGCGACTCGGCCACCGCCCCGTCGGGAGAGACCGCCATCTCGACGACGATCGCCAGCCGGTCCTGCGACTCCCCGAGCGACGTGAGGTCGGTCGAGAGCCGCTCCGGCAGCATGGGGAAGATCTCGGCCGCGGTGTAGACGGAGGTCGTGTTCGCGCGTGCGTGCTCGTCGATCGCGCTGCCCGCGTCCACGGTCGCGGCCACGTCGGCCACGGCCACGAGAAGCCTCACCGTCCCTCCCGCGAGCCGCTCCGCCACCGAGAGCTGGTCGAGGTCGCGCGTGTCGTCGTTGTCGATCGACACCCATGCGAGGTCGCGCAGGTCGCGGACGGCGGGTCCCGCCTCGACGCGCGCGCCGAGGGCCTCGGCCTGCGCCAGCGCGCCTGGGGAGAAGTCGGGGAGGAGGCCGCGCTCGGCCATCGCCCGGCGGGCGATCGTCCGGAGCTCGGCGCGGCCGGCGGGAGGGCTCGGGCTCATGGGCCGATCATGACACAGCAGCCTCGGGCGCCTTCGCGCCCCCCGTCGGGCGCTCGCGTGTATCCTCGGCGACGAAGAGGACGAGGCCTCCGGACGATGGGCAGGCGCAGAAGGGAGAAGAAAGAGGGCCGCGCGCGCCCGGAGGCCGGCCGAGCGGCGCCGGCGTCGGGGCCTCGGCTCGGAGAGGGATGGATGGCGGCGCTCCTCGTGGGCGCCGTGCTCCTCGCCTACGCCCCGGCCCTCTCCGGCGCCTTCCTGTGGGACGACGACGCGCACGTGACGGCGCCCGACCTGCGCTCGCTGGGCGGGCTCGCGCGGATCTGGCTGGACCTCGAGGCGACGCAGCAGTACTACCCGCTCCTGCACAGCGCGTTCTGGCTCGAGCATCGTCTTTGGGGCGACGCGGCCGTCGGCTACCACCTCGCCAACGTCTTTCTCCACGCCGCGGTCGCATGGCTCTTGTTCGTCGTCCTCCGTCGCCTGGCCGTCCCGGGGGCGCCCCTGGCGGCGGCGGTCTTCGCCCTCCATCCCGTCCACGTCGAGTCCGTCGCGTGGATCTCGGAGCAGAAGAACACCCTGTCGACGGTCTTCTACCTGGGCGGGCTCCTCACCTACCTGCGGTTCGACGAGGGAAGGCGGCGAGCGGGCTACGCCCTGGCCACCGCGCTCTTCGTGCTGGGCCTCCTCACGAAGACGGTCGTCGCGACGCTGCCCGGCGCCCTCCTGGTCGTCCTCTGGTGGCGGCGCGGACGTCTCGAGGCCCGGCGCGACATGCTGCCTCTCGCCCCCTGGCTCGCCCTTGGGGCGGGCGCGGGCCTCCTCACCGCCTGGATCGAGCGGCGGCTCCTCGGGGCCGAGGGCGCCGAGTTCGCCTTCACCTTCGCCGAGAGGTGCGCGCTCGCGGGCCGGGTCGTCTGGTTCTACCTCGGGAAGCTCGCCTGGCCGGCGGACCTGTCGTTCGTCTACCCGCGCTGGACGACCGCCGCGCCCGGCTGGCCGCAGCTCCTCCCTCTCGTCGCGCTGCTCGCGGTGATCGCCGCCTCCTGGGTCGTCCGCGGCCGGTCGCGGACCCCGCTGTGCGTGTCGCTCCTCTTCCTCGGCGCGCTCTTCCCCGCCCTCGGCTTCGTGAACGTGTACCCGTTCGTGTTCTCCTTCGTCGCCGACCACTTCGTGTACGTGCCGAGCCTGGCCGTCATCGCGGCCGCCGCCGCCTCCGCGGCGCTCCTTCGCTCGCGTCTCCGAGGTCCCTCGCGGCGGGCGTTTGAGGTCGGCGTCGCCCTCCTCGTGGCGACCCTCGGCGTCCTGACCTGGCGGCAGAGCCGTGCCTACAGGGATCCGCAGACCCTCTACGAGGAGACCCTCGCGCGGAATCCCGGCTGCTACCTCTGCCTCAACAACCTGGGCACGCTCGCGGTCGCGGACGGCCGCTTCGACGAGGCCTTCGACCGGTTCAGCCAGGCCCTCCGCCTCCATCCAGGCTCCGTGGAGGCGCACAGCAACCTCGGCAACCTGCTGCTCAAGTCGGGCTCCGCGGCGGAGGCGATCGAGCACTACGAGGCCGCGCTCCGGATCGCCCCGAGGAACGTCGCGACGCGCACCAACCTCGGCATCGCTTTCTTCCTCGCCGGGCGGCGGGCCGAGGCCAGGGAGCAGTACGAGACGGCGCTGCGCATCCTGCCGGGCTACGCGCCGGCGGAGCGGAGCCTCGACCTTCTCCGCGGGTCCGAGGCCCGCTAGACTAGCGTTCGATGCCTCGATCGATGGGAGGAGCGCTGATCCTGGGTCTCCTCTTCGCTCCCGCCGCCCTCGCCCAGGAGCCCCCGGCTCGGCCCGGGCAACACCTTCCCGCCACCCCGACCCTCCCTCCGGTCCGCACCGAGCTCGTGCAGATCGACGTCGTGGTGACGGGGAAGGACGGTCGCCCGGTCGAGGGGATCGCTCCCGGGGAGTTCGAGATCCTGGAGGACGGGAAGCCCCAGACCCTGTCCCACTTCGCCGTCGAGGCGCGGCCGGGCCTGCGCGTGGAGGAGGCGGCTCCGCCCCCCGCCGGCGCCCCGCCGTCGGCCGTTCCGGGCCCCTCGCCGGCCGCCGGGCACCGGCGGTTCCTGGTGCTCGCCGTCGACGATCTCCACACCGCGCCCGGCAACATCGCGCCGGCCCGCCTGGCGATGACCCGCTTCGTGGAGGACCAGATCTCGAGCGACGACCTCGTGGCCCTCGCCACGACCAGCGGCACGACCGGCGTCTTCCAGGACTTCACGCGGGACAAGGAGGCGCTCCGCCGGGCGGTGGCGCGGGTGGAGAGCCGGTACCAGCCGGTGGAGCCCGGCGGCACGCCGTACCTCAGCGAGTACCAGGCCGAGCTGATCGACCGCGGCGACGCCGAGGCGCTCCGCGTCGCCGTGCAGGAGATCCTGCAGACCGAGGACTACCTGGGCGACGTGGGCGCCCGGGAGCAGGCCTACGCCCAGGCCCGGCGCATGGTCTTCGAGATCATGGCGAGGTCGGGCCGGGCCCTCGAGGCGATCCTGGGCCTCGTCAACGGCCTCGCCCCTCTTCCCGGGCGCAAGGTCGTCGTGCTCGTGTCCGACGGCTTCCTGGTCGGCCTCGGGGCGGCGGAGAACCGGGCCTTCGACGTCCGCCGCATCGTCGACGCGGCGACCCGCTCGGGCGTCGTCCTCTACGCCCTCGACACGCGCGGCCTCGTCGCCGACGTCCCCGGCGGGAGCGCTTCCTTCCAGGGCCCGGGTGTCCTCACCGCACCCGGAGGACGCGCCGACCTCCAGTCGCGCGGCAACGAGGCGCAGCGCCAGAGCCTCAACGCGCTCGCCGAGGACACGGGCGGCTTCCTCGTCCGGGACACCAACGACCTCGCCCGGGGCCTCGGCCGCATCCTCGCCGACAACGACGTCTACTACCTCCTCGCCTACGAGCCGACGAACGCCGCCCGCGACGGGAAGTTCCGGCGGATCGAGGTCCGCCTCCACGGCCGGAGCGGCCTCCGAATCCGCACGCGGAGCGGCTACTTCGCCCCCGACGACCGCAGGGCCGCCACTCCCGCCCCCGCCGATCCGGCGGCCGCCCGCGAGCGCGAGATCGGCCAGGCGCTGGGCTCGCTCTTCCCGCTCCAGGGCGTTCCCATGCGTCTGAGCGCCGACTTCATCGACCTGCCCCCCGCGGGGCCCCAGGCCGTCATCCGCACGCAGATCGACGTGTCCGGCGTGCCCTTCGTCCCCAAGGACGACCGCTACGCGGCCGATCTCGAGATCGCCGGCGCCGTCTACGACGAGAAGGGCAGCCTCGTCGGCGAGGTGTCCGGCGAGCGGGCCCGGATGAGCCTGACCGAGGAGACCTACCGGCGCGCGATGGCGGAAGGGCTCACCGTCCAGAAGACGCTCCCTCTCCCCCCCGGGCGCTACCAGGTCCGGATGGCGGCCCGCGAGGCGACGCGATCCCTGCTCGGCAGCGCCAGCGGCTGGGTCGAGATCCCCGACCTCGCGACACGCCCGCTCACCCTGAGCAGCGTCTTCCTCCTCGCGGACGCAGGGGCGGGCGCCAGCGAGCTCACGGACGTGCAGGTCGAGCGGCGCTACCGTCCCGGGCAGGGGCTCCACTACGTCGTCCAGGTCTACGCGGGCTCGGCCGGCGGCCCGCCGGCCGGGGCCAGCCTGCAGGGCCAGGTCTGGCAGGCGAGCCGGCTCGTGGGGGTGACGCCGAATCACGACCTCGCCTTCGCCCCCGGGACGTCCGCCGCGAAGTGGAGCGAGCGGATCTCGCTCGACGGCTTCGCGCCCGGCGCCTACGAGCTGCGCCTCGTCGTCCGGGAGGCCGACGGCAAGGAGGCCGCGCAGCGGCGGGTGTCCTTCCGGGTCGAGTGAGGGACCGCAGGGCCCCGGGATGACGAAAGGCCCGGCGGCACGCGCCGCCGGGCCTCCGCGTGCGGCTCAGCCGATCAGAACGTCAGCTTCGCCACGAACTGGATGTTGCGCTCCGTCGTGCCGCAGAGGGCGCAGGCCGGGTTCTGCAGCATGGCCGAGATCTGCGCGACCGTCGCGCTCCCGACGGTCCGATTCGGGAGCTGGAACTGCGGGTGGTTGAAGATGTTGAAGGCCTCGCAGCGGAGCTCGAGGGTGGTGGGCCCGATCTTCGTGTACTTGATGAGCGACATGTCGATGTTGAACTGGTCGGGCCCGCGCATGATGTTGCGGCCGGCGTTCCCGTACGTGCCCGTGGTGTCCGTCGGGGGCTTGAACGCGGTCGGGTCGAACCACTTGTCGACGGTCGGGCTGTCGAGCACCCAGTTGCCGACGACGTTCGGCCGCTGGCCGGTGCCGCCGGCGGTCGTGGAGAGGATGCCCTGCGTCTGGCCGGGCGTGAACGGGTAGCCCGTGCGGAAGTAGAGGATGCCGCTCGTCTGCCAACCCCCGTACCACTTCTGGCGGGCCCACGGCAGCTCGTACATCCCGGCCACGCTCAGCGTGTGCTGGATGTCGTAGTCCGCTGGACCGTAGTTGTAGCCGGCGATGTTGTAGACGTTCGCCACCGTGACGCTGCCGTCGTTGTCCGAGGCGTAGTCCATCGCCTTGGCGAAGGTGTACGAGCCGAGGAGCGAGAAGCCGTTCGCGAAGCGCCGCTGGAGCTTCACGAGGAGGGCGTTGTAGTTGAGCACGCCCGTGGCCTGGACCTGCCCGACGTCGCGGAGGGCGGGGGCGATCTTCGCGAAGGGCCGGTTGACGTTGGAGTTCGTGACGCCGACCGTCGGCGGAGCCTCGTTCGGGTCCCCTTTCAGGAGGTACTGGCGGCCCCGAGCGCCCGTGTAGGCCACCTCCAGCATGTAGTTCGAGAAGAACTGCTGCTGGACGTTGAGGTTCCAGTTGATGGTGTTGGCGTCGCGGAAGTCCCGATCGAAGATCGAGCGCGTCGTCCCGTAGCCGGGCTTCGGCGTGAGGTCGACGCCCGGAGGGGCCGGCAGCCCGACGGAGACGAGCATCTTGGGGTCGTTCGAGAAATTGGGGTTGGGCGCCGCGGTGAGCGCGGTCGACTGCTGGAACGGTGGGTTCTGGGCCTTCGACGAGGACGTCCCGCCGGGCGTGAAGTTCCAGTACCTGCCGACGCCGCCGCGGATGATCGTGCGGCCGGTGCCGAAGAGGTCGTAGGCGAAGCCGAAGCGCGGGCCGAGGTCGCCCTTGGAGTAGGTCTGCAGGTAGCGCCCCACCTGGACGCCGCCCATCACGGCGCCGTCGGAGGCGGGCACGAACTGGCCGGTCGTGACGTCGAAGTTCGACTGCCGGTTGTCGACCTCGATCCACGGCACGAAGATCTCGTAGCGCAGGCCCAGGTTGAGGGTCAGCTTGCTGTTCACCCGGAAGTCGTCCTGCACGTAGGCCGCGTACTCCGGCCGCTTCTCGGTGTAGGTGTTCGAGTCGAAGAGATTCCGGGTCTTCGTGGTCGCGTAGCCGAGGAGGAAGCTCGCGACGTCGAAGCCGGTGCTGCTGTTCACCGTGCACCCGGTCGCCCGGCCCGCGCAGTTCGAGGTCAGGTTGTTGTTGAACGTGAAGTTGCCCACGATCGTGTCCGCGTTGAGGATCTCGCGGGAGCGCCAGGTGATGCTGCCGCCCAGCTTGAAGGTGTGCTTGTTCTTGATCCAGGTCACGCTGTCGAAGATCTGGAAGTCGTTCTGGTTCGTGATCAGCGGCTGGTTGCTGTTCGCGCCCAGGTTGCGGATGTTCTGGAACTGGATCTGGGTCATCGCCGACGTCGCCTGGTTGAGGTTGATGCCAGGGATGCCCATCTCGTCCGCGAGGTTCGAGCCGTAGTCGATCGGCGTCATGAAGAACTTGATCGAGTTCCAGCCGAAGCGGAGCTCGTTCAGGACGTTCGGCGAGAAGGTGTGGGTGTCGTTGAAGGCCACGCTCTGGGCCTTGATGTTCCCGTCGCCGGCGCCGAAGGTCGTCCCGGAGTCGCCGTGGGGCAGCGTGGCGGGCAGGAGCCGGTGCGTCTTCTGGAAGCTGTACCGGACGAAGAAGCGGTTGTTGCTGGTGAGCCGGTGGTCCACCTTCGCGTCGACCTGGTTGTCGTCACGGTTCATGACGGGGTTGATGAGGTAGTTGTTGACCGGCTGCCCGCCGGAGCCGATCGTGCCCGCGGTGTTCGGCTCCGGGTAGAGCTGCTGCATGATGTTCGCCGACGCCGGGTCCCAGCGGCTCGCGGGGATGATGTTCCCGGGGAACGGCTGCCCGGTGAGGGGGTCGTAGATGACCCGGGTGAGCTCCGAGAAGTTGCCCTGCCGCATCTTCAGCGAGGGCACCGTCGAGAGGTAGGTCTGGCCGGCGTCGATCCGCAGGCCCTGGTAGTCGACGAAGAAGAACGTCTTGTCCTTGATGATCGGGCCGCCGAGGGTGGCGCCGAACTGGTTCTGCTTGAAGTCGGGCTTGGCCCGCCCGGCCCGGTTGTTGAACCAGTTGTTGGCGTCGAAGGCGTCGTTGCGCGCGAACTCGAACGCGCTCCCGTGGAACTGGTTCGATCCCGACTTGATCTGGAGGCTGACCACGCCGCCCAGCGACTTGCCGAACTCGGCCGAGTACGTGCTCGTCTGGAGCTTGAACTCCTCGAGGGCGTCGGGGCTCGGGAACACGACCACGGTCTGGAGCCAGGTCTCGTTGTTGTCGACCCCGTCCAGCATGTAGTTGTTGTCGCGCGGGCGCTGGCCGTTCGCGGAGAAGGAGGCCGACGCGCGCCAGGCGAGGCTCCCCGCCCCGTCGATGTTCGCCCCCGGGCTGCCGCGCAGGATCCCGGGCACGGTGCGGGTGAGGCTCACGAAGTTCCGCCCGTTCAGGGGCAGGGTCTTGATCTGCTCCTCGACGACCGTCGTCCCGAGCTCGGACGAGGCCGTCTGGAGGAGCGGCGTCTCGGCCTGGATCTCGACCACCTCGGACACCGCGCCGAGCTCCATGGCGAGGTCGATGCGCACCTTCTGGTCGACCCCGAGCAGCACGTTCGTCTTCGTGACCTTCTTGAACCCCGTCAGCTCGGCGCTGACCGTGTAGGTCCCGGTCGGGATCAGGGGGGCCGTGTACTCGCCGTTGGCGTCGGTCACCACAGTGCGGGTGAATCCGGTGCCGGTGTTCACGACCGTCACCGTGGCTCCGGGGACGACGGCGCCGGAGGAGTCCTTCACGAAGCCCAGGATCGTTCCGCTGACCGCTTGCGCGTGCGCCGGCGGAGGAGCGAGACAACAGACGATGGCCAGACCCGCCAAGACAACCTTGAGCAGGCCGGGACCCGGCATTCCTCTCCTCATTGTTTCTAGTCCTCCAAGCTCACTCGTGCGCCCGATGTCGCCCGAGTTGGTCCGACCATGTTTGTGTCCAGCCTCCGCATCCGCTGGAGCCGTGGCTCCAAATCGAAGGTGCTAATGCGGCGAACGCTAGCGCAGGCGTGGAGATCTGTCAAGAATTATCCGCGAGTGTCAAACCGCCCGCTTCGTCGTCGGAATGCCTTGGAACAGAACGAATTATTGGATTGCAGCGGGAGTTTGGATCGTTCGGATCTCGGGTCGGGAATGCGAGTTGGCGGCCGCCTGCGGCTCGGGCTTCAAGGGATTGGCGCGGTTGGATGAATCCGCCGCAGAGCGGATTGGTCAGTC
The DNA here is from genome assembly GCA_035577965.1 of Vicinamibacteria bacterium. Taxonomy (GTDB): domain Bacteria; phylum Acidobacteriota; class Vicinamibacteria; order Fen-336; family Fen-336; genus DATBSL01. Next base: position 60,855 of record DATJYX010000008.1, on the reverse strand, counting down.
AACTTGTCCCGAGGAGGGGCTTCGCGTCCTGGCCGCCGGTCGAAGCGGGCCCCGGGCTGCCGTCAGCGACCGCGGCCCCCGATCTCGTAGTGGCGCTCGATGTCCTTCCAGTGGCCCTGGGCCTTGAGGAGGAGCTCGACCACGTCGCGCAGGGCCCCGTGACCTCCGGGGCTCGCGGTGACCCAGTGGGCCTCGGCCTTCACCTCGGGCCGGGCGTTGGCGCTGGCGATCCCGAGGCCGACCCGGTGCAGGATCACCACGTCCGTCAGGTCGTCCCCGACGTAGGCGACCTGCTCGGCGACGAGGCCCGCCTTCTCCAGGATCTCCTCGAGGATCGGGATCTTCTCGACGTGGCCCTGGTAGACGTGGGCGAAGCCGGCGGAGCGGGCGCGCTCCTCGGTGGCGACGGAGACGCGGCCGCTGATGAGGCCGGCCTTGATCCCGAAGCGGCGCAGCCACTGGAAGCCGATCCCGTCCTGCGAGTCGAAGGCCTTGATCTCGGCGAGGCCCCCCTGGCCGTCCGGGACGTTCCAGTACGTGCCGTCGGTCATCACGCCGTCCACGTCCATCAGCAGGAGGCGGACCCGCGCCGCCCGGGCCAGGACCTCGTCGTCGAAGCTCATCTCTCTCTCCTCGGCGCCGGCGATCCTCTCACAACTGGACGGGCCGGGTCGCGGGGTCTAGGATTCGCGTCGGCGGGAGGGAGCATGGCGGTGACGCGTCGGGACCTGCTCGCGCGGCTGGGGCTCGCCACGGCGGGGGCCCTGGCCCTGGGCGAGCGGGCCCGGGCGGCGGGCCGGCTGCACCTCGGCCTCGTGACCTACAACGTGGCGAAGGAGTGGGACCTCGACACGATCCTGCGCTGCTGCCGCGAGGCTGGCCTCGAGGGGGTCGAGTTCCGCACGACCCACGCCCACGGCGTCGAGCGCACGCTCTCCCCCGCGGAGCGGGCGGAGGTCCGCAGGAAGTGCCGCGACGCGGGCCTCCTGCAGACGAGCCTCGGCTCCGTCTGCGAGTTCCACTCGCCGGACCCCGACGTCGTCCGCCGGAACGTCGACGACTGCCGGGAGTGGGTCCTTCTCGCGAAGGACGTCGGGGCCCGGGCGGTCAAGGTCCGGCCGAACGGCCTGCCGAAGGGCGTCCCGGAGGAGCAGACCCTCGAGCAGATCGGCCACGCCCTCGCCGAGTGCGGGGCCTTCGCCCGCGACCACGGCGTCGAGATCTGGGTCGAGGTCCACGGCGACCAGACGAGGGTCCCGGCCCGGATGCGCCGGATCATGGACGTGTGCTCCCACCCCGCGGTGGGGCTCACCTGGAACTCGAACGACACCGACGTCGTGGACGGGTCCGTCTCGCGCTCGTTCGAGCTCCTGCGGCCGGACGTCCGCTGCTGCCACATCACGGACCTGCGGAGCTCGTACCCCTACCGCGAGCTCTTCGCCCTGCTCCAGCAGTCCGGCTTTGCCGGCTTCACCCTCTGCGAGTACCCGGAGCCGGTGCCGGCCTCGAGTGGCGCCGCCTGGCTCCGCGACTACCGGGAGCGCTGGGAGCGGATGCTCCGGGCCTGAGGGCCGGGCTGGCGACCCCGGCCTGGCTCCCCCGGCTCGCGTGCAGAGCTCCGCCGGGGAGGGCGGCAGAAGCAGGGACTCGGGCGACCGGCTGGGCTAGGTCGTGGGCTCGTCGTCGCCCCAGGGGAGGGGCTGGGGGCCGGGGACGATGCCGGCGATGTCCGGATCCTCTCCGGCCGCCGAGGGACCGCGCTGCTTCTTCTCTTCCGCCCGTTGGGCGCGGCGCTCCGCCTTGGCCGCCTGCTTCTCCTTCTTCTGGGCCTCGCGCAGGCGCTTGTTGACCGAGGGTCTCGTGTGTCCAGCCACGGCCTAATTCTGTCCGTTCCGCAGCCGGTTGTAAACGGTCTCCGGGCGGGGCAGGAGCGAGACGGCCAGAGCGCCCAGCCCGGCCAGAGCCACGAGGAGCGCGAAGCCGGGCCCGTAGCTGCCCGACCGGTCCCGGAGGGCGGCCACGGCCATCGGAACGACCGCCTCGGAGACACCGTCGGCGGTGAGGACGATGCCCATCACCCGGCCCATCCGCTTGAGGCCGAAGAGGTCGGCCGCCATGAGGGGAATGATCATGTAGTCGCCGCCGAGGCCGATCCCGAAGAAGACGGCGGCCGCTCCCAGGGTGGCCGTGGACGGCGCCGCCCAGAGCAGGGGGATGGCGCAGGCGACGATCAGGTAGATGAGGAGCATGACCCTCTTGCGCGGCCAGCGGTCGGCCAGCCAGCCCATGAGGAGCCGCCCCACGATGCTGCTGGCGAGCACGAGCGACATGAGCCCGGCGGCCCGGGCCTGGGCCATCTCGCGGTCCATCGCGAAGTAGAGCTTCAGGTTCTGGCTGGTGCCGCCCACCGCGCCGATCGAGGCCATGCTGCCGAGGGCGAGCAGGTAGAAGGCCGGCCGGCGGAGCACGTCCAGGATGGACCCGTCCTCTGCGCGCGCGCCCGGGCCCGTCGGTAAGGCGTTCCCGCTCTCGGCCATGGCGCCTTCGCTCCCGCCCTCCGGCTCGCGCACGAAGAAGGCGAACGGGAACGCGACGGCGATCATGAGCCCACCGAGGACCTTCAGGGCCGGACGCCACCCGAGCGACTCGATGAGCGCGTGGGCGAGGAGAGGCACGAGCGCCCCTCCGACCCCGATACCCAGGTAGGCGACGCCCATGGCCTTGCCCCGTCCGGCGTCGAACCAGCGCGACAGCATGACCTGGTTGGGCAGGGGGCCGCCCGTCACGTAGCCGAGGGCGTTCATCAGGTAGAACGTGTAGAGGGCGAGGAAGGTCGTGGTGCCGCCGAGGCCGATCGGAGCGAGACCGGCGAGGACGATGCCGACGAGCATCAGCCGTCGCGGTCCGAAGCGGTCGACCACGACGCCGGCGAAGAAGCCGAAGAGGGGCCCGACCACGAGCTTCGCGAAGGCGTTGCCGGAGGTGACCTGGGCCCGGGTCCAGCCCAGCTCGCGGACGAAGAAATCGTAGAAGAAGGGCAGGCCGTAATAGGCGAAGCCCACGACCGAGAAGAGGGCGAAGAAGGCGGTCGCGACCGCGAGAGCCTGGCCCCTGAAGCGGCGGGCCTTGGCCGTCGTGCCCGTCATGCCCGCAGCGCTTCCTTGATCGCCTTGAGGCGTGCCGCCTCCGGCCGGGCGCCGTAGAAGGGGTCGAGCGGGTAGCAGCCGGAGGGGAGCCCCTTGCGGGGGGCGGTCGTGCAGTCGCTGAAGGTGCGGCAGAGCCTCCGGCGCGCCAGGGGCCGGCCGGCCAGGACGTCGGCCGGCATCTCGGGATAGGAGAGGACCATCCGGCCGAGGCCCACGAAGTCGGCCCTCCCCTCGCGAACGACGCGCTGGGCCACGTGGGGCAGCCACTCCTGCAGGTAGCTGTACGTCGAGCCCACGAGAACCATGTCGGGGAAGGCGGCCTTGAGGAGCGCGGTCGCCCGGATCTGGCGGGCCACGCCGGCGAGCGGGTCCTCGGGCGGGAGGTAGCCGTCGCTCGGCGGGAAGAGCGCCGGCCGCTGGACGTGGGGGTTGTAGTACGGGCTGCCCCCGCTCACGCAGGCCCAGCGGACGCCGAGGCCGTGCAGCAGGCGCAGGAGCGCGCGGCTCTCGCCGAGCGCCTCGTCCATCCTCTCGTCGCGGAGGAGGCCGAAGGCCGAGGTGTAGCCGTCGTCTTTCCGCTCCGGCTCGCCCCGGCCCGCCTCGCCCTTCCGGAAGGGCACGGTGTCGAAGGCCGAGAAGCGGACCCCGATCCGAAGCCCCGGCGCCTCCGTCCGGATGCCGTCGGCGATCGTGCGCAGGAAGCGCGTCCTGTTCTCGAGGGGGCCGCCGTAGCGGCCGGGCCGCTCGTGCGCGGCCAGGAGCTCGTGGCCGAGGTAGCCGTGGCAGTGCTTCACGTCGACGAACTGGAAGCCGGCCCGCCGGGCGAGGACGGCCGCCCGCACGAAGTCCTCGGCCAGGCGGTCCAGGTCCTCGTCGGTCAGCACGCGCACGCCGCCCGGGAACCTCCGGTCGAGGACCGGGTGGGCGAAGGCCACCTGGGGCTCCGGCCGGTCCCAGCCGTTCGGGCGGGCGTAGCGGCCGGAGTGAGTGAGCTGCAGGCCCACCACGAGGTCGTTCGCCGCTCCGGTGCCGAAGCTCTCCTCGTGGGCGGTGACGAGCACGTCGCGCAGGCGGGCGAGCGACTCCCAGGTCGAAGAGCCGATCACGAGCTGGCAGGGGTTGGCCCGGCCGTCGTGCCGCACTGCCGCCGCCTCGCCGCCCCACACGAGCTTGGCCCCCGAGCGGCCGAAGTTCCGCCAGCGCCTCCGCGTCAGCTCGGTCGGGCGCCCGTCGGACGTCCCGTCCCAGCCCTCCATCGGCAGGACGCAGAACCGATTGCCGGCGCGCATCCCGTCGGCCTCGAGCGGCCGGCCGAGCGGCGAGTCGGAAGCCGGAACGAGCGCATCGTCGAATGGAAGGGCGATGGCACTCGCCTCGAGGTGCCGCCGGAAGGCCTCCGGAGTCCGGAGCGTCGCGACGCGGACCCAGCCTGGATCAGCCATGCGCGTCGACGGCCGCGCCACGCGGCTAGGCCTCGACCCCGATCCGCGTCTTCCTCTCGACCGCCTCGAAGCCGGCGATGCACGCCCGCGCCGAGGCGAGGGCGCGCTCCGGCCCGCACTTGAGGGGCGCTGCGGTCCGGACCGCGCCGCAGAAGCCGTCGATCTCGTGCCGGTAGGCGGCCAGCCGGTCGCCGCCCCCGGTCGCGGCGCCCTTCCCCTTGCCGGCGCCCGCCGCGTCGGCGGCACGGCTCTCGGAGGCCGAGCCGACCGGCCCCGTCTTCGGCGCGACCGCGATGCCCGTCGCCTTCGACTCTCCGGGCGACGCCCCCTCCTCGAAGAGGTACGCGTCGATCTCGCCCTTGAGGATGAGCGTGCCCTTCGTGCCGTAGTAGGCCTCGTAGTAGTCGTCGAAGGCGTTCGACTCGATCGAGGTGAAGACGGCGGTGCGGCCTCCGGGGTACTCGAGGGTGACGTAGGTGTGGTCGGGGACCTCGCGGCCGTCCTTGAAGCGGTAGACGCCGCCCGAGCCGACCGCCGTCTCGGCGGTCGAGCCGAAGAACCAGTCGGTGATCGCGACCATGTGGCTGGCGAGCTCCGCCATGTGGCCGCGCGAGTACTGCTTGTAGAGCCGCCAGTTGACGAGGTGGTCGAAGGTCGGGTAGCCCCACTGCGCCGCCGTGAAGTCCGGCGACGGCAGGTCGGCCTGCCGCCTCCAGCTTCCGTTGCGGTGCCAGACGAGGCGCGCGTGGTACACGTCGCCGAGGAGGCCCGCCTTCACGATGCCCTCGTAGGCGGCCTGGTACACCGGGTTGTAGAAGCGCTGGTGGCCGATCTCGAGGACGCGCCGGGCGCGCTTCGCCGCCTCCGCCATGCGCCGGCCGGAGGCGCCGTCCCAGGCCATCATCTTCTCGCACAGCACGTGGAGGCCGGCCTCCAGGCAGCCCACCGTGATGTCGGCGTGGGTCGAGAGGGGGGTCGCGATCACGACACCCTCGAGCCTCTCCTTCTGGAGCATCTCCTTCCAGTCGGCATGGTGCGCGACGGGCGCGCGGCCCGTCTTGACCAGCGCATCGGCCGCCCGCTTGAGCTGGTCCGGGTTGATGTCGCAGAGGGCCACCGCCTCGCCGTAGCGCGGGTCGGTCTGCTCGAGGAGGAGCCGCCCCTCGCCACCGAGGCCGATGAACCCGAGCCGCACCGGCCCGCCGCGCACCGGGCCCTTCACCGCCGCCGCCGCGCCCAGGGCGGCCACGGCCGGCGTTCCCGCCAGCGCCCGCATGAAGTTCCGGCGTCCCAGCTCCTGCTGCTCCGGCGTCAGGTTCATCGTCACGCCTCCGCGGGCGACTCTCCCGCGCGGCGACGCGCGAGGACGAGGTCCAGGCCGGCGATGCGGCCGGTCCGGAACGCGAAGACGACGGCCACCGCCGCCGCCTCCACGAGGTTCTTGTTCACGAGGAGGTAGTTGCCCTCCGTGCCCGGCTCGTACACGCCCCGGGTGGGGAGCCACGACAGGTAGAAGAGGGCGAGGAGAGCGAGCGCCCCCGCGCAGGCGAGCTGCGTGAAGAGGCCGAGCATCAGCAAGACGCCCACCACCAGGAGGCTCCAGGCCATCAGGACGTCGAGCCACGGCAGCCACGACGCGTCGGCCAGGGCGCGGAAGGCGTCGGCGAGCGGCCCGGTGGACGACCGCAGGTAGCTGGCCGACGAGAATCGCGCCAAGGGTACGCCGGCCCGGCTCCACGCGGGCCAGACGAGCTTCACGAGGCCCTCGTAGGCGAAGTGCCACCCGACGAGAGTGCGCAGCAGGACGAGCGCGGCTTGCTGGATGCGCGTCGGCGGCCGATCGTTCACGGTCGGAGGCTACACCGCGGTTCTCGCGACGGTCAATGAGCCGTTCGGGCTCGCCACGAGCAGGGGCCGCGGCGTCGATCCTCGGAGCCGGCCGCTCGCCGGGCAGCGTCTTCAGGGGTCGGCGCGTGCTACGCTTCGCCCGCGCCATGGACGCCGCGGTGCCGGCGTGCCGGCAACACGAACCGGCAGAGCAGGAGGAGACGATGGAACGACGAGCCTTCCTGGCCGCCTCGACGGCGGCTGCCGTGACCACTCCCCACGCCCTCGACGGAATGGCGGGAACGGCGGAGACGGGGACCGCTCCCCGGCTGCAGGTGCTGGAGGTGCGACGCTATCGCCTGCGCAACGGCGCCCTGGCCGCCCGCTTCGCCGCCTACGCCAAGGACGCCCTCGTCCCGGCGCTCGGCCGGGCCGGCCTCGCCCCGGTCGGCGCCTGGAACGTGGCGGTGGGCCCGCAGAGTCCCACGGTGCATCTCCTGATCCCGCACCCCGACGCCGACTCGGTCGTCACCCTCGCCGCCCGCCTCGACGCGGACGCCGACTACCGCAAGGCCGCGGCTTCCGTGCTCGCCGTGCCGGCCGGCGACCCGCCGTTCCTGACCTGCGACTCCTCCCTCCACGCCACCGTTCCGACCCGGCCTTCCGTCGAGAAGCCGGCCGGCCCCGCGGCCGGAAAGGATCGCGTCTTCGAGCTGCGGACGTACCGGAGCGTCACCGAGGCCGTCAGCCGGAGGAAGATCGAGATGTTCGAGGCCGGAGGGGAGCTCGCGCTCTTCCGCCGCCTGGGCCTCGACACGGTCTTCTTCTCCCGCGACCTCGCGGGCGAGGGCCTGCCGAGCCTCACCTACATGCTGGTGTTCGCCGACGATGCGACCCGGGAGAAGGCCTGGGCCACCTTCCGCGACCACCCCGAGTGGGTGAAGCTGCGGGACGACCCCCGCTACGCCGACACCGTGTCGAACATCGACTCCGTCCTGCTTCGCCCGACCGACTACTCCCAGCTCTAGAAAGAGGAGGCCCGGCGCCCTTCACCTCACAGTGGTTGGGGCGAGCAGTCAAGGCGAACGCCGGTCGCGTCGACCCGCGCGCCGCACCTCCTTCTCCACCTTCCCCAGCTCCTCGAGCACCGACTCGGTCAGGCTGCCTTTGCGGATGCGCATCTCGGCGGGGGTGACCTCGCCGATGGGAACGCCGACGGGCACGTCGAGGCCACCAGACTTGGAGAGGCCGAGCTTCTGGCTGGCGTAGACGCTGCGGTGGCCCACGAAGAGGAATGCGGTGCCCGCGCAGAGGGCGGCGTAGACGCCCAGGTTGTGGGGGAGCATCTCCATTCCCATGATCGCCGCCGCGATCGGGGTGTTCGCCGCGCCGGCGACCACCGATACGAAGCCGAACGCGGCGACGACGCCGGGAGAGAGGCCGGTCGCGTTCGCGAGCGCTGTCCCGCTCGTGGCCCCGATGAAGAAGAGCGGAGTGACGATGCCTCCGCTCCCGCCGGTCTCGAGCGTCACCGCGGTGGCGATGATCTTGAACAGGAAGGCGAGCACGGCGAGCTTCGCCGTGCCGGCCAGAGAGCTCTCGATCGTCGGGAGGCCCAGACCCGCGTACTCCTCTCCCGCGGCCAGGTAGAAGACGGCGAGCGCCGCCCCCCCGGCGGCGGCGATCCAGTACGGGTGGTCCTGGAAGCGGCGGAGCAGGCGCTCGAGGCCCCGCATGGTCTCGATGAGCACGAGGGCGATGAGGCCGAACGCAGCGCCAAAGAGGATCGCCAGGGGCACGATCGTGCGGTGTCCCAGCAGGGATATGTCGTCCGTCAGGGCGGGGACGGGGGCGCTCGTCCCGCACACGAGGTGGGACACGATCCCGGCCACCAGGCAGGGGAAGAGCACCGGGTACTCGATCCGTCCCAGGTAGAGGACCTCGATCCCGAAGAGTGCGCCGGAGACCGGCGTCCCGAACACGGCGGCGAACCCTGCCCCTATACCGCAGATGACCAGGCGGCGCCGGTCTTTGTCGTCCAGCCGCAGGACGTCGGCGAACAGGCTGGTGATCGCGGCGCCGATCTGCGCGCACGGGCCCTCCTTGCCGACGGACCCGCCGAAGGCGAGGGTCAGGACGGTGGCCAGGAGCTTGATGGGAGCGACCAGCCAGTCGACCTTGCCGGACCGGGTGTGGATCGCGGTGATGACGGCCTCGGTCCCGTGCCCCTTGGCGGTCGGGGCGAAGGTGCGGATGAGCCACACGCAGAGGGGCAGGGCCAGGGGAAGGAGGAAGTAGGGACGGAACCAGCCGGGGAAGGTGTGGCCCACGAGATCGGAGGACGCCCGGAGCGACCACAGGAAGGCGCGGGTCCCGTAGCCGACGCACAGTCCCGCCACCGCGCCCAGCACGGCCCACTTGAGCGTGGTGACCACGAGCGCGGTGTGCTCGGTGTACCAGCGGCCCTCGTCGGCGAGGTGCGGCGGCTCGGCCTCGGTGGACCTCATCGCAGGATGCGCCTCCTCTCGTTTGCGCCGTTCCGCGGGGTGCCTTGCTCGGCCACGGCGGCGGGCACTCTCGCGGTGGCCAGGACTCCCGGGCGGGGCAGTCGGCCGAGAATGCCCTTCACGTCGGACTCGATCGCCCCCGGAGTGTCGACGTCGAGGCGCCGCCCCGCCGCGGAAAGGCCGAGCACCGCCCTCCGGCTGTCCCGGGGTTCGCGCCGCCGTCCGAAGAGCCCCCGCCGGTCCAGGCGCCGGAGCATGCCGGTGAGGGAGCTCGGGTGGAGGTGCAGGACGCGGGCCAGCCGCCTCGCGGAGATCCCCGGGAAGCGTCCCACGATGCAGACGACGACAGGCCGGGGACCCGTCAGGCCCAGCGCCCGCCCCCGCTCCCTCGCCGTCGAGTGCACGACCAAGCCTACCTCCTTCCCTTGCCCTGCGCGGGCGCCTTCGGCCGGAGCGCGAGGAGCACCCGGAGCAGACGGTCGACCTCGGCCTGCGTCCGGACGTAGTAGGCGGCCGATGTGCCCTTCCGGCGCCCCACCCGCACGGCCAGAAGCTGGCCAGGCTCGTCGAGGGCGAACACGTCCTCGTCGGTTTCGTCGTCGCCGAGGTAGAGCGCGGTGTCGCATTCCAGTCGCGCCCGCTCCTGCTGGAGGGCGAGACCTTTGTGAGGCGCCCCTGCGGGCAGGAGGTTCAGCACCTGCTTTCCTCCCACCCGGCGCACCCCGCCGAGGCCCGCGGCCACGGCGAGGATCCGGGCCCGGGCCCTTCTCTTCTCCCGAGACCGCCGGTAGTGGACGGCGAGCGAAACCCCCTTGTCCTCGATCACCACCCCGCGAACGTCGCGGAGGCGGCTCCGCAGGACCGCGAGCCACCGCCGCACCTCGCGTTGGCGCGTCGCCGGGCCCCGCCCGTGCTCGAGGCCGTGGTTCCCCACCAGTCCGGCGAGAGCCATCCCCCGCAGCCGCCGGCCGACGTCGGCGCGGGACCGGCCGGAGATGACCACGCAGGGGTAGGCCTGCGCCGCCTTCTCGAGAAGGCGGCGCGTGGAGGGCCGCAGCCTCGCCCGGTCGGGATCGGTCGTGATCGGGGCGAGCGTCCCGTCGAAGTCGAAGGCGAGCAGCGCTCGCGAGCGGGCCAGCTGCTCGAGGACGTCCCGGTTGGCCCGGGCCAGGATGTCCCGCATCACGAGGCCGCGCCCGCGGGCTCCGGCAGCAGCCGCCGGAAGCGTCCCGAAAGCCGCTCCCGCCTCCGCAGCCGCGCCGCGTCGACGAGCATGCGCCCCGCCCAGCGGTAGACGTTGAACTCCGCGACCAGGGTGCGCATGGCCCGCATCCGGTCCCGCTGCTCGTCCGCCGGCATCTGCAGCGCGGCGGAAAGGGCGGCGCTCGCCTCCTCGAGGTCGTAGGGGTTGACCGAGAGGGCCTCCGTCAGCTCGCGGGCCGCCCCCGTGAAGTGGCTCAGGACGAGCACGCCCCGCTCGTCGTCCCGCGCGGCGACGAACTCCTTGGCCACCAGGTTCATCCCGTCGTGCAGGCTGCTCACGTAGCACACGTCCGCTGCCCGGTAGTAGCGGAAGACCTCCGGGGGCTCGTGGTGGGCTCGCCGGAGGATGACCGGCCGGTAGTCGCCCTCGGCGAATCTCTCGTTGATGCGGGCCGCCACCCGCTCGACGATCTCGTTCACCTGGCGGTACTGGGGGATCACCGTCCGGCTCGGCGCGGCCAGCTGCACGAACGTGAAGCGGCCGCGCAGCGGCGGCGAGCGCTCGAGCAGCCGCTCCACCGCCAGGAGCCGCTCCTCGATTCCCTTCGTGTAGTCGAGGCGGTCGACGCCCACTCCGAGGAGCGCGTCCCGCGGGAGCCGGAGGTCGGCGAAGACGCCGGCCCGGCACTCGGGGACAGAGGGGGCTGTCCGCAGCCACCCGCTCGGCCACTCGATCGAGATGGGGTACGGCCGGACCAGGGTCCGCTGCCCCTGGTGCACCACAGCGTTCTGCTCCCGGTCGATGCGCGACTCGAGGAAGCGGTCCACGCCGTCGATGAAGTTGTTGCAGTGGAACTGGGTGTGGAACCCGAGGATGCTGCTGCCGAGCAGCCCGGCGAGGATCTCGTCACGCCAGGGGCAGATCCCGAACTGCTCGGAGTTGGGCCACGGGATGTGCCAGAAGGTGATCACGGTGGCCCGGGGCAGCCTCTCCCGGATCATCCGGGGGAGAAGGGCGAAGTGGTAGTCCTGGACGAGGAGGATCGGGTCGGCGGAGTCGACCTCCTCGGAGACGGCGTCCGCGAACCGCCGGTTGACCTCCTGGTAGAGGCGCCAGTCCTCGCTCCGGAAGATGGGCCGCGTGTGCGCGATGTGGCAGAGCGGCCAGAGGCCCTCGTTCGAGAACCCGTAGTAGTAGCCCCGCTCCTCGTCGGGGGAGAGCCACACGCGGCGGAGGACGTAGGACTCCTCGCCCGGAGGGACCCTCAGCCGTCCTCGCGGGTCGGCCGCCTCGCGGTCCGCCGCGCCGCTGCCGTGGGCGATCCATACCCCGGAGCAGGCGCGCATCACCGGCTCGAGGGCGGTGACGAGGCCGCTCGCGGGGTGGACGAGGGTCGCCCGCCCGTCCGCTCCCCGCTCGTGGATGTAGGGCTCGCGGTTGGCGACGGCCACCACGCGCTCGCCGTGGAGGTGACGGCTCAGCGTGTTCTTCAGCCGCTGCGGCGTCCAGAGGCCGCCCAGGCCGTCCGCCTCCCGCTCCGCGGCCAGACGCTCCACGAGGTCCCGTACGTCCCGTAGGAACGGCCGGAACTCGGGAGGGGGGCTTCCCCCCCGGATGAGGCGCCGCAGCTCGTTGCTCCACCCGAGCCACGAGAGGCGGGCCGCCACCAGGGTGATCACCGACGCGGCGAAGGCCAGGATGCCGAAGGCGAGCGCGATGAAGCGTCGCGTCGTCGCCTCCCGCCGCTCGACGAAGCTCAGGTCGTGGACGAGGACCACGAACCCCAGGGGGGCCTCGCCCTCCACCACGGGGACGGCCGTGGCGTAGACCTGGCCGCCGCGGACCGAGAACACCGCCGCCCAGATGGTCCAGGACGCGGCCGGGGAATCGGCGGCGGGCCGGACGTGGACGCCGATCTCGGCGCACGAGAGGGCCGGGGGATAGTCGAAGGTCTGGGTCCGCGAGCGGAGGTCGGGCCCGCAGGCCGCCGCGCCCATGATGCGCTCGTCGCGGCTCAGCTCCACGAGGACCTTCCGCAGCTCCGGCTCCTGCCCCGCCGCCCAGTGCGACACGAGGGCCTCGCCCGCCCCGCTCACCGCGAGCTGGGCGCGCAGCTGCATGTCCCGCTCGAACCAGCCCCGCGTGGTGCGCCTGACCAGGACCGAGGCCGCCCAGGTCAGAAGAGCGAGGCCGGCGACCAGGGCGACCGTGAAGCGCAGGGCCTGCCGCATCTCCGATCATTCAATCACGGACGATCGTTTGAAGACAAAGCATCGACTGAGGTCTCCCGACGGACCCCGCGTCCATCGTCTCCCCGGAGCGCCTCCTGCTCAGTACCCGCCGCTCGGATCGACGACGCCCGCCCCGCCGAAGACAACGTCGACGCCCGTCTTGAGCTCCCCGGGCTTGACCTCGGCCGGTGGGGGCTGCTCGACGACCGTCTCGCCGCGCCCGAGGGCCACCTCGATCCGGTAGGTGCCCGCGGGAAGAAGGAACGAGAACGCGCCCGCGGAATCGGTCATCGTCGAGAACCGCGCTGCGGTCGCCACCTCGACCGCCTCGACGAGCCTCCTCGCCACGGGCAGCGATCCCTCGGGTCCGGTGACCGTACCGGCCAGCGTGCCCCGCGCCCGCTCGTTCTCCGCGCCCGGGGCGATCACCGTTCCCGACCGGCACGAGGTGAACCACATCCCCGCGGCGCAGGCGAGGGAAAGAATCGCCGGATGGCGAAAGACCCTAGAGTCCATAAGCTCCACCTCTGCCTCGAGGGAGGCACCGACGGCGTCATGCGGGAGGCCCGGCGCGAACGCCGGTCGCGCCCGCGACGACTCCCGGCCCGGCGGCGAGGGCTCTGGCTCGCGCGGCGGAGCGCCGGAATGGTCGCTCCCCGGCGGCATCGAGTGCTCCACTTGTGCCCCCGCCAGGCAACCCCCATCTCATCGTACGACGGGCGGGCGGAGACGGTCCCCGACAAATGGGCATTGACATCTCTTGACGCCGTGTCGACGACGAAACGGCCGGGGCGGCCTCGCGCGCGATCGCGGTACGATCTCCGATGGAGCCATGAGCGATGACCTTTGGTACAAGGGCGCGATCTTCTACGAGCTCCACGTCAAGGCGTATGCCGACGCCAACGGCGACGGGACGGGAGACTTCCCCGGCCTCGTGACCCGGCTCGACCACCTGCAGAGCCTGGGCGTCGACTGCCTCTGGCTGCTGCCCATGTACCCCTCACCGCTGCGGGACGACGGGTATGACATCTCCGACTACTGCGCCATCCACCCCGAGTACGGCACCCTCGAGGACTTCCGGGCGTTCCTGAGGGCGGCGCACGAGCGCGGCCTCAGGGTCCTGACGGAGCTCGTGATCAACCACACCTCCGACCAGCACCTGTGGTTCAAGGAGGCGCGCTCCTCGCGCGAGAGCCCGAAGCGCGGCTACTACGTCTGGAGCGACACCGACGACCGCTTCCGCGGCGTGAGGATCATCTTCCGCGACACCGAGATGTCGAACTGGGCATGGGACCCGGTGTCGAAGTCCTACTACTGGCACCGCTTCTTCTCCCACCAGCCCGACCTCAACTTCGACAACCCGGCGGTGCGGGAGGAGATCTGGCGGATGATGCGGTTCTGGCTGGAGCTCGGGGTGGACGGGTTCCGGGTCGACGCGGTGCCGTACCTCGTGGAGCGCGAAGGCACCTCGTGCGAGAACCTGCCCGAGACCCACGAGGTGGTGCGCGAGCTGCGCCGCCGGATGGATGCGGAGTTCCCGGGCCGGATGCTCCTCGCCGAGGCGAACATGTGGCCGGAGGACGTGCGTCCCTACTTCGGCCGGGGCGACGAGTTCCACATGGCGTTCCACTTCCCGCTCATGCCCCGGATGTTCATGGCCCTCCGGCTCGAGGACCGCAAGCCCCTCGTCGAGATCGTCGAGCGCACCCCGGAGATCCCCGCCCCCTGCCAGTGGGGCCTCTTCCTCCGCAACCACGACGAGCTGACGCTCGAGATGGTGACCGACGCCGAGCGCGACTACATGTACGCCGAGTACGCCCGCGACCCCGTGGCCCGCATCAACCTGGGGATCCGGCGAAGGCTCGCCCCGCTCCTCGACGGCGACCGTCGGCGCATCGAGCTCATGAACGCCCTCCTCCTCTCCCTCCCCGGCAGCCCCTTCCTCTACTACGGCGACGAGATCGGCATGGGCGACAACGTCTACCTCGGCGACCGCAACGGGGTGAGGACGCCGATGCAGTGGACGGGGGGCTGGAACGGCGGCTTCTCGACCGCCGACCCCGAGAGGCTCTACCAGCCGGTGATCTCGAACCCCGTCTATGGCCACCAGGCGGTGAACGTCGAGCGGCAGCGGCGGCAGGAGGACTCGCTCCTGAACTGGACGAAGCGGATCATCCAGGTGCGCCGCTCGACCCCCGTCTTCGGGCGAGGCTCGATCGAGTTCCTGAAGCCGGCCAACCACCGCGTGCTCGCCTACGTCCGCGGCTTCGGCTCGGAGAAGGTGCTGGTCGTGAACAACCTCTCCGGCACCGCGCAGGCGGTCGAGCTCGACCTGCGGGGGCTGGCCGGTGCCATCCCCATCGAGATGTTCGGACGGAGCCTCTTCCCGCGGATCCACGAGCGGCCCTACGTGATGACCCTCGGCCCCTACGACTTCTTCTGGTTCAAGCTGCGCTGGCTGTGAGCTCGATCCTGTCCGACGATCTGCTCTCCGACCTCATGGCGGTCGGCCAGGTGGACGTGCTGGTCGGGCTGCCGACACTGAACCACGCGGGGAGCGTGGGGCCGGCCGTCCACGCCGTCCACGTCGCCTTCGACCGCGAGCTGGCCCGGGAGCGCGCGGTGCTCGTCAACGTGGACGGGGGCTCGACGGACGGCACGCCCGACGTGGTCCGGGACGCCTCGATCCTCGACCACCCGACGCTCCTCGCCTCGCAGAGCCTCCGCACGCGCCACCGGATCAGCGCGCCCTACCACGGGGTGCCGGGCAAGGCCGCCGCCCTGCGCACGGTGTTCGCCGCCGCCGACCTGCTCCAGGCCCCGGCGGTCGTCGTGCTCGACCCCGAGGTCGCGAGCGTGACCTCGGAGTCGGTGGCCGCGCTCGCGCGCCCCGCCCTCGACGGCGAAGCCGACTTCGTCTCGCCCGCCTACGCCCGCCATCCCCTCGACGGCTTGCTCGTCACCCAGGTCGTGCGGCCGCTCTTCCGCACCGCGTACGGCCTGCCGCTCCAGGAGCCCCTGGCCGGCGAGTTCGGCTGCTCGGGCCGCTTCGTCTCTCGGTGCCTCGAGGAGCCGGCGTGGGAGACCGACGATCTGCGCCTCGCGGTCGATCTCTGGATCTCGGGCCGGGCCGCGAGCGACGGGTGGCGGGTGGCCGAGGTCGGCCTCGGGCCGCGGCGCCTGACCGCCCGCCCGCGGCCGGCGGTGGCCACCCTCGTTCCCCAGGTGCTCGACGCCCTCTTCACCTCCCTCCGTCTGCTCGAGGCCCGGTGGACGAGCCCGGCCCCAGCGAGTCCTCACCTGCGGCGCTGCTCCCGGCCGGCCGTCCTTCCGGAGCCGGGGACGTCGGTCGACCGCGGCGCGTACCCGGCGCTCTTCCGGGAGGGCCTCGCCGCGCTCGGCGGGATGCTCGAGCGGGCGCTGCCTCCGTCGGCCGTCGCCGCCCTGCGGGCGTCGGCCGAGCCCGACGTGCGGGTCTCGGACGAGCTCTGGAGGTCCGTGGTGCTGGGGCTCGCCGCCGCCCACCGGCACGCCGTCGTCTCCCGCGACCACCTGCTGCGCGCGGCGGTGCCGCTCTACCTCGGCCGCGTGGCGTCGTTCGCGGCCGAGGTGTCGGGCCTCGACGCGGGGGCGGCCGAGGAGCGGCTCGAGGCCCTGTGCCGGCATTTCGAGCGATCGCGGGGGGACCTCGTCGCCCTCTGGACCGCACCTGCGAGGTGACCCATGTGGGACTCGATCCTCACCACCCTGCGCGAGACCTGGAGCGGCTACGTCGACGGGCTCAGGCTCGTCATTCCGCGCCTGCTCGCCATGCTCAGCGTCGTGGCCGCGGGCTGGGTGATCGCGGCCCTCGCCCGGGCCGTCACCTCGAGGGCGCTCGGGTGGCTGCGGGTCAGCCGGCTCGCGGAACGGGCCGGCGCCGCCGAGCTGCTCCGCAAGGCCGAGCTGCCGCCGGCGGAGAGGATCGTCTCCTCGGCGGTCTTCTGGGTCCTGTTCCTCGGCTTCCTCCTCGCCGGCCTGGACGCCCTCGGCCTCGACACCCTCGGCTCCCTTCGCTCGGAGGCCCTGCTCCTCGTGCCGCGGCTCGTCGGCGCCCTCGCCATCCTCGCCGTGGGCCTGGTCGTCGCCAACGTCCTCTGGCGGGTCGTCCTCCTCGCCGCGGTGAACGCCGGGTGGCCCTCCGCCCGCCTCGTGGGCGGCGCCGTCTATTTCCTGACCGCGACCCTCGCCGTGGCCATGGCCCTCGACCACGTCGGCTTCGCGCGGCCGATCGTGCTCGCCGCCTTCGCCCTCGTGGTCGGCACGGTCATGCTGGCCCTCGCGATCGCGGTCGGGATCGGTGCCGGACCCCTCGTGCGACGTCTGCTCGAGGAGCGCCTCGCTCCCCGGTCCCGCCCGGAGTCCGACGGCTCCTCGCACCTCTGAAGCGGACGACGCGGCGTCAGCCGGCCAGGTCCCCCTTCCGGCGCCCGGTCAGGAGGGCGGGCGACGCCGTGGCGAGGACGGCGAGGAGGGCCGCGGCCGCCGGTGGCGCCGCGCCGAGCCTGCAGATGGTCGAGAGAGCGAGCCGCTCGTGCAGGACGCCGGCCGCGAGCGATCCCGTGCCGAGGCCGGAGCAGAGCGCGGCGTAGAGGGTCCCCGAGACCCAGGCCCGGTGCGAGGGGAAGCGGCCGCAGGCCAGGCCGACCGAAAGAGGGAAGACGGCGGAGCAGCCGAGGCCCGCGAGCGAGAGGAAGACGAGGGCGCCCCGCGCGCCGGATGCGGCGGGCACGAGGAGCGCGGCGACGCACATGAGGGCGGCCAGGACGGGGAGGACAGGGCCGGGCCGCACCCGGCTCACGACGAGCGCGACCGTGACCCGCCCGACCGAGAGCGAGGCCCAGAAGGCGGCGAGAGCGAAGGCCGCGCCCGCAGGAGCGATGCCGCGCTCCTCGGTCAGGAAGGGGATCGTCCAGTTGCCGAAGAGCGCCTCGGTGCAGCCGTAGAGGAAGACGATTCCCATGAAGACCCAGAGCCGCCGGGATCCGACCGGCCGCCGGGGCGCCGCTCCTCCCGCGCGGGGCTCCGGCTCGGGCAGCCTCTCGCGCTCGACGGCCGTCGAGAAGACGGCGCCCAGCCCGAGGAGGGCGAGCGGATAGGCGGGCCACACCCGCCACGCCTGGGCGAGGGCCGAGAGCAGAGGCGAGACGGCGAGGCCCAGGCCGATGAGCGTGTGGACGGCGACCACCGCGCTCTCGCTCCGCGCGGGGAAGAGCACCTGGGGGTACGCGCTGAGCGGCCCCGCGCACAGCCCCGCGCCGAGGCCGAGGAGGGCGGTGCCGGCGAGGGCGAGGGGGTAGATCCACGGGGTTCCGGCGCCGACGCCAGCGATCAGCGCCAGAGGCGACAAGGCCATGAAGGCGAGGCCCAGGACGAGGGCGCGCTTCGGGCCCAGGCTCTCGAGCACGGACCCCGCGCCGAGCGCGCCCAAGGCGGCGAGGGCGAGCTGGGGGACGAAGAGCGAGCCGTACTCCGCGTTGCCGAGGCCGTGGGCGAGCAGGACGGCCGCGCTCGCCGGGTAGGGAACGCTCAGCAGGCCGTGGACGACGGAGACGACGAAGACGGTGGTGGCGGCCGCGCGGCGCGAGGTCACGGCCGCACAGGATAGCCGATGAGACGGCCGCTCCCGGCCGGCGCTAGAAGGTGACGTCCACCGCTTGGCCGCAGGCCGTGCCGTTGGCGGAGCCCTTCAGCGCGCGGTCGAAGGTCACGCTCAGGTCCACGTCGCATCGGCCGGGGCCTTCGGTCGCCGACGAGTAGCTCACGCTGCCGGCGACGTGCACCGTCTGCTGGTCGGCGAGCTGGCCGTTCGCGAACCGCGCGTTGCCCGTGGCGGAGGTGGCGGGGGCGCCGTCGATGGTCAGGCCCGCGTTCGGCTTGCAGCCGGAGTACGTCTGGGTGGCGCTGAGGGCCGCGGCGCCCGAAAGCGAAGCGTCGAGCGTGCCCGCGATCTGGCCCCGGTCCGTGGCGCCGCCTCCGGCCGGGCAGTCGAGACGCTCGTCGATCGGGCAGCGGACCGCGCAGGACGAGGCCGTGCAGGTCGTCTCGCAGGCGAGGTCGCCGAGGGGGACGCCGTCGGACCTCTTCACCGGCGAGCCTTTGACGACGCCCCCGAGGGCGGTCGCGACGACCTGCTGGGCGATGACGAGCCGGTCGACGACGGAGAGGGACGGCGACGGCGCGGACGGCGAGCTGCCTCCGCCGCACGCGGTCAGGCCCAGGCCGAGGGCCAGGACGACGCCACTCGCGATCGGTCTCATGATTGCCTCCGCGGCTCTCCCGTGCCCGGCCGATTCACACGCCGGCCCCCGAGAGTGGAGCGCGACCGGAGTCTCGCCGCAGTGAGGCCGTTCACAGTGCGGGATCGGATAGGAATGGAACGCGTGAAGGCTACGTCTTCCTCGGCGCCCGCTTCGGACGAGCGGAGGCCGCGACCTTCCGGCCGGTCGGCCGACGCGAGCCCCCGGCGGCAGCGGCTGGGACGGGCCTCCTTCCGGCCGCCTTGCGGCCGGCCGCCCGATCGTCCGCGGACGGCGTCTCCGCTTCGGGTGCCGCCGGGGCCTTCTTCCGTGGGCGCTTCTTCGGCGGAGGCGCCACGGCGGCGGCGAGAGCGGCCTGGCGTGCCTCCTCGGTGATCTCGGTCGTCACCGGGTAACGCTCGAGGTCCCTCGCGGGCTCGTCGTATCCGCAGCCCTCGGTCTCGCACACGTAGAACGGCCCGGCCTTGCGCTCCCGGACGAGGAGGTAGGCCGTGCCGCACTGCGGGCACGGCTTCGGGACCGGGCGGGCGCGGAAGTTTCGCCTGCACTCGGGGTAACGCGAGCAGCCGTAGAAGGGGCCGAAGCGGCCCCTCCGCTCGAGGATCCGGCCCTGGTTGCACTCCGGGCACGTCACCCCGGTGAGGGTCACGGGCTTCGGGGGCTTGTAGCGGCAGTCGGGGTAGTTCGAGCAGGAGACGTAGTCGCCGAAGCGCCCGTGCCGCTTCACGAGGTCGTGGCCGCAGACGGGGCACTTCTCGCCGGTCGGCTCGGCGGGCCGCGCCTCCGCCTTGCCCCCCTGGATGGCGACGGAGATCGCGTTCCGGCACTTGGGGTAGGCCGTGCAGCCGAGGAAGACGGAGCCGTTGCGCCCCGTGCGCAGACGCATCGGGCTGCCGCACTCGTCGCAGATCTGCCCCTCGAGCTCGCTCGGATCCACCGGGTCCTCCTCGGTCTCCGGGATGTCCACGGTCCAGGTGCAGTCCGGGTAGCCGCCGCAGGCGACGAAGAGGCCGGCCTTGCCCATGCGCAGCTTCAACGGGTGGCCGCTCACCGGGCAGGTGTCGCCGGGATCGCTCGTCAGGCGGAAGTCGTTGAACGCCTCGCGCACGAGCGGAAGGGCGAGGCCCGCCTTCACCGAGTGCATCTTCTTCTTCGCGCGCTCGCGGTCCTTCGAGAACTTGCCGTCGAAGTCGCGCAGGGCCTGGCGCCAGTCCACCTTGCCCTCCTCGACCTCGTCGAGCTCCTCCTCCATGCGGGCCGTGTACTCGGTCTGGAAGAAGTCCTCGAAGCCCTCCTTCATGAGGTCGACCACGAGGCGGCCGAGAGGGGTGGGGATGAAGCGCCGCTCCTTCTTGTGCACGTACTCGCGCTGCTCGATCTTGCGCAGGATGTCGGCGTAGGTGGAGGGCCGGCCGATGCCGTTCTCCTCCATGAACTTCACGAGCGAGGCCTCGTTGAAGCGCGGGGGAGGCTGGGTCTCGTGGGCGTCCACCCGGGCCTCCCGCAGGGCGAGGGCGTCGCCCTGGGCGAGCGGGGGCAGCCTCACCTTCGTCTCGTCCCCGTCCCCCTCGTCCTCCGGCGCGTTCTCGCCTTCGGTCTCGGCCACCTGGCCGTAGAGGCGGAGGAAGCCGGGGTCCTTGAGGACGGATCCGGTGGCGCGAAGGCCCGCGACGTCGTTCGCGGGGCCGGCGCCTGGCGAGGCGGCGCGTCGCGCCTCGATCTCGACCGTCGTGACCTCGCTCACCGCGGGGTTCATCTGGGACGCGACGAAGCGGTTCCAGACGAGCCGGTAGAGCTTCTGCTCGTCCGGCTCGAGGTAGGAGGCGACGGCCTCCGGAGGCAGGTCCATCGAAGTCGGCCGGATGGCCTCGTGGGCGTCCTGGGCGTCCTTCTTCTGGCGGAAGCGCCGCGCCTCCGAGGGCAGGCTCGCCTCGCCATAGGTCGAGAGGATGTGCGCGCGCACGGCCTCGAGCGCCTCGTCGGCGACCCGCGTGGAGTCGGTCCGCATGTAGGTGATGAGGCCGACCGTCCCGCGGTCGCCCACCGCCCGGCCCTCGTAGAGGCGCTGGGCCAGGGTCATCGTCTTGCGGACGGAGAAGCCCAGCGACCGGGCCGCGGCCTGCTGGAGCTTCGGCGTGGTGAAGGGGGGGGCCGCGTTCTGCCGCCGCTCGCGGGCCTCGACCGACGTCACCCGGAGGGCCGAGCCCTCGACGTGGGCCCGGACCGCCTCGGCCGCCTCGGCCGTGGCCAGCCGCGGGTCGGTGCCGTCGAACTGCAGCTTCTCCCCGCGCCACGCCACGACGCGCGCCGGGAAGGCGGCCCCGTCTTTCTCCAGCGTGACGGGGACCGAGAAGTACGGCACCGCCCGGAACCGCTCGCGCTCCGTCTCGCGTTCGACGATGATGCGCAGCGCCACCGTCTGCACGCGGCCGGCGGAGAGGCCGCGCCAGACCTTGTTCCACAGGAGTTCGGAGACCTCGTAGCCGACCAGCCGGTCGATGATGCGCCGGGCCTGCTGCGCCCCGACCCGGTCCTTGGAGATCTTCCCCGGCTTCTCGATCGCTCGCGTGACCGCCGACTTCGTGATCTCCTGGAACTCGGCCCGGTGGAACTCCGCCTGCGGGGCCTCCTTCTTGAGGAGCTCCCGGAGGTGCCAGCAGATCGCCTCGCCCTCGCGGTCGGGGTCGGCGGCCAGGAAGATGCGCTCGGCCTTCTTCGCGAGGCGCGACAGCTCGGCAACCGTCCGCTCCTTGCCGGGCACGATGCGGTAGTTCGGCTCGTAGTTCCGGCTCCGGTCCACGGCGATGCCCTTGCGGTCGAGGTCGCGGACGTGGCCGTAGCAGGCGGCGACCCGGAAGTCCTTGCCCAGGAACTTCTCGAGCGTGGACGCCTTGGCCGGCGATTCGACGATGACGAGAGACCGTGCCATGGGAACCGGGGCAGGATCCCACGCCTGTCAAGCCCCCCGCTGTGCGCCGGGCCCGGAGCGCCCGTCCCGACGCCGGTTCGCCGCCTCCCTGCCGCAGCCCGCAAGTGACTGATTCACAGACGCTTTGACGGCACGGTGGGCTTCGGGGGTAGACTTCGCGGGATGGCGGGGACGGTCCTGGCCCTCTTCCTGTCGGCCACCTCTGCGGCCGTCGGCGCGGGGGACGAGCCGGATGTCCTCCCGATGGCGGTCTGGTACGGGGGCGGGAAGGCCCGGGCCCCGATGCTGGAGGCCAACCCCAGGTCCCGGAAGGAGGACTGGCGCCGCGACCTCAGGCAGATCCGGGCTCTCGGCTTCAACACGGTCCGCACCTGGATCTCGTGGGCGAGTGGCGAGCCCGCCCCCGGCGTGTACCACCTCGATCACCTCGACGTCCTCCTCTCTCTCGCGGAAGAGGAGAGGCTCCGGGTCATCGTCCAGGTGTACATGGACTCCGCTCCCGATTGGGTGGGGCGGCAGTACCCCGACTCCCTGTTCGTGAGCTCGAACGGCCAGGCCATCCGGCCCGAGTCCTCTCCCGGCTACTGCCTGGACCACCCGGCGGTGCGGAAGGCCGACCTGGCTTTCTACGAGGCGGTCGCACGGCGGGCCGGCGCGAGCCCCGCCTTCCTCGGCTTCGACCTCTGGAGCGAGCCCCACGTCATCAACTGGGCGAACCCCACGTACATCGAGAGCCCGGAGTTCTGCTTCTGCCGGAACACGGTCGCCCGCTTTCGAGAGTGGCTGAAGCGGAAGTACGGGACGCTCGACGCGCTGAACGCCGCATGGTACCGGGGCTACGCGTCCTGGGACGAGGTCGAGCCGAACCGGCTGAGCACGATCCTCTCCTACACCGACTACATCGACTGGAAGCGGTTCATCGCCGACAAGCTGGGGGAGGATCTGCGGGCCCGCTACGAGGCGGCGAAGCGCGGCGCGCCCGGCCGAGTGGCCACGAGCCACGCCGCGGGCGTCGGCCTCTTCTCCTCGCCACACGCCTGGGAGGGCCAGTCGGACGACTGGACGATGGCGGCCCAGGTCGACTACTACGGGACCTCCTTCTACCCGAAGCACTCCGCCTTCGTCGACCGCGACGCCCCGTGGCGGGGGGCCCTCCTCGACTTCGCGCGCTCGTTCGGCTACGCGGCCGGCCGGCGCGGCTTCTGGATCGGCGAGCTGCAGGCGGGCTTCGGCACGATCGCCCTGAACGTCTCGCCGACCGTCACGGCGGAGGACCTCCGGGTCTGGACCTGGAGCGCCCTCGCCCGCGGGGCGAAGGCCGTCTGCGCCTACGCCTACTACCCGATGAGCACCGGCTACGAGTCGGGCGGCTTCGGCCTCGTCCACCTCGACGGCACGCCCACCGAGCGCGCGAAGGCCGAGGGCGCCATCGCCCGGCTCGTGAGCGCGCACTCCCGTCTCTTCCTCGACGCGCGGCCGGTCCCGGCGCAGGTGGCGGTCGTCTACGACCCGCTCGCGCACTTCGTGGGCGGCCGGCAGCGAGCGACGGCCTACGGCGGGCCGCAGGGCGAGGTGGCGGGCATCGAGCGGGACTCGCTTCTCGGAATCTACGGCGCGCTCTTCCCGACGAGCGTGCCCTTCGACTTCGTGCATGCCGAACACCTGACGGCCGGAGGCCTCGCCCGGTACCGCCTCGTCGTCCTGCCCTACCCGCCGATGCTCCCGGCGAAGGCCGCGGCGGAGCTGCGCGAGTACACGCGGGCGGGCGGGGCCCTGGTCGTCGAGGCTCGGGCGGGATGGAACGACGAGCGGGGCCGAGCGGCCGATGTGATCCCGGGCCTGGGTCTGGCCGAGGTGGTGGGCGCGCGCGAGTCGGACGTGCGGACGGTCGAGAAGGGCAGCGCCGCGCTGCGTGCGGACGAGGGGCTGCCGGGCCTCGCGCCCGGCGAGGTGCTGCCCGGGCGCTGGTACGAGGAGTCGCTCGAGCCCCTGTCTCCGGGCGCACGCGTCGTGGCCCGGTTCGCGAGCGGTGCTCCGGCGGCCGTCGTGTCGTCCTACGGACGGGGAAAGGCGCTGATGGTCGGCTCGTACGTCGGCGCCGCCTACGTCACCCAGCCGGCGGAGACGACGCGCCGGTTCTTCGACGGCCTCCTCGACTGGGCGGGCGTCGGGAGGCCGGCGGAGGTCTCCGGCGACCCGGTCGAGGTGCGCCTGCTGGAGTCCGGCCGCGAGCACCTGGCCTTTCTCTTCAACCACGCGGCGACGCCGGCCACGGCGACAGTCACGATCCGGGTGCCACTCGACGGGCGCACGGTCTCCGACCTCGACGGGGACGGGCCCGTCCCCGTCGATGCCCGGCCCGACGGCTTCGCATGGCGGGGCGCGATCGCTCCCCGCGACGTGCGGGTCCTGCGCGTCCACCCACCCTAGCCCGTCGCGGCTGCGGGGTCGCTCTCGCGGCGACCCCGGGCGGGAATAGACCCGGCTCCCGAGG
The DNA here is from genome assembly GCA_035577965.1 of Vicinamibacteria bacterium. Taxonomy (GTDB): domain Bacteria; phylum Acidobacteriota; class Vicinamibacteria; order Fen-336; family Fen-336; genus DATBSL01. The sequence goes on along the minus strand of DATJYX010000008.1, from coordinate 36,776 downwards.
CGATGCGCCTCCGTAGCGAAGACCCCACTGGACGATCGCCACGGAGGTACGATGTCCGCTCTCTCGATCGTGCGGCGTGGGACGCGCCTCGGTCTCGGCGCCGCCTCCGCCCTCGCCTTCCTCCCGCCCCTCCTGACGAGGCTCGTGATGGGCCAGGCCTTCTTCCTGACCGGACGGGGGAAGCTCGCGAACTTCGCGGGCACGGTGGACTTCTTCGCCGGCCTCGGCATACCCGCGCCCGAGCTCAACGCCGCCTTCGTCTCCCGGCTCGAGTTCTACGGCGGCATCGCCCTCGTCGTGGGCCTCCTCACGCGGCTCGTGGCTGCCGGCCTCGCCACGACGATGGTCGTCGCGCTCGCGACGGCCGACCGGCAGAGCTTCCTGGGCGCCCTCTGGATGACCGGAGAGCAGGGCCTGACGGACGTCGTTCCGTTCGTCTACCTGCTCTTCCTGGCCTGGCTCGCGATCGCCGGTCCGGGACCGCTCAGCCTCGACGCTCTCGTCAAGCGCTGCCTCCGTCTCGGGGGCGCGCCGGCAGCCTCGGAGGCCGGCCCTCCGCCCGAGGGCTGAGCGGGGCTCGAGAGCCCCTCCCGGTCACTCGAGCGGCTTCACCTTCAGGTTGCGGAACTCGATCCGCCAGCCCTCGGCCTCGAGGCCGAGGTGTCCGCGCGGGACGTCGACCGCGATCTCGCCCGTGAAGGCGCCGTTCACCCACAGAGAGAGCGTACGGCCGCGGGCGACGACCTCGTAGACGTTCCACTCGCCGGCCGGTCGCACCCGCGGGGCGGCCGCGTCCTGGCCGAAGCGCTTCACCGCCCCCCCGATCGGCGTCAGGCCGAAGAGGAAGCCGCCCTTGAGCGCGACCTGCGCCTGGTGCCACACCGACAGGTCCTTTGCCGTGCGCGCGAAGACGCCGCTGTTGTACTTGTCGGCGCCCTCGACCGGTGCGAAACGCCACTCCACATGGAACGCCGCGTCGCCCAGCTCGCGGTCGAGGCGCAGCCACTCGTGCCCGCCCTTCCCGTCGCAGACGAGGTTACCGGTCGCGGGGTCGACCGACCACTGCTGCGGCCCGAGCGCCGCCGTCGCCGGCCAGGCCCCGCGCGTCCAACCGGCGAGATCGGGACCCGGCTGCACGCTCGTCCACCCTCCAGGGGAGGACTCGAGGAGCGCGGGCGCCTCGCGGAGGGGGATCGGAGGGAAGGTGACGCGCTCCACCGTCGGAGCCACCGGTGCCGGGGCCTGAGCGACGGCTGTCGCCGGCACGGGGAAGGCCGACGCCGTCAGAAGAACGACGCCGACCGATGCGACGAGCAGGCGAATCATCTCTGCCTCCTGCGCGGGCGTCCGGGGACGGAGCCCACCGCGGACCACTTCAGTCGAAGAACGGGAACAGGCGACGGAGGTCGGCCTCGCTCGGCTGCCGGCCGTACTCGCAGACCTCGAAGGCCTCGGCCTGGGTCACTCCGTCGGCCCGCGGCCCGTACCACTTCCGGAGCGCCGCCCGCACGTCGGCGTTGGCCGGCCGGCCCCACTCCTTCTTCAGCCACGCGAGCCTGGCCGCGGGGTCCTTGGGCACCGAGTCGAGGACGCCCTCGATCCACGGAAGCCACTCGTAGAACTGCGACACGTGGGCGTCGAGACCGAGGATCTTCTTCTCGTACACGGAGTCGATGGCCACCGCGACGTCGGGCCGGAAGGGGTTCGGGCGCTGGAAGTGGTCCTGCGCGTACAGGAAGACGGGGTTCTTCCGCAGGGGAGGCGTGTCGGGGGCGACGTTCGGCACCATCACCATGTAGGCCGTGTCCTGGACGAGGACGCCGGTGTAGCGGTGGTCGGGGTGGTAGTCGTTCGGCCGGGGGGCGATCACGACGTCCGCGTTCCACCGCCTGATCCGGCGGATGATCTCCAGGCGGACCGGAAGCGTCGGCTCGAGCTCCCCGTCGTGGTTGTCGAGCACCTCGTACTCGGCGATGCCGAGCCGGCGCCCCGACTCCTGGGCCTCCGCCCGCCGCCGCTTCGCGAGGGCTCCTCCTCCCTCCGACTGGTGGCCGGCGTCGCCGTTCGTCACCGCGACGAACTTGACCTGGTGGCCCTTCGCGGCCCAGAGGGCGGCGGTGCCGCCGGTCGTCTCGTCGCAGTCGTCGGGGTGCGCCCCGAAGACGATGATCCGCAGGGGCGGATCGGCGGCGCGCGCGGCTCGGGGTGCGGCCAGGAGAAGGAGGCCCAGTGCGGCGAGGACGGCCGTGAGCGTGCGGCGACGACGCTTCAGCATCGAACACCTCCGGAGGGTGATGGCGCGGGCACGGACCGCGATTCTACCGTGCCCCGGACGGAAGCGCGGTCCGGATCCGGTCGAGGCCTGTGCCCAGGAGGCGCCGAGCGAGCGCGTCGAGGTCCGCCGTCCCTCCCTGCAGGTGGAAGGTCCGATGGACGTGGGTGAGGCGAGCGCCGGGCGCGAGAGCCGCCGCTGGGGAGGACGTCTCGAGCTCGTAGAAGGGCCCCATCGGCTTCGCCCCCGGCGAAGGCGGGCCGTCGTTGTAGCTGTTCACGACGTCGCCGGCGAAGGGCTCCTTCTGGATCTCCCACATCGAGTTGACGTACGAGGCGGCGCCCTCGGGCCGATCGAAGGTGACGATCGTCAGCACGCCCCCCTCCGCGTCGTAGCTCCCGAGCCGCGACTGCGCCCGCCGTGGCGAGAGACCGATCTTGCTGCGGTGCCGGCCGTCGCCGCTGAAGAAGAGGACGTCCTTGCCGGTCACGAGCCGGTCGGCGGGGACCTTGCCGAAGTAGGCGTCGTTCACGACCGGGCCCCGCTCGGCCTCGGTTCCCTCGCGATAGGGGACGACGATCGTGGTCGCCGGGGAGGGCCGGAACATGCCGAGGATCCAGAGCGACAGGAGGCCCTCCTGCCTCGTCCAGGCGGCCTTGCCCGCGTTCGTGAGCGTGTTCTCGGAGGTGAAGGCGACGAGGCGGACGGCCTCGGGCAAGGGGCCGCCGAGGGCGGCCACCGCCTCACCGCGGTCGAGGACGCGCACCGTCCGGTCGATCTGAACGTCGAGCGCCGTGCCCGAGTAGTTCACGAGCGTGCCACGGTGCCGGAACGCCGCGTGGCGGCCGTCCTTCTCGACGACCGCCCAGGGCTCCGTGTCGAAGAGCGGAGGGGTCTGCCAATGCTCGAGGTCGAACGGATCGCCCTTCCTGAAGAAGATCGAGAACTGCCCTCCTTCCGGGCCGAGCCACAGGCGGTCCTCGCCCCCGAACGCGTTGATGTGAGGCCGTAGCTGCCGGGAGGCGACGAGCTCCTCGTTGATCCAGCCGTAGCCGCGTGCCTCGGCGCCCCCCGTGGCGGACGTCATCACACGGCCCTGCCACGCCGGAACCACGGCCACCCGGGCGCCACTCCGGCCGTCTTCGAGCACGAGGAGGTCGACGTGCCGCCTCAGGAAGGCCACGTCCTCCTCGAAGCCCCTGCCTCGAGCGGTGGCGGCGGCGAGGACGGCGAGGCCGAGGACGGCGGTCGCGGGAAGGGTCTCCATCGGCGGACCTCCTGGGCGGGGCTTGCGCCCCGAGCGGCGAGCGCATTCTAGCCCGCCTGAGGAACCGGCTTCACCGACCGCCACAGGAGCGGGCGCGGCGCTACGTCGAGATCGGCCGTTCGGGTGCGCGTCGGCGGGTTACACTTCCCTGCCCGACGAACGGCGGGAGGGCTGTGGCAGACGAGGCCGAGGCGCTCCGGGACTTCGCCGCCCGCATGGGTCAGGTCTACGCCGCGAGCCACTCCGCGGAGGAGATCTCCCTCCACGTGAGGCTGGCCGGCGAGCTGAGCGCCGCCCGACCGGCCCGGGTGACCGTCGCCGGAGCGCCTCCGGGAGCGCCGCCAGGGACCCTCGACGTGACGGTCGTTGGACTCGACTTCTTCTCCGAGTTCGCCCTCCTGTGCGGCGTCTTGTCCGCCTCCGGGCTGGACATCGAGTCGGGCCGGGTCCACACGTCCGCGCCCCCCGCGCGCGTCCCGGCGCCGCCCCCGAGGCGCCCGCGCGGCAGGAGGGCCCGCCCCGTCCCGGTCTCCGGCGCTGCGTCGGGGCGGATCATCGTCGACGAGTTCCGGGTGACGTCCCGCGATCCTCCCGCGGACGGCGCGGTCTCGCGCCTCGAGCAGCGCCTCGAGGCCGACGTCCTCGAGCTGCTCGCCCTCGTCGGGCGCGGTCGGGCCGAGGAGGCCCGGGTCCTCATCGACCGCCGGCTGGCCGAGCGCTTCTCCCGCGGCGCGCCTCCCGACGCCGCGCTCGAGCCGCTCGAGATCGCCTTCGACAACGAGAAGGACCCGCGCTGGACGCGGATGGAGGTGCGGGGCCGCGACACCCCGGGCTTCCTCTACGCCCTGGCGACGGCGCTCGCCGTGCGGGACATCTACGTGCAAGAGGTCGAGATCATGAGCGTGGGCGCCGAGGCGCGCGACCGTTTCCTGATCGCGACGCGGGACGGGCGGAAGATCGACGACCCCTCGCAGCTCGCCGCGCTGCGCGCCGGCGTCGCCCTCCTCAAGCAGTTCACGCACGTCCTTCCCATCGCCCCCGATCCCGCCCTCGCCCTGCGCTCCTTCTCCCAGCTCGTGGACCGCCTCCTCGGGTCCCGGCCCGAGGGGCTTTCCCTCACCGCCTCGCCGGAGGGCCTGCGCGAGCTGGCGCGTCTCTTCGGCGCGAGCACCTTCCTCTGGGAGGACTTCCTGAGGCTCCAGGCCGAGCACCTCCTGCCCGTCCTCGGCACGTGGCGGCGGCGCCCGCTGCGCGGGCGGGGGGAGCTCCTGGCCGAGCTCGAGGCGCGGCTCGCCCGCGCCCCCTCGTTCGGGGACGAGCGGCGCGAGCTGAACGCCTTCAAGGACGAGGAGATGCTGCTCGCAGACATGCGGCACCTGCTCGACCCCGACGTGGACCTCGTCGCCTTCTCCCGGGCCATCACCGACCTCGCCGAGGCCGTGGTCGAGGCGGCCCTCCGAGCGTGCCGGGACGAGGTGGCCCGGGGCCACGGGGAGCCGCTGGACGAGCGGGGCGAGCCGTGCCCGCTGGCGGCGGTCGGCCTCGGCAAGTTCGGGGGGCGCGAGATGGGCTACGCGTCCGACATCGAGCTCGTCTTCGTCTACGGCTCTCCCGGCCGCACGGCGGGGACGGGCGTCGACGCGGGGGTCTTCTTCGAGGGCGTGGTGCGCGAGCTCACCGGCTTCATCGCCGCCCGCCAGGAGGGCATCTTCCACGTCGACCTCCGGCTGCGCCCCCACGGGGCCAAGGGCCCCCTCGCCACGCCGCTCGCGACGGTGCGGGACTACTACCGGTCCGGGGGGGGCGCCGCCCCGTTCGAGCGGCAGGCGCTCCTCAAGCTTCGCCGCGTCGCGGGCGACCTCGCCCTCGGCGCCGAGGTCGAGAGGGTGCGCGACGCCTTCGTCTGGAGCGAGGAGCCGTGGGACCGGAGAGACGCGCTGCACCTGCGCGAGCGGCAGTGCCGAGAGCTCGTGCCCCCCGGCCGCTTCAACGTGAAGTACAGCCCGGGGGCCCTCGTCGAGGTCGAGTACGCCGTGCAGTACCTCCAGATCGAGCACGGCCGGGCCGACGTCCGGCTCCGCACGCCGTCCACCCTCGATGGGCTGGACCGCCTCCGGGAGGCGGGGCTCCTCGAGGGCGGGGTGTGCGAGAGGCTCCGGGCCGCGTACGTCTTCTGGCGGGCGACGGCCGACGCCCTGCGCATGGTGCGCGGGAACGCCCGCGACCTTCTCCTCCCCGAGAGCGGGTCCGAGGAGGAGCGGTTCCTCGCCCGGCGCCTCGGCTACGCGGGCCCCGACTGGGCGGCGGCGGCGGACGCCTTCCTGGCCGACGTGACGCGGCACCGCGACGAGGTGGCCCGGATCTTCACGGAGCGCTTCCGGTCCTGACCAGGCGGCCGAGGAGGCTCTCGTAGAGCTGGTGCACCGCACCGGTGTGCTCGGCCAGGTCGTGGCGGAGCCGGCCCGCGGGATCGGCGTCACGCCCCCGGCGGTACCCGAGCCGCGCCGCGAGGCGAGCGAGCTCTTCGGGGTCCTCGGGGACGACGTGGGTCTGGGTGTCGTGGACCATCTGCAGCTTGTTCTCGACGTCCCGGAGGAAGCGGTAGGCGCGGGAGAGGGCGTCGTGCTCCGGTGTCGCCAGGACGGACGCGGACCGCAGGGCGTCCAGGGCGAGGAGGGTGCCTCGGCAGCGGGGAAGGCGCAGCGGGCCGCCGTGCCGGACCTGGAGGACCTGCACCACGAGCTCGATCTCGCGGATCCCTCCCCGGCCCAGCTTGACGTGCCGGCCCGCGAGCCCGCGCGTCGCGAGCCGCCGGTCCGTCTCCTGCTTCAGGCGCAGGACCTGGCGCACCGCCTCCGCGTCGAAGGGCCGGTCCCAGACGAAGGGAGCGACCCTCTTCCCGAACTCCCGGCCGACGGCGGCGTCTCCGGCCACGAGACGCGCCTTGAGGAGGGCGAGGCGCTCCCACGTCGCCCCCCGCCGCCGGTAGTACTCCTCGGCGGCTTCCAGGGAGTGGGTGAGCGCGCCCGCCCGCCCCTCCGGCCGCAGCCGCAGGTCGACGCGGTAGACGTGGCCTTCGTGGAGGGTCTCCCCCAGGACGGCGGTCAGGTGGCGGGCCAGGGCGGAGGCCCGCGCGTGCGCCTCGGGCGACCCGCGTCCGCCGCGGTGGACGTAGACGAGGTCGACGTCGGAGCTGAAGTTCAGCTCGCCGCCTCCGAGCTTGCCGAGGGCGAGCACGGCGAGACCGCCGGCGCCCGCGCGCGCCCGCGTCTCGCTCGCGGCCACGTCCAGCGCGACCTCGACGAGGGCGTCGGCGACCGACGAGAGGGCGCCGAGGGTCTCCTCGACCGGCGAGAGCCGGAGGAGGTCTCGGACCGCGACGGCGAGCACCTCCCGGCGCCTCGCGAGGCGCAGGGCGTCGCGGGCGGCCTCGTGCCCGCGCGTCGCCTTGCGGGCGTCGAGCGCCACCTGCCGGGCACGCCGCGGGCGCGACAGCACCCCCGGGCGGGTGAGCCAGTCCGCCCACTCGGGGTGCCGGATCACCTGCTCGGCCAGGAACGGGGTCCCGCCCACGGCCCAGAGGAGCGCGTCCGCGGCTCGTGGTCCTCGGTGGCGGAGCGCGGAGAGCACGCCCGCGCCTCCCGCCCGCACGAAGCGCTCCAGGTGGACGAGCGCGCTGTCCGGGTCCGGCAGGTCCGCGAACGTGTCCAGCAGCGGGCCGATCTGGCTCCGAAACGCGTCGCCCGCCTCGGGGTCGGCGGCGATCGACCGCAGCTCGCGGGCCGACCGCTCCGGCTCCGCGAACCCGGAGCGTCGCAGCCACGCGAGGGCCGCCTCTGCCGGCGGATCCTCGAGCAGCCGCTCGGGGGCGATCACGGCCCGATTCTCCGCCGATTCCGGGCGTGGTGCGAGGGAGCCGGCTCGGTGCAAAGTCGGTCCCCCGGGGGGCGCGGGCGCGCGCCCCCCGGCAGGGCGAGCCTCAGATGTCGAAGTAGAGCGCGAACTCCCAGGGGTGGGGGCGCAGCCGGATCGCGTCGACCTCCACCTTGCGCTTGTACTCGATCCAGGTCTCGACGAGGTCCCGCGTGAACACGTCGCCCTTCAGGAGGAACTCGTGGTCCTTCTCGAGGTTGTCGAGCACGGCGTCGAGCGAGCCCGGGAGCTGCTTCACCTGCGCGGCCTCCTCGGCCGGCAGCTCGTAGAGGTCCTTGTCCAGAGGCTCCCCGGGGTCGATCTTGTTCTGCACGCCGTCGAGCCCGGCCATGAGGCAGGCGGCGAACGAGAGGTACGGGTTGCAGGTCGGGTCCGGGGTCCGGAACTCGAGCCGCTTGGAGTTCTCCGAGCTGAAGTACATCGGTATCCGCACCGCGGCCGAGCGGTTGCGTGCGCTGTAGGCGAGGTTGATGGGTGCTTCGTACCCCGGCACCAGGCGCCGATAGGAGTTGGTGGAGGGCGCGATGAGCCCGCAGAGCGCGGGGGCGTGCTTCAGGAGGCCGCCGATGTAGTGCTTGCAGGTCGGGGAGATGTCGGCATAGCCGCCCTTCTGGTAGAAGAGGTTCTTCCCTCCCTTCCAGAGCGACTGGTGGGTGTGCATGCCGGAGCCGTTGTCCTGGAAGATGGGCTTCGGCATGAACGTCACCGTCTTGTTGAACTTCTTGGCCGTGTTCTTGGTGACGTACTTGTACCAGAGCACCTTGTCCGCCATCCGGGTGAGGGTGTCGAACCTCATGTCGATCTCGGTCTGCCCGCCCGTCGCCACCTCGTGGTGGTGCACCTCGACCTTCACCCCGCAGGCCTCGAGGTTCAGCACCATCTCCGAACGCAGGTCCTGGTAGTGGTCGGCCGGGGGAACCGGGAAGTAGCCCTGCTTGTACCGCGGCCGGTAGCCGAGGTTGGGCCTCTCCGGAGTGCCCTCCCTACCCGCGTTCCAGAAGGCCGCCTCGGAGTCGAGGTGGTAGAAGCCGAAGTTGTAGTCCTGTCCGAAGCGCACGTTCTCGAGGATGAAGAACTCGAGCTCCGGCCCGATGTAGACGGTGTCGGCGATCCCCGTGGTCTTGAGGTAGGCTTCGGCCTTCTTCGCCACGTAGCGGGGGTCGCGCGAGTACGGGCTGCCGGTGACGGGGTCCCTAACGTCGCAGATCAGGACCAGGGTCGGGACGCTGGTGAAAGGGTCGATGACGGCCGAGGCCGGGTCGGGCATGAGCAGCATGTCCGACTCGTTGATCGTCTGGAACCCGCGGATCGAGGACCCGTCGAACCCGATCCCCTCCTTGAAGAGGTCCTCGCTGAGCTCCGCCGCGGGGATCGAGAAGTGCTGCCACAGGCCCGGCATGTCGATGAAGCGCAGATCGACGATCTTGACGCCCTTTTCCTTCGCCAGCTTGAGTACGTCGCTCGAGGTCATTCCGCCTCCTTGGGGTGCGAGATGCGCGCGCGGGGCATAGGCGACCCGGCCGCCCTTCCGGCACCCGCAGCAAGGGCCGTGCCCCAGCCTCCCGGTCGGTGCCATGGTCCGCAACTGATTCCACTGAATAGGCTTGACACCTCCAGTCGGGCTCTTTCATCCGACCCTTGAGACGACACAATTGTGTCGGAATGGTGCGAATGATCCTACAGGAGTGTGGCACAGGTGCGCCCCTCGCGCCGGGTCGCCACCCCCTGGCCCGACCTTCCGCAGGAAAAGTCGACCCCGGCGGGCGCGGTCCCCGCGGAGCGACAGACATGTCGCCCCGGCCCCGTGGAGCGCCAAGAACGTCGGTCGGCGCGACCCGCCTGAACTGCTATGCTGCGGGGCGGCGCTCGTCCGCCCCGGACCTCGGAGCCTGCCGCGAAGCATGGGCGACCATATCGTCGTCTCCCTCACGAGCCAGGACCAGGAGTATCAGGCCCTCCAGGCGGAGGACGCCCGCGAGACCGGCCGGCGCCTGGGCGTCGACGTCGAGGTGCTGTTCGCCGAGGACAACGGCGTGCGGCAGATCCAGCAGCTCTTCCGCCACGTGCACGCGGCCGCGGACGAGCGGCCGGCCGCGCTCCTCGTCCACACGAGGGTCCCGGACGGCCTCCACCGAGTGGCGAGGAACGCCGCCCAGGTGGGGATCGGCTGGCTCCTCCTCAACCGGACCGGGTCCTACCTCGAAGGCCTCCGGCAGGAGCACCCGGGCCTGGCCGTGGGGGCGGTGACGACCGATCACGTCGAGATCGGCCGCATCCACGCCCGCCAGCTGGAAGGGCTCCGCCCGGACGGCGGGTCCGTGCTCTACGTCCAGGGGCCGGCGGACGGACCGGCCGCGAGGCAGCGTCTCGAGGGCATCGAGCAGGCGCTGCGCGGCCGGCCGTACGAGCTGAAGATCCTGAACGGCGAGTGGACCGCAGCGAGCGCCGAGAAGGCGATCGCGGCCTGGCTTCGTCTCCGGACATCGGACCGCTTCGAGCCCTCGGTCGTCGTGTGCCAGAACGACCTCATGGCGCGCGGCACGCGCATGGCCTTCGAGCGCCACCGGCCCGAATGGGGCCGGCTCCCGTTCCTGGGCTGCGACGGCCTCCCGGGGAGCGGCCGGCGCGACGTCGACGAGGGCCGCCTCGCGGGAACGGTCGTCATCCCCTCGTGCAGCGGGCCCGCCGTCGAGCTCGCCGTGGGGTGGGCCCGCGGCGCCGGCGCGCCGCCCCTCCACACGGTCCTCCCTCCCTCGGCCTACCCCGGGGACTGACGAGCCACGGTCGACCGCACACGCCCCGGTCGGACCCCGTCGCGCGGGCGCGGCGACGCGCGAGAGGGCGTCGCGCCGGCTCGCGGCTATACTCGCCGGATCGGGATCCCGGAGTGAAGCCGTCGTGCCGTCGTGCCGCCGCCTTTCTCGGCGCCTTCGTCGCCTGCCTCGCCGCGGCCGGCGCGGGCGCGGAGGAGCCCGTGTCCTTCTTCGGAGGGAGGCTGCGCCTCGGCGGCGAGGTGAGCGGGACGATCGCCCCCAAGGACGAGGGCTGGTTCAACTACAGCGACTACGAGCTCTCCACCCTGCGCCTCTTCCGCCTGGACCTCGCGGCGGAGGCGCGGCTCGCCTCCTTCGCCGAGGTCCTCTTCGAGGCGCGGAGCGACAACCTGCGGGCGCCTGAGGTGTACGCCCTCTACCTCCGCCTGCGGCCGTGGGCCGATCGCGCGGTCGACCTCCAGGCCGGCCTCGTGCCCCCGGTCTTCGGCGCCTTCGCGCGCCGTCGCTACGCCTACGAGAACCCGCTGCCCAGCCTGCCCCTGGCCTACCAGTACCTGACCAGCCTCCGCGAGGACGCGGTCCCTTCGCGGGCGGAGGAGCTCGTGGCCCTGCGCGGCCACGGTTGGCTGGTGCGCTACCCGGTCGGCTCGCCGGACTCCGCGCCCGGCCTTCCCCTCGTGAACGGCGAGAAGTGGGACGCGGGCCTCGAGCTGCGACTCGGCCGGCAGCCGCTGTCGCTCGCCGTCGCCGTCACACAGGGCACGCTCTCCTATCCCGTCGTCCGCGACGAGAACGGCGGCAAGCAGGTCGCGGGCCGGCTCGCCTGGACGCCGTCGCCGGCGCTCGAGGCCGGGATCTCGGCGGCGTCCGGGGAGTTCCTCTCGCGGGAGGTGGAGGACGTCCTGCCCCCGTCCGCCCGCGGGACCTTCCGGCAGAAGGCGCTCGGGCTCGACCTGCAGTGGTCGGCCGGGTACTGGATCGTCCGCGGGGAGGCGGTGTGGAGCCGGTGGAACCTTCCCGCCCTCGACGCGACGCGCATCGAGGACCCGCTCGACGCGCTGGGCGTCTACGGCGAGGTGCGGAGGAAGGTCCGGCCCGGGCTCTTCGTCGCGGGCCGGGTCGAACGGCTGGGCTTCTCCGAGATCGCGACCGTGCTCGGGCCGACGACTTGGGAGGCGCCGGTGACGCGGGTCGAGGCCGGCGCCGGCTGGACGCCGACTCGACACGTCGTCGTGAAGGCCTCGTGGCAGCACAACTGGCGCGACGGAGGGCGGGTCCACGAGAACGACCTCGTCGCCGGGCAGCTGGTGCTGTGGTACTGATGCCCGACCCGACGCCCGACCCGCGCGGAGCGCGGGTCGATCTGAGCCCCCGTCGGTCTGGCCGGCGAAGGCCGTTTCTTCCTTTCCTCCACCCCATCGTCCCCCGCCTCTGTCTCGTGGCTCTTCTCCTCTCGCCCGCCCTGGCTCCCACCCAGGAGGCCCGCTCCGCGGGGGGGATGATCCGCGGCCGCGTCGAGGTGCGGCGCGAGGTCGGGGGGAGCGAGGGCCGGCCGGCGGTGGCCGAGCTCGGCCACCACGCCCCGCGCGACACGCCCGACCGGCGGCGGAGCGTCGTCTACCTGGAGACGGCGCCCCAGGCCGCGTTCGAGGCGCCCGCTCCCGGGCGGGCGGTCCTCGACCAGAGGAACGAGACGTTCGTGCCCTACGTGCTCGCGATCACCGTGGGGAGCACGGTGGACTTCCCGAACTCCGACCGCGTCTACCACAACGTGTTCTCGCTCTCGAAGACGAGGCGCTTCGACCTCGGGCGCTACCCGCGGGGCGAGTCGCGCGCCGTGCGCTTCGACCAGCCCGGGGTCGTGCGGGTCTTCTGCGAGATCCACTCCCACATGAGCGCCTTCATCCTCGTGTTCGCCCACCGCTTCTTCGCGACCACCGACGCCGAGGGCCGCTTCCGCGTCGACGGCGTGCCGCCGGGCCCGTACACTCTGGCGGTCTGGAACGACGGGTCGGTGCGCGACCGGCGGGAGGTTCGGGTGGCCTCGGCGGGAGACGTGGTCGAGCAGGACTTCGTGGTGGAGTGATGGCGTTCCCCCTCCGCTCGCTCCGCTCCCGCGTCTTCGCCGCCACCGCCCTCGTCGCGGTGGTCCCGACCGCCCTCGCCCTCGGCTTCGCCACCCGGCGCGTCACCGAGCAGGCCGAGGCCGAGCTGCGGCGCAGCCTCGAGGAAGCGGCCCGCCTCGCCGAGCAGTACCACCGGACGCGGCTCGAGCTGGCGCGGGAGCGGGCCGTGCTCGTGGCCGACCTGCCGAAGCTCAAGGCCGCGGTCGCCGAGGCCGACCCCCGCACCGCGGAGCCGGTGGCCCGGGACTACCGCGAGCAGGTCCGCTCGGACGTGCTGGTGCTGACCGACCGCGAGGGGCGGACGCTCGTCTCGCTCGGGGCGGACGCCGAGCCCTGGACGGGCTCCGGCAAGCCCTTCCGCGCCGAGGGCAGCCGGCTCCTGGAGACCGTCGACGCTCCCATCCTCGCCGGCGCCGCGCCTCCCGAGGTCCTCGGCCACCTGACCCTCGGCTTCGCGCTCGACGACGCGTTCGCGGAGAGGCTGCGCGCCCTCACCGGCAGCCACGTGGCGGTGGTCGCCGAGGGGCGTGTGTTCGCCTCGACCCTGCCCCGCGCGTACGACGCCGCGCTCGCCGCGGTCGGGGAGAGCGAAGGCGTGCGCACGGTCGACATCGGCGGCGAGGATCACGTGGCGGTGCGCGCGCCCGTCGGCCCCGAGCGCGGCTCGCCCTGCGTGACGGTCCTGCGCTCGCGCGCCGAGGCCCTCCGTCCCCTGCGCACCCTGCGCGTGGCGCTCCTCGTGGCCGCCCTCGCCGCGGTGGGCCTCGGCGTCCTGCTGAGCTGGGCGCTCGCCCGCACCGTCACCCGCCCGCTCCTCGCCCTCACCGGAGCCATGAAGGAGATGGCGGCGACCGGCGACCTCGTGCCCCGTCTCGGACCCTCCCGGCCCTGGGACGACGAGGACGCGCGGCTCGTGGCGCGGACCTTCCGGGGCCTCACCGACTCGATCGCCCGGTTCCAGCGCGAAGCGGCGCTGCGCGAGCGGCTCTCGGCCCTCGGCCGCCTGTCCACGGTCATCGCGCACGAGGTGCGGAACCCTCTGATGATCATCAAGGGCTCGGTCCGGGCGCTCAAGCGGGAGGGTGCGGTGGGCGAGGAGGTCCGGGAGGCGGCGGCCGACATCGACCACGAGGTGGCCCGGCTCGACCGCATCGTGGGCGACGTTCTCGACTTCGCGCGGCCGCTGCGCCTGGAGCTCGCCCCGGTGGACGTCTCCGCCCTGGCCCGGGACGCGGCGCGGGCGGCGCTCGACGGGGTCGACGGGATGACCGCCCGCTTCGTGCTGGAGCCGGCCCCGGGGACGATCGTCACCGACCGCGAGCGGCTGCGGGGCGTCCTCGTGAATCTCGTCGACAACGCGCGGGAGAGCCTGCTCGACAAAGGACGCCCGGACGGGAAGGAGATCGAGGTCGGCGCCCGCCGGGCGGATCCCGGCCGGGTCGTGCTGTGGGTGAGCGACCGGGGGCCGGGCGTCCCGGCCCGCGACCTCCCCCACGTCTTCGAGCCCTACTTCACGACGAAGCGGACCGGCACCGGGCTCGGTCTCGCCATCGCCCGCAAGGTGGTGGAGACGCTCGGGGGCGCCATCCGGCTCGAGAGCCGGGAGGGCGAGGGCACCCGGGTCGAGATCGAGCTGCCCGCCGAGGCGACCCCGCCGCAGGAGGTGCGATGAGATCCCCACACGGCAGCGTCCTCCTCGCCGACGACGAGGAGGGCATCCTGAAGACGCTCGGGCGCGCCCTGCGCGAGGACGGGCACGCGGTCGTGGCCACCGCGAGCGCGGCCGAGGCCCAGCGGCTCCTCGCCGAGCGTCCGTTCGACGTGTTCGTCGTGGACCACCGCATGCCGGGCCGCACCGGGCTCGAGCTGATCCGCGACCTGGCCGCGGCGGTGCCGGAGGGGGAGAGGCCGCAGGTCATCATGATGACCGCCCACGCCACGGTCGAGAACGCGATCGAGGCCATGAAGCTCGGGGCCTACGACTTCCTGCAGAAGCCGTTCGAGGTCGACGAGCTGCTGGTCGCGGTGCGCCGCGCGCTCGAGCACCAGAGCCTGAGCCGCCAGCACCGGTACCTCCTGTCCGAGCGCGAGGAGGAGTTCGACCACTACGGCATCGTGGGCCGGAGCCGCGCCGTCGAGGACCTGCTGCGGAGGATCGAGCTCGTCGCGCGGTCGAAGTCGACCGTGCTCATCACGGGGGAGACCGGCACCGGCAAGGAGCTCGTGGCCCGGGCCATCCACGCCCGGAGCGCCCAGCGCGACATGCCGCTCATCAAGGTCAACTGCGCGGCGATCCCCGAGGCCCTCCTCGAGTCGGAGCTGTTCGGGCACGTGAAGGGCGCCTTCACCGGGGCGACCGCCAACCGGCGGGGCCGGTTCGCCCTCGCCGACGGGGGCACGATCTTCCTCGACGAGATCGGGACCCTCGGCCTCCCGGTGCAGGCCAAGCTCCTCCGCGTGCTGCAGGAGCGGGAGTTCGAGCCGGTCGGCTCCGAGAGGACCGAGTCGGTGGACGTGCGGGTGATCGCGGCCACCAACCGCGACCTGCGGGCGATGGTCGCGGACGGCCGGTTCCAGGAGGACCTCTTCTACCGCCTGAGCGTCATCCCCATCGAGCTGCCGCCCCTGCGCGACCGGCGGGAGGACGTCCCCCTCCTCGTCGAGCACTTCGTGAAGAAGCACGCGCAGCGGGTGGGCCGCCGGATCGACGCCGTGGCCCCGGCGGCGCTCGAGCGCCTCTCGACGTACCCGTGGCCGGGCAACGTGCGCGAGCTCGAGAACGCGGTGGAGCGGGCGGTCGTCCTCGCATCGGGCACCGTCATCGACGCCTCGTCGATCTCGATGCTCGAGCCGGCCCCGGGGCCTGCCCCCGGAGGCCTGCCCTCGGCGCGCCTTCACGAGAACGTCGAATGGGCGGAGCAGGAGTCGGTGCGCCGGGCGCTGCGCCTCGCGAACGGGGTCAAGAAGGACGCGGCGGAGGTCCTGGGCATCAGCCAGCGCGCGCTGAGCTACTACCTCGCGAAGTACCGGGTGAGCTAGATCACGACGAGGGGTGCGGCGAGCGCACCACCCGCACGTCGAACACGGCGCCGGTCGACTCTCCCGGCGGGGGCCGGAAGGAGACGCGGGCACGGTCGCGGCCGCGGAGGAGGCGGTCGGGGATCGGGTACTCCACGGGGAGTTCCTCGCCGGGCCGGTCGTCGAAGAGCGCCTGGGTCGCGACGACCTCTCCCTCGACGAGGACGTCGAAGCGGCGCCTGATCGACTCGCCGCCCCAGTAGGCGACCCGCAGGAGGGCCGGGCCCTCCCGAGGCACCTTCAGCGCGTAGGAGAAGGATCCCCCGCCTCGCGCGGAACGGTAGCGGCGGCCCTGGAGCCAGCCGCTGTCGGAGCCGGCCTCCGCCATCGCGTGCCCCCGCTCGTCGTCCGCGGAGCCCGCCGCCACGACGTCGACCGTCCGCGCGTCCAGCTCCCGGCGGGTTGCCTCCGCGGCCTTGCGCTTCGCCGGCTGCGCCGCCCATTGGGCCTCGGTGACGACGGGGAAATAGACTGCGTAGCGGCGGTCGGTGAGGCGGTAGAAGGCTCGCAGGTCCAGGTCCCTCGGCCGGCCGATCCCCACCGTGCGGAAGGCGAGCGGCTCGCCGGTGGAGCGGGTGCGGGCGAGCGCGGCGGCCGGCGACGGCGCGACGAGGACGGGGGCCTCTCCCGTTTCGTCCCCGTGGAGCTCGGGCGCCATCGGGCCGTAGCGTCTCGCGCCGTCGAGGCCCGCGGTTCCGAGGTCGGCGGCGAGCACGATCGGCCCGTAGAGGAAGGCGCCCACGGACGGGTCGTCGGGCAGGCTCTCGAACCGCAGGCTCATGGGCAGGCGGACCTCGACCACGTCTCCGTCCCGCCACTCCCGCTCGATCGTCGCGTAGGAGCCGGGCCGGCTGTCGTCCGCCTGCGGAGAGCCGTCGACCCGGACCTCGAGCGCGCCCTGCGCCCAGGTCGGGTGGCGCACCCGCAGGCCGAAGCGAGCCGCCTTGGCGAGGCGCAGGACGAGCCTGGTCCCCTCCTCCTCGGGGAAGCGCGTCTCCTGCCGCAGGACGAGGCCCATCTCCGGCCACGTGAGCTCCGAGGCCAGGAAGAGGTCGACGAGGAGGGCGTCGCCCTGCCGGGCGTAGACGGCCTCGCCGAAGCGGGCGGGGTTCTCCATGCCCGTCCCGACGCAGCACCAGAACGAGTCCTCGGCCGTCGAATAGGTGCGGAACGCGCCGGCCTCCATCGAGACGAAGTAGGTGACCCGGCCGGTGGCGGGGTCGTTCGAGGCGAGGATGTGGTTGAAGAGGCCGCGCTCGTAGAAGTCGATCCGCGACGGATCGGCGTCGCGCAGGAAGAGGCGGCGGGAGAGCTTCAGCATGTTGTAGGTGTTGCACGTCTCGGCCGTCGTCTCCCCGAGGTGCCGGGAGAGGTGGGCCACCGGGGAGAAGTGCTCGTCCTCGCTGTGGCCGCCGATCGCGTAGGAGCGGCGGAGGGCGACCTGCCGCCAGAACGTCTCCGAGACCGCGCAGTAGCGCGGCTCGCCCGTCACCTCGCAGTCGCGGGCCGCCCCGATCGCCTTCGGGATCTGGGTGTTCGCGTGGAGGCCGTCGAGCCGGTCCTCGCCGCGGGCGAGAGGGTCGAAGACCGCGCGGTGGTCGAAGAGGCGCGCGAGGCGCAGGTGCTCCGGGTCGCCGGTCGTCACGTAGAGCTCGGTGAGGGCGTCCTCCATGCCTCCGAACTCCGTCTCGAGCATGGCCTGCCACTGGGCGTCGGTGAGGCGCCGGGCCCGCGTGCCGACCCAGGCCGCCATGTCCCGGGCGGTCTCGAGCGCGGTGGCGTCGCCCGTCGCGCGGTGCACGTCGAGGAGGCCGGCGAGGATCTTGTGGAGCGTGTAGTAGGGCGCCCAGACGCCGCGCCGAGCCTCCACCCGGTCGAAGAACTCCTCCGGGAAGGCCGAGAGGTAGCCGGGGGTCATGCCTCTCGCCGGGAGCGCCTGCTGCACCTTCCGCAGCTCGGCCGCGGTCGCGATGGCCCGGGCCTTCGGCCTCTCGTCGCCCGTCGCCTCGTACATCAGGCTGCAGGCGGTGAGGTAGTGGCCGAGGCTGTGCCCCCGCAGCTCGACGTCGGGCGCTTCCCAGCCGCCGTAGGGCCTGGCCGTGGTCGGCAGGCCGGCGTTCAGGCGGAACGAGTGGAGGAGCCGATCGGGATCGAGGCTCAGGAGGTAGTCGAGGCCACGCTGCTGCGCGTCTCGAAAGGGCCCGTCGAGGATCCGCACGTCGCGGAGGGGGAACGCCTCGGCGGCGGGCGGCGCCGGCGCGGCAAGGGCCGGCGGTGCGAGGAGGATGGCGATCGACAGAAGGCAGTTCCGCATGCCGCCGATTATCGCCAAAGAGGCGCGTGGCGTCCCCGCAAGCCGGGGGGGTGCCCGGGCCGTTGCGGCGGCCCGTGCTTGACCGGCCTGCAGCGTGGCCCTAGCCTGTGGCCGGCGGCAGGGGTGACCATGAGGAAGCTCGTCGAGTGCGTGCCGAACTTCTCGGAGGGCCGAGACCCGGCCGTGATCGACGCGATCGCCGGCTCGATCCGCGGGACGGCGGGGTGCACGCTCCTCGACGTGGACCCCGGGGCGTCCACGAACCGCACGGTCTACACCTTCGTGGGGGCGCCCGAAGCCGTGGTCGCGGGCGCTCTGGCCGCGGCGCGGGTGGCCCGCCAGCGCATCGACATGCGGACTCAGAAGGGCGAGCACCCCCGCGTCGGCGCGCTGGACGTCTGTCCGTTCGTCCCCGTCTCGGCCGTGACGATGGAGGACTGCGTGGCCCTGGCCAACGACTTCGGCCGCCGGGTGGCGGCCGAGCTGGGCGTCCCCGTCTACCTCTACGGGCACGCGGCGAAGGCCGACCACCGGCGCACCCTCCAGCAGATCCGGGCCGGGGAGTACGAGGCCCTGGGGGAGCGGATCGGGAAGCCGGAATGGAAGCCCGACTACGGGCCGGCGGAGCTCGTCCCCGAGTGGGGTGCCACTTGCGCCGGGGCGCGCGACTTCCTCATCGCCTACAACGTGAACGTGCTCGGGACGAAGGAGCAGGCCCACCGGATCGCCCTCGACATCCGCGAGCAGGGCCGCGGCCCGGGCTCGCCGGGCCGGCTGAAGGCCGTGCGCGCGATCGGGTGGTGGGTCGAGGAGTACGCCCTCGCCCAGGTCTCGATCAACCTCGAGGACTACCGAGAGACGCCGCCCCACGTCGCCTTCGAGGCCTGCGCGGAGGAGGCCAGGAGGCTCGGCCTCGGCGTCGTGGGGTCGGAGCTGGTGGGGCTCATCCCGCTCCAGGCCGTTCTCGCGGCGGCCGACCACTACATCGCGAAGGAGGGCCTCTTCGTCCTCGACGAGAGGCAGAAGATCCGCCTCGTGGTCGAGCGGCTCGGGCTCTCCTCGGTGCAGCCGTTCGCCCCCGAGAAGCGCATCATCGAGTACATGATCCCCAAGGCGGACGACGAGCCGCTCGCCTCGACGAGCGTTCGGGGCTTCGTTGAGCTCCTGGGCTCGCGTACCCCGGCGCCGGGCGGGGGCTCGGCCTCCGCCCTCATCGCCGCCATGGGAGCCGCCCTCGGCGCGATGGTCGGGTGGACGACGTTCGGAAAGCGCAAGTTCGAGGGCCAGGACGCGCGGATGCGCCGTCTCATTCCCGTGCTGCACGAGGCGATGAAGGCCCTCCTGCCGATGATCGACCGCGACACGCGGGCCTTCGACGCCTACCTGGCCGCGGTGGGAATGCCCAAGGACACGGCGGAGGAGAAGGCCGCCCGCCACGGCGCGATGCAGGAGGGGCTCAGGGCCGCGGTCAGCGTTCCCCTCGACGTCATGCGGGCGGCCGACCGCTGCTGGCCGGCGATGGCGGAGATGGCCGAGCACGGGAACCCGGCCTCGCGCTCGGATCTCGAGGTGGGGGCGAGGGCCCTGGAGGCGGGTATCTGGGGCGCCTTCCGCAACGTTTCCATCAACCTGCCCGGCGTCGAGGACGAGGCCTTCCGCCAGGGGGTCGCCCAGGAGGCGGAGGCGCTCGCCGCCCGCGCGGCGGCGATGCGGGACACGGTCCTCCAGGTGGTGGCCGTTCGCTCGGCCTGACCCGCCGTCGCAGCAGGAAGTGAGGGGCTCTTCGGTCGCGATCGAAGAGCCCCTCCGGGGTCGCCCGCCGCAGCCTACTGCGGAGGCTCCACCTGCGGGACCAGGGTATCGATGCGGACGGCAGAGATCTTCACGTTGCTCGTCTTCACCGAGTCCCCGGAGCAGCTCAGGGTGACGTCCGCCGCCCCGGCCAGGTCGGCCGCCGACAAGAACGGTATCGTGGTCGTGCCGGGGAAGTTGAGTGAGGCGGAGGAACGCTCGATCGTGCCTGCCGCCTCGAGGGCGCACTCCACGAGCGTCGGGCCCGACTCACCGCTCGTCCGGTCGAACTGGGCCTTCGCCGAGAGGAGGTAGCTGCCCCCGTCGGTCACGAACAGGTCGCCGATCTGCGAGGGCTCGTTGATGGTGAGGTCGTACGCGTTCGTGCCGATGAAGATGAAGGCCTTGGTCGTGGACCCCGGCGGCCCCTGGTCGCCCGGCGCGCCGGGGTCTCCCTTGGGTCCCTGGTCGCCCTGCGGGCCCTGAATCCCCTGAGGCCCCTGAGGTCCCGTGGGTCCGGCCGGCCCCTGCAGTCCCTGGGGTCCGGCGGCTCCAGCCGGTCCGGCGGGTCCCTGTGGACCCACAGCGCCCGTGTCGCCCTTCGGTCCCTGCGGCCCAGCGGGTCCCGCGGGCCCTGCCGGTCCCTGGGGCCCTGGGGGTCCAGCGGGTCCCGGAGGTCCCGGGGGCCCTGGGGGTCCAGGAGTTCCGGGATTCCCTGGCGGGCACGGAGGCTTGTGGTCGCCGTCCCCCTTGTCTCCCCCGTCCTTGCCCTTGTCCCAGCCCCGGTCTCCGCCGCCATTGAGATTCTGGACGGAGCCCGAGGACCGCGCCTCGTCGGCGAGCGCCACGCTCGCCCACGAGAGCGCGAAGACCGCGCACAGCGCGACGACGAATCCTCGTACCTTCATCGGACACCTCACCAAGTCCACCACCCGGCGCACTGTTCGCCGGAGATCCCGGTTCACTGGCTTGAAGAAAGGGGGCGACCCCCGTTTCCGACTCGACTTGGAGGGAAGCGACCCACAGGCTATAGCACGGGGGTGCGGCCCCGTCAACGCTTTTCCGCGAAGAACGCGATGAAGAGTCGCTGGCGTCAGCCGCGGAGAGCCGCAGCCACGATCTCGCGAGCCTCGTCCTGGATCCGCTTCAGGTGATCGCGACCCTTGAAGCTCTCGGCGTAGAGCTTGTATACGTCTTCAGTGCCTGATGGGCGTGCGGCGAACCAGCCGCTCTCGGTGACGACCTTGAGGCCGCCGATCGGCGCGCCGTTGGCCGGGGCCTTCGTCAATCGCGCGACGATCGTCTCTCCGGCGAGCGAGTCGGTCCGGACCGCCTCCGGCGACAGCTTCCCGAGAGCCGCCTTCTGCTCACGAGTCGCTGGGGCGTCGATTCTCTCGTACGCGGGCGAGCCGAACCGCCCCTCGAGCTCCTCGTAGAGCTCGCCCGGGTCCCTGCCGGTGACGGCGCGGATCTCGCAGGCGAGGAGGTCGAGCAGGATCCCGTCCTTGTCCGTCGTCCAGACCGTGCCGTCCTTCCGCAGGAACGAGGCCCCCGCGCTCTCCTCGCCGCCGAAGCCGAACGAGCCGTCCACGAGGCCGTCCACGAACCACTTGAAGCCCACCGGCACCTCGGCCAGCCGCCGGCCGAGGTCCTTCGCCACGCGGTCGATCATCGAGCTCGAGACGAGGGTCTTGCCGACCGCCGCGTCCGCGCGCCAGTCGGGACGGTGGCGGAAGAGGTAGGCGATCGCGACCGAGAGGTAGTGGTTCGGGTTCATGAGGCCCGCGGTCGGCGTGACGATGCCGTGCCGGTCCGTGTCGACGTCGTTCCCGAAAGCCACGTCGAAGCGGTCCTTTAGCCCGATGAGGCCCGCCATGGCGTAGGGAGACGAGCAGTCCATGCGGATCTTCCCGTCCCGGTCGAGGGTCATGAACGCGAACGTCGGGTCGACGACCGGGTTCACGATGTCGAGCACGATCCGGTAGCGCTCGGCGATCGGCCCCCAGTAGTCGACCGAGGCGCCGCCGAGGGGATCGATCCCGATCCGGAGCTTCGCGCCGGCGACCGCCTCCATGTCGACCACGTTCGCGAGGTCGGCGACGTACGGTCCGACGAAGTCGTGCTCGGCGGTGGTCGCGGCGCCCATGGCCTTCGCAAAGCTCACGCGCTTCACGTCCCGGAGCCCTCCTTCCAGGATCGTGTTCGCCCGGGCCTCGACCGCTTTCGTGACGTCCGTGCCCGCCGGCCCGCCGTCGGGCGGGTTGTACTTGAAGCCGCCGTCGTCTGGCGGGTTGTGAGAGGGCGTGACGACGACGCCGTCGGCGAGGTCCGTCTTGCGGCCCCGGTTCCACGTCAGGATCGCGTGGGAGATCGCCGGCGTCGGCGTGTAGCGAAGGCCGGCCTGGATCCGCACCTCGACCCCGTGGGCGGCGAAGACCTCGAGCGCGGTAGCGAGGGCGGGCTCGGAGAGGGCGTGGGTGTCCATCCCCATGAAGAGGGGGCCGGTGATTCCACGCGCCCGGCGGTGCTCGACGAGGGCCTGGCTCGTCGCGAGGATGTGGGCCTCGTTGAAGCTCGCTCGGAGCGAGGAGCCGCGGTGTCCGGAAGTACCGAAGGCGACGCGCTGGGCCGGCTCCTTCGGGTCCGGCGCGACCGTGTAGTACGCCGAGACGAGGCGCGGGACGTTGACGAGGAAGGAGCGCGGGGCCGGCTTCCCGGCGAGCTCGTGCAGGGCCATCGGATCCTCCGGGTGCGCCCCGTCATTATGGCCTGCCCCGCCCCCCCGGGGCGGCCCCGGCCCCCCCGAGCACGACGCGCTAAGCTTGGCCGGTGGAGTGGGCGCGGCTGGTCGAGCTCGTCGGGCGCGTCCGCGCCACGACGAGGAAGGGCGAGAAGGTCGCCCTCATCGCCGACCTCCTCCGCCGGGCCACGGGTCGTGACGTCGAGCTCGCCGCCCTCTACCTCACCGGCACGCTCCCGCAGGGCCGGATCGGCGTCGGCTGGCGCACCCTGCAGCCCGCGATCCCCTCGGGGCCGCCAGTCGGCGAGCCGCTCACGCTCGCCCGAATGGACGACGTGCTCTCGGCCGTCGCCGCCACGACCGGGCCGGGCTCGGCCGGGCGCCGGCTCGGGACGCTCCGCTCGCTCTTCGACGCCGCCGACGAGCCGGGCCGCCGGCTGCTCGTCGAGCTGCTCCTGGGCGAGGTGCGGCAAGGCGCCCTCGACGGCCTGGTCGTCGAGGCGATCGCGAAGGCGGCCGGCCTTCCGCCGTCCGACGTGCGCGGCGCCGCGATGTACGCGCCGGGCCTCGGGGAGCTGGCCCGCGCCGCGATCGAGGAGGGCGCGCCCGGCCTTCGTCGGTTCTCCCTGCGCCTCCTGTCGCCGGTCGCGCCGATGCTGGCGAGCCCCGCCGGCGACGCCGAGGAGGCCCTGGAGCGCCTCGGCGAGGCGGCCTTCGAGTACAAGCTCGACGGCGCCCGGCTCCAGGTCCACAGGGCGGGCGACGAGGTGCGCGTCTTCACGCGGCAGCTGCAGGACGTCACGGCCCGCGTCCCCGAGGTGGTGGAGTGGGCGAAGGACCTGCGGGTGCGAGAGGCGGTGTTCGAAGGTGAGGCCCTGGCCCTGCGCTCCGATCGGAGGCCGAGGCCCTTCCAGGAGACGATGCGCCGGCTCGGGCGGAGCAGGGACGTCGACGCGGCACGCCGCGCGATGCCGCTGTCGCCCTTCTTCTTCGACCTGCTGTTCCTGGAGGGCGAGGGACCCCTCGTCTCGCTGCCCTACGCGGAGCGGGTGGCGCGCCTCCAGCGGCTGGTCGGAAAGGAGGTCCTGCTCCCCCGCCTCGTGACCCGAGATCCGGAAGAGGCCGAGCGCTTCTTCGACCAGGCGGTCGCGGCTGGCCACGAGGGGCTGATGGCGAAGTCCCTCGTCGCCCCGTACGCGGCCGGCCAGCGCGGCTTCCACTGGCTCAAGCTCAAGCCGGCCCACACCCTCGACCTCGTGATCCTCGCCGTCGAGAAGGGCAGCGGCCGCCGCTCGCAGTGGCTCTCGAACCTGCACCTCGGGGCGAGGGACACGGAGAGCGGCGAGTTCGTCATGCTGGGCAAGACGTTCAAGGGCCTGACGGACGACATGCTGCGCTGGCAGACGGAGAGGCTCCTCGCGCTCGAGGTCGCGCGCGACGAGTGGACGGTGCACGTCCGGCCCGAGCTCGTCGCCGAGATCGCCTTCGCCGACGTCCAGGAGTCCCCGCGCTACCCGGCCGGCCTCGCCCTCCGCTTCGCCCGCGTCAGGCGCCACCGTCCCGACAAGCCGGCCGCGGAGGCCGACACGCTCCAGGCCGTCCGGGCGATCTTCGAGCGGCAGCGAGCGTGAGGCGAGCGCGCGGGAGGCTTCCGGTCTATAGTCGGCCGGGTCGACGTCCGTTCGGGAGCGGGAATGGCGGACGAAGCGCGTCGAGCAGTCCTGAAGGCGGGCGTGGCGGCCGCGGCCGCGGCGGTTGCGCCCGTCGCCCCGGCTCGCTCTTCCCCGCGGGAGGCCGGCGTGGCTGAAGGGCGGCGGACGGTCGAACTGCCGGGGCTCGTCGACCTCCAGGTGAACGGCTTCGCCGGCGTGGACTTCGGCGATCCCGCGCTGACGCCGGAGGCGCTGCTTCGGGCGGTCGAGGCGATCGGCCGCACGGGCGTCACCCGCTTCCTGCCCACGCTCACCACGTCGTCGCTCGCCGACTTCGCGGCCTGTGCGGGGGTCGTCGCCCGGGCGACGCACCCCGCGATCGTCGGGATCCACATGGAGGGGCCCTACATCTCCCCCGAGGACGGCTACCGAGGCGCCCATCCCCGGGCGTTCGTCCGCGACGCCGACGTCGACGACTTCCGCCGCCGTCAGGACGCGGCCTCGGGCCGCATCCGCCTGGTGACCCTCGCCCCCGAGGTGCCGGGGGCCCTGCGCCTCGTCGAGCACCTCGTGGCGGGCAGGCTCCTCGTGGCCATCGGGCACACGGCGGCGACCGGGGGCCAGATCAAAGACGCCGTGAGCGCCGGGGCCACGCTCTCGACCCACCTCGGCAACGGCTGCCCGTCGCTCGTCCCGCGCCACCCGAACGTCATCTGGGAGCAGCTCGGGGAGGACCGCCTGCTCGCGAGCTTCATCGTGGACGGACACCACCTGCCCCCGGCCACCGTGAAGTCGATGATCCGCGCCAAGACAGAGGCCCGCTCCATCCTCGTGACCGACGCGACCGCCGCCGCCGGCATGCCTCCCGGCCGCTACAGGATCGGGGGACAGGAGGTCGAGCTGTCGCCGGCGGGCCGGGTCGCTTCGCCGGGCTCGCCCTACCTCGCCGGCTCCGCGCTCCGCCTCGACGCCGCCGTCGGGCGAACGGTGCGCTTCACGGGCCTGCCCCTCGGGGAGGTGGTGCCGATGGCCTCGACGAGGCCGGCGGGGTATCTTGGGATTCCCACCGCGGGCCGGGTCACGGCGGAGTGGGACGAGGCGGCGTCCGAGCTGCAGATCGTCCGTGTGGACGCGTAAGAGGAGGACGACGATGAGGTACGGTCGGCTCGGGCTGGGGTGGGTCGCCGTGGGCGTCGCGGCGGTGGTCCCGGTCCCGGCCCGCGGGCAGGCGCCGGCCCCCGCCCCCGCCGCGGCCTACGGCCTGCCGCTCGCCGGCGCGGAGGCCGAGGAGTTCCTGAAGACGGCGAGGGTGGTCGACCGCAAGCCGATCGGCAAGGGCGTGACCCGACCCGACAAGCTCACGCTCTCCGACGGCGCGAGGACGCACCACGGGATCTGGAAGACGATCAACGAGCACAGGATGGGCCTCCAGCACCTGGAGGGCGGCGGGACGGAGTTCGACTTCCGCGACTCCTGGAAGAGCGAGGTCGCGGCGTACGAGCTCGACAAGCTCCTCGGCCTCGGCCTCGTGCCCCCCACCGTCGAGAGGCGGATCGACGGGCGCGTGGGCTCGCTCCAGATGTGGGTCGAGGGGGTGATGACCGAGGACGACCGCCAGAGGAAGGGCCTGGAGTCCGCGGACGCCGAGGGCTGGAACGCCCAGATGTACAGGATCCGGCTCCTCCACGAGCTCTCCTACAACACCGACTACCGCAACGTCCGCAACGTCCTCGTCGACCCGTCCTTCCGGCTCTACGCCATCGACTCCTCGCGGGCATTCCGCATCCAGACGGACCTCATGACGCCGGACGACCTCGTGCGCTTCTCCCGCGCCGCACTCGAGCGTCTGGGCGCGCTCGACCGGCCCACCCTGGAGGCCCACCTCGGCCCGTGGCTCGACAAGCGGCAGATCGACGGCCTCCTTGCGCGCCGCGACAAGATCCTCGCCCTCGTGAAGAAGCGGGTGGCGGAGAAGGGCGAGGCCGCCGTCCTCTATCCGTAGGAGGCGGCCGGGCGGCGCTCCCGCGAGGGCGGCCGCCGCGCGAGGTGGGCCCGCAGGTAGGGCGCGGTCCGCGAGGCCGCAGAGCGCGCGACCTCCTCCGGCGTGCCCCAGGCCACGACCGTCCCGCCCCTCTCGCCGCCCTCCGGCCCGAGGTCGACCACGCAGTCGGCGGCGGCGATCAGGTCGAGGTTGTGCTCGATCACGACCACGGTGTCGCCCCGGTCCACGAGGCGCTGGAGGCCGGTGACGAGCCGAGCGACGTCGGCCATGTGGAGGCCGGTCGTGGGCTCGTCGAGGACGTAGAGCGAGGGGCCGAAGCCGGGCGAGGTGAGCTCGGCGGCGAGCTTGATCCGCTGGGCCTCGCCGCCGGAGAGGGTGGGCGAGGGCTGTCCGAGCTGGAGATAGCCGAGGCCGATCTCGGAGAGGAAGTCGAGGGGCCGCCGGATCGCGCCTACGGCGGAGAGGTGCCCGCGGGCCTCGTCGATCGTCATCTCGAGGACCTCGGCCACCGACCGGCCCTTGAAGAGGACGGCCTGGGTGTCGGCGTTGTAGCGCTTGCCCTGGCAGGACTCGCAGGGGACGTAGGTGTCGGGCAGGAGGGCCATCGTGACGCGCAGCCGGCCCTGGCCCTCGCAGCGCTCGCAGCGGCCGCCCTTGACGTTGAACGAGAAGCGGCTGCGGGAGTAGCCGAGGGCGCGAGCGTCGGGCACCGCGGCGAAGAGCGTGCGGATCGCGTCCATGACGCCGACGTAGGTGGCGGGTACGGAGCGAGGGGTGCGGCCGATCGGCGACTCGTCCACCTCGAGGGCGCGGGCGAGGCCGCGGAGGCCCGTGAGGTCCCGGAGCACGGGGGGCAGACGCCGGCCGGCGAGCCGCGCCTTCGCCGCGCGGAAGAGGACGTCGCGCACGAGCGTGGACTTCCCGGAGCCGGAGACGCCGGTCACCACGGTCAGGCGGCCGAGAGGGACGTCCACGGTCGTGTCGCGCAGGTTGTGGAGGCGCGCGCCGACGACGGTCAGTCGGTCCGCGTCGGCGAGCCTGCGTCGCGGCCACGGCGGGTGCTCGCCCTCGCCGCGCAGCCATCGGCCGGTGACCGACGCCGTGACCCGGGCGATCTGCTCCGGCGAGCCCTCGGCGACGAGCCGGCCGCCGTGCGGTCCCGCCCCCGGCCCGAGGTCGATGACGTGGTCGGCGGCGCGGATCACGCTCTCCTCGTGCTCGACGACGACCACGGTGTTGCCACGGTCGCGCAGGCCCAGGAGGGCCCTCGTGAGCGCCTCGTCGTCGCGCGGGTGGAGGCCCACCGTCGGCTCGTCGAGGACGTAGGCCACGCCGCGCAGGTTGGAGGCGAGGGCGGCCGCGATGCGGATGCGCTGGGCCTCGCCGGTCGAGAGGGTGTCGGCCCCGCGGTCGAGGGTCAGGTAGCCGAGGCCCAGACGGTCCAGGAGATCGAGGCGCAGGTCGAGCTCCGGCCAGACGCGCTCCCGCACCTCCTCGGGGAGCGCGCCCTCGAGCGTCCCCAGCCAGGCCCGGGCCTCGGTGAGGGTCAGGGCGGACACGTCCCCGATGTGCCGTCCGGCGATCCGAACCGCGCGGGCCTCGGGCCGCAGCCGGGTCCCGCCGCAGGCCCGGCAGGCGACACCCTCGGCCCGGCGGGTCTCCCCATCCTCTTCGACCCGCGGCGCCCCGAAGCCGTCGCACTCGGGGCAGGCCCCGTACTTCTGGCTCCAGGAGAAGAGTCGCGGGTCCGGGGCGGGGAGTCCCGTGCCGCAGCTCGGGCAGGAGCGGCGCGTCGAGTAGAAGCGCTCGATCCCTCCCGCCGCCGCCACCACGGAGCCGGCGCCGAGGTCGAGGGCGCGGGCGATCGCCTGGCCGAGGGCCGTCTGCTCCACGGGACGCGAGCCGTTCCGCTTCCTCGGCAGACGCGCCACGACGGCCTCCACGTCGTGGATCTGGAACCGGTCGATCCGCGGCGGCCTCGCCGCGTCGTGGAGGGACCCGTCGATGCGCACCTCGCCGATGCCCTTCTTCGCCGCGGCCGCGATCGCGTCGAGGTGGAAGCCCTTCCGCCTGCGGACGAGCGGCGCGAGGACGGTCAGCTCCCCGGCCGGGAAGTCCTCGGCCACACGCTCGGCCAGGGCGGCCGCGTCCACGACCTGCCCGGGCGTGCCGCACTTCGGGCAGTGGACGGTCCCGAGGCGCGACCAGAGGAGGCGCAGGTGGTGGTAGACCTCGCTCGCCGTCCCCACCGTCGAGAGCGGCGTCCCGCGGGAGAGCTTCTGCTCGAGGGCCACCGTGGGCGGCACGCCTTCCAGGCGATCCACCTCCGGCCGCGCGAGGGGACGAATGAACTGCCGCACGTAGGTCGAGAGGCAGTCGAGGAAGCGCCGCTGGCCCTCCGCGAAGAGCACGTCGAAGGCGAGGGTGGACTTGCCGGAGCCGGAGACGCCGGTCACCGCCACGAGCCGGTCGCGCGGGATGTCCACCGCCACCCTCTGCAGGTTGTGCTCGCGCGCGCCGACGATGCGGATCGAGCGGTCCGTCGCGCCGCGGGATTCGACGGTCTCCGCGCGGGCGGCGGAGCGGCCCCGGCGTCCGCGCCCGGCCGAGGGGAGCGAGCCGAGGCCGAGCCGCGCCCCGGCGGACGCCGAGCGAGCCAGTGGACCCTCGGCCCGATCGAAGGCCAAGGCGAGCGCCCGCCCGGTGGGCGTGTCGAGCCTGGCGACCTCTTCCGGCGGCCCCTGGCCCACCACGCGGCCGCCTTCGTCTCCGGCCTCCGGCCCGAGGTCGAGGATCCAGTCGGCGGCCCGCGCCACCTCCGTGTCGTGCTCGACGACGACCACCGAATGGCCGGCGTCGACCAGGCGATGCATCGCCGCCACCAGCACCGCCACGTCGGCGGCGTGGAGGCCGGTCGTCGGCTCGTCCAGGAGGTAGAGCCGCCCCGCCCCCTCGCCCGCCTCGGCCAGGGCCTGGGCCAGCTTCAGGCGCTGCGCCTCGCCGCCGGAGAGCGTCGGCGCCGGCTGCGAGAGCGACAGGTAGCCGAGGCCGAGGTCGAGCATCGGCTGCAGGGCCTTCCGCACCCCGGGCGCGTGGTCGAAGAGGCGCACGACGTCGGCCGCGGGCAGGTCGAGCGCGTCGGCGATCGAGAGGCCCTCGCAGCGCACGTCCAGCACCTCGGGCCGGAAGCGCCGGCCGTCGCAGGCCCCGCATTTCACGAAGGCGTCGGGCAGGAACTGCATCTCGACCTTCTCGTAGCCGGCGCCTTCGCAGACCGGGCACGCCCCGGCCTCGGAGTTGAACGAGAAGGCGGTGGGCTTGAGCCCGCGCGCGCGGGCCTCGGGCGTCTTCGCGAACGCCTTGCGCAGGGGCTCGAGGACGCCCATGTAGGTCGCCGCGTTCACGCGGGACGACGCCCCGAGAGGAGCCTGGTCGACGAGGGTGACGCCGGCGAGGGCCGAAGCGCCGTCGATGCCGTCGCACGCCCCCGGCTCCGACTCGCCGAGCCCGAGCTGCCGTCGGAGGTTCCGGTAGAGCACCTGCTCGACGAGCGACGACTTGCCCGACCCCGACACTCCCGTCACGCAGACGAGGAGGTGGAGCGGCACCTCGACCGAGACGTCCTTCAGGTTGTTCTCGCGGGCCCCGCGGACAAGGAGGCGCCGGCGGGGGTCGGGCTTCCGGCGCTCCGCGGGGCCGGGCATCGGAAGCCGCCCCGCGAGGTGCAGGCCCGTCTTCGAGCCCGGCGCCTCGAGGAG
This sequence comes from Vicinamibacteria bacterium, assembly GCA_035577965.1. Taxonomy (GTDB): domain Bacteria; phylum Acidobacteriota; class Vicinamibacteria; order Fen-336; family Fen-336; genus DATBSL01. Next base: position 7,069 of record DATJYX010000008.1, on the reverse strand, counting down.
GCCCGCGAGCGGCCCCTCGTACACGACCGCGCCGCCCTCGCGGCCCGGGCCGGGGCCGAGGTCGATGACGTGGTCGGCGCCGGCGATGAGAGCCGGGTCGTGCTCGACCACGACCACCGCGTTTCCCGCCTCGGCCAGCCTCTGGAGGACGGACGACAGCCGGCCCGCGTCGCGCGGGTGGAGGCCCACCGAGGGCTCGTCGAGGACGTAGAGCGTGCTCGTGAGCGATCCGCCGAGGGCGGTCGCGAGCGTGACCCGCTGGGCCTCGCCGCCGGAGAGGGTGCGCGACTGGCGGCCCAGGGTGAGGTAGCCGAGGCCAACGTCGACCAGGAAGCGCAGGCGGCCGCGGATCTCGTGGAGGAGCTGCTCGGAGGCGGTGTCGTTTCCCTGGACCCTCCACTCCCGGAACGCGCGCTCGACGTCGGCCACCGGCAGTGCCTCGACCTCCGGGAGCGTGCGGCCGTCGACTCGGAAGAGGCGCGCCTCGGCCCGGAGCCGCGCCCCGCCGCAGTCGGGGCACGTGCCGTAGCTGCGGTAGCGCGACAGGAAGACCCGCACGTGCATCCTGTAGGTGCGCGACTCGAGCCAGCGGAAGAACCCTCCGATCCCGTACCACTTCCGCCGCCAGTTTGCGCTCCCGCCCGGCTCGCCGTCCCAGACGAGGCGCTTCGCCTCCGCGGGCAGGTCGGCGTACGGCCGGTCGGCGGGGATCCCGGACCGCCGGCAGAACCGCTCGAGGTCGTCCTGGCAGTCGCTGTAGAACGTCGTCTGGAAGGGCTTCACGCAGCCCTGGGCGATCGACTTGCGGGGGTCGGGGACGACGAGGTCGCGGTCGATCGCCATGGTGCGCCCGAAGCCCTTGCAGGTCTCGCAGGCGCCCACCGGATGGTTGAAGGAGAAGAGGGCCGGCGTGGGGTCGGCGTAGGCGAGGTCGCAGGCCGCGCAGTGGAGGGCCTCGCTGAACCGCAGCGGCTCCGCGCGGCCCTCGACCCGCAGCTCGACGCGCCCCTCGCCGTGCCGGAGGGCGGCCTCCAGCGAGTCGACGATCCGCTGGCGCCCGTCGTCCTCGACCACGACGCGGTCGAGGACGACCACGATCACCCCGCCCTCGGGGTGGAGGCGCGCCTCCTCGATCCGCCTCGCCTCGCCGTCCTCCAGGACCCTCCGGAAGCCCGCCTTCTCGAACGCCTCGCGCAAGACGCCCGCGCCCACCTTCCGGCCCACGCGGTGCGGGAAGCAGACGAGGGCGCCGCGCCCTCTGCCCTCGGCCACGAGGCCCTCGAAGATCGAGGACGGCGTGTCGCGCCGGACCGGGCGCCCGCACTGCCGGCAGTGGAGCGTGGCCGCCCGCGCGTAGAGCGCGCGCAGGTAGTCGGCGACGGAGGTCATCGTGCCGACCGTGGAGCGCGACGTGCGGACGGGCGCGGTGCGGTCGACCGCCACCGCCGGCAGGACGCCGTCGATCCTCTCCGCCCGCGGCCGGTCGAGCCGCTCCAGGAACTGCCGGGCGTAGGGGCTGAACGTCTCGGCGTAGCGGCGGTGGCCCTCGGCGTAGAGCACGTCGAAGGCGAGGGAGGACTTGCCGGCACCGGCTACGCCCGTGACGGCGGTGACCGCGCCGATCGGTATGCGGACGCTCACGCCCTTCAGGTTGTTCTGGCGGGCCTTCTCGACCTCGATGAACCGGCGGGGCATCCCCCGAGAATTGCAGGGATGGCCGCGGCGGGCAAGGGCCGCGGGGGCGCGCCCCGCGGCCCCCCGTCAATAGAACGTCCCCGCCCGGCGCGCCCGGAACTGGCGGAAGGCGCGCTCCCCGATGGCCTTCGCGACCATCGACCGCCCCAGGTAGAGGGAGCGTTCGCGGTAGCCTTCAGTCGACGCTCGACGCGTAGCCGAGGGCGCGGAGCCGCTCCTTCAGCTCGTCGCCGGGCTCGATCGGGGTCGTGGGCGCGAGCTCCCGGGACCGCAGGATGGCGAGCAGCCTCCCCTCGAGGCTCTCCTCGACGTCGGGACGGCGGGCGGCGAGGTCGTGTGTTTCCCGAGGGTCGTGCACGAGGTCGTAGAGGCGTCCGTCGTACCACTTCCAGCGCCGGGTGCGGACGGCCGCGGTCTTGGGCCGGCCGTCGATGCTGGCCACGGCCCACGGCGGGTGGGCGGGTGCGCCGCCCGCGAGGTCGATCGCGGTGCCGCTGAACTCCGGCGGGACGGGCAGGCTCAGCAGGGACAGTACCGTCGGGGCGAGGTCGATCGCCCGGACCTGGCTCTCGATCGTCGCCCCCGCGAGCCGGGCCCGCGGCAGCTTGAGAATCATCGGGATCCGGATCTGCTCGTCGAAGAGCGCGTCGCCGTGCCAGCCGACCTTGCCGCGCTCCCCGAAGGCCTCGCCGTGGTCAGAGGTCAGGACGACGAGCGTCGACTCGTAGAGCCCGCGGGAGCGGAGCGACTGCAGGAGGCGGCCGAAGGCGGCGTCGGCCGACGCGATCTCCGCGTCGTACGCCGCCTCGACGTGGGCGAGGTCCCCGGGGGCGAGGCGGCGCTGCCCGGAGTTGATCTTCTCGAGGAGGGCGATCGAGATGTGCGGGGGGAGGCTACCCGTGTAGCCGGTCTCCATCTGGCGCAGCCGCTCCGGCGACGGCGTGTACGGGTGGTGCACCTCGTAGGTGTGGAGGAAGAGGAAGAACGGCCGGCGGCCTGCGTGGTCGAGCCAGTCGACGGCTCTCGCGACCTCTTGGTCCAGCGTGTCGTCGCCCACGTCGGCCGTCGAGCCGTCGGTCGCGCTCACGTACGTGGAGAACCCGCGGTCGAGGCCCCAGCTCCGGTCGAGCTGCCCGCCTCCGTTGAACGACGCGGTGGCGAACCCGGCCCGCCGCAGCAGCTCGGTCAGCGTCACGACCCCCGGGCGCAGCGCCGAAAGCCGCTCCACGGAGGCGCCGTGGTGCTGCGGAGGCAGGGAGGTCAGCATCGAGGCGTGGGAGGCGAGAGTGGACGGCGCCTGGGCGATCGCGCAGCGCAGGAGGACGGCCTGCCGGCGGAACCGGTCGATCTCCGGGGAGGTGGGCTTCGCGTAGCCGTAGCAGCCGAGGTGGTCGGGGCGCAGCGTGTCGATCGACACGAGGACGACCGCCGGCGGGGCCGAGGCCTGGCCGGCCCGCGCCACGCACCCGGCCGTCGGGCCGACGGCCGCGGCCAGCAGGAAGGCGAGCCAGGACGCCTCCGGCCGGTGCGGACGGAACGGCGGCCGGTCGACTCTCGCCTCGGAGAGCGGCATGCCTCGCACTCTCGCTCGCCTCGGCCGCAGGCACGCCCCGGCGAGGGGCACACTCGGACCGTGACCGCGCGAACTCGGACACCCTCAAGATCGGTGGGCGAGGGCCCGCGATCCAGACCGCGGCATCAAGGAGAGGTCAGGCTTGTAAGGACCGGGTACGGAAGATGTGGGGAGAGGCGTGCCGGCGAGGCGGATGAGCCCGGGGCCCCTCCGACGGCCGGCCGTCGGCTCAGCGGACCCCGGCGTCGCTCCGGGCGACGGTGGCGTCCATCAACACGAGGTCGCGGGGGTCGAGCTCGACGGCTCGCGGCTCGCGGTCCGCCGGCAGGACGAAGGTCTGGCGACGCTCGCGGAGATCGATCCGATCGGCTCGCGGCGCGGCGTGGCCGGCCTCTTCGACGGCGACGTCGATCGGCATGCGGTAGGGCGCGCCGGGCTGGACCTGCTCGAGGTCGAGGCGAAGGGCCCGCGCCGGCGCGTCCCACGTCCAGCGCCCCTGGACCTTCAGCATGCCCCCGCGGGTGAGCCACTCGTCGAAGAAGAAGCGGAGGTCCTGGCCGGAGGCGCCCTCCATCACGTGCCGGAAGTCGGCGGTCGAGGCGTTCCGGTCGCGGTAGAGGCGGTAGTACTCGCGGATGCCTTTCCAGAAAGCGTCGTCTCCGATCACGCCCCGCAGCATGTGCAGCGTCCACGCCCCCTTCTTGTACGTGCCCGGACCGCTGAGCACCTGCGACATGTCGGAGAGGTTGTCGTGCACGACGCGGTAGGCCGGGTTCTTCTCGTCGAAGGCGCGGACCTCGTCGCGGTCCTTGCGGAGCCCGGCCACGAACGCGTCCCGGCCCTCCGCGTGCTCCACGAAGAGGTGAGTGAAGTAGGTGGCGAACCCCTCGCTCAGCCACACGTCGTCCCAGTCGGCCTCCGTGACCGCGTCACCGAACCACTGGTGGGCGATCTCGTGCACGATGACGCGATCCCACCGCCGCTCGCTCCCGCCCACCGAGTCGTCCCCGTAGAAGATCGACGTCGCGAGCTCCATCCCCCCGTGGATGCCGTTGGCCTGGACGTTCGCCAGCCGCTCGTAGGCGTAGGGGCCGATCCCGTCCTCGAAGAAGCTGAGCGCGGCGACGGTGGGCTCGGCGAAGGCCCGGAAGCCGGCCTCGCGCTCCTGCGGGTAGACCCAGGTCTCGAGGGGCCGGCCGCGCCACTCCGGGCGGTGCTCGACCGCGAAGCGCGCGACACCGAGGGCGAAGAGCCAGGGCGCGATCGGGGCGTTCTCCCGCCAGTGGGTGAGGCGCCGGCCGTCGGGGAGGTCCGTCTCCTCGACGAGGAGGCCGTTCGAGACCACCTGGTAGCGGGCGGGGGCGGTCACCAGGAATTCGCTCGTGGCCTTGCCGGAAGGGTGGTCGACGACGGGCAGCCACTGGCGGGCCTTGTCCGGCCAGTTGTCGCTGAAGAACGTCCGGTCGCCGTGGCGGTTGGGCGCGATCAGGAGGCCGGCTCCCGGAACGCCGTGGTAGCGCACGACCAGCTCGCGCCTCTCCTCGGTCCCCTCGCGGCGGGCGAGCGGGATGCGGAGGCGGTCGCCCGTGTGCTCGAAGGCCAGAGTCTCCCCGCCCTCGGTGACGGCGGTCACGGTCATGCCGCGGCCGCCCGTCTCCGGCTTCGGCTGCGCGAGGTCGAGGGCCAGCGTCCCCACGCCCGCGGCGACCCGGACGGCCACCGTCGCCTCGCCCTCGATCGCGTCCGTGTCGTCGGAGAGAGTCAGGCGGAAGGCGTAGTGGAGGACGTCGACACCCGGCTGCCGGGGGTAGGTGTCCGCGCCCGCCGGCCGCCCGACGACGGCCGCGAGAGCGACTGCGGCGGCGCCGACACGGGGAACCTGGATCACGCGAGCCTCCGATGGCCCGTTGGCGCGGGCCGGAAGCCGAGCCCGGGCCCGACCGAAGACGCGAAGACCCCGCGGCGTCCCGTTGAGCCTCGGGGTCTTCGCGTGGGAGAGCGTCGTCTACTTGATGGTCTTCACGTAGTCCGCGACGGCCTTGATCTCCTCGGCGCTCATCTTGTCCTTGTAGCCCTTCATCTTCCCCTTGCCGTCGGTGATCACGGTGACGATCGCCTCAGCCTTCGTGGCCCCCTGCCACTTGGCGTCGTTGAAGTTGGCCGAGCCCTTGGCCATCGGCTTCGCCACTCCGTCCTTGCCGTGGCACATGGCGCACTTGCCCTCGAAGAGGGCCTTCCCATCCGCGGCCTGGGCCGCGGGCACGCCGACGAGAGCGATCACGGCACAGGCGGCCAGCAGCAGCGCGAGCTTCTTCATCTTTCCCTCGGCTCCTTCCGTTCCGACGGCGGCGCCCTCGGCGCGCGTCGGGTGGATGATGTTCGCCGAGACGCTAGCACGAAATCGACCCCCGGCGGGAGGGACTTCTCGGCTACGCCGGGGGGTGGGGGCTCGGCGCCGTGAACGAGCGCAGGGGGAGGGGCCGGCCTTCCCCCCAGAAGGCCTGGAGGAGCTCGAGGGCGAGGCCCGTGTTCGCCGGCGTGACGACGCTCGCGGCGAGCGTTCCCTCGTCCACGAGGCGCCGGCCGTAACCCGGGCAGGCGTCGACGCCGAGGAGGCGGGCCGGCGCGAGGGCCGCGCGGTGGGCGGCGTCGGGAAGGGCCCGGATGGCGCTCCCGACCCCCACCGCCAGCTCGTCGCTCTGGGCGGCCACGGCCGCGAGCGCGGGGTTCCTGGACTTGAAGACCCGGTACCAGTCGCCGAACGCCATGATCCCCGCGGCCTCGGTCCACTCGCCGGCCTCGGTGTCGACGAGGGAGGCCCCTTCGCCCACCGTGGACCGCAGGGCCTCGAGCCGTTCCTGCGCGGCCGAGGATCGGCGCGGGCCGGTCACGCAGAGCACCGGGCCGCCGCGGGCGAGCCGCAGCACCTGCTCGCCCTGGACGCGGCCGATGGCCGCGTGGTCCGTGCTCACGGAGCCGAAAGGCGACGCGCGGTCCCATGCCCGCGCCGCGTCCTCCACGTCCGGGCTCCAGGCGTTCAGCAGCACCATGCCGGCCCGGCCCCGGAGCTCGCGGAGGAGGAGGCTCGTGGTGGACTGGCTCACCGGCTCCACGACGACGGCGTCCGGCGGGCCGGGGGCCAGGAAGCGCTTCTTCAGGGTCCGGAGCTGGTCGAAGGCGGGCGCCCACGCCACCTCCGTGCGGAGGCCGAGCCGGGCCCCGGTGGCGATCGCCGTCTCCTCCTGCAGGAGCTGGTAGTGGTCGTTCTCCTCCTTGCGGCCCGGCAGCAGGACGAACACGGTGCGCATGGTCACCTCGACGGGAGAGCTCTCCGATCGCCGCGAACGCAGGCGGAGCCGCCGGGACGGTCGGCCGGTCCCGGCCACGGGCGGCATCTTACCTCCCTTCGGCCGACCACGGGCGACGCGATGGTGGATTCCCCGGGAGATGAGCTTCCACGCCTACGCCGCCCGCTCGCGGAAGGGCCGCCTGCGAACCTTCGTCTACGAGCCCGCCCCTCTCGGGCCCGCCGACCTCGGGATCCGGATCACCCACTGCGGCATCTGCCACAGCGACGTTCACCTCGTGGACGGCGACTGGGGCGCGGGCCGCTACCCCATGATCCCCGGCCACGAGATCGTGGGCACGGTGGCCGCGCTCGGGACCGAGGTGCGCACCCTCGAGCGCGGGCAGCGGGTCGGCGTGGGCTGGCAGCGCGGGGCCTGCTTCGCCTGCGAGGCCTGCGGCCGCGGCGAGGAGAACGCGCGGTACCGCATCGTCCTCTCCCCTTGAGGCCACGGA
>DATJYX010000007.1:0-20825 GCA_035577965.1 Vicinamibacteria bacterium | reverse complement strand
GTCAACGACCCGCTGCCGACCGGCCTCACCTCCATCACGAACACCGCCTCCACCACGTCGACCCAGCTCCCCATCCAGGTGAGCGCGTCCGTCACCAACATCGTGACGAACCCCAGCACGCAGACGGCGTCGGTGGCCGGCCGCGTGTGGCTCGACACGAACGCCAACGGCGTCCAGGACATCGGCGAGCCGGGGATCGCGAACGTCGAGGTGACGCTCAAGGACCAGTTCGGCACGCCGGTCGCGGTGGGGATCACGGACGTCAACGGCCGGTACCTCTTCTCCGGCGTCGCGCCCGGGAACGGCTACTTCGCCGAGGCCACGGGCGGGCTCCCCGCCGGCACGTCCCAGACGTTCCCGGTCGGCCAGAGCAACAACCGCTCGACGACGTTCAACCTCGTCGACGGCCAGAGCTACACCACGGCCGACCTCGGCTATCGGCCGGCGGCGGGCACGGTCATCTTCGGCGACCAGGTCTGGGTCGACGCCAACGGCAACGGCCTGCGCGATCCGGGCGAGGTCGGCCTCGGCGGCGTCAGCATCTCCCTCTACCGGGACTCGAACGGCAACGGCGTCTACGACGACGGGGTCGACGCCCTGGTGGCGACCACGACGAGCGCCCCCGACGGCAGCTACTCCTTCACCGGGATCGCCGCGGGCTCGACGTACTTCGTGATCGCCCGGACGCCGGTGGACGGCAGCAGCAACCCGTACTACAACCCGACCACGGCCACGAACTACCGCTTCACGAATGTCGTCGCCGGGAACGGGTACCTCACGGCCGACTTCGGCTTCCAGCCGAACGGCACCACGATGGTCCGGTACACGATCAGCGACCGGGTCTGGTTCGACCTCAACGGGAACGGCTCCCTCGACGGCGTCGAGACCGGGATCGCGGGGGTCACGGTCGAGCTGCTCGACGCGAGCTCGCGGGTCATCGGCACGACGGTGACCGCGTCCGACGGCACCTTCACGTTCAGCGGGGTGGCCGGAGGGGGAGCGGACTACACCGTCAGCATCACCGACACGAGCGGCATCCTCACGAACTACACGGGCACGACGTCCTACGCCCGGGCGCGCGAGCGCGCGCTGCCCAACCTCGCCGCGAGCATCGACTTCACCTCGACGCCGAGCTTCGGCTTCCGCCCCACGCGCAGCATCGGCAGCACGATCTTCCACGACCTCAACGGCAACGGCGTGCAGGACCCCGGCGAGACCGGGATCGCCGGCATCGTCGTGGGCCTGTACAGCGACGCCAACGGCAACGGCGTTGTCGACGTCGGCGACACGGCTCTCGGCACGGTGACGACCGACGCCAACGGCAAGTACTTCTTCGCGGGCCTCACCAACGGCAGCTACATCGTCAGCGTGCCCGTCCTCACCGGGTACACGTTCACCGGCCCCGGCACGGACAGCGACGGGGCGACGCCGGGGACGCAGAAGGGAGCCACGATCGCGGGCGGAGGCGACGTGTGGACCGTGAACTTCGGCTTCCGGGCCACCACGTCCCGCACCCTGGGGGGGACGGTCTGGAATGACGCGAACGCCAACGGCGTGATCGACGCCGGCGAGACCGGCTACGTCGGCGTGACGCTGAACGTCCTCTCGGCAGGCAGCGTCGTGGCCACGGTGACGACCGACGCCGCGGGTGCCTACTCGGTCCAGGGCCTCGCCGCCGGCACCTACACGGTCGTCCTGACCGACGCCAACGGAGTGCTCACGGGCACCTCGTCGACCTACGAGAAGACCGAGGGCACCACCCCTCCATTCAACTACCAGGAGGTCGTTAACCTCTCGGCCGCCGACGTGACCAACGTGAACTTCGGGTTCAGGCGGGCCCAGGTGACGTTCGCCTCGGTCGCCTCCTTCCGGGCCTACCTCTCGGGCGGGTCCGTCGTGGTCGAGTGGCGCACGTCGCTCGAGGTGGGGACGGCCGGCTTCCACGTCCTCCGCCTGAACCCGTCCTCGGGGCGCTATCGGCGGGTCGACGAGAGGCCGGTGCCCGGCCTCGTGGTCCACCCCCAGGGCGGCACCTATCGCCTCCGGGACGTCGGGGCGCCGACCGAGGGCCCTCTCACGTACGAGGTCGTCGAGCTGGACATCCACGGGGGCCACCGGACGTACGGGCCGTACACCGTCGCCGTCGACCGCGAGGGACCGGATCCCGCGAGCGACGCTCGATGGGCGGCGAGCGGCTCACCGTTCGAGAGACGGCCGGCGACGGTCTCCCGCGCCAGCGCCGCCCGCCTCAAGGCGTCGGCGATCGAACGCATGCACCCGCCCCTTCGCCGGCGGACGGGGCAGGGCGCGTTCCTGGACGTCACGACGCGCGACGAAGGGCTCCACTACCTGAGCGCCGTGCAGATGGCCGGGCCTCTCGGCCTTTCGCCGGCCGGCGTCACGGCCTTCCTCAGGAGCGGCAGGCTCGCGCTGAGCCACCGGGGTCAGCCGACGCCCTACGCCGCCGACGCCCTCTCCACCGGGATCTACTTCTACGCCGAGCCCGTCCGCAGCATCTACACGGCCGAGAACGTCTACCAGGTCGCCTTCGGTCCGGCGCTGCCGATGGGCGGGGTCGCGTCGACGGGAGGCTTGGCGTCCGACTTCTCCTTCCAGGAGACCGTGCATCTGGAGCAGGACGCGATCCCTGTCCCCTTTGTCTTCAACGACCCCGACGCGGACTTCTGCGTGTGGGCCTACCTCTACGTCGGGGACTCGTGGCCTGTCACGGTCCCCGCCGCCGGCGTGGCCGGAACCGGCAGCGCTTCCCTGACCGTCCATCTCGTGGGCGCGACGGACAACGGCACGGGGATCGACCACCACGTCACGGTCACGTTCAACGACAAGCAGGTGGGCGAGACGATCTGGGGCGGCATCGGCCGCCACGACCTGGAGATCCCGCTCGATCCGGCCGACGTCCACGAGGGCGACAACACTCTCGAGCTGAAGGTCCTCGACGGCGGTGACCCCTTGAGCATCGTCATGCTCGATTCCGTCGACTTGAGCTACGCCCGGACCTATCGCGCCGCCGGCGACACCCTCACCTTCACCGCCCCGGGCGGGACGACGGTCGAGGTCTCCGGCTTCTCCTCCCCCAACCTGTTCCTGCTCGACGTCACGACGCCCGCGTCCCCCGCGCTCGTCGTCGGCTACTCGGCCGACCCGGCCGGCGACGGGAGCTACACGCTGCATTTCGGGACTCCGGCCGACGGCGCGTCCCGGCGCTACCTGGCGGTCCGGCGCGACCTCGTGAAGGCACCGGTCGCGGTCGTGGCGGGCCAGAGCGGGCACCTGCGCTCCTCGGCGAACCGCGCCCGGTACGTGCTCGTCGCTCCCGACACGCTCGAGGCCGCGGCGGGCGTCCTCGCCGACTACCGGAACAGCCGGGGCATCTCGACCACGGTCGTCGGCCTCGGCGCCATCTACGACGAGTTCAATGGCGGGATCGCGGAGCCGACGGCGATCCGCGAGTTCCTTCGCTACGCGACGTCCCACTGGGCCGAGGCTCCCCGATACGCCGCCCTGGTCGGCCGCGGCACCTGGGACTACAAGAACGTGGACGGCTACGGCGACAACCTCGTGCCGCCGCTCCTCGCCGCGTCGGCGGACGGCCTCTTCGCCTCCGACGTCCGCATGGCCGACCTCGCCGGGGACGACGGCGTGCCGGAGATCGCGCTCGGGCGGATCCCGGTCCTGACCTCCCAGGAGCTGCTCGACTACGTCGCGAAAGTCGAGGCCCAGGAGGGCGCGGGTTCCGCCGACTGGACGCACGCCGTCCTCATGGCCGCCGACAACCCCGACGGGGCCGGTGCCTTCACGACGGATAGCGACGCGGTGGCCGCTCTCCTCCCCTCCGACCGTCTGGCTGAGAAGGTCTACCTGACGACCACGACGGCGGGCGCGGGGAAGCAGGCGATCGTCGATGCCCTCGAGGCCGGCGTCTCGATCTTCAATTACATCGGCCATGGCAGCCCCGTTCAGCTCGCGGACGAGGACCTCTTCGACAACGCGGAGGTCGCGTCGCTCGTCAACCCGGGACGGCTGCCCGTGTTCGTGGCGATGACCTGCTCGGCCGGCGATTTCGCGATCCCGGGCTTCCCGTCGCTCGCGGAGACCCTGCTGCTCAAGAAGGACGGCGGGGCCGTCGCCGCGTGGGCGCCGTCGGGGCTGTCGCGGAACGACCTGGCCGTGCGCCTCGACAAGTCCTTCTTCCAGTCGGCCTTCGCTGGGGACGGCGCGACGATCGGGGACATCGTCGTGCGCGGGCTCGGCGACCTGGTGGTGCCCGACGCGGCGCCCGAGCGCTACATGTACAACCTCCTCGGAGAACCGGTGAGCCGGGTGCCTCAGTAGGCGGGGCCGGCCGCCGGTGGCAGGAATGGGCAGGGATGTCGGCCGCGGAAACCCCGGCCCGGTGCGGCGGCTCGCGGGCCGGAGGGACCTCGTGGCTCCCCTCCTCGAAGGCCTCTTGCGCGACGGCCGGTCCGTCTCGTTCCGGGTCGACGGGCACAGCATGACGCCTTTCATCCGGCGCGGGGACCTGGTGACCGTCCGGCCGCGGCTCGGCGATCGTCCGTCGCTCGGCGACGTCCTGCTCGTCGTCGCCGACGGTCACCGGCTGACCGTGCACCGGCACGTCGACTGGGCAGACGGGCGCGTCGTTCCCCGCGGCGACGCCGCCCCGGCCCCCGACCCGGCGGTCCCGCTCGACAGGGCGCTCGGAGTGGTCGCGCGGGTGGAGCGACGAGGGCGGCTCGTCCGCGTCGGCCTGGGACCGGAGAGGCGCGTGGTCGCCTGGCTCTCGAGGATCGGCCTCCTCGCTCGGCTCGCCCTCCTCCACGCCCGACTCGGGCGCTCGGCCGGTCCGCGGCTCACTCGACGAGGCTGAAGCCTCCTCGGAGGCGGAGGTCGCGCGAGGACGGCCCCACGAGCACCTCGAAGGCGCCCTTCTCGGCGACCCAGTCTCCCTTGCCGGGGTCGAAGAACGAGAGGGCGGCCGCATCCAGCGAGAAGGTCACCCTCCGCGCCTCGCCGGGCCGCAGCTCCACGCGAGCGAAGCCCTTCAGCTCTTTCTCCGGCCGCGGAAGGCTCGACTCCACGTCGCGCACGTAGAGCTGGACGACCTCGGCCCCCGCCCGGGCGCCCGTGTTGCGGACCTGCGCTCCGATCTCGACCGTGCCGCCCGCCCTGACCGTGGGCGTCGAGACGGTCAGGCCGCCGACCTCGAACGTCGTGTACGAGAGCCCGTGGCCGAACGGGAACAGCGGCTGCTTCCGGCTCCGATCGAACCCGCGGTAGCCGACGAAGATCCCCTCCGCGTACTCGACGTGCAGGTTCTCGCCGGGGTAGTGACCCCAGGCCGTGGAGTCCTCGAGCCTCCGGGGGAACGTGACCGGCAGCTTGCCGGACGGGGAGGCGAGGCCGAAGAGGAGATCGCCGACCGCGTGGCCCACCTCCTGCCCGCCGTACCAGGCCACGAGGACCGCCGGGACGCGCTCGATCCACCGCGTCATGTCGACCGGGGATCCGGCCGCGACCACGACGACGGTCTTCGGGTTCGCGGCGGCGACGGCCGCGATCAGGTCGTCCTGCCCGGCCGGCAGGCCCATCGACGGACGGTCGTGACCCTCGGACTCCAGCCGCGACGAGTAGCCCACGACGACGACCGCGGCCTCCGACCGCCTAGCCAGGGCCACGGCCTCGTCGCGTGCAGCCTGCGCGTCGACGCCCGCCTCCTCGCCTTCCATGGCCACGCCGAGGGCGTAGCCCACCTCCACCCGTGCGCCGGCGGCTTCCTTGATGCCCGCGAGGGGCGTCACCGGCTCCTTCGGACGCACGAGCGAGCTGCCTCCGCCGCCCGTGCGCGCGACCGCCGCGGCCGGTCCGATCACGGCCACCGTGCGGACCTTCGCCGCATCGAGCGGCAGCAGGGGACCTTCGTTCCTCAGCAGCACCATGCTCTCGGTGGCCGCGCGGCGCGCCAGCGCACGGTGCTCGGCCGCCTCAACCTGGTCCTGGCGGACGTGGGGGTGATCGAAGAGCCCGGCCCGGAACATCACGCGCAGGATGCGGCGGACGCTCTCTTCGACGGCGGCCTGCTTCACCTCGCCCGCGGCGACGGCGGCCAGCACCTTCTCCGGGATGAGCCAGCCCCCGTCGTTGCCCGCCTGCCGCGTCTCCGGTCGAGCCAGCCAGGCGTGCATCCTCTCCCCGCCGGGCATCTCCAGGTCCATGCCGGCGGCGATCGTGGCAGCGGTGCTGTACGTGCTGCCCCAGTCGGAGACGACGAAGCCCTGGAAGCCCCACCGCTTCCGCAGCGTCTCCGTGAGCAGGAACGCGCTCTCGGCGCACCATCGGCCGTTCACCTTGTTGTAGGCGTTCATCACGGCCCAGGCGCCGGCCTCCCGCACCGCCGCCTCGAAGGCCGGGAAGTAGATCTCGTGGAGCGCGCGGAGGTCGATCGCCTCGTCGATGCGGTGACGCTCGAACTCCTGGTTGTTGGCCGCGAAGTGCTTCACGGAGGGGATGACGCCCTCCCCCTGCACACCGCGGACGTAGGCCACGCCCATCCGGGCAGCCAGGTAGGGGTCCTCGCCGTAGCCTTCGAAGTTCCGGCCCCAGAGTGGCGTGCGGGCGATGTTCACCGTGGGAGCGAGGATCATGTCCCGCCCCAGCGCCTTCACCTGCTGCGCGATCGCCCGGCCCTCGGCCTGGACGAGGTCGACGTCCCAGGTCGACGCCATGCCGATGCCCGCGGGAAAGGCGGTGGCGTAGACCGGAGCCGTGGCCGCGGCGTTCGTGACGGAGGACGCGCCGGCCCAGTTGCGCACGCCCATCGGGCCGTCCGCCATCTTGATGGCGGGGATGCCGAGCCGCTCGTTGGAGGCGCTCTCCATCCAGGCCGAGCCGGCCAGCATCCGTGCCCTCTCCTCGACGGTCATGCGCCCCAGCAGGTCCTCGGCGCGCGCCTCGGGGGCGAGGCGCGGGTCCTTGTAGGGGGGCGTGTCGGCGGCGGCGGAGCCGATCCGGGCCGTGGCGGCCAGCGCAAGAGCGACGCCGAGGCCGACGAACAGGAGCAGGCGAGCCATCGTCTACCTCCTTCCCAGGTCGCGCACGCGGTCGGCGTAGGGCTCGAGAGCCGGCCAGCGAGGAGACGGCAGCGTCTGGTACCAGTAGGCCGTCGCGCACACGTCCTGGGGCGTCTCGAAGTTCTCCCAGGACTCATCGGTCTTCGCGCCGGCCTCGGCCGGGTCGAAGGGCCGGTGGGTGCGGACGAGCTCGGGCCGCTGGGCCGGCGCGAGCTGGCGCAGCTCCTTCACCGTCCCTCCCGCGATCTGCTGCAGCGTCACCTTGATCGACTCGTCGAAGTACACGGGGTCCGGCACGTGGTACCGGTAGAAGCCCCAGACGCCGTCCTTCTCGGCGGTGAGCGGGCAGCCTTGGTACAGGTGGTCGAACCGGCCGAGGCCCCACGCCGAGCCCACGAGGTCCTCCGTGCCGGTCCCGACGAGAGTCGGGAGCTCACGGTCGCCGTCGAGGAAGACCTTGAGCTCGCCCTCCCCGAACCAGAAGGGTGCTCGATGCGCGGTGGCGCGCACGCCGACGTTGGCCCCGAGGTAGCGCCCCCGGCCCTCGACCCGCGGCAACACCTCGAAGTCGCGCCGGGGTACGGTGGGGTTCTCCCGCCGGTACCGTGCGTGGAAGTAGGAGAGGTCCCGGGGCAGCGCGTCGCCGAGCGTCACGTCGACGTCGTAGAACAGCATCGCCTCCTTCGGCGACTCGTTGGCGACCACGAGGCGCGCACGGTTCCGGAAGGGCATCGGCACGAAGCAGTTGAACGATCGGCCCTCGGGGTTGGAGAAGAGCGCCGACTCGAACGGCGCCTGCCGGGCGAAGGGCAGCCCGAAGAAGTCCTGAAGGGGAGCCTCGACGGAAGGCCAGTCCTGGTCGTCCCAGAAGATTCGCACCACAAAGCCCCGGAGCGTCTCCACCTCCCGAGGCACGGTCAGCCAGATGCGACGGACGACGCCGGGGCCGGTGATGTCGGCGAGGACGACCGCTTCCCCGGGCGCGACCGTCCGGAAAGCCGCGCCTTTGCGGCCGTCCTGGGAACGGCCTCCCTGCCCCCGGGCGCCGGTGGGGTCCTCGAACGAGTACCAGCGGGTCGTGACGCCGGCCGGGCGCTCGAAGAGCTCCTGGGCCGATCCGGGCGCGGCGAGGGCGAGAGCGAGCAGAGCCGCGAAGCGTGTCATGTCGGTCCTCCTTGCGCGCTATCGGTTGCCGTTCCCGCCGGCCACGGCGGCGGCCACGAGGGAAGCGTTCGCCGCGAGCGGCGGCCAGTCGGCCGGCTTCGCGACCTTCTCCCAGCTCGTGAAGAGGTGGCCGAGGAGGCCCGGGCGCTTCAGCCCCCGCCCGTACTCGATGAGCGCCCGGCTGGCTTCGACGTCCTTGAAGCTCGTGGGCAGCACGCGGAAGCCCTTGTCGAGGAAGAGCCCCAGCGACGGGTAGGAGTCGCGCTTCTCGTAGTGCCAGTCGGCGATGACGATGTCCCGGGGGATCATGTAGATCGCCGGCCAGGTGTGGTTCCTCGAGGACTCCCACTCGCCGTAGTCGTAGCGGGAGGCGTCGATGAGCCGGTCGCCCCACATCATCATCCGGAGCCCGCGCTTCTTGACGACGTGCGCATGGAGGTCGTTCACCGCCTTCGCGTAGACCTCGGCTGGGTCCTTCCCCTTCGTCGACGGCGAGGCGTCGTTGCCGATGAGGAAGACCTCGTCCATGCCGACGTGGACGGTGTCGGCGTCGAAGGCGTCGACGATCTCGTCGATGAGCGCGGTGGCGATCGCGACGACCCGAGGGTTCATGGGGTCCCACTCGCGGCAGTAGATCCCCTCGTTGCGCGGGAAGGCGCCCGGGGTCAGGTCGAGCTCGGGGTACTTCGTGAGCAGGGGCCAGGTGTCCCTGGCCCAGGACTGGTGGCCGAAGCTCTGGAACTCGGGGATGACGCGGATGCCACGCTTCCGGCAGGCGGCCACGAAGCGGCGGGCGCCGGTGCGGGTGATCGCCGTGTCCGCGATCCGCAGCTCGGGGTGCGAGCGGAAGGCGAAGCCGTAGTCCACCTCGAGGACGAGGACGTTCACGCCCCGCGTCGCGAGATCGGGAAGCTGGTTCTCGAGCGACGCGAGGTCGGCGTCGCTCTGGTATCCGAGCAGATGGAGGGCGACCCAGGGAGGTTCGGCCTTCGCCTTTTCGGCGGCCGCCGCGGGGAGGGCGATCAAGAGCGGGACGAGGATCGAGAAGCCGCGCATGGCCCCGATGGTACCCGAGGCCGGGCCGGCGGGAGATCGGCGCGGCCTAACGCCCCGCCTTCTTCAGGAACGTGCCCTTCTGGAGCTCTTCGAACGCCTGACGGAGCTGCTCCTGGGTGTTCATCACGATCGGGCCGTACCACGCCACCGGCTCGGCGAGGGGCCGGCCCGAGACGAGGAGGAAGCGGATCCCCTCTTCCCCCGCCTGCACCGTGACATCGTCGCCGCGGTCGAAGAGCACGAGCGAGCGGTTGTCGGCGTGGGCGGGGGGCGTCGTGTCCGACCAGCCGACGCCCTCCGTCGGCACCTCGAGCGGGCCCGAGGCGTTGCAGAAGTCCCCCGATCCCCCGAAGACGTAGGCGAAGGCGTTGCGCGTCGTCGCGACGGGCAGGGTCTTCCTCTTTCCGGGCGGCACCTTGACGTCGACGTAGATGGGATCGATCGCGACCTCGTCGACGGGCCCCTTCTTCCCCCAGAAGCTCCCGCAGACGATCCGGACCTCGGTCCCGTCGTCGTCCGTGACCACGGGGATGTCGGCGGCCTTGACGTCCTGGTAGCGGGGGGCCGTCATCTTGAGCGACGCGGGGAGGTTCGCCCAGAGCTGGAAGCCGTGCATCAGGCCCTGAGCGTCCCCCTCGGGCATCTCCTGGTGGATGATCCCGCTTCCCGCCGTCATCCACTGGACGTCGCCCTTCCCGATCGTGCCCTGGTTGCCCATGCTGTCGCCGTGCTCGACGGTGCCGGCGAGCACGTAGGTGATCGTCTCGATCCCCCGGTGGGGGTGCCACGGGAAGCCGGCCCGGTAGTCCTCCGGACGGTCGTTCCGGAAGTCGTCGAGGAGGAGGAACGGGTCGAAGTCGGACGTGTTGCCGAACCCGAAGGCGCGGCGGAGCCGCACTCCCGCCCCCTCCATGGTCGGCTTGGCCTTCACGAGCTTCTTGATCGGCCGGACGGACATGTGGACCTCCCGCGATCGCGACCGCGCCTCGAACCGCCGAACGACGTGCCGGACGTCGCTCATGGAAAGATGACGGCGTTCGAGTCCCGTGTCAAAGGCGGACCCGCGGTCGCGGTTGACTCCCGACGGGCCTTCGGGGAAGACTGCGGCGCCTCTTCGAGAACGGAGGATCCATGAGCTCACCCGCCGGCGAGGCGCCCGCCCGGCCCGGCCTCGCCCGAGTCCTCGGCCTGTGGTCGCTGGTCATCTACGGGATCGTCCTCATCCAGCCCACGGCGCCCATGTCGCCCTTCGGTGTCGTGAGCCGGCTGGCCCAGGGTCACGTCGTCACCACGCTGCTCATCGGCATGGTGGCGATGCTCTTCACCGCGATCGCCTACGGCAAGATGGCGGCCGTCTACCCCTCGGCGGGCTCCGCCTACGCCTACGTCGGCCACGAGCTGCACCCCGCCCTCGGCTACGTGACCGGCTGGAGCATGCTCTTCGACTACGTGATGAACCCGATCATCTGCGTGATCATCTGCAGCAAGCTCGCCGGCAACTACCTGCCCGACGTGCCCTACGCCGTCTGGGCCGTCTTCTTCGCGGTGACCTTCACCGGGCTCAACCTGCGCGGGGTCAAGGCGAGCGCGCGCACGAACGCGGTCATCGCCGGCGGGCTGGGCGTCGTCCTCGTCCTCTTCATCGTCGCCGCGGCGCGCTACCTCCTGGGCCAGACGCTCGACGGCGCCGCGCTCGCTCGCCCCTTCTACGACCCGGCGAGCTTCTCCTGGTCGAGGGTCTCGAGCGGCACCGCCCTCGCCGTCCTCACCTACATCGGCTTCGACGGCATCTCGACGCTCTCGGAGGAGGTCGAGAACCCGCGCCGCAACGTCCTCCTGGCGACCGTCATCGTCTGCCTCTTCACCGGCGTCTTCGGCGCCATCCAGGTGTACCTCGCCCAGCTCGTCTGGCCGGACTGGACGAGCTACCCCGACGTCGACACGGCCTTCGTGCACGTGTCCGGGCGCGCGGGAGGGCCGGTCCTGTTCGCCATCATCAACGCCGCGCTGCTCGTCGCGAACTTCGGCTCCGGCTCCGGCGCCCAGCTCGGCGCCGGCCGGCTCCTCTATGGCATGGGCCGCGACGGGGCCATCCCCCGCGGCTTCTTCGGCGTGGTCAACCGGAAGACGCACATCCCGAGCAACAACATCCTCCTCGTGGGGGCGATCGCGCTGGCCGGCGCCTTCCTCCTGAGCTACGAGCTCGGCGCGGAGCTGTTGAACTTCGGCGCCTTCATCGCGTTCATGGGCGTGAACGTCGCCTGGCTGGTTCACTACTACGTGCGCGGCGCCGACCGGAAGGTCCTGAACCTCGTCCCGCCGGTCCTGGGCTTCCTGATCTGCCTCTACCTGTGGCTGAGCTTGCGCACGCCCACGAAGATCGTCGGCTTCCTCTGGCTGCTGAGCGGCGTCCTCTACGGCGCCTGGAAGACCCAGGGCTTCAAGAAGGCGATCGAGTTCCGGGAGGCGAGCGACGAGGGCGGCCGATGAGCCCCCGCCGTCCCGAGGCGCCGCCTCATGCCATGCGCCGAGGGATCCAGAGCCTGCTCTGCCTCGTCCTCCTGGCTGGGGCGGCTTCGCGGGCCGCTGGCGGCGACCCTCCCCGCCCCTTCCCCTGGCCGGACGGCGCGAAGGCCGCGGTCGTCCTGACCTACGACGACGGCATGGACACCCACCTCGACCACGCCGCGCCGGACCTCGAAGCGGCCGGACTCCGGGGCACCTTCTTCGTCCCCGGCCATTCTGACTCGCTGGCGAAGCGGCTCCCGGAGTGGCGGGCCCTCGCCGCCCGCGGCCACGAGCTCGCCAACCACGCGATCTTCCACCCCTGCCTGCGCAAGCCGCCCGGCCAGGCCGAGCGCGAGTGGGTGAAGCCCGAGTACGCGCTGGAGAGCTACACGGTCGACCGCATCCGCGACGAGGCGGCCGCGATGAACACGACGCTCCTCGCCCTCGACGGCGAGACCGTCCGCACCTTCGCCTACAACTGCTGCGACACCACGGCCGGCGGCCGGTCGTACGTCGAAGCCCTCCGCCCGCTCTTCCTCGCCGCCCGCGCCGGCGAGGACCGGATCGCCGCCGACGTCGCCGCCCTCGATCCGATGCTCGTCCCGAGCTGGGCGGCCACGAACGTGACCGGGGCCGACCTCGTCGCCTTCGCCCAGAGAGCCCTCGACGCCGGCGGCCTCGCCGTCTTCCAGTTCCACGGCATCGGCGGAGAATGGATCCCCGTCTCCCGCGAGGCCCACCGCCAGCTCGTCGACTGGCTCGCCGCCAACCGCCCGACAGTCTGGACCGACACCTTCAGGCGGGTGATGGCCCACGTCGTGGCCGAGCAGAAGCGGGCGGCCCCCTCGCGCTGAGGTGAACCCTGAGGTCGAGCGCCTCCGTCGCGGCGACTACCGGAAGTTCTCGATCATCATGAGATCCGAGTCCAGCGTGCTGCGTCCCCAGATGATGGTCCGGCCGTCGGGGGAGGCGCTCACGCCGGCCACCCAGCCGCCCAGGAGTGTCGCGACCGGTCGGTCCTGACCGGTGCCCGCTTCCCAGTATCGGAGCGTCTTCTGGGACGGCTGCGAGCCGGGCGAGTTGCAGTCCAGGTGGAAGACTCCCTGCGGTCGTCCGTTCGCTGCCCCCGGCGGTCGGCCGGGCGACGACGGCGGCGCCGCCGCAGGACCTATGGTAGTAGACAGTCCGGCCATCGCGGCTCTCGAACGGGGCACAGCCGCCTTCACGCGTCAGCTGCTCTGCCTCCAGCCGCGCGGCCGAGGCACGCCAGACCTCGAAACGGCCGGTGCGATTCGAGCTGAAGCACACCCAGCGGCCGTCGCGCGACCAGCTCGGAACGATGTCGTCGGCAGGATCGCACGTGATCGCGACCAGCCGCGCGCCGTGGCGGGTCCCATCGCCCCGCGGCCGGCCAGCTCCACCCGCTCCGGGGCCCCGCTTGCGTCGGCGCGCACGCGCCACAAGCTCGGACTCGAAACCTCGTTCACGGCGTACACGATCCAGCGGCCGTCCCGCGTCCAGGCCACGCCCGCGTTCCATCGCCCCTGGTGAGTGAGTCTCGCCGGTCGCGGCCGAGATCAGAGAGACGCCACCCGCGGGTTCGGTGTCGGTATGGCCTCTCGCCGCGGCGAGCCAGCGGCCGTCGGGCGACCACGAGACCTGCGAAGCCGGGAACTCCAGTAGCCGGCGCTCTGGCCCGCCGAGAGGAGAGACGAGATAGATGGCGCCGCCGGCAAACGGGTCGCTCGAGGTGGCGCGAATGAAGGCGATCCATCTCCCATCCGGAGACCAGGCGGGTCCCTGGTCCACCGCCGGATCGGACGTGATCCGCCGTGCCGCGTCCTCGCCCACGATCTTCAGCCAGATATCGACGTTGTCCCCCTTGTCGCCGGTCGAGAAGAAGGCGATCTGGGTGCCGTCCGGCGAGAAGCTGCCCATGCCCCCCGAGCCGAGGGGCCCGATCACCTCGTACTGCCCGAGCCGAGCCCCGCTGGAAACCGACATGGCAGCCTCGGAGCGCGATGAGACCCGACGGCGCGAGCATCCCTGGGGCGGGGCGCCCCCGGCCTGCCTCTGGGGGCCGGCTGTCGGCCGGACGTCCCCGGAATGACCGAGCGATTCCGTGCGATCCTGTGGCAGAGGGCCCCCCGCCCGATCCCCCGCAAAGAGGTGAAGCCATGGGTTCATCGTCGGACAGGCTCAGGCTGCCGTCGCCCGAGGAGGCGCTGCCCGGGCGACCGGAGAGGATGCGCGTGCCGCAGTCCCACTTCGTGAGCGGCGCGCCGCTCGAGCCGCCGTTCCCCGCCGGGACGGAGCTGGCTCTCTTCGGCATGGGCTGCTTCTGGGGCGCGGAGCGGAAGCTCTGGCGGACGCCGGGCGTCGTGTCCACGGCCGTCGGCTACGCGGGCGGATCCACTCCCAACCCCACGTACGAGGAGGTCTGCTCCGGCCGCACCGGGCACGCGGAGGTGGTGCGGGTCGTCTTCGATCCGGAGCGAGTGAGCTACGAGGACCTGCTCCGCGTCTTCTGGGAGGGCCACGACCCCACGCAGGGCATGCGCCAGGGGAACGACGTCGGGACGCAGTACCGCTCGGCGATCTACGTGCATGGCGAGGAGCAACGGCGCCAAGCCGAGGCCACGCGCATTTCGTACCAGAGGGCTCTCGACGCGGCCGGGCACGGGAGGATCACCACGGAGATCCGAGAGGCGCCGGAGTTCTACTACGCCGAGGACTATCACCAGCAGTACCTCGGGAAGAACCCGGCCGGCTACTGCGGCCTGGGTGGTACGGGCGTCGCGTGTCCTTCCGGCCTCGCCGCTGCCCGGACCGTGTGACATCCCGACGACAGCCGCTCTGAAGATCCGCTTGAAGCCGAGGCCCCGGTGGGGCTACTTTCTGCGGCGTGAAGATCCTCGTGGTCGACATCGGCGGCAACAACGTCAAGCTGCTGGTCACGGGCCAGGAGACGCCGCGCAAGGTGCCGTCGGGTCCCGACCTCAGCCCCGGGCGCATGGTCGCCGCCATCAGGAAGGCGGTGGCCGACTGGAAGTACGACGCGGTGACGATCGGCTTCCCGGGCCCCGTGAAGGACGGACGCATCGCGGCCGAGCCCGTGAACCTCGGCCGCGGCTGGATGCGGTTCGACTTCGGAAGAGCCTTCGGCCGGCCGGTTCGCATCGTCAACGACGCGGGCATGCAGGCCCTCGGCAGCTACCGCGGCGAGCGCGAGCTCTTCCTCGGCCTCGGCACGGGCCTCGGAGCCGCGCTCGTGCTCGAGGGCGTCATCCAGGCGATGGAGATCGCGCACCTGCCCTACCGGAACGGGAAGACCTACGAGGACTTCCTCGGCAAGCGGGGCCTCGAGCGCGTGGGGAAGAAGCGCTGGCGGCGGCTCGTCCACGAGATCGTGCCGCGGTTGCGCCACGCCTTCCAGGTCGACGAGGTGGTGCTGGGCGGGGGCAACGTGAAGCTCCTCAAGGAGCTTCCGGCGAACACGCGGCTCGGCGCCAACACCAACGCGTTCACGGGCGGCTTCCGCGTCTGGGATGGCGGTCGGGCGCCGGCGAGAGGAGCGGCGGCCGGCCGCTCCGGGTAGGCAAGGCCGGCCGAGAGCCCGGGCCCGTCAGTGCGTGCCGCGAAGGGGCGTCCGGCCCTTCGTGTCGCCCGAGTCGCGCACCTCGGCCGCGCCCGAAGCACGGCTCGCCCGCCACGCCTTCGTACGAGTGCGGATGTAGGCCTGCACCTCGCGACTCGACAGGAGCCGGGGCATGCTGTGATGGGATCCGCCCCTGGCGTCGGGGACCGGGAGCCGCGAGACGAGCTCGGCGTGCACCTCCTCCAGATGGCTGGGCTTGCCGCGGTTCGGGTCCTTGCCGCTCGCGCGGGGCACGGTCACGCCCCCGAGGGGGTCGTCGGTCCGCGGGGCAGCGAGCGTCAGGACGGCACCCACGTCGGGCGCGGCCGCGTCCCGCGCGGTGAGGGCGGGCAGGCCCCAGCGCCGCTCGACGGTCTTGAGGATCGAGGTGTGGTCGAGGGGCGTCGTTCCGGCCGGAACCCTGAACACCGTGCCGGGAGCGATGCGGGGAGAGACGAGGACGGTCGGCACGCGGACGCCGAACCGCCGGAAGTCGAAGCCGAACTCGCCGGCCGCGGTGTCGGGCGGAATGGCCCCCGACGGGGGCGGCACGTGGTCGTAGCCTCCTCCGTGCTCGTCGTACGTGATCACGAGGAGCGTCGCGCCCCAGTGCGGGCCGTTGCGCAGGGCGTAGTAGACGTCGTGGATCAGCTGCTCGCCGAGGGCCACGTCGTAGTTGGGGTGCTGGCTGTTCCCCGCGCTGCCCCACTGGGGCTCGAGGAAGGAGTACGCGGGGAGGGTTCCCCCCGCCGCCGCAGCCTGGAAGTCCTCGAACTCCCCGAAGCAGGACTCGGGCGCGCCGGTGACGTCCGTGAACGTGTGGCGGCTGAGGGGCGGCTGGTCGTATCCGTAGATGGCCCACGCGACGCCGTGCGTGCCCAGCCGGCCGAAGATGCTGGGCGCGGTGAACACCCTCGTCTTGTCGTCCATGTGCCCCTGGCTCGTGGCCAGGGCGGCGAACGCGCGGTTGGGCAGCGTCTCCGTGGGGACCGAGCTGTACCAGTGGTCGCACACCGCGTAGCCCCGGGCGAGACCCGAGAGGACGGGGAGCATCTCGGGGGTGAAGATCCCCATGATGCTCGAGGCCACCGTTCCCGGCAGGATCGACCGCTTCTCCTTCGCCTGCCATCCGAGCGTGTAGGCGAAGTCCCTCACGAAGCCCTGGTTCGTCGGCGTCGCCGCCGCCGGCGGGGAAGTGCGTCCGAAGAGCTGGGCGTTGGTCGCCTGGTACCCCTCGCCGGGATCGGCCCCCGGCATGAAGTACGCGTTCTTGCCTGAGCTCCGAACGGCGTAGACGGGGACCGGCTTCCCGCCGGGGCCGGGGTTGGCCTCGTTGCCGGTGAGCCCCTCGAAGGGCTGCCCGGCCGGTGAGACGTTCCCGCGATCGCGGTACAGGAAGCCGAGCATGCCGTCGAACGAGCGGTTCTCCAGCATCAGGACCACGACGTGCTGGATGGCCGAGAGGAGGCTGCTGGGCGGCATCACCACTCCTCGAGCGCGCGGCTCCCGGGGCCGACCAGGCACGTGCGGAGCGGCCCCTTCCTTCGACCCCAGGGTGGACCCTGGCGGATCGGGCATTTCGCTGAACGGCACGGCGAGGGCTGTCTCGGGCGATTGTAGACCAGCGGCGGCGGTTCAGGCGGCCGGCTGCTGCACGGTGAGGTGCAGCTTCCAGCCCTTCAGGCGGATGACGAGGGAGCTGCCCGTCGCCCCGAAGGAGACCTGCTGGTCCACGATCCACGTCCTCCTCCGGAGGCACCCGTCACGAGCTGACCGTTCGGCCTCTACCGGATCGACCTCGCCGCTCGTGATCGGGGCGATCTGGCGCGCGTGCTACGCTAGGCTCCCGCCCCGCTCCGGAGCGAGGGCCCCATGTTCCTGCCGATCGGCGACGCCCCCAACCCGAAGGGCACCCCCTTCGTCACCTGGGCTCTCATCGCGGCGAACGTCGCCGCCTTCCTGCTCCTGAACGTGCCTCTCGGCTCGCGGCGCGCCGACGCCGACGACCCCGCGTTCCGCGAGTACGTCGAGGTGATCTCTCGGGAGCTGCAGGGCCGGGTGGGCATGAGGCAGATCGTCGCCCAGACGAGCGCCTTCGACCTCTTCGCTTTCGAGCACGGCTACCGGCCGAACGCGCCCCGGGCCCTGAGCCTCCTGACCTGCATGTTCCTCCACGGCGGCCTCATGCACCTCTTCGGGAACATGCTCTTCCTCTGGATCTACGGCGACAACGTCGAGCGGCGCCTGGGGCCGATCCCGTACCTCTTCTGGTACTTGCTGACCGGGATGGCGGCCACCCTCGCCCACGCCGCCGTCTTCCCGTCGTCCGACGTGCCGCTCGTGGGGGCCTCGGGCGCCATCTCCGGCGTCCTGGGCTTCTACTTCGTCTTCTTCCCGCGCAACACCGTGCGGATGCTGGTCTTCCTGCCCCCGTTCCTGATGAACGTCTTCGAGATCCCGGCCCGGCTCGTGCTCGGGATGTACCTGCTGATCGACAACCTGCTGCCGTTCCTCCTCGCGGGCGAGGGCGGCGTCGCGCACGGCGCCCACATCGGGGGCTTCCTCGCCGGCGCGCTCGTGGCCTGGGTCATGGATCGGCGTCGCCTCGCCCCGCGGCCCGTCGTCGAGGCGGGCGACGCGGCGCCGCCCGGCGCCGGCGGCGTCCGGGCCGCCCTGGCCGAAGGCCGGATCGAGGACGCGGCCCGGGCCTATTTCGCCCTGCCCGCCCCGCTCGCCCGCGGCGTGCTCTCGCCCGACGAGGCGGTGTCGCTCGCGGCCTGGCTCCGGGCGCAGGGAGACCCGGACGCCGCGCTCCTGGTCCTTCGCCGCGTCGTCCGCGACGTGCCCCGCGGACCGGGGCTGGCCGAAGCCTACGCCCTCGCGGGCTCGATCCTCCTCGACGACCGTGGCGAGCCGACGGCCGCCTACCAGTACCTCCTCGCCGCCCTCGATCTCGGACCGCGGCCGGAGACGGCGGGGGCGGTGAGGAGCGCGCTCGCGGCCATCGAGTCGCAGCAGAAGCGGCGCGTCGGGCGCCTCCACTCGCCGCGCGGCTGGTAGCGAAGCCGGGGTCGGACCCTGTGCCAGAATGGCCTGCCCGGTGAGAATGGCGGAGCCTGCATCCCGAGTCGGCCGGTACGAGATCCTCCGCGAGATCGGTCGCGGTGCGATGGGCATCGTGTACGAAGCCCGTGATCCCGCGCTCGACCGCACGGTCGCCCTCAAGGTCATCCAGCCGTCGGCCGGGGGAGACGCGGCCCGGGTCCTCGAGGAGCGGTTCCTGGCCGAGGCCCGCATCGCGGCCAGGCTCCAGCACCCCGGCATCGTCGTGGTGCACGACGTGGGTGTCGACCCGTCCAGCGGGTCGATGTTCATCGCTCTCGAGCTCCTTCGCGGCCAGACGTTGGCCGACCTGGGCGGGGAGGGCCCCTTGGACTGGCGCACCGTCCTGCGGCTCACCGCTCAGGTCGCCCGGGCTCTCGGGTACGCGCACGCCCACGGAGTCGTGCACCGCGACATCAAGCCGGCCAACGTGTTCGTCCTCCCGACGGGAGAGGCCAAGGTCATGGACTTCGGCATCGCCCGGCTCGAGAGCGACCGGCAGCGGCTGACCACCAAGGGCGAGTTCATCGGCACCCCCCTCTACACCGCGCCGGAGCAGGCACGGAACGAGGACGTCGACGGCCGGGCGGACGTCTTCTCGCTCGGCTCGGTCGCCTACACGCTGCTCACGGGGCAGGCGGCCTTCCTCGCGCCCTCGATCCCGGGCATCGTCCATCGCATCGTCTACGAGGAGCCCGACCCGCTGTCGGGCCTCGTCTCCGGCCTGCCGCCCGACGTCGAGCGGGTGCTGGCCTGCGCCCTCGAGAAGGAGCCCGCCCGCCGGTACCCGACCGCGGAGGCGTTCGCCGACGACGCCGAGGACGTCCTCGCCGGGCGGCCTCCGCGCCACGCCGGCACCGGCGACCACGTCGACAGGGAGCCCGAGTCGCCGCTCGAGGCGCTCCTGGACGGAGACGAGCCGCCCCTGGCCCCGTCCGCTCCCCAGCCGTCACCGACACAGACGGTCGCCCTGCGTGACACCCGGCCCCCGGCGTCTGCGCGGAGGCGGGCCTTCGTGGTCGCGGCCGCCGCCGCTCTCCTGGTCGTGCTCGCCCTCCCGCTGTGGCTCGCGCGCCGGCCTCCGGCATCCTCGGCGAACCCGGTCTCTCCCCGGCGCGCCGGCGCTTCCGCCACCCCACGCGCGCAGCCGTCGTCTCCGGCTGCCGCCGGCGGCCCGCTCGCCGCCCTCCTGCCGGCCCCGCCCGGCCGGCTGCGCATCGACCTCGACCACCCGCTCAAGAACGGCAGCATCCGGGTGTTCGTGGACGATCAGCTCGCGCTCGAGGAGGAGCTGAAGGGCCAGGAGCGGACGACGGCGCTCGTGTTCCGCACCCACGCCGGCTCCTTCCGGGAGGACCTCGAGGTCCGCCCCGGCCTCCACGAGGTGAGGGTCGAGGTGCGGTGGGACGAGAACGTGCGATCGGAGCACATCATCGGGAAGTTCCGCCCCGGCGTCACGCGGAGGCTCGAGGCGAGCCTCGGCCGGATCCGCCACGACCTCGACCTCCAGTGGAAGTGAGGCGGAAGAGGAGCTCCAGGAAGGCCCGCGCCTCGTCTCCGATCCCCGGCCGTTGGCTCTCCCGCGGCCCGGCCACGTTGAGGACGGTGATCCCCTCGGCCTCGATCCAGAGAAGCACGTCCTCCGGAGCGGGGTCCTTCGCGAGGTCGAGGACGAGCAGCGGCCGGCCGAGCTTTCCGGCGGCCTCGACCGTGAGAGCGGTCCCTCCCCTCGGCCGGCCGCGTGTCAGCACGAGGGTGCCGTCCGAGTCGCGCACGTTCCACACCGTCCGCTGGGCGTAGTCCGCGCTCGGGGTCTCGCCGAGGGCGTAGCCCGCGTCGATCGGGCCGTCCTCGGCCTTTCTCCCGCGCGGGCACCAGCCGCCGCAGGGCAGGCCCGCGGATCGCGCCGCGTCGAGGGCCCCGCGGTCGACGCCCGTCTGCCCGCCCGAGACGACACTGAGCACGGTGCCGATCGTCTCACGGTGGATCGACGCCCGCCGAGCGGCTATCCTCGCGCACGCGATGGGCCCCGACCACGAGAGGTTCATGCGCCTCGCCCTCGCCCAGGCCGCGCTCGGCCAGGCCGCGGGCGAGGTGCCGGTGGGCGCGGTCGTCGTCCTCGACGGCGAGGTCGCGGGCCGGGGCTACAACCGTCCCGTCGGCTCGTCGGACCCGACCGCCCACGCCGAGGTCCTCGCCCTGCGCGAGGCCGCGCGCGGCAGGGGGAACTACCGCCTCCCGGGCGCGACCCTCTACGTCACCGTCGAGCC
>DATJYX010000006.1:0-2270 GCA_035577965.1 Vicinamibacteria bacterium | reverse complement strand
GGGATCCTGACCGCTCGCTTCGCCGGGCGCCGCGAGCTCGCGCCCTTCCTCGAGTCGCTCGACCGCGGCCTCCCGCCCGAGGGCCTCGTCGAGCTCGTGCCCCTCGTCCCCGGCGCCACGGTCCCGCCCTGGGCGCATCTGCCTCCCGGCCCCGTGGCCGTGATCGAGCCGGAGTCGGTGCGGCAGGAGGCCGAGGGGTTCTGGGCGAGGGCGGTCGAGGACCAGCAGCGGCGCGCGGACGGGCTCGTCCCCGGACCGGCGGAGGTCCTCCTCTCCCTCGACTCCCTGGAGGAGCGGCTATCGACGCGGCCGCGGATCGAGGTGAGGGAGGTCGACGCCGACGGCGGAGGGGTCCACGTCGCGTGCCGGCCCGCGCCCACCTACGCCGGAGACATTCGGAGGCTGGCCGACGACCTCCGGACCTCCGCCGCGACCACGGTCGTCCTGCTCGGCAACACCGGCCGAGCCGATCGTCTGGCCGACGTCCTGCGCGAGGAAGGCCTCACGGTCGGCGAGGGCACGCGGGTCCTCACCCGGGTGGGCGTCCTCTCCCGCGGGTTCGAGGTCCCCGACACCGGGCTCTCCGTCCTCGCCGACGGGGACGTGTTCCCCGAGGAGGTGCACCTCCATTCGCGGGGACGCCGCCGCGGTCTGCGCGGCTTCCTGTCCGACTTCCGCGACCTGAGGACGGGCGATCTCGTGGTCCACGAGGAGCACGGCATCGGCCGCTTCCTCGGCCTCGAGACGCTGGAGATCGGCGGCGCCTCGCGCGAGTTCATGGTCCTCGGCTACCAGGGCGGGGACAAGCTCAAGGTGCCGGTCGAGAGCTTCGACCGCATCCAGAAGTACGCGAGCGCGGAGGGGGCGCGCCCGGCCGTCGACCGCCTGGGCAGCGGGGCGTGGGAGAAGACGAAGACCCGGGTCAGGAAGGCGATGCGGGACATGGCGCGGGAGCTCCTGACGCTCTACGCGGAGCGGAAGGCGCGGCCCGGGCACGCGTTCACCGGGGAGAGCCCGTGGCAGCGGGAGTTCGAGGAGGCCTTCGAGTACGAGGAGACCCCCGACCAGGCCCAGGCGATCGCCGAGGTGGCGGCGGACATGGCCGCCATGGCGCCCATGGACCGCCTCGTCTGCGGCGACGTCGGCTACGGCAAGACCGAGGTCGCGATGCGGGCGGCGATGCGGGCGGTCCTCGACGGGAAGCAGGTCGGCGTCCTGGCCCCCACCACCGTTCTCGCCTTCCAGCACTGGAAGACCTTCCGGAAGCGCTTCGCCCCGTTCCCGGTGACCGTGGAGATGGTCTCGCGCTTCCGCCGGCCGAAGGAGATCAAGGCCGTCCTCGCCCGCCTGGCGACGGGAGGGGTGGACGTGCTCATCGGCACCCACCGCCTCCTGTCGAAGGACGTCGCCTTCCGCGATCTCGGCCTCCTCGTCGTGGACGAGGAGCAGCGGTTCGGCGTCGCGGCCAAGGAGAAGCTCAAGCACCTCAAGACGACCGTGGACTGCCTCACCCTCTCCGCGACGCCCATCCCGCGCACCCTCCAGATGGGCCTCTCCGGCATCCGCGACATGTCGGTCATCGAGACCCCGCCCCGCGACCGGCTCTCGATCCAGACCTCGATCGTCAAGTTCTCGACCGACGTGATCGCGGCCGCCATCCGGCAGGAGCTCGGCCGGGAGGGACAGGTCTTCGTCGTCCACAACCGGGTCGAGTCGATCTACTCGCTCGCGAGCCTCGTGCAGCGCCTCGTGCCCGAGGCGCGGGTGGCGGTCGCCCACGGCCAGATGCCGGAGGCGGAGCTCGAGCGGGTGATGCTGGCCTTCGTCGAGGGACGGGCGGACGTCCTCGTCGCGACCACCATCGTCGAGAACGGACTCGACATCCCGCGGGCGAACACGCTCCTCGTGAACCGGGCCGACCGCTACGGCCTCGCCCAGCTCTACCAGCTGCGCGGCCGGGTCGGCCGCTCCGACCGGCGGGCCCACGCGTACCTCCTCGTCCCGCCCGACACCGTCCTCTCCGAGGTCGCCCGCAAGCGCCTCGCCGCGATCCGCGAGTTCTCCGACCTCGGGGCGGGGTTCCGCATCGCCGCCCTCGACCTCGAGCTGCGCGGCGCGGGCAACCTGCTCGGCGGCCAGCAGAGCGGCCACATCCAGGCGGTCGGCCTCGACCTCTACGTGAAGCTGCTCGAGGAAGCGATCCTGGAGCTGCGGGGCGAGCCGTCCCGGGAGGCCCCGCGGGCCGCGCTCCACCTTCGCGTCGAGATGCG
>DATJYX010000005.1:0-51718 GCA_035577965.1 Vicinamibacteria bacterium | reverse complement strand
GCTGAAGGAGGCGGCGGAGAAGGCGAAGTGCGAGCTGTCGACGACGATGGAGACGGAGATCAACCTCCCGTTCGTGACCGCCGACGCCTCGGGCCCCAAGCACCTCTCGCTGAAGCTCACCCGGGCGAAGCTCGAGCAGCTCTGCGCCGATCTGCTGGAGCGGACGATGGGCCCGGTCCGCCAGTGCCTGAAGGACGCGGGACTCCAGCCGTCGCAGATCGACGAGGTGGTGCTCGTGGGCGGCTCGACCCGCATCCCGAAGGTCCAGCAGCTCGTGAAGGACTACTTCGGGAAGGACCCCCACAAGGGCGTCAACCCCGACGAGGTGGTCGCGGTGGGCGCCGCCATCCAGGCCGGCGTCCTCTCGGGAGAGGTGAAGGACCTCCTGCTCCTCGACGTGACGCCCCTCTCGCTCGGCATCGAGACGCTCGGCGGGGTCATGACGACGCTCATCGAGCGGAACACGACCATCCCGACTCGCAAGAGCGAGGTCTTCTCGACCGCGTCCGACAGCCAGACCCAGGTGGAGATCCACGTCCTGCAAGGCGAGCGGCCGATGGCGCCCGACAACCGCACCCTCGGGAAGTTCCACCTGGTGGGCATCCCGCCCGCCCCCCGCGGCGTGCCCCAGATCGAGGTGACGTTCGACATCGACGCCAACGGCATCGTCAACGTCTCCGCGAAGGACCGGGCGACGGGGAAGTCGCAGGCCATCACCATCACCGCCTCCTCCGGCCTCGCCAAGGACGAGGTCGAGCGCATGGTGTCGGACGCGCAGTCGCACGCCGAGGATGACCGGAAGCGCCGCGACGAGACGGAGGCCCGGAACCGTGCCGACACGCTCGTCTACACCACGGAGAAGACGCTCGCCGAGAACAAGGACAAGCTCCCGGCCGCCGACGTGGAGGCCGCCGAGAAGGCCCTCGAGGCGGCGAAGAAGGCGGCGAAGGAGGGCGGACGCGAGGTGATCGAAGCGTCGACGGCGGAGCTGACGAAGGCCTCCCACCGGCTGGCGGAGGCTCTCTACCGCCAGGCCGCGCCCGCCGGACCGGGCGCGGCGCCGCCTCCCGGCGCGGGGGGCGGGACGAAGGGGAGCGACGGCGACGTGATCGACGCCGAGGTGGTCGACAAGAAGTAGGGCCATGGACCTCTACGAGCGGCTCGGCACGAGGCGGAGCGCTTCTCCAACCGAGATCCGGCGCGCCTGGCAGCGCGTCGCCCGGGCGCTGCACCCGGCCGTGAACCCCGGCGACAGCGCGGCCGCCCAGCGCTACCGCGAGGCGGCGCAGGCGTTCGAGGTGCTGTCGGACCCGCAGCGGCGCGCCGCCTACGACCGCGGGGAGCCGCCCGCGGCGAAGGTGGAGGCCGCGCCTCCGGGCGGCTTCGAGGGCTTCGACTTCTCGGCCCGGGTGCGCATCGAGTCGATGGGCTTCCGCGAGATCTTCGACGCGGCCCGGCCGGCCGGCGACGCCTCGCGCGGGGAGGACCTCGAGCAGGCGACCCGAGTGACGTTCGAGGAGTCGATGGCGGGCGCCGCCCGCCGGGTGCACCTCGTCCGCTTCGAGCCCTGTCCGTCCTGCCACGGAGCCGGCGAGGTGGCCTTCGGGCCCGTGCCCTGCCCGCGTTGCCAGGGAAGCGGCACCGTGCGCGGCAGCCGCGGCCACATGATCTTCTCGCGGCCTTGCGCCGACTGCGGCGGCACGGGGGAGATCCGCCGGCGGGCCTGCGGCCGGTGCGGCGGCGAGGGACGGGGGATCGCGAGCGAGTGGCTCGAGGTCCACATCCCGCCGGGAGTGGGCAGCGGAAGCCAGGTGCGGCTGCCCGGCGCCGGCAACACCGGGCGCCGGGGTGGCCCGCCCGGCGACTTCGTCCTCACCGTCGAGGTGGAGGAGCATCCCGTCTTCCGCCGCGAGGGCGACGACCTCCACTGCGCCGTGCCGGTGGGGATGGTCGTGGCCGCCATGGGCGGGCACGTGGAGGTCGCGACGCCCGACGGGCCGGTGACGATCGAGGTGCCGGCGGGCACCCAGACCGGGCAGAGGTTCCGTCTCCGGAAGCGGGGGGTGCCCCGGCCCGGGGACGGGGGACGCGGGGATCTGTGGGCGGAGGCCGTCGTGCTCATACCGGCGGCCACCGACGACCGGGCCCGCGCGCTGCTGCGCGAGCTCGACGCGGTCCTGTCGAGGAGCTGAGCCTATGCCGCGAGGGCGAAGGGCGACGGCGGGGACAGCCGATCCGCGGGCGGGGTCGGGGGCCGGGCGCTTCTACATGATCAGCGTCGTGTCGAAAGCCTACGGGATCCACCCCCAGACGCTGCGGCTCTACGAGCGGGAAGGGCTGCTCAAGCCGTCGCGAACCGAGGGGAACACCCGCCTCTACTCCGAGGCCGACCTCCGCCAGCTCGAGGTGATCCTGAACCTGACCCGCGACCTCGGGGTGAACCTGGCCGGCGTCGAGATCGTTCTCAACATGAGGCGCAAGATGGAGCAGGTGCAGGAGGAGGTGACCGAGTTCGTGGCCTGGGTGCGCCAGGAGCTCGCGCGGGCCGCGCAGGAGGGCTGGCAGGAGCGCCTCCAGCAGGCCCTCGTCCGGCTCCCTCCGACCCCGCTCGCGCAGGCGGCCGGAAGGGAGCCCGTCGCCCCTCCCGCGGCGAGCAGCCCGCCGCCGGGCCCCCCGCCGGGCCCGCCGAGTAGGGGACTATAATCGTCTCCAATCGTCTTCTCCCGCCGCGAACGCGATGGCCACGAGCAGGAAGAACCGGGCGCCGAAGGACCCTCCGGGGAGCGAGAACCGCCCCCGCGAGCGGCAGGCCTCGCTCGACAGCCTGAACGTCTACATCCGGGATATCGCGAAGTTCAAGACCCTCACCGCCGAGGAGGAGAAGGAGCTCGGACGCCGCATCCGGGCCGGGGACCAGGAAGCCCTGGACCACCTCGTCGAGGCCAACCTGCGCTTCGTGGTGCACTACGCGAAGCGCTACCGCGGCCTCGGCCTCTCCTACATGGACCTCATCCACGAAGGGAGCCTCGGCCTCATCGAGGCGGCCAAGCGCTTCGACCCCGAGCGCAACGTGAAGTTCATCTCGTACGCCGTGTGGTGGGTGCGCCAGGCCATCTTCCACGCCCTGTCCGAGCACGCCCGGGTCTTCCGGCTGCCCCAGAAACTGTCCGGCCAGGTCTCGCGCCTGGAGAGCGCCCGCGAGAAGCTCAAGGCGGAGCTTGAGCGGGCCCCGACCACGGAGGAGCTGGCCGAGCGGACCGAGCTGTCGAAGGGTGAGGTCGAGAGGCTCCTCCTCGCCGCCGGCGACGACGTGTCCCTCTCGACCGCGGTGGGCGACGACGGCAACCTCGAGCTGGGCGACACTCTCGAGCAGGACACGATCCCCTCCGTCGAGCTGGAGATGATCCGCTCCTCGTTCGAGCGGCGCATCCAGGACATGGTGGGCGGCCTCGACGAGAAGGAGCGCGAGGTCATCAAGATGCGCTTCGGCCTCGACGGCGACGAGCCCAAGACGCTCCAGGAGATCGGCGAGTCGATGGGCCTCAGCCGCGAGCGCATCCGGCAGATCGAGAGCCGGGCCAAGGAGAAGTTGCGGAGGAGCCGCGAGGTGCACGGGCTCCGGGGCTACCTGAACTAGAGGGACGACGAGTGACCCACGCGCTCTGCGAGACGTGCGGCGGCACCGGCTTCGAGATCGTGGCGAGGGGCGGCCGGGAGTACGCCCAGGCCTGCGCCTGCCGCAGCGCCCCCGCCGGAGGAGGCGACCCCGTCGGGGCGTGCCGGATCCCACCGCGCTACGAGCACTGCTCGCTCGGGAGCTTCGAGCCCGGGAGCCCCTCGCTCTCCGCCGCGCTCGAGAAGGCGATGGCCTTCTGCTCGGGATACCCCCACCTCGGCGCCGACGAGGGGCTCGGCCTTCTCTTCTGCGGGGACAACGGGGTCGGCAAGACCCACCTCGCGGTGGCGGTCCTGCGGGAGCTGGTCGCGACCAAGGGCACCCGCGGCCAGTTCTGGGACTTCCACGAGCTCATCCGGGAGATCAAGTCTTCCTACGACCCGGAGACGAAGACGACCGAGCTCATGGTCCTCGAGCCGGTGGTGGAGGCGGACGTGCTCCTCCTCGACGACCTCGGGGCGTGGAAGATGACCGACTGGATGAACGACACGCTCTTCTACATCCTGAACAGCCGCTACATGGCCAAGCGGCCGACCCTCATCACGACGAACTACCAGGACGTCACCCGGGAGGAGGCGCTCGCCGCCGACCCGCTGCGGCGGCGGGAGTTCCTGGTCGAGCGCATCGGGCAGCGGCTGCGCTCGCGGCTCATGGAGATGTGCCTGGTCGTCCGGTTGCAGGGAGGGGACCACCGCCAGGCGCGGCAGCAGGCGAACCAGGTGGCGCTGCGACGGCCTTGATGCACGGCCCGCGCGGAGCGCGGGCCGATCTCAGCCATGCCGTCCTCGGAGTCACTCCAACCCAGTCGGGCGCGGAAGAGTCTGGACCCTGCCTCGCGCTCCTCGCCGTGCCTCGAGATGGAAGGGTGAGCAAACCGGCGAATCCCTCGGCGCCCGACGCGGCCGGAGCGCCTCGGGATGGCATCTACATCCACGTCCCCTTCTGCGAGGCGAAGTGCACGTACTGTCACTTCGCGATCGACCCCCGAAAGCCGGGCGAGGAGAGGCAGGAGCGGTACGTACGGGCGGTGCTCGCGGAGATGGAGGGGACGGAGGCGGCGGCCGACACCCTCTACTTCGGGGGCGGGACACCGAGCCTTCTGCAACTGGAGCGGCTCTCCCGGATCGTCGAGGTCGCGAGGAGGCGCTTCGCGCTCCCATCCGGGGCGGAGGTCACGGTCGAGGCGAACCCCCGCGACCTCGACGAGGGCGGCTTTCGCACCCTCCGCACCCTCGGCGCGACCCGCCTCAGCCTGGGCGTGCAGAGCCTCGACGACTCGGTGCTCCGCGAGATGGGCCGGCTCCACACCGGGGGTGACGCCCGGCGGTCGGTGGAGGCTGTGCGCCGGGCCGGCTTCGCGAACCTGAGCCTCGACCTCATCCTCGGCTGGCCGGGCGAGACTGCCGAGCGCTGGGGACGGACGCTCGACGGCTGCCTCGCCCTCGCCCCCGACCACGTGAGCCTCTACGTCCTCGAGGTCGAGGGAAGGACGGTCGTCTCGCACCGGCAGAGGCAGGGCCGGCTCGACCTGCCCGAGGACGACCTCGTGGCCGACCTCTACCAG
The DNA here is from genome assembly GCA_035577965.1 of Vicinamibacteria bacterium. Lineage (GTDB taxonomy): Bacteria > Acidobacteriota > Vicinamibacteria > Fen-336 > Fen-336 > DATBSL01. The sequence goes on along the minus strand of DATJYX010000005.1, from coordinate 46,478 downwards.
GACACGGTCGGGCGGCTCGCCGCGCGCGGCCTCGAGCGGTACGAGATCTCGAACTTCGCGCGGCCCGGCTTCGAGTCGCGTCACAACGGCAAGTACTGGGACGACGCACCCTTCCTCGGCTTCGGGATGGCGGCCCACAGCTACCGCCACGGCCGGCGCTCGTGGAACCACGACCGCTTCGCGACGTACTGCCGGGCCGTCGAGGAGGGCGGCCCCGCCGCCGCGGTCGCCGGCGAGCGTGTCCTCTCCCCGCGCGACCGCGCGGCCGAGGCCCTCTTCACCGGCCTCAGGCGGCGCGAGGGTGTCGCCCTCGGCGCCTTCCGGACGCGCTACGGGCTGGAACCCCTGGACGAGTGGGCGGAGGGGCTCGCCCGCGCGTCGACCGCCGGCCTCGTCGAGGAGAGGGACGGCCGGCTGCGCCTCACCGACCGCGGCGTCCTCCTCTCGAACGAGGTCTTTCGCGCGTTCGTCTGAGATCGTCGAATCGCCAAGAGGGGAGCACTGATGCGCGTGCTGCTGTCGACGATCGGGTCGCGGGGCGATGTCCAGCCACTGGTGGCGCTGGCTCTGCAGTTGAGAGCCATGGGCCAGGAGGTCCGCCTGTGCGTGCCGCCCGACTTCCGCGACTGGATCGACAGCCTCGGCATCCCCGTCACGCCCATCGGCCCCGAGCTTCGCAAGGCCACCGCCTCCAGCCCGCCGGCCGCCCCGGCCCCCCCCTCGCCCGAGCGCCGGCGTCAGCTGGCCGAAGCCACCGTCGCCACCCAGTTCGAGACGGTCACGGTGGCCGCCCAAGGCTGCGACGTCATCGTCGCCGCGACAGCCCTGCAGGTCGCCGCTCGCTCGGTGGCCGAGGAGATGGGGATCCGCTACGTGTTCGCCGCCTACTGCCCGACGGTCCTTCCATCGGCACACCACGCGCCGCCCCCATTGCCTCTACCGGGACAGATGCCGGCGCCGGCCACGGCGGACAACCGCGAGCTCTGGGCTCGCGACGCAGAGAGGTTCAACGACACGTTCCGCGCCGCGCTCAACTCCCATCGGGCGTCACGCGGCCTGGCCCCGGTCGGTGACGTGCGCAGCCACATGTTCACCGACCGGCCCTGGCTGGCCGCCGACCCGGCGTTGGCGCTGTGGCCCGATCCGGCGGACCGCCCCGTGTTCCAGACCGGCGCCTGGATCCTGCCCGATGAGCGTCCCCTCTCCCCCGACCTCGAGACCTTCCTCGCGACCGGCGAACCGCCCGTCTACTTCGGCTTCGGCAGCATGCGCGCGCCGCAGGGCCTCGGCCCGGTGATGGTCCAAACGGCCCGCGCGCTCGGGCGCCGCGCGATCGTGTCCCGTGGGTGGGCCGACCTGTCGCCAGTGGACAACGAACCCGACTGCCTGGCCGTCGACGAGGTCAACGTGCAGGCGCTCTTCACGCGGGTCGCCGCCGTCGTCCACCACGGCGGCGCGGGGACGACGACCGCAGCCGCTCTGGCCGGCGCGCCCCAGGTCGTCGTCCCGCAGGTGTACGACCAGCACTACTGGGCACGACGGGTCCACGACCTCGGCCTCGGAGCCGCGCACGCTCCCGGCACGCCGACTGCCGAATCGTTGACGAGCGCTCTCGAGGACGCCCTGCGTCCCGACGTGGCGGCCCGTGCCCGATCCATCGCCGCCCGGGTGCGGAGAGACGGCGCCCAGGCCGCGGCCGAGCGCTTGGCGACCGCCGGCCCCAACGACCCGGTCGGAGGCCGGGCCTGACCCCGCGCCGGGATCAGGGCCGTCCGGAGAGCGTGCCCAGCAGGCGGCCGGCGAGGACGGCGGCGGTTCCGGTGAACTTCACTCCGGCGACGTGCGTGCCGTCCGGGGCCTGGCGCTGCCAGCGCACCTCGGCGCCGAGGGAGAGGTCGGTCGAGCCCTCGACCCCGTAGAGGGTGAGCCTGACCGCGTTGCCCTTCGAGATCGGCTCCCTGAGCTCGACCCGGCAGCCGGTGCCGCTCACGTCGACGATCTGGCCGGGGACCTTGCCCTCGCGCCCGGACACGTCCACGTCCACCCGCATGAGCAGGGGGCGCCGCAGCCGGCGCCGCTTCTCGGTGCGGTCGCTCGACCGCAGCCAGCCCGAGATCTTGTGGGTGACGGCCACCACCTCCTCGGCCGCGACCGGCTTCACGAGGTAGGCGGCGGCGCCCCTCGTGATGGCGGCCGAGAAGCTGTCCATGTCGGCGTCGAGCGCGAGGATCACGACCGGCACGCCGGTGAGGGGGGCGAAGGACCGGAGGTTGGCGAAGCTCGCCATCCGCTCCTCCCGCGCCGAGGCGTCGTCGAGGATCACGACCTGGGGGGGGACCACGTCCGCCATCGCGAGCAGCTCCGCCTCGGTGCAGGCCGCCACCTCCAGCCCCCCTCGCATCAGGACGCTCTCGAGCCAGGCCCGGTCGGGCGAGTCCGGGCCCACGACGAGCGTGTACTGGTAGCCGGCGCTGTCCCCGCTCAGAGCACCTCCTCCCGCCCGTCGGCTCAGGCCCGGACCCGGTCCCGCAGCCTCCGCAGCGTCTGCTCCACGTCGATGATGAGCGTCTCCGTCGCCGCCTCGAGCTGCTCGAAGACGCGGTGCAGCTCGTTCGCATCGGTCTGCGCCGGCTCCTCCGCCTCGGCCAGGTTCTCGAGGCCTGCGGCCAGCTTCATGAGGCTGGTGAGGCTCGCTTCGCCGTGGGCGTCCATGTGAGAGGTCTCGGTGTGGCCGAGGTCCAGCCCGCGGAGGAAGGCCCCGATCTCGCGCCGCCGCTGCTTCGCCCGCTCCACGACGCCCTGGAAGCTGCGCCGCAGGTTCGGCCGGGGGGGGATCGCGGGCTCGATGTTGCCCTGGCCGAACCTCTCCCGGGTCCAGGCCAGGGTCCGGTTGAGCTCGTCGCGATCGCTCCCCGCCTCGGGCGAGGCCCGCTTCGCGAGGACCTCGGCGATCGCCTCCTCCCCGACGGGGTGCTCGGAGGCCGTCGAGCCCCGGAAGAGGTAGAGCACCTCCTCGATCCGCTGGGCGCCGCCCGGCAGCAGGAGGTCGCCGGGGGCCAGGATCTCGCCGTCGGGCCCGCGCCGCAGGAGAGACGGCCGACGCGAGGACTTGCGGCCGGTCGATCGCGCCGCGCCCGGCTTCCCGCCTTCCGGCGCCTTCGCCGCCGCGGCGCCCTTGCCCTTGGGCTCGGGCTTCGACTTGGCCGGCGGCGCGGTCTTGGCCGGGGCCTTGGCCTTGCCCTTGGCGTCGGCCTTCGCCTTCGGGGCGGCCTTCGCCCTGGCCGGAGGCTTCGCCTTCGCCGACGCCTTTCTCCTCGCCTCCGCCTTCGGGGCGGCCTTCTTCCTGTCCTTCGCCTTCTTCGACTTCTTGCTCTTGGCCATCGCCTTCCTCGCTTCTCGCGCTCAGGGCAGGAACTTGTCGGGGTGCTTCAGCTTCGCCGGCAGGTAATCGTCCATCACGTAGTTGAGGTCGAACTTCGCGAAGGCCTGCTGCTCGGCGCGCACCCCGAGCTTGAGCAGCTGCTCGAAGGCCTTCGCCCACTGGGGATAGGCCTGGAAGAAGGGGTCGTTCTTGAGCGCGTCCTTGGCCCGCTTGACGTCGACGTCCTTGAGCGGGTGGGTGGGCAGCTTGTAGTCCACGATGTCCTGCGGCGTGACCCCGAGGAAGCGGGCCTGGGGCACGCAGAAGAACTCGTTCAGGTGGGCGTTGTTTCCCGAGCCGACCTTCAGGGTGCGGTAGATGTTCGCGATCCCGTAGGGGTCGCAGTCCACGAACACGTAGACGGGGATCTTCCTCTCGTCGGCGAGGCGCCGCACGAAGCGCCGCACGGCCCGGGTCGGCACCCCCGCCATCGACACGAGGACGCAGTCGGCCTTCGCCCAGTACTGGTGCCGGTTCAGCCGGTCGAAGATGCCGCCCGTCTCGATGGCCAGGATGAACTTCGCCTTCGTCCGGAAGCCGAGGTGCTCGACCTCGGGCGGGATGCCGTAGGCCCCGGAGCCGAACTTCGTGCAGTCGATGTCGATCGTCCGCGTCGAGCTCGGCTCCGCCCGGTCCACGACGACGAGCTCGCCGGCCACGAGCCCGCCGTGCTCGTCGGGCGTGAAGCAGAGCTGCTCCTTGTTGACTCCGAAGAAGGCCTCGATGTCGTCGAGGATCGTGTCGGACTCGACCTGGTCGTCGCAGCGGGCGTCGTCCCAGTTCTTGGTCTGGTAGTAGGCGTCGCGCTTCGTGGCCCGGTCGTCGGTCTCGATGAGCCGCTTCGAGAGCGCCAGCATGCGCAGGGTCTGCGCGAAGGTCTTGACGGTCGAGACGGTGAGGGTGCGCTCCTTCTTCTTCCCCACCATCTCGAAGTACCCCTTCTTCGCTGTGTAGCGCACGTTCGAGAGCGAGCGAAGGGGGAACTTCATCGACGGCTTCCGGCCGCCGACGATCTTTCCGTGGATGTCCCGACCCGATTCGACGATCTTCGCGACGACGGGGTCCGATGTCGCCTTTGCTCTGGCCAACGAGCTCTTCCTCCCCGGGGTGGCGGGAAACCCTGAGGAGTGTATCACATAGGGCCGGGCGGCCCCGGAGGCGTCAGGGGCTCAGGCGCTCGCGGCGAGGTCGACGTCGTCGTTGAGCAGGTCGGCACCCATCTCGCCGAGGCGCAGCAGCCGCTCCTGGTCTTCGATGGAGTAGCGGGCGATGCGCCGGCGGGTCTCTTCTCCCGGTCCAGGAGCCACCAGCAGACCGACGATGGCCCCGACCACTCCGCCCAGAAGGGCGACTCCGATGTAGGTGCTCGTCCGACGCGCGCTCCTCATGACTGCCTCAAAGCCTCCTGCCCGCGTATCATGCAATTCGCGTGCCGACACGGTTCTCTCCGCAGTCGGCGGAGACACACGCGAGAAACCCCGGAAAGACGCGGTGTTCTCATGCGGCCTCCTGGCGGACGTTCCAATTCTCGGGAGCCTCGTGTCCATTCCCGTGGAAACACCGTGGCTGTTCGGCGACATTCGCGACATCAGATGGCCACGCTTCGGCCCGCGCGCGGGATCCTGTTGCCTTGGTGCGGCGACCCGTCGAGAGCGGCTCTGCCTTCGAGCCCTTCGCGGGCGGATCCTCAGCCGAGGGCCTCCCGGCTCCGCTCGAGCGTGTGGCGGAGCGTGTCCACCACCCGCTTCTCCTCCTTCTCGGAGAGGGCCAGGATGTCCTTGAGGGCGATCCCGATGTGCGGAATGAACTTGTCGATGTAGGAGCGCTTCTTGGCCTCGGCCTCGCTCCGCCGGCGGTGCCGGATGTGGGCGGAGAGCTTCCGGCCCACGTCCATGAGGGCCAGGCGCAGCTCCTTCACGATCTCCGGGTAGTGGGCGATCGCCTCCTTCGACTCCGAGGTGAACGGCACCCAGACCGAGGCGATGTGGATCATCAGGACCATGGGGCCGCTGGGCAGGGCTCCCTTCGACATCTGCAGGCCGTAGGCTCGCCAGTCGACCGTCATGGCCGCCTTGGTGATCGCACAGGCCGAGGCCTGGTACTGGAGCGGCACCCGGTTGGCGAGGCGGTAGAGCTCGATGAGCTCGTCGGCCGGGAGCTGCCCCCCGTAGCCGAGGCCCACCTCGACCTGGAAGGGGTTGCCTCGATAGACGGCGGGCGGGCGGGTCACCGCTTCGAAGTAGTCGGCCTCGAACCGCTTCTTCAGGCCGGCCACGATCGCCTCCTCGCCGATCGGCGAGAGGCAGTTCGTGGGCGGCGACATGATCTTCACCGCCTGGAAGGCCTTGTGCAGCCGCTCCACCTCGGCCGGGCCGAGCTGCCGCGGCCGGCTCTCGGGCTTGACGTGGGCGACCCCGGAGACCTCGGCCACGACCTTCTCGGTGACCCGGGAGAAGTCCTGCTTGAGGGCGGCGGAGAGGGTGCGGGCCGGGGTGTCCTGCAGCATGCGCAGGAGCCGTCCGAGCTCGACCCCGTAGGGGTGCGGCCGGATCTCTTTCGGCTCCTCGGGGAGCTGGCTGACCGCGCGGGCGTAGCGGACGGGCTCCTGCTTGGGCGGCGTGTACAGGATCTCGGCGTGCGGGTTGGCGAGGGCGGTCTGCTCCACGTAGTCGTCGACCGAGCGCTTGCCCTTCTTGTAGATGGCCTCGAGCTCGATCTCGACCCTCGTGCCGTGGTCGGCGTCCCACTCCGTGACCTCCTCCTTCAGCACGAGGGGCTCGTTCTTCTTGGTGTCGACGGTGACCTCGAAGAGGTGCGCGGGGGCCCTCTTCGCGGTTCGGCTCACGATGCGGACGGGCTTCCCGGTGGTGAGCTGGCCGTACATGCCGGCCGCCGAGACGCCGATGCCCTGCTGGCCCCGCTGCTGCTTCAGGGTGTGGAACTTCGACCCGTAGAGGAGCTTGCCGAAGACGCGCGGGACCTGCTTGCGCACGATGCCGGGGCCGTTGTCCTCGACGGCGACGCGGAAGCGGTCTTCGGCGAGCTGGTCGACGTGGATGCGCAGGTCGGGGAGGATGCCCGCTTCGCCGCAGGCGTCGAGGGAGTTGTCGACGCACTCGCGCACCGCGGTGAGGAGCGCCTTCTGCGGGTTGTCGAAGCCCAGGAGGTGACGGTTCTTGACGAAGAACTCGGAGACCGAGATCTCTCTTTGCTTCTGGGCGAGAGCCTCCGCGGTCACGCGGGGAGCGGGCTTCGCCTCCGCCGGTCTCTGAACGCTCGCCGTCTCCGCGGCCGGCACCGGCTTCTCGGTCGTCGCCTTCGCCTTCTCCCCCGCCGCCCTCGGAGCCACGGACGCGGGTGCCGCGGGCCGGCCCGCCGGCTCCTCGAAGAGATCCATCTGCGGCCGGCCGACCTTGTGTCCCGCCTTCGTGCCGGCCTTTCCCGCCGACCGCGACTTCCTCAAGCCTCCGTCCCTCCGCGGCAAACGGGTCAGTCTAGCACTGCCCGCGGCGGAGGGCCCTAGTGGCAGCCCCCCAGGCCCGGGGCGTTCAGGCAGACGTCGACGTAGTTCGAGCAGCACTTGCTGCAGCACTCGCTGCCGCTCTGGCACCGCGAGGCCCCTCCGTCCCCGATCTGCCAGTTCGGCTTGCACGTCGCGGCCGCCGCGGACGGGGTGGGCACCACCAGGGAGGCCACGGCCAGGCCGGTGAGCGCCAGGATCTCGCGGAGAGCCTCCCGACGGGTGGGAGGCTGCCCGCCTCCTCCCTCGCCCGGCGTCGGCTCCCTCCGCTCCACGAGCCCCGCCCTCGCGAGCCGGCGGGCGGCGACCTCGACGGCGAGCACGTCGACGGGCTCGTCGAGCTCCGCCTCGAGCCGTCTCGACATCTCGGCGGCCGAGGCTCGGGCGTCCCACATGCGCCAGACGGCCGCGGCCAGCGGCCCCAGGCAGTGGGCCGCGTGCGTCGCGGGGTCGTACACGATCGTCTCGGCGCCGACCCGGCGCACGACGAGACGCTGCTTCGCCCGGCCGGGACCCATGAGGCAAGGATGGCACGCCTCGCCCGGGCGGACAAACGGGTCCGATAAGATGGGGGCGTGACGACGAGCCTGGGGAGCGCGGGGGAGCAGCTCTTGCTGTCCCTCTCCTCGAGTCCCGGGCTCAGCCGGGCGGCGGGCCGCCTGGCCGAGGTGCGATGGCCCGCGTTCGTGCTCCGCCCCTTCCTCCGCTTCTACGCGAGGGCCTTCGGAGTCGACCTCACGGAGGCCGCCGAGCCCCTCGAGTCGTTCGCGACCTTCAACGCCTTCTTCACCCGCCGGCTGCGCGCCGGGGCCCGACCGACCGCCGGCACGGAGGGCGTCGTCGTCTCCCCGTCCGACTCGCGGCTCCGGGCGATCGGCCCCGTCCCGCCGGACGGCCGGCTCGAGCAGATCAAGGGCCTGGACTACGCGATCGACGCCCTCCTGGGCTCGGCGGAGGACGCCGCGCCCTTCCGCGGTGGGGCGCACGCGACGCTCTACCTGAGCCCGGCCATGTACCACCGCGTCCACTCGCCGGTGGACGGACGGGTCCGGTCCTGGACGTACGTGCCGGGCCGCCTCTTCCCGGTGAACGCGGCCGGCGTCCGATCGGTGCCCGGGCTCTTCACCCGCAACGAGCGGGTGGCCCTCTTCCTCGACACCGAGGCCCACGGCCCGGTCGCGGTCGTCCTCGTCGGGGCCGCCAACGTGGGCCGCATCAGCCTCGCCTTCGCCGACCTCGTGACGAACCGAGGCCGTCCGGCCGAGCGGGTCGTCCTCGCCGAGCCGGCCCGTCTCCGGCGAGGAGACGAGATCGGCGCCTTCAACCTCGGCTCGACGGTGATCCTGCTCGTCGCCGACCCCGCGCTCGTCCCCGCGGCGGCCAGCGGTGACGTCGTACGCGTGGGCCAGGCCCTGTGGCGACGCGGCTGACGGTCGGGGTCGTCTCCGACACGCACGGCCTCGTCCGCCCCGAGGCGATCCTCGCCCTGCGGGGCGCCGACGTGATCCTGCACGCGGGCGACGTCGGGGGAAGCCACGTCCTCGAGGAGATCGGCTCGCTCGCGCCCGTCATCGCGGTGCGCGGCAACGTCGACGGAGGCTGGGCGCGCCTCCTGCCGGAGAGGCGGACGCTCGACCTCGGAGGGGTTCCGGTGGTCCTCCTGCACGACCGGGCAACCCTCGGCCCCGATCCCTTCCCCGCGAGGTCCCGCGCCCGCGCCCGGTCTGCGGCGGCTCCGAGCGGCATCGTGGTCTTCGGCCACTCGCACCAGCCGCTCGCCGAGAAGCGCGACGGCGTGCTGTGGTTCAACCCCGGCAGCGCGGGACCGCGCCGCTTTCGTCTGCCGGTGTCCGTCGGCCGCCTGGTGATCGAGGAAGGCCGCGTCCGGAGCCGCCTCCTGACCCTCGACGTCTGACCGACCCGCCCGGAGGGGGTAAGATCGGCGCATTCCACGACGTCCGCTCCTGGGCAGGAGGTCTACATGTCGCTTCGAACCGTGAGCTTCGTTCTCCTCGCGATCGTCGGCGTCCTGGTGATGGTGGCCTCGCTGGGCTCGGCTACCCTCGCCTACCGCGGGACGTTCGCGATCGGCGGAGTGTCGATCACCGACGTCGCTTCTGGGCGGGAGGCCGTGCTGCTGGGCCTGCGGGGCGCGCGCGGCACGGCGGCGGCGTGGGGTGCCGGCTGGGCGGCCCTCTTCCTGGCCATCGTCTTCGGCCCGTACCGCCGGGGCGACGTCGCGGCGTGGTGGGGCATCCTCGCCTCCGTCGTCGTCCTCGGGGCGGTGGCCGGCGCTCGCGTCCTCGTCGGCGCCGAGGCGGGAATCGGCGCGCCCCTGATCCTCCTGCTGGTCGTGCTCGTCGCCCTGTTGCTCGACGTGAAGAGGCTCACGGGAACGCATTGACCCGCCCGCGGCCGGGTCGCCCGTCTGCCGGCGCCGTGGCCCTGTCGCTCCTGCTCGCGCCGGCCGCTGCTCCCGAGGCCGCGACCCCGGTCTCGGTCCGCCCGGGGACGGTCGTGCGCTGGCCGGGCGAGCGGCTCGAGTGGTGCGAGTCCGGGGGACGGCGGTTCGAGCCACTGGGCGGCGCCTGCTACTACCCCGTCGACCTGCTGCGAGCGGCCGGACCGCTCGCGCTCGCCCGCGGTCGGGCCGGCGGGCGCGAGACGACCACGGTGCGCGTGGGGAAGTTCGACTACCCCGTCCAGAAGCTGACGCTGCCCCCCGACATGGTCGAGCTCTCGCCCGAGGACCTCGCGCGCGTCGAGCGGGAGAACCGCGAGATGGCGCAGCTCTGGACGCGGCAAGGGTCGCGCCGGTTCTCCCTCCCCCTCGGGAAGCCCCTCGATCCCCTGCCCGTCGGCGGCCGCTTCGGAGACCGCCGCGTGATCAACGGCAGTCCCCGCAGCCCCCACGGCGGAAGCGACTACTCGGCGGCGGAGGGCACGCCCGTGCTCGCCGCCGCCGACGGAGAGGTGGCGATGGTGGCCGACCAATTCTTCGGCGGCAACGCCGTGTTCGTCGACCATGGCGACGGGCTCGTCTCCATGTACATGCACATGAGCCGGGTGGAGGTGGCGCCGGGCCAGCCGGTGCGCCGGGGGGAGCGCCTGGGCGCCGTCGGCCACACGGGCCGCGCGACCGGGCCCCACCTCCACTTCGGCCTGCGCTGGAGGGGGGCCCGGGTCGACCCCGCGCTCCTCCTCGGCGACCCGGCGGCGATCCCGTCGATCGACTGAAGGCGCCGGGCTCGTCGCTCCTGGCTTGCCACCCCTCCCGGTGGAGCCTAGGATTCCGGCACAGATGGAGCTGGCGCGGGGAGGGGACGCCTTCCGGTTCGACGCGTTCGAGCCGGCCTACCTGTCGCTCCTTCGCGACGGCCGGCTGGCCAGGCGCGCGCGGGCGGCCCGCCACGCCCTCGCGGCCTGCCGCCTCTGCCCGCGCGCCTGCGGGGCCGACCGGCTCGAAGGCCGCACCGGGACCTGCGGAGTCGGCCGCCATGCCGTCGTCGCGAGCGCCTTCCCCCACCTCGGCGAGGAGGACTGCCTCCGCGGCCGCTTCGGGTCCGGGACGGTGTTCTTCGCCGGCTGCGGGCTGCTCTGCGCCTTCTGCCAGAACGCCGACGTGTCGTGGCTCCGGGTCGGCGAGGAGCACGACGCGGAAGACCTCGCGGCCGTCTTTCTGACCCTGCAGTCGCGCGGGTGCCACAACCTCAACCTCGTGACACCTTCGCACGTCGTTCCCCAGGTCCTCGAAGCGGTGGCGGTCGCGGCGGAGCGCGGGCTGCGCCTCCCGATCGTCTACAACTCGAGCGGGTACGACGACGTCGAGACGCTGCGACTCCTCGACGGCGTGGTCGACGTCTACATGCCCGACTTCAAGTTCTGGCGGCGAGAGACGGCCGAACGCTACGCGAGAGCCCCCGCCTACCCCGAGCGCGCGCGGGCGGCGATCGCCGAGATGCACCGGCAGGTCGGGCCGCTCCGGTTCGGAGCCGACGGCCTGGCCCGGCGCGGCGTCCTCGTGCGCCACCTCGTCATGCCGGGCCGCGTCCGGGAGTCGGCGGCGATCTTCGAGTGGCTCGCCGGCGAGGTCTCGGCCGACACGTACGTCAACGTCATGGGCCAGTACCAGCCGGCGTGGCGGGTCGGCGAGCCCGAGGCTTCGGGCCGGCCACGCTTCCCGGAGATCGCCCGCCGCCCCCGGCCGCCGGAGATGGACGCGGCGCTCGACTCCTTCCGCCGCTCGGGGCTCTGGCGGCTCGACGGCCGCCAGCCGGGAGGGCCGGCGTGAGCCCCGCCTCGCTCCGAAGGCGCCTGCGGAACCTCTCCATCCGGAGGAAGCTCACCCTCATCATCCTCGTCACGAGCGGGGTGGCGGTGACCCTCGCCTCGGCCACCTTCCTCGCCTACGACTACGTGGCCTTCCGCAACCAGATGGTGACGCAGCTGCGGATGATCGCCGAGGGCGTCGGTCTCACGGCCCGCCCCGCGCTCGACGCCGCCGCCGCGCCGGGCGTCGCCAGCCGGGTGAAGGAGGCTCTCGCCCCGAGCCTGCTCCTGCTGCGGGTCTATCCGAACATCGAGGAGGGCTGCGTCTTCGACGCGGACGGAGGGGTGGTGGCGCGGCAGCTGCGCGGCCTCGGCTCCGACCGGCCCCCCCCGCCCTTCTCGAAGGACAGCTGGTACGCCTTCCGGGACGAGGGCCTCGTCCTCTACCAGGGCGTCTTCAGCGAGGAGGGGCGCCCGGTGGGGACGGTCTACCTGCGCTCGAACACCCGCGAGCTCACCGCCCGCCTCCAGCTCTACAGCGGCATCCTGGCCGCGGTGACCCTCCTCTCGCTGTTCGCCTCGACGCTCCTCGCCTCCCGGCTCCGCGAGGTGATCTCGCGCCCGATCCTGCACCTGGCCGAGATCGAGACGCGCGTCTCCCGCGAGAAGGACTACTCGGTCCGGGCGGTCAAGGAGTACGGGGACGAGCTGGGCGTCCTCATCGACGGCTTCAACGACATGCTGGGCCAGATCCAGTCCCGGGACGCCGAGCTCACGGTGGCCAAGGAGGTGGCGGAGCAGGCGAACCGCACGAAGAGCACCTTCCTCGCCAACATGAGCCACGAGCTGCGCACCCCGCTCAACGCGATCATCGGCTACAGCGAGATGCTCGAGGAAGAGGCTCAGGAGCGCAACCTCGACGACCTCGCCCCCGACCTCGGGAAGATCCACGCCGCGGGCCGGCACCTCCTGGCCCTCATCAACGACGTGCTCGACCTCTCGAAGATCGAGGCCGGGAAGATGGAGCTCTTCCTGGAGGACTTCGAGGTGCGGGCCCTCGTCCAGGACGTCGAGGCCACCATCCGCCCCATGGTGGAGAAGAACGACAACGTCCTCGAGGTCGCCTGCCCGCCCGACGTCGGCCTCATCCACGCCGACCTCACCCGGGTGCGGCAGATCCTCTTCAACCTCCTGAGCAACGCGGCCAAGTTCACCCAGAGGGGGCGGGTCGGCCTCGAGGTCTTCCCCATGCGCGTGCAGGGCGAGGACTGGATCACGTTCGCGGTCGCCGACACCGGGATCGGCCTCACCCCCGAGCAGCAGCGCCGTCTCTTCCAGTCGTTCTCCCAGGCCGACCCCTCGACCTCGCGCAAGTACGGGGGCACGGGGCTGGGCCTCGTGATCAGCCGGCGCTTCGCGCAGATGATGGGAGGGGACATCCAGCTCCAGAGCGAGTTCGGGCGGGGATCGGTGTTCACCGTCCGGCTCCCCCGGCGCGCCGGATCCTCCCGGGCCCCGGCCGTCCGGCCCGCCGCGCCGCGGCCGCCGGAGGTCGCCCCGCCCCTCGTGCTCGTGGTGGACGACGAGAGGCCGACCCGGGAGCTCATCGGGCGGTCCCTGCAGAAGGAGGGGTTCCGCGTCCTCCCCGCGGGGTCGGGGGAGGAGGCGGTCCGTCTCGCCCGCGAGAAGCGCCCCGACGTGATCAGCCTCGACGTCCTGATGCCGGGCATGGACGGCTGGACCGTGCTCCGAGTGCTCAAGGGCGACCCGCTCACCGCGGCCATCCCGGTCGTGATGGTGTCGATGCTCGACGACCGCGACATCGGCTACGCGCTCGGGGCGGCGGACTACCTCACGAAGCCCATCGACCGCGACCAGCTCGTCCAGGCCGTGCGGCGCTTCCGGCGGGGATCGGCTCCGCGGCCGGTGCTGGTGGTCGAGGACGACGCGCCCACCCGCGAGGTGGTCCGGCGGTCCCTGGAGCGGGACGGCTGGATCGTGTCGGAGGCGGAGAATGGCCGGGTGGCCCTCGAGAGCCTCGCCCGGGCCGTGCCCGACATCATCCTGCTCGACCTCATGATGCCGGAGATGGACGGCTTCCAGTTCGTGGCCGAGCTGCGCCGGAGCGAGGCCGGCCGCCGCATCCCGGTGGTGGTGGTGACGGCCAAGGAGATCACGGCCGAGGACCGCGAGCGCCTGAACGGGCAGGTGCGGCGCATCTTCCACAAGGGGTCCTTCTCGCGGGAGGAGCTGGCCGCCGAGATCCGCCGCGCCCTCGACACGCCCCGCCCCTGAGGCGAGGCTCAGGCCTTTCGGGCGAGGAGGGCGTCGATCTTGGCGACGAGCTGCGGGAAGTCCACCGGCTTCGCGTCGTAGTCGTCGCACCCGGCGGCGAGGGCCTTCTCGCGGTCGCCCGCCATCGCGTGCGCGGTGAGGGCGATGATCGGCACCGAGGCCGTGGTCTGCGACGCCTTGAGGCGTCGCGCCGCCTCCCACCCGTCGATGACGGGCAGGCTCATGTCGAGCAGGATGAGGTCGGGGGTCTCGCTCTCGGCCATGAGGATGGCCTGCATGCCGTCGGCCGCCACCAGGACCTCGTGGCCCTTCCGCTGCAGGCGACGCGACATCATGTCGCGGTTCATGTCGTTGTCCTCGACCAGCAGGATCCTCGCCATGGCCTCGCCCGGACCTCCGGGTGGGGAACCGTTATCACACTCCCGGGCCGGGCTCAAACGCCGCTACTTCTTCCGCGCCACCCCGAGCTCGGCGAGCTTCGCCGCGACGTCGGCGCCGGCTGTCTCCGGCTTCACCGCCCGGTCCACGTACAGGATCCTGCCGTCCTTGCCGATGTAGAAGGTCCAGCGCTTGGCGAGGCCCACGACGGGCATGAGAACGCCGTACGGCCCGGCGGCCGCCTGGTCGGGGTCGCCCAGGATGGGGTAGTCGGCCCCCAGGGACTCCGCGAACTCCTTGTTCCTCTGGGGGGTGTCGGTGCTGGCCGCGAAGTACGCGACGTCGAAGTCCCGGATCTTGTCGCCGCTCTCCCGGAGCGACTTGCACTCCTTCGTTCAGCCCCCGGTGAACGCCTTCGGGAACCAGGCGAGGACCACCGCCTGCTTGCCCTTGTAGTCCGACAGCGTGTGGGTCTTGCCGTCGGAGCCCAGGAGCGAGAACTCCGGGGCCGGATCGCCCGGCTTCAGGTCGGCCGCCCGCGCCGCCGCGCAGGCGACGAGGAAGCCGATGGCCACGACGAGGCACAGCGCCTTCATCTTCGACTCTCCTTCCTGGAACCCGAGAGGACGCCATTATATGCTCCCTCGGCCCATGGCCCGGATCGTTCCCCTCGCGCCCCTCGTCGACCTGGCCACGAGGCGGGGCGCCTTCCGCTTCCGGAGCCGCCTCCGCGACGCCCGGAAGCACGTCTTCGCGGTGGACGTCTACTCCCACCTGCGCGAGCGCCACCCGGAGACGCACCTCGGCTACTGGGTCTTCCCGCTGCCGGAGGGCGAGGCGGAGACGACCATCGGCCTCGACCTGACGGCGATCGGCCCCGGGTCGGTCTGGAAGGAGACGACCGCCGGGCGCGAGCCGGCGATCGACTCGTGGTCGAACCCGGCCTACGTCTTCGACCCCGTCCTCGGCATCCAGCTCGTGCTCCGGCGCGACGGGCGCGTGCTCGAGAACCGGTTCGTCACCGGCCGGGTGGGCGGGGCGTCGGTCCTGAAGCGCTACTACCACGACGTCCACGCCGAGCAGGGCTACACCCCGCGCGAGCCCTTCCTCTTCGAGCTCCACGCCGCCATGCTCCGGCGCCTGGAGCGCCTCTTCCTCCGGCACTTCCCGGGAGGCGGCCTCGTCCTCGACGCCGGCTGCGGCCGGAGCCTCTTCACCGAGATCCGTCCCGACTGGCCGTTCCGCATCGTCGCCGGCGACGTCGACCTCGGCCTCATCGCCTCCCGGCGCGCGGCGTTTCCGGCGGTGCGCTGGCTGGTGAGCGGGGCGGACGTGCTGCCGTTCCGAGAGCGGTCCTTCGACGCGCTCTTCGCGGGCGAGCTCATCGAGCACCTCGAGGATCCCCGGCTCGGGCTCCGCGAGTTCCGGCGCGTTCTGCGGCCGGGGGGCACGCTCGTCCTCACGACTCCCAACCGCCTGCGCCTCGCCAACCTGGCCGACGGCTCGGAGCGGCCCTACGGTCCCGACCACCTGAGCGAGCTCACCTACGACGAGCTCGCGGCGCTCCTTCCCGCGGAGGGCTTCGAGGTCGTGGGCGCGACGGGTCTCCACCTGGAGCTCTTGATCAACTGGCTCTCGCCCCTCCCCAAGCTCGACCGCCTCCAGCGCACGTGGAACCGGCGCTGGGCCGTCCCCCTGATGCGGCTCCTGATCGCCGCTGGCTCTCTCGCTCCCCGCTACGCCCTCGACCTCGTCTTCGTCGCGCGGCGGCTCTAGAGAGCTACTTCGCCGGGGCAGCGGGCCCCGGCAGGCGGGTCGAATGCCAGAGCGCCATCCGCCACCCGCCCCCCTCCTTGACGTACAGCTCCGTGAAGGTGAGGTCGATCTGCGTCCGCCTGCCCCCCGGCTCGATCACGATGTGGCACCGGCCGGACACGACGGCCGCGTCGCCGTGCACGCGGACCCTCCGCTCGCGCGGCGTGATCTCGCGGTAGAGGTACCTGCCGCTCTTCAGGCCGTCGAGGAACTCGGCCTTCGACTCGACGACGCCGCTCGAGTGCGTGTAGGTGAGGTCGTCGGTCATCATCGCGGAGAGCGCGGCGACGTCGCCGGCGATCGTGGCCGCGAACCTCCGGTCCTGCGCGGCGAGGGCCGCCTGCTCGTCACCGGCCCGGACCGGGCCGGCCAGGAAGGCGGCCAGGCACGCCCCCGCCGCCGCTGACGCCCATCGCGCCCCGTCCATCGCTCCCTCCTCCCGTCACGTGTCGAGCGGCAAGACCCGCCCCGGCCTCAGCTCCCGGTCGCGGCGGCCGGCGAGGGTCTCGAGGAAAGGCCCGCCTCCGCTCGTCGGCCCACTCTTCGGGCCGGGCTCTCGTGTCGAGCTCCACCGCTCCTCAGGGATTCTATGCCCGCCGGGCCGTTGGCCGCGGGTCAGCGCGGACCCAGCGCGGCCACCAGCCTCCGGTACGCCTCGAAGGCGGGCTTGGGCGAGTAGTCGTCGCGCAGGAGGCCGAACTGGTGCCAGAAGTCACCCTCTCCGCGGCTCGCACTGTTCGCGTCCCGCAGGGCGAAGGCCGTGTAACGGGCGAGGTTGAGGGCGCGCCGGCTCTGGTGCACGACGCGGACTACGGCTTCCACGACCCGGGCTTGCCGGTCGTAGGGCCGGCCCTCGCCGGTTGGCCACCCGTGCTCGCCGACGTGAATGGGGACCCGCGGTCCGATGCCCGCCGCGGGAAGCCAGTCCTCGCGCATCGAGCGCAGCACGTGGAGGGCCGAGCCGCGCACGTCGCCGGGCTCGCCGTCGGGCGCGGCAGGCCGGAAGACGTCGGGGAAGAAGTCCAACGCGACGTAGCCGAGCGCGTCGAGGAACGGAGGGCCGCCCAGGGCGCCGATGGCGGGCCAGAAGGACGCCGCGTCGCCGAACGTGGGGGTCACGCTGAAGCCGGCCGGCGCGGCGGAGCCCAGCCGGTCGAGCGCCTCGCGCGCGGCGATTACGCCGCGCACGAGCGCCTCGCGCACCCGGGGGTAGGGCCCGTCGATCGCGTCGGGACCGGCGGCGAAGTTCGCCTCCTCCGTGACCTGCACGGCGTAGAGCAGCGACGCGTGGCGCCGGACCCGCTCGCGGACGAAGTCAAGGAAGCCGTCGATGTCGCCCGTCGCCGACTGGAACAGGAGCACGAGGTCGAGGCGTCGTCCCTCCCTCGCGTAGCGCTCGTAGGCGAGCGGGCTCGTGGCCCGGTAGGGGGAGGGGGCGGCGGCGTCGCTGAAGCGGTCGTACGCCCGCACCACGAAGGGCGCGGTGGGGCCCTGCAGCTCCCGCAGAGCCGCCTCGACCCGCTCCGGCTCGTCGGGACGTCCCGCCACCACGCCGTCGTCCGAGCCGGCCTCTCCGCCGGGATAGACGCCGAACGCGAATGGGGGATCGTCGAACGGGGTCGTGCTCATGCGTACAGTGTACGCCATTGCGTACACTGTCCGCAACAGGTAGGCTCGGGCATGGCCGGCGGGGCTCGACCACCCCTCGACGACGGACGCATCGTGCGAGCAGCGGTGGCGGTGGCGGACGCGGAGGGAATCGACGCCGTCTCGATGCGCCGCGTCGCATCGTCGGTCGGGGCCGGCGCCATGTCGCTCTACCGGCACTTCTCCGGGAAGGACGAGTTGCTCGACCGAATGCTCGACGCCGCGTGGGCCGGGATACGGGTCCCGGACCGCCCCTCGGGAGACTGGCGCGCGGACCTCTCCGCCCTCTTCGCGCAGACCCGCTCCGCCCTCGCCCGCCACCCCTGGGTGGCGAGCCTCCTTCCCCGGCGCCCCCTCTTCGGCACCGCGTACCTCCGTTGGTTCGAGTTCTCGCTGGCCGCCCTCGAGCCCACCGGCCTCCCTCTGCGCGCGAAGGTGAGAGTGCTCGGGACGGTCGGCGCGTTCATGGCCGGGTTCGCCGCCTACGAGCGGGGGGAGGCGGAGTCGGCCCGGCGACACCGCCTGAGCCAGCGGCAGAAGCGGGAGGTGGCGACCTCGCGCCTGCAGCCGCTCCTGGCCACCGGCCGCTTTCCGAACCTGGCGCTCTTCGTCAGCCACGGCACGGACGCCGCGACCGACGCGGATTTCCGGTTCGGCCTCGGCTGCGTGCTGGACGGCGTCGCGTCGAGCCTACGCGAGCGGCGGCCCGGCCGGCGGAGGGCCTCCCGGTGAGGCGCGTCGAGGTCACGAGGACCCACGTCGAGATGTCGGACCCTTCCCATCTGCACCCGGCGCCCTGTCCCGACCCCGGCGCCCGCGTGGAGAGGGTGCTCGGCTGTCCGGCCTCCTTCTTCCGCTACCTCTACGCCGAGGTGGGGCGGGGCTACTTCTGGCTCGAGCGGATCCGCTGGACGGACGAGCACATCCGCGCCCGGCTCGCCGACCCCGCGGTGTCCCTCCACCTCCTCACCGTCTCGGGCGCGCCCGCCGGCTACTTCGAGCTGGAGAAGCACCACGACGGCTCGGTGGAGGTGTCCTACTTCGGCCTCCTGCCGGAGTTCCACGGCCGAGGGCTCGGCAAGTACCTCCTGACCGAGGCGGTGAGGGAGGCATGGGCGCGCTCCGCCTCCCGCGTGTGGCTCCACACCTGCACCCTCGACCACCCGGGGGCCCTCGCCAACTACCTCGGCCGCGGCTTCCGTCCGTTTCGCACGGACTCCTACGAGGCGAACCTGCCCGACGACGTCACTCCGTCGCCGTGACCTTCGTCGCCCGCTCGAAGCGGCCGGCCTCCCGGCCGTCGAGCGCGGCGAGGGCGAGGGTGACCATCTCGACCGGCAGCAGCTCCACGACCGGGCGGGCGGCGTCGGCGACTCCCGGCAGGCGCAGGGCCGGATCGGGCGCGTCCTCCGCGGCGAGGAAGGCGCGGCCGCCGGCCGATCGGGCGTCGGCCACGAGCGCCTCGTTGAGCGCGCGGGTCCTCTCCGCGCCGGCGAAGACGAGCAGGAACACGGCGGGGTCGACCATCTCCATCGGCCCGTGCCGGAACGCGGCGCTGCTCATTCCCTCGGACGGCCGGTGCGTCGACTCCTTGGTGATGAGTCCGGCCGAGCCGGCGGCCGCGATCGAGGGGCCCCGGCCGGCGTAGTAGACCGCGCGCACGCCGTCGAGGCGGTCCGCGAGCCACTCGACGTGGGACCGCCACGACGCGAGGTACGCGGCGGTCCCGGCGATCGTCGCCGCGAGCTCGTCCCGTGCCCCCTCGAGGTCGCCCCCCGTCAGCGCTTCGCCCAGCCAGGCGAGGGCCATCTGCGCGGCGAGGTAGGTCTTGCAGGCGACGGTCGCCTCGTCGCCCGCGTGCGTGAGCACCGTCGCCGACGCCTCGCGGGCGAGCGGGCTCCCACTCGTGTTGGTGACCCCGACCGTCACCACCCCGCGCCCGCGGACGACGTCGAGGAGCCTCACGATCTCGGCGCTGCGGCCGGACTGCGACAGGAGCACGAGCAGCGTCCCCCGGGTGAGGAGCCGCTCCCCGTAGTGCAGGAGCTCCGAGGAGTCGACGGTCACGGGAGCGTGGCCCGCCTCGACGAGCCGGAGGTGCAGGGGCACGAGGCCGAGGTGGGAGGAGCCCATGCCGGTGAGCACGACACGGCCGAAGTCACCCTCGCCCAGCCGGCGCGCGATGTCCGCCAGGTCTTTCGTGGCGCAGAGCCGATCGTGGGTCTCCGCGAGCGCCCTCGGCTGGTCGAGAATGTCCTTCAGGTAGGGGCCTTCGACGAGGCGCTGGGGCATGTTCGCCGCTTTCCGAGAAGGCGCCAGTCTACACGGTTTTCTTCATGGAGCGCGACCGATTGACCGCGATCGGGTCATGACGATGCGAGACCACCTGTCATAAGTGCCGATCAGCGAAGTGAAACGCACGCTGGTGGTCCAGGCCGGCTTCTCGCGCTTCGCCGCCTTCGAACCCCGTCCCGTAGAGCAGGCGAGGATCACGTGGTCATGCTAAGTCGCTGAAGAAGCAACATAATGGTGTCATGGCGCTCGCGGCCACTAGATCTGGTGTTTTTCCCTTGACACCCACGAGTCGCTTCCCGATAATCGCCGTCGCCGCACTACGGCACAGTCACCGCGCCGGGCGGGCTGGCAGCAGGGTTGGCCAGTCTCCGGAGAGTCGTCGTCCCTGAAGCTCCGCACGATCCGCAGAGAGAGGTAGCACTGATGTCGACCCATCCCGTGGAGAACCCGAGAGGCGAAGCCCGCACCGCGCCGCAGCCGGAGAAGAGAGCGGGCCTGACTTTTCGGAGGCACTTCACGAGGGCGGGAAGACACCCCTATGACGAGATCGTGTGGGAGCTGCGCTCCGCGGTCATCAACGACGAGAGGGGCCAGCCGGTCTTCGAGCAGCACGGCGTCGAGGTGCCGAGCGGATGGAGCCAGACCGCGACCAACATCGTCGCCTCGAAGTACTTCCGCGGCCAGATGGGCGCGCCCGACCGCGAGCGCAGCGTGCGCGGCCTCATTTCGCGCGTGGTCGACACGATCCGTGGCTGGGCCGAGGCCCAGGGCTACTTCGCGACTCCCGAGGACCTCCTGGCGTTCAGCGACGAGCTGACGCACCTCCTCGTCCAGCAGAAGGCCGCCTTCAACAGCCCGGTGTGGTTCAACGTCGGCATCGAGAAGCGCCCCCAGTCCTCGGCCTGCTTCATCAACGCGGTCCAGGACACGATGGAGTCGATCCTCGGCCTCGCCCGCACCGAGGGGATGCTCTTCAAGTTCGGCTCCGGCACGGGCTCCAACCTCTCGAGCATCCGCTCGTCGAAGGAGCCCCTCGCGGGCGGGGGCACCGCCTCCGGCCCCGTCTCCTTCATGCGCGGCTACGACGCCTTCGCCGGCGTGATCAAGAGCGGGGGCAAGACCCGCCGCGCGGCGAAGATGGTCATCCTCAACACCGACCACCCGGACGTCGTCGAGTTCATCGGCTGCAAGGCGGAGGAGGAGAGGAAGGCCTGGGCCCTCATCGAGGCCGGATACGACGGCGCCTTCAACGTGCGGGGCGGGGCCTACGACTCGGTCTTCTTCCAGAACGCGAACCACTCGGTGCGGGCGACCGACGAGTTCATGAACGCGGTGCTCGAGGACCGGGAGTGGCAGACGAAGTACGTGCTCTCCGGCAAGGTCTGCGAGACGCTCCGCGCCCGCGACCTCATGAAGCTCATGGCCGAGGCGGCCTGGCAGTGCGGCGACCCCGGCATCCAGTACGACACCACGATCAACGACTGGCACACCTGCCCGAACACGGCCCGCATCAACGGCAGCAACCCCTGCAGCGAGTACATGTTCCTCGACGACACCGCCTGCAACCTCGCGAGCCTCAACCTCATGAAGTTCGTGGGCGAGGACGGCGACTTCGCGGTGGACGACTTCCGCGCCGCCTGCCGCACCGTGATCACGGCCCAGGAGATCCTGGTCGACAACTCGAGCTACCCGACCCCGGCCATCGACCGGAACAGCCACGAGTACCGGCCCCTCGGCCTCGGCTACGCGAACCTCGGCGTCCTGCTCATGGACCGCGGCCTGCCGTACGACTCCGACGCCGGGCGCGCCTACGCGGCCTCGGTGACCGCCCTCATGCACGGCGAAGCCTACGCGCAGTCGGCGCGGGTCGCCGCCGCCATGGGCCCGTTCGCGGGCCACGCGAAGAACGCCGAGCCGATGCTGCGAGTCGTCGACAAGCACCGGAAGCACGCCCACATGATCGACTCCGGCCAGGTCCCGAAGGGGCTGCTGGAGGCGGTGCTCGACGTGTGGGACGAGGCCTACGCCCTCGGCGCCCAGCACGGCTACCGCAACAGCCAGGTGACCGTGCTCGCCCCCACGGGCACGATCGGCTTCATGATGGACTGCGACACGACCGGGATCGAGCCCGACATCGCCCTCGTCAAGTACAAGAAGCTCGTGGGGGGCGGGGTGATCAAGATCGTCAACCAGTCCGTCCCCGGCGTCCTCCGGAAGCTCGGCTACACCCCGATCCAGGTCGAGGACATCCTCCGCCACGTCGACGAGAAGGAGATGATCGAGGGCGCGCCCCACCTGAAGGACGAGCACCTCGCGATCTTCGACTGCGCCTTCCCGCCCCGGAACGGCAAGCGGTCCATCCACTGGATGGGCCACATCAACATGATGGCCGCCGTGCAGCCCTTCCTCTCCGGCGCCATCTCCAAGACCGTCAACATGCCGACCGACGTGACGCCCGAGGACATCCAGCAGGCGTACGTCGAGGGCTGGAAGCTCGGGCTCAAGGCCATCGCGGTGTACCGGGACGGCTGCAAGCGGAGCCAGCCCCTCTCGACCTCGAAGGAGGACGCGAGGCCCTCGTCCGAGGGCCCGGCCAGGGTCGCCGCGCCGGCCGTCGAGGGCCGGCCGGCCCGCCGCAAGCTCCCCGACGAGCGGCACGCGATCACCCACAAGTTCCAGATCGCGGGCCACGAGGGCTACATCACGGTCGGCATGTACGAGGACGGCAAGCCGGGCGAGATCTTCCTCGTGATGGCGAAGGAGGGCTCGACGATCTCCGGCCTCATGGACGCCTTCGCGACCTCCATCTCGATGGCGCTGCAGTACGGGGTGCCGCTCGAGGCCCTCGTGGAGAAGTTCTCCCACGTCCGATTCGAGCCGTCCGGCTTCACCAAGAACCCCGAGATCCCCTACGCGAAGAGCATCACCGACTACATCTTCCGGTGGCTGGCCTCGAAGTTCCTCTCCGCCGAGCACCAGGAAGCGGTGGGAGTGCAGGCGAGCGAGACCCCGCTCCGCCCGCACTCGGGCCCGGTCGGGCCGGTGCCGGTGCAGGCCGACCGCGCCCCGGGGGCGCCCGCCCCTGGAGCCGCGATGCGCGCCCAGTCGGACGCGCCGCCCTGCCACTACTGCGGCAGCATCATGATCCGCAACGGCTCCTGCTACCGCTGCGCGAACTGCGGGTCGACGAGCGGCTGCAGCTAGGCTCGGCGGACGGCCGCCGATTTCGCTTGCCGTGGCGCGGGCGGCGGTCTAGATTCAGGAGGTCGTCGGATCACACCATCGCAGGAGGGAATGCTTATGCTCCGCAGAGTCGCGATCGTCGCCGTGGCGTGCCTCGTCGCCGGGTTCGTGTACGCGGCCGAGAAGGAGGTCGCGGGCACCGTCAAGTCCATCAGCGGCGGCACGTTCGTGGTCACCGACAGCGCGGCCAAGGACTGGACGTTCGCGGTCGACAACAAGGAGACGCTGGTCGTGGCCAAGGGCGGCCACCACAAGATGGATGCGCTGACTTCGGCCGGCAAGCCGGCGACGATCAGCGAGTTCATGGCCGAGAAGGACAAGGTGACGGTGAAGTACACCGAGAAGGACGGCAAGCTCATCGCCAAGGAAGTCCACGTCAAGAAGTAAGGGTGACGCTGGAGCGAGGGGGATCGGCTCGGGATCGCGGCGATCCTCCTCGTCTCGTTGGCGGAGGCAGAGCCTCAAAGGGCCTGCACACCCGACATGAACCCCTGAGTGGCCGAGACCGGGCACCGCTCTCTGTCCCTTCGACTTGACAACCGTCGAAATGGCAACACATGAAGCCCTGGAACGAAGTGACACTTTGCGTTAGCGTTCCCGGCGGCTCCGGAGGAGGGGTTCAGCCGCGGGCGAGGTAGGCGAGGCCCACGACGGCGCCGATCGTCACCACGACGAGCCGCAGGGTCGACGGGCGGACCCGAGAGGCGATCCGCCCGCCCATCGCGCCGCCGGCCACCGCGCCGACCGCCATCACCAGAGCGACGATCCAGTAGACCTGGCCCGAAAAGAGAAAGAGCGCTGCCGCCGCCGCGTTGGCCGCGAACCCGATCACCTGCTTCGTGGCGTTCAGCCGGGTGAGAGTGTCGTCCAGGAGGAGGCCGAGCGTGGCGAGCACGATCACGCTGAGCCCGGCCCCGAAGTAGCCGCCGTAGATCGAAGCTCCGAGCACGGGGAGGAAGGCGAGGGCCTCGCCGCGAGGGCCCCCTCCCGGCGCGGTGAGACCGCCATCGGCCGCCAGCCGTCGCAGAAGGCCGGCCCGCAGGCGCTCCTGGACGGCGAGGAGGGCCGAGGCGAGCAGGATCAGGAACGGCACGAGCCTCCGGAAGACGCTCTCGCTCGTGAAGAGCAGCAGGAGCCCGCCGACCAGCCCGCCGGCTACGGCGGCGGGGACGAGAACGAGAACGCGCCGCCGCTGGCCCGCGAGCTCGCGGCGCTGGGCCAGCGTGGCCCCGAGGTGCCCGGGGGCGACGGCGATCGTGTTCGTCACGTTGGCGGCCACCGCGGGGATCCCGAGCGCGATCAGGGTCGGGAACGTGAGGAGGGTCCCGCCTCCCGCGAGCGCGTTGGCCGCGCCGGCCGCCACCGACGCGAGGAAGGCGAGGCCGAGGCCGACCGGCGAGAGGCCCGCGGGGGGCACGCTCAGCCGGCCTCGGTCAGCATGGCCTCGACCTTGCGCCGGATCGTGGCCGCCGCGTCGGGCACGTGGAGCACGTCGCACTCGGACCCGAGGATGAAGGGGCGCCCGGCTTCCCGCATGCGCGCGACGAGCTCGCGGGTCGCCTCGCGAACCCTCTCGAGAGGCATCGTGGAGTCCGAGTAGAAGTGCTTCGTGGGCAGGTTGCCGAAGAGCACGACGTCCTCGGGGACGACCGCGGCGTCGTCCCCCAGCCGGCGCGAGCTTCCGAGGCTGAGCACGGCCGGTCGAACGCGGCCGGCGAGGGCGGCGACCATCGCCGTCGTGGCCTCCCCGCAGTCGTGGAGGAAGAGACAGACCCCGGACCGGTCGAGGAGAGCCCGGAGGCGGACGAGGGGCTCCACCACGAAGCAGTCGAACACCGGCGAGCCGGCCGACATCTGCCGCGGCGAGACGAAGACTGCGCTCGCCGCCGGCTCGCAGACGATCACCGCAGCGGCGCCAGCCGCGATCTGGGCTTCGACCGCGCGGCGCACGAAGATCTCCGCGAGGAGGAGGGTGCGCCGGGCCGCGGCCGCGAGCGGCTCGTCGTCCTCGGCCGCGCCGCGCCCGGCCAGGGCCACGGCGTCGGTCCTCACGACGTCCGGCCGGAGAATCCTCAGGAGGTCGGCCTTCTCGAGACGCAGGTCCATGAGCGGGATGGCGAGAGGAGTCCTGTAGCGCTGGGCAGCCTCGACCACGACGCCCGCGAGCCGCCGCCCGTCGAGGACGATGGCCTCGGGGTCGGGGCGGTCGTGCAGGACGAGGTCGGTGCCGATCGGCGTGCGCAGCCCGGCCGCGGCGAGAGCCTGGAGCTTCGCGGGGGCGGTTCGGCGGAGGGCGGTCGCCATGGGGGGACGGTCTCCGGGCTCCGGAGGGAGCGGGGTGGCTCGAGAGGGTGTTTGCCCTAGGGGTTCGGGGCGACCGTCACCGGCTCCGGCTTGGGCTTCGGCTTCGCCGCCGGAGCCTTCGGCGGCGGGGGCTCCTTGTAGTCCTTGAGCCAAGCCATGTCGAACTCCTTGGCGCCGCGGCGGTCCTTCTCGTTGACGAGCCAGTTGCCCCTGTGGTTGAGGGCGGCCGGGATGTTGGCGCCGTGGCAGGCGAGGCAGTTGCCCTGCGCCATCTTGAGATCCTGCGCCTTCTTCTTCATCACGTCGACGGCGTGAGGCGAGGCGTGGCAGTCGAGGCAGTTCGTGATCGCGAACCCGAGCTTCTTCGCCTGGTTCTGCATGTCGACGGTCGCCCCCGCGGGCCCGCCCGAAAGCGAGAGGAGCGCCCCCAGCCCGAGCGCCGACCAGCGCCTCCTGTTGCGCATCCCCACCCCCAACGAGACGGATTGTTGCAGGCGGCGCGGCGCGCCGCAAGGCGGGACTTCCGGTCAGCCGCGGGGTGGCCCGAGGGGCGGGGCCGGCGGCCGCGCGAGCTCGACGGGCCCCGGCGGCTCTCCGCCCAGCCAGCGGCCGATGGCCGCGGCGAGCTCCCGGGCGACGAGCTCCGTGCCCGCCCGGTTGAGGTGCTCGCCGTCCTCCGTCAGGCGGCCGGAGTCGGGCTCGCCGTCCGTGGGATGATCGGCCAGCCAGGCGAACGCTGCCCGGCGCGTGTTGATCCAGGTCACGCGGTGGGCGCGGCAGAGCCGGCGGTTGATCGCGGAGTAGGCGTCGAGGACGGCGTCCTTGCGGTTGCGGCCGTGGGGCCGCTCGCCGAGCAGGGTGGGGCCGGAGACGAGCACGTGCGACGTCGACTCGCGCAGGGCGAGGAGCACTCCGGAGAGGTTGCGCTCGTAGGCGGCGCGCAGCGACCGGGACCGCTCGGCGCTCGCGTCCGCGTCCTCGACGTCCGCCGCGTCGGAGTCCCAATAGAGGACGACCGCCGCGGGGCGGAGGGCGAGGACGTCGCTCGACAGCCGCGCCCGGATGTCGGCGATGCAGTTGCCGTTGGCCCCCGCGTCCACGAGGTCGAGGGCGACGGCGGGGTGCGAGCGCCGCAGCGCCTCCCGGACGAGGGCGAGCAGTCCGTGGTCCTGGTCGGACCGGCTGACCAGGGAGTCGCCCACGAAGACGATCCGCTCGACCCCGGGCGGAGCGGGCGCCACGACGCGCGCGCAGGCAGCGTGGGCCGCGCACGCCGCGGCGAGGAGGGCGAGGAGGACGCGACGGCGGGGCGGCACTACGCCGGCTCCACCACCCGCAGGACCCGGTCCACCCCGACCCCCTCGAGGGTCTGCGTCCTGCCGCTCGGCCAGCGGATCTCGATCGACCGGACCGCCGAGTCGCCGCCGAGGCCGAAGTGCAGCCGCTTGTCGCTCGAGGACATGAAGCCGGAGCTGACCGAGACGTGGTTGTAGAGCGTCCGGCCGGTGGCGGTCGTGACCTTCACCTTGGCCCCGATCGCGTCGCGGTTGCTCTTGTCTCCGACGAGGTCCAGCCAGAGCCAGTGGTTCCGGTTGTCGCCCGAGTTCAGGAGGATCCGGGGATGCTTGTTGAGCGACGTGACGACGAGGTCGGGGAAGCCGTCCCCGTTCAGGTCGCCCACCGCCGAGCCCCGCTGGTAGCCCTTGGCCAGGAAGTCCGGCCCCAGCCCCTCCGAGACGTCCGCGAAGACCTTCCCGTCCACGTTGTGGAACATCGTGTCGTGCTGGGCCGAGTTGGGCCCGAGGTAGTCCACGTCGCCGTTGGCGGAGTAGATGTCCTTCCAGCCGTCGTTGTCGTAGTCGACGAAGTTGTTGCTCCAGCCGGAGTAGCGGCGGGAGAGGCGGGCCACCCCCGAGCGGGGCGAGGCGTACCGGAAGTGCGTCCCCCCCTCGTTCTGGAAGAGGGCCCAGATCTGCGACTGCAGGTTGTTGTAGAAGACGTCCGGCCACCCGTCGTTGTTGAAGTCGCGGGCGTCGGCGCCCATGCCGGAGACGACCGCCCCCTGCTCGTCGTAGGCGATGCCCCACGCCCACGACTCCTCCGAGAACGTGCCGTCGCCCTTGTTCATGAAGAGGAAGTTGGGCTCCGTGTCGTTGGCCACGAAGACGTCCGGCCAGCCGTTGTCGTCGAAGTCGGCGATGGCGATCCCCATCCCCTTGCCCGCCACCTGGGCGAAGCCCGACCTCTCGCTCACGTCCTCGAACCGGCCGTGACCGAGGTTGCGGTGCAGGGTGTGGTGGACGCTCTTGTAGAGGCCGGGGTAGCAGTAGATGTCGCCGTCCGGGGTCGGGCAGCGCCGGTCCGACTGCGGGCTCCAGTGGGTGTAGTGCGAGATCACGAGGTCGAGGAGGCCGTCCTTGTCGTAGTCGAAGAAGGCGGCGCAGACGGACAGGAGGTCCTTCGGCTTCCGGTCGAGCCCGGAGCCGGCGCTGACCTCGGTGAACGTGCCGTCGCCCTCGTTGTGGTAGAGGGCGTTGGGGCCGGCGTTGGCGACGAAGAGGTCGGGACGGCCGTCGTTGTCGAAGTCGCCCGCCGCCACCCCGAACGAGAAGTCGAGGTTCCTCCCCTCCAGGTGCGCCTTCGCCGTCACCTCCTCGAACGTGCCGTCGCCGCGGCCGCGCAGGAGGCAGCTGTAGAAGGCGGGGTCGGGGCGGGTGTACTCCGGGAGCTTGCCGCCGTTCGTGAAGAAGACGTCGGTCCGGCCGTCGCCGTCGTAGTCGAAGAGAGCGATCCCGCCGCACATCGGTTGCGGGAAGTACTTGCGCCCGGTGAAGTCGTTGTTCGAGGTGTAGGCGACGCTCGACCTCCCCGCCACGTCCACGAAGCGCACGGTCGGGGTCACCGTGGGGAATCCGGGCGGGAGCGGGGACGGGGGCTCGGGCGCCTCGCCCATGCGGCCGGCGCCCGCACGCGGGTCGCGCACGGGCGCCTGGGCGGTCGCCTCGGGGGCGGGAGCGACCGCGGCCCACGACAGCGCGACGGCCAGGGGAAAGGCGGCGACGAGGAGGCGGAAGGAGCTCACGGGGCCGGCTCCTTCACCACGACGATCCGGTCCGCGGCCACGTCCTCCAGGATCTGCCTCGCGCCGCTCGGCCACCGCACCTCGAGCCTCGTCACCTTCTCGTCCTTCCCGAGGCCGAAGTGGACCCGCACGTCGGAGGCGCCTCCGTAGCCGACGGCGGTGTTGACGTGGCTGTGCCGCACCCCGGACGGGCTGGTCAAGGCGATCTCGGCCCCGATCCCGTCGCGGTTGCTCTTCGTCCCGACCGTGCGGACGGCGAGCCAGTGGTTCGGCACCGGGCTCACGTTCCGCCAGAGCTCGAGGCCCTCGTCGAGGGCGGACACCACGGCGTCCACCCGTCCGTCGTTGTCGAGGTCGCCGAAGGCCCCGCCACGGTGGGTGGCGCGCCGGGTCGAGAAGTCGGGCCCGGCTCCCGGCGTCGCGTCGGTGAACCTGAAGCCGCCCAGGTTCACCATGACGAGGTTCGTCTGCCTCACCTTCTCCCGGAACTCCCCGGTCGGGTCCATCACGTCGCCGCCGGCCACGAAGAGGTCCTTCCGCCCGTCGTCGTTGAAGTCCACGATGCCGCAGGACCAGCCGGCCCGCGAGAGGCTCAGCGAAGAGACGCCGGCCCGCGCCGTGACCTCGACGAAGCTCATCTTCCCCTGGTTCCGGAAGACGGGCATCGTCTCGCTCGAGAGGGCGGTGTGGAAGATGTCCGGCTTCCCGTCGTCGTCGATGTCCTTGGCGTCGGCCCCCATCCCCGACAGCGGCCGGCCCGCCTCGGGGTAGGCCACCCCGGCCACGAAGCCGATCTCCTCGAACTTCCCGTTGCCGAGGTTGTGAAAGAGATAGTTGGGCTCGGTGTCGTTGGCCACGAAGACGTCGGTCCACCCGTCCTGGTCGAAGTCGGCCACCCCGAGCCCCATCCCCTTGCCGATCACCGCCCGGATGCCGGCGGCCTTCGAGACGTCGGTGAAGGTGCCGTCGCCGTTGTTCCGGAAGAGCGAGTTGGGCAGGCCCTTGTAGTTGTTGGGGTGGCAGTAGTCGTTCATCCCCCTCGGGCCGCAGAGCGGCTCCGTCTTCGGGTCCCACTGGCAGTAGTTCGAGACGAAGAGGTCGAGGTTGCCGTCCTTGTCGTAGTCGAGGAAGGCGGCCCCCACCGACCACAGCGTGCCGTAGTCGGGGTCGGGCTTCCTGAGCCCCGCCTTCTCGGTCACGTCTTCGAACGTGCCGTCCCCCTTGTTGTGGTAGAGCGTGTTCTCGCGCAGACCGGCCACGAAGAGGTCCGTCCAGCCGTCGCCGTCGTAGTCGCCGGCGGCCACGCCGTTGTCGTAGCCCTTGCCCTTCAGGCCGGCCTTCTCGGTCACGTCCTCGAACTTGAAACCGCCGAGGTTCCGGTAGAGGCGGTTCCAGTAGACGGGATCGCTCTTGTCGAGGTCGGTCATCCTCGCGCCGTTCGTGAGGAAGACGTCGAGGAGCCCGTCGTTGTCGGAGTCGAAGAGGGCGATCCCGGAGACCATCGTCTCCGGCTGGTGGCGGTGGGAGGTGCGGCTCGAGTTGGTGACGAAGCCGATGCCGCTGTCCTTGACCAGGTCGAAGACGACGGGGTCGAAGGTCGGGGCCTGCGCGGGGGTCGGCGCCGCTCCGAGGAGCAGGGCGATCGCGGCGAGCGCGCGGGGGGTTCGGGGCATAACACGATGAAGGTGCGCCACTTCGGCGCACCCACGGCCAAGTTACCATGCCCGGCCGGGCGCGACAAAGCCACGGGGCCGCGGCACAAACGCTCGTGCTCGACTCCAGCACGACGAAGTGAGGCTCGTCTACCTCAGCCCTTCGACCAGGAAGAGCGACGACAGGTTCCGGTAGTACTGGTAGGCATAGGAGCGACCGTCGGGCGCCATCAGCAGCCAGAAGAGGCTCAGTCCGGTCGGGTCGGGTCACCGGAATGGGGCGCTCCCCCGCGATGCCCTGGATCCAGCCACGCGGAGGGCGTGCCGGCGCGTGCCCGACAATCAGGAAGTGCTCGCCATCGGGGAACCCGTAGAGCCTGCTCTCCGGAAGGCGCACCTGGTCAATCGTTATTCCTTCCACCTTGATCCGGAGAGTCTCGCCGGCCCCGGTTGGAATCACCGCGATTTCGATGGGCGTCTGCCCGTTCCAGAAGAGCACCTTCTCCCGACCTGGGAAGAAGGTCTCGACTGCGCCCGGATTCGGCCCCTGACCGCCGCCCTCCGTGACAAGGCGCGCCGGCGCCGACCCATCCGTCCCGCGAACGTACACGAGGCCCCGTGATGCTCCGCCCTGCCCCACTTCCTCGAAGAGCACCTCTGCGCCGTCCGGGGAGAGATTGGCCAGCCACGACCAATCGAGCCAGGACACGTCCTGTTCTCGCGTCGCGCCCGGGGCCAGGGCGACCACCCCACCGCGCTCGTCTTGGAGGCTCACGAGCGCCCGCCCGTCCGGCTGGAGATCCAGGATGTGACCGACGAATGGCAGCTCCGCGACGACACGTATCCTCCCGCGCAGATCGACCCCGTAGATCGCCCACTCGTCACCACGCAAAGCGCCACCGAACCAGATCTCATCCCCCTTCGGAGACCAGACCAGGCTGTTCGGGTTGCGCTTCGTTGTGGCCACGAGCGTCCGCTTGTTCCCGGCACGATCCACGACGATGACGCCGCCGGCACTGTAGTCGGAGAAGGCCACGCGATCTCCGCGCGGTGAGACACGCGGAAGGAACGCTCCACCCGCTTCGTACAGGACGTGGCCAATCGGGAACTCCAGCGTCCATCGGCTACCTACGGGGTTGACCGACGGCCTCACACGGACGATCGCCAGCTCCTTGCCGTCCGGCGACCAGTCCGCTCCGTGGACTGTCTCGAGCAGCGGCCTCGGCACGCCGCCCGCCAGGGGAGCGCGCGCGAGCGTTCCCCGGGTCTTGCCAAGGAACCCGAAGCGGCGGCG
The DNA here is from genome assembly GCA_035577965.1 of Vicinamibacteria bacterium. Classification (GTDB taxonomy): domain Bacteria; phylum Acidobacteriota; class Vicinamibacteria; order Fen-336; family Fen-336; genus DATBSL01. The sequence goes on along the minus strand of DATJYX010000005.1, from coordinate 15,263 downwards.
GTCGAGAGAGAGGGCCATCTCGCCGGTGGACGACACCGCCAGGATGTCCGCGTCGGGCAGGTCCAGGCGGCGCGACTCGGGACTGCCGGGCACGGTCGTGAAGACATGGATCGGCTGCCCCTCCCACGCGGCGCCGTAGACGACCGTCTTGCCGTCTGGCGCGAAGCGGGCCGACCAGACGGTCCCGCGCTGGAACGTGAGCCTCTGGTACTTCAGGGGGGGCGGCGGCACGGTTCGTCGCCCGAGGAGGAAGGTGCCGGCAAGAGCCGCCAGCCCCAGCAGCCCGGCCATCCCGCCGAACAGCCAGCGGCCACGGGAGCGGGCCGCGTCGGCACGAACGGCCTTCCCGGCTGCAGCTGAGGAGCCGCTCAGCCCCTCCAGCTCGTAGACGAGGTCGCGGGCCGACTGAAAGCGGTCCCCCGGCTTCTTCTCGAGACAGTGCCGCACCAGTCGGTCGAGCGCCGGCGGGACACGCCTCTCGTCCGGGAACCCGGGCGGTTCCTCCTTCAGGATCGCGTTCAGCGTCTCCACCGACGAGTCGCCGAGGACTGGCGCGCGAGACCGAAGTCCAGGATCTTGACGACGCCGTCCTTCGTCACGAACAGGTTCTCGGGCTTGAGATCGCGGTGGATGATCCCCTTGTCGTGCGCCGCGGCCCAGCCGCGCGCCACCTGCAGCGCGTAGTCCACCGCCTTTCGCACGGGCAGGACCCCGCCATGAAGCAGCTCCCCCAGCGTCTCGCCTTCGAGGAGCTCCGCGACGAGGTAGGGCGCGTCCTCGTGATCGCCGACGTCGTGGACGGCGAGGATGTTGGGGTGGTCGAGGAGGCCGGTCGTCCGGGCTTCGTGCTCGAACCGGCGACGGCGGGCCGGGTCGGAGGAGACGGAGGCGGGAAGGACCTTGATCGCGACGGTGCAGCCGAGGCGGGGGTCGCGTCGCGAGCTCCACGGCCTGGCCGCGGCCCCTCAGGAACTCGATCGACGCGAGGTGGAGGGTGTCGAGCGTCCGCACGGGCACCAGGAACGGGTCGAGCGCCCGGGCCAGGACGTTGGGCAGCATCTCCAGGATCGCGAGCCCCTCCACGAGCCGGCGCGCCAGCTCCCCGTGCGAGGCGCCGAAGCGGCGGGCGTCGAGACGGGTCCACAGCTCGTACTCGAGCAGGCGGCTGGTGACGAGCGCCACAGTGAGTCCGGCGGCGGCCGATCCTCCGCCAGGAGGTGGGCGAGGGCGACCGACGTGTCGAGGTAGATCACCGGTCGCGCCGGTCCTCGTCGAGCTCGCGGCAGAGACGCGGAGGCGAAAGGCCTCGCGCCCAGTCGGCCGCGCGGCAGTGCGATACTCGACGCCGATGGTCGAGGAGGTGGTCGTCGACTGCCCGAGCTGCGGCGAGTACGTGGCCCTCGACGTGGACACGACGTTGGGGGGCGAGCAGAGCTACTTCGAGGACTGCCCCGTCTGCTGCCGGCCGATGGAGGTCTTCGTGCGCAGTCGTCCGGGCGAGATCCTCTCGATCAGCGTCAGCGCCGACTAGAGACGGGCACGGCGGACGGGACCGGGGCCGTGCGAAGCGGAGCGGGGACCCCTGATGAAGTTGCTCCGGTCCCGCACGCGCCGGCCGCGAGCGGTTGGCACCACCCCTGGCCGGCCGAGCGTCCCAGGCATCCGACCGGTCGCCCCCCGGCACCGGCCGCCGTGCCTGCTTCTTGTTCCATCCAGCCCTCGACCCGGATACGGACGCCGGCTTCGGCGACGCTCCGGCGGCTGGTCGGTTTGGCCGGCCGCGCCGGTCATAAGAGAATCCGCCCCGTGAGCCGATCCCGCACCGCGCTCCTGGCTGTCTTCCCGCTCCTCCTCCACGTCCTCGCGCGCGAGGCGGACCGCGGGCTCGGGCTCGTCCTGCGCGCCGGGATCGAGCCGGACGGGCTCCTGGCCGAGGTCGCTCGCGCGGCCGCGGCCGACGCGACGGGCGCCGCCTTCCGGATTCCGGCTGAGGCGCTCCTCGGCATCGCTCTCTGGGGCGCCCTGGCGTGGTGGCGGCGCCGACGCGACGGGGGCCGGTTCGGGGCGGCCCTCGCGAGCGAGGCCGCGGTCCTCGCGCCTCTCCTGCTTCGTCCTGCCATCACGCTCCTCGCCCTCCTCTCGCTCGCGATGCGTCCCGAATACCCCTACGCGTTCACGCTGCCGGTCGCGCTGACCCAGGACTGGGGCCCCGGGCAGGACGCGGCGACCCTGGCCACCTGCCTCGCCCTGCGCCTCCCCCGGCTGCGCCTTCCCGGCCCGCGACCGCTCGAGGTGCTCGCCCTCAGCTTCCTGGCGTACGCCGCTCTGGTGCCCGGCTGGGCCTGGCGCTGGGAGGGACACCCGGGGAACGAGCCGAAGTACCTCCGCCAGGCGGTGGCCCTCGGCCACGGCCTGACGCTCGACGCCGAGGGCGTGAGCGCGTCGATGGAGGAGCTCCCGACGGGGCCGGCCGCGGAGACGCTCCCCGCCGCGCTGAGGACGCTCGCCCGCGAGTCGGGACGAATGGCCGCCGCCCTCGCCCGCGGCGAGGCCGGCCGCGCCGCGATCCGGGCCACGCGCATCACGCGCCAGACCGTCCGGGGCAAGGAGGGCGGCGTCTTCTACGTGCTCGCGCCGGGTCCGTCGCTGCTGCTCGCGCCGGCGCTCCGCCTGGACCGGGCCCTGAACCGCGCGCGGGGCCTGCCGGGCCGGGTCGCGGCGAGCGTCCTCCTCTGGTGCGCCCTCGCCGCGCTCCTCGTGACGGCCGTCTTCCGCCTCGTGCGGGACGCCACGGGGCGTCCGGGTCTCGCGGCGGCGCTCTCTTTCGGCTTCGCGGTCGTGCCGCCCTTCCTCTTCTACTTCTTCCAGTTCTACCCGGAGATGCTGGGCGCGCTCGTCCTGGCCGTGGCGTTCCGGACACTGGCCCTCCGGCCCGAGGAGCTCGTCCGGCACCCGTGGCTCTTCGGTCTGATGCTCGCGAGCCTGCCGTGGCTCCACCAGAAGTTCCTGCCCGTTTGGCTGGTGCTCGTGGCCACGTCGCTGCTGACATACCAGAGGGCTGCGAGGGGACGGGTCCCGAGGAGTCCGCAGCCGGGATGGATTCCTCGTCGCCCGAACCGTACGGAGCTCCTCGGGATGGCCGGCATCGTCGTGCCCACGGCGGCGAGCCTGTACCTCGTCGCGCTCTACAACTTCGCGATCACCGGCAGCGTCCGGCCGGACGCGCTCTTCCTGGCCTGGGGGCCGGGCGGGGTGACGCTCGCGCACCTCCCGCGGGGCGTGCTCGGCCTCCTCCTCGACGCGCGTTACGGGATCCTGCCCTGGGTGCCCGTCCTGATGCTCGCCGCGGGGGGCCTGGTCCTCGGCGGGGCCCGACGCTTCGCGGTCGTTCTGCCGGCGGCCGCCGTCTACTACCTGACCGTGGCCTCGGCCGACAACTGGGCGGGTGCGGTCTGCAACCTCGGCCGCTACGTCATGCCGCTCGCCCCGTTGGCGGTGGCGCTCGTCGGACTGCCATTCCGAAGCGCGCCGGTCGACACAGGCGCCGAGGAATCCGCCCACGTCCTGGATCCCTCACGCCGATCCCCTGGTCAGGCCAATAGGGACGGCGCTCAAACGGCCGATCCCTCGGGACTTGTCCCCACGAGGTCCCTCGGGATGACGCATCGCGGCGTCCTCGCCTTCGCCCTCATGCTCGCGGCCTGGACGGGGCTCTTCGCCGTCGCGCTCTGGCGGGACCCGCACGCGGCGAACGACTCGGGTCTCCTGCTCGCCCGGAGCGCGTACGCCGACGGCAACCTGTACGTCCCGAACATCCCGATCCGCCATTCGTCGGACGCCGCGCCCGGCGCCTGGCCGCGGATCGCGGGCTGGATGACGGCCGGCCTCGCGGTGCGGATCGCGGTCTGGCTCGCAGCCCTCGGCGCGACGGCGCTCTGGCTCCGGCGCGTCGCGTCGGCTCCGCCGTCGAGGGCACGCGGAACTTCGCCGCTGGCCACGCTCGCCGCGGTGGCCGCCCTCGTGCTCTCGGCCGGCTTCCTGCTCGAGCGCTGGTCCGGCCCGCGACAGGCCCCCGTGTTCCCGGGCGCGATCCCTCTCGCCGACGCCGGCTCGGCTGCGGCGACGCCGTCGCCGATCCTGTTCCTGGGCGGCGCGGCGCGCGTGCGCGAGGGAGGGGCGATCGTCGGTCCGGGCGAGGTGTCGCTGATGGTGCGCGCGCCACAGACTCTCGGCTCGTTGAGGCTCACCGTCGGCGGGCCGGGGGGCGTCCTGCACGCGCGTGGCCTGCCGCCCCTGGCCCTCCGCCCCGTGGGCGCCCTCCTCGACGTGCCCCTCGTCCCTTACCATGAGGTCCGAGGTCGGGAGGGGAGGACGGTCGTCTACCTTCGGGCGACGATGGATCTCTCGGGCGAGGCCGTCCTGAGGCCCGGCGAGGGCGTCGCGCCGACGGCGACCGCGCCCCCGGAGCCCCGGCCCTCGGAAGGCGAAATGGAACCCGATGCCGTTCGGGCTCGTTGAGCAAGACAGTGAGTGACAACGGGGAGCCGCTCGTCACGTTCGAGGACCTGGCCGTGTCCTACGGCCTCGTCCAGGCCCTTTCGGGCGTTTCAGGCGCGTTCCGTTCCGGGCCGACCGGCCTCCTCGGCCCGAACGGCGCCGGAAAGACGACGCTCCTCAAGACGCTGCTCGGCTTCCTGACCCCCGACCGCGGGAAGCTGAGCGCCTTCGGCCTCGACCCCGTCCGCCAGCCTCTCGAGGTGCGGCGGCGGCTCGGCTACATGCCGGAGCAGGACTGCCACGTCGCGGGGATGACCGCCGCGGCGTTCGTGGCCTTCGCGGGCGAGCTCAGCGGCCTGCCCCGCGACGAGGCCATCAGCCGCGCCCACGAGGTGCTCTACGACGTCGGCCTCGGTGAGGCCCGCTACCGCAACGTGGAGACCTACTCGACGGGGATGAAGCAGCGGGTGAAGCTCGCCCAGGCGCTCGTCCACGACCCCGATCTGCTGCTCCTCGACGAGCCCACGAACGGCCTCGACCCCGAGGGCCGCGAGGAGATGCTGACCCTCGTCCACGACATCGCGACGAAGCGGGGGATGAGCCTCATCCTCTGCTCGCACCTGCTGCGGGACGTCGAGCGCGTCTGCGAGAACGTGATCGTCTTCAACCAGGGCAAGGTGGCGAAGGCGGGGAAGGTCCGCGAGCTGACGGGCACCCGCCGGCAGGTCTTCGACGTGCGCTTCAAGGGCGACGGTGCGGCCGTCCTCACCGACCTCAAGGATCTCGGCGCGGACTGGCGAGAGGGGGAGGACGGGGTCCGGCTCTTCCTCCCCGAGGGCCACGGACCGGAGACCATCTTCCGTCTGGCGAGGGAGTGCGGGGTGCAGGTGCGCCACCTCCGCCCCGGAGCCGAGACCCTCGAGGACGTGTTCCTGCGCGCCCTCGGCCACGAGATCCAGAGCTGATGCCGATCTACGACCAGGGCTACCGGCGGTACGAGGCGCGGGGGCCGCTCCACAGGATCCGCTTCTGGCCGATCACGCGGGAAGCGCTCCGGCTCATCCTGGCCAGGCGGGCCTTCCTCGGCCTCCTGGCGCCGCCGCTCGGTGTCTTCCTCTTCTACGTCGGTCGAGCGTACGTCGTCACTCGGTTCCCGGAGGTCGGCCGGGTGCTGCCTTCCGACGGCAGGATGTTCGGCGAGTTCCTCGACATCCAGGTCTTCTTCGCCGTCCTGCTCTCGATCTTCGGCGCCTCGGGACTCGTGGCGAACGACCTGCGGACGGGCGCGATCCTCGTCTACCTCTCGCGTCCCCTGACCCGGCGGGACTACGTCTTGGGCAAGCTCGGGGTGCCGATCGCCCTGAACCTGGCCGTGACGCTCGTGCCCGGGCTCCTGCTCTACGGGGCGTGCCTGGCGCTCGCTCCGGAGCAGTTCGCGAAGTGGGAACTGTGGTGGATTGGACCCGCCGTCGTCGCCCACTCGATCGCGGCCAGCCTCGTGGTGAGCCTGGTCGTCCTCGCGCTCTCGTCCCTCTCGAGGAGCGCGCGGGTGGCGGGCCTCGCCTTCGCGGGAATCTACCTCGGTCTCGACATGGTCCGGGCGATCCTCCAGCACGGCTTCAACCTGAAGGCGGCCGTCCTGCTCTCCCTGCAAGCCGACCTGCAGGCGCTCGGCGTCGCGCTCTTCGGCGTCGTGGACCGCCAGCTCGACATCTTCTGGGGCTGGCCGCTCCTCGTCCTCGCCGTGGTGGCGCTCGGCTGCCTCGCGGTCTTGCGCTCGCGCGTGCGGGCGGTGGAGATCGTCACGTGAACGCGAGCGGCGCGCCGGCCGAGGCCCCGCTCGCGTTCGCCCGCGCCTCGCGCTGGTACGGGCCGGTCATCGCGCTCAACGACGTCACGGTCGGGATCCCGCCCGGCGTCACCGGCCTCCTCGGGCCGAACGGGGCCGGCAAGTCCACGTTCCTGAAGCTCGCCGCCGGGCAGCTTCGGCCGAGCCAGGGCGAGGTGAGACTGCTCGGCCGGCCGGCCTGGGGCTCGCCGGAGGTCTTCCACCGCGTCGGCCTCTGCCCCGAAGCCGACGCCTTCTGGGAGCACCTCACCGGCCTGCAGTTCGTGACCGCCCTCCTCCGCTTCACCGGCTTCGACGACGCCGAGTGCCGGCACCGCGCCGAGAACGCCCTCCACCAGGTGGACCTCCTCGACGCCAAGGACCGGAAGATCGGCGGCTACAGCAAGGGCATGCGCCAGAGGGTGAAGCTCGCCCAGTCGATCGCCCACGACCCCGAGGTGCTGCTCCTCGACGAGCCGGTGAGCGGGATGGACCCCGTGAACCGCCGGCGGACGATCGACCTCGTGCGGAAGCTGGGCCGCGAGGGGAAGACGGTCGTGGTCTCGAGCCACATCCTCTACGAGGTCGAGGCCATGACGAAGCGGGTGCTGCTCGTGCACAACGGGCGCATCCTGGCCGAGGGCGAGGTGAGGGAGATCCGCGACCTCCTCGACGAGCACCCCCACACGGTATCGCTCCGGGCGCGGGACCCGCGCCGGCTGGCGGCGGCGATCGTGGGCTGGCCGAACGTCCTCTCGGTGAGCTTCGGCGCGGAGGGGGAGTGGGTCACGGTCGAGACGGCGCGGCCGGACGAGTTCTACGGGACGCTCCACGCCGCCGCGCTCGAAGCGGGGGTCGTCGAGATGTACTCGCCGGACGAGAACCTGGAGTCCGTCTTCCGCTACCTGGTGGCGCGATGAGGGACGCGAGCCGGCCGCTTCCGTTCGCCGCGGGAGCGCGGGCGGTCTTCGACCTCTCGCTCGACGGCATGGTGTGGACGCGCCGCACCCTCCTGATGGGCCTCCTGGTCGGGCTCCCGGCGGTCGTCGCGCTCTTGTATCGCGTGGTGGCGACGCGGCCCGAGGCGCGCCTGCCGCCGCCGGCCGACCTCTACGCGGTGATCGTCGCCGTCTACTGGATCCGGAACGTCCTGCCCCTCGCCGCGCTCTTCTTCGCGACCGCGCTCGTGGCCGACGAGGTCGAGGGGAGGACGCTCACCTACCTCACGAGCCGTCCCCTGACCCGCCCGTCGGTCTTCGCCGGCAAGTTCGCCGCCTACGTCGCGACGACGCTCGCCCTCGCCCTGCCGGCCGTGGTCCTGACGTTCTTCGTCCTGCTGAGCGCGCGCGGCCTCTCGGCGGTCGGCCCCGCAGTGGGCGACCTCTTCCGCGACGCCGGTGTCGTCGCCCTGACCCTTCTCGCCTACGGTGCCCTCTTCGCCCTCCTCGGCGTCCTGCTGAAGCGGCCGGTGATCCCCGGGCTCCTCTTCCTCTACGGCTGGGAGCTCATGGCCAACCTGCCCGGGTACCTGCCGCGTCTCACCCTCACCGCCTGGCTCCGCTCCCTCGTCCACCACCGGCCGGCCGAGGAGGGCCTCTCCGGCCTCTTCCAGCAGGTGCTCCCGGCCGGGCCGGGGCTGGCCGTGCTGATCGGCTGCTCGGCGGCCTGCCTGGCCGCGGCGGCCTGGATCTTCTCGACCCGCGAGTACGTTCTCGAGCAATGAAGGGGATAGACTGGACCCGCGCGTGCCGCACGGTTCCACTTGGAGGCCGCCCATGAGCCGCAGCCGACTCGCCGTCCTCGTTTCCACGATCGTCGTCGCCCTGGGGGTGCTGGCCGGACTGGGCGCTCTCTGGCTCAATCCCGCCCGGGCCGCGGTCGGCCCGATGCCCGGCGAGGCGCTGATCCTGCCCGCCGACGCCCGCTTCGTGATGGGCTTCGACATGAAGCGCTTCACGGCGAGCCCCTTCTACGCCCGTTACGCCACCGAGCGGGGCATGGAGCCGGAGGCGCTGCGGGAGCTCGAGGAGAAGACCGGCCTCAACCCCGCGCGTGACGTCGAGCAGATCGTGGTGGCCGGGACGCCCGGTCCCGGCCAGGTCGGCCTCGTCCTCGTCACCGGCCGGTTCGATCTCTACAAGCTCGGGCGGACGCTCGAGACCGAGCACAAGGCGAGGGGCTACAACCACGCCGGAGCGACGCTCTACGCGTTCAAGGAGGAGGGTCCGGACGCGGTCGCGCTGGCCTTCCTCGACGAGACCGCGCTCCTCTTCGGCCGGAGGGACCGCGTCGAGGCGGCGACGGCCAGCCGCACGAAGGGCGAGACGCCGCTCAAGAAGAACGCGGCGCTGCTGGGCCTCGTCGAGAAGGTGCGGCCGGGCTCGACCTTCTGGATGGTCGGGGACCAGAGCCTCCTCGCCTCGCTTCCGACGTCGGTGCCGGCGCCGGGAGCCTCGGCCGACGGGGCGTCCGTCAACCTGCCCGCGCTCAAGAGCGTGACGGTCACCGGCGACCTCGACCCGCAGGTCTCGCTGGCCGTCACGGGCGAGGCGGCGGACGAGGCTGCGGCCAGGAACCTCGCCGACGTGGTGCGGGGCTTCGTGGCCCTCGTGAGCCTGCAGGCCCAGCAGAAGCCGGAGCTGAAGCAGCTCGCCTCCGCGGTCAGCGTGGCCACCGAGCAGAACCGAGTCCTCGTCTCCGCCCGGATCCCCTACGAGATGATCGACGCGCTCAAGGGCAAGGCGAAGGCGGGAACCCCCGACCCGGTGAAGTAGCGGCCGGGGCGGGGGCGGGAGGACCGTCAGAACTTCAGCCGGTACTCGACCCGGTAGCGCGTGACCCAGTTGTCCTGGACCGCGAGGGTGGGGCCGTCCTTGAAGCGCTGCCACTGGGCGATGGCGTGGACCTCGCTGCCCTTGCCCAGCGGCGTGCCGACATCGCCGCGGTGGCCCTCCCAGCCCGTGCCCCAGTAGAAGTCGTCGGCGTCGAAGGCGGCGACGGTCGCCTCGCGGTCGATCTTGGAGTAGGTGTACTCGATGCGGGCCCGCGAGCTCTGCAGGTCGCCGAGGATCGCGGCCAGCCACAGGCCCTTGTTGCCGGAGCTGAGGGCCGTGTTCCAGCAGTAGTCCCCGACGAGCTGCATCGGGAGCTGGCCGCCCCGGGTCAGGCGGCCGACGAGGTCGACGACCCGGTAGTCGTTGAGGAAGTGCCCGGGTACGTGGGCGTTCTGCCGCTGGATGAGCGGATCGAGGCGCTCGAGGTCCTGGAACTGCAGATAGGAGCCGACGAGCTGCACGCTCGAGCCCTGGCCCGACGAGAGGCGGAGCTCCAGCCCGCCCCCGTACATGGCCGACTTGTCCTCGAAGACGTGGCTACCCGTGGCGTAGATCCCGTGGAGGGCGAAGCGGTTGGAGGACTCCTTCGGGGCGAGATTGATCGTGACGGCGCCGCCCTGGGGCCGGAGGTCGCGGTCCCAGATCATCTCGGTGAACGGGATGGGCATGCGGAAGCGTCCGCCCTCCAGGACCACCGGCCCCAGCGTCACCTTGGCCCAGGCGAGGTCGAGCCGGACGTCGCGCGAGCGGAAGTTGTCGCGGATGATCGTCAGGGGCTCCCCGCCGGACGCCACGTCGTTTCGGTCGTCGCTGTAGCGGAAGGCTCCCCCGGCGCCCAGCTCGACCGGGCCCACCCTGACCTCCAGGCGGGGACGGGCCTCGAGGAAGTACCGGTTCTCGTCCTGCAGGACCCCGTTCTCGAGGATGTCGCGCGTCCACTCGTACCGGGCGAGGGCGTCGCCCGCGAACTTGAACGCCTTCGTCGGCTGCTGCTGGTAGACGGCGTCCGGCTCCTGGCCCGCGGCGAGGGAGGCGAGGGCGAGCAAGGCGATGGAAGCGGCGAGGGCAGCTCGTCTCATGCCGGGCGTCTCCTTCGTGGCGTGGCCGTCGCTCGATTGTAACCGGCCTTGCCGGGCCCCTGGTCTAAACTGGCCGCCCGTGGCGTTCCCTCGCATCGCCGTCGTCATCCCCGCCCTCGACGAGGAGGAGGCCATCGGGACCGTCGTCGGGGAGATCCCCCCCCTCGTCCGCGACGTCATCGTGGTCGACAACGGCTCGCGCGACCGCACGGCGGAGGTCGCCCGGGCCGCGGGGGCACGGGTGGTGAGCGAGCCGCGGCGAGGCTACGGCCGGGCGTGCCTCGCCGGGATCGCCGCGGCGGAAGGCGCGGAAGTCCTCGCCTTCCTGGACGGGGACCACGCCGACGATCCGGCCCAGATCGAGGCCGTCGTGGCGCCGATCCTCGACGGCCGGGCCGACCTGGTGATCGGCGCCCGCGCGGCCGGGCGCCCGGCGGCGGCGACGCATCCCTGGCACGCCGTCCTCGGCACACGGGCCTGTGTCGCCCTCATGAACCTCCTGACCGGCTCGCGGGCCACGGACCTCGGGCCTTTCCGGGCGATCACCGCCCAGGCCCTGCAACGGCTCGGCATGCGCGACCGCGACTACGGCTGGACGGCCGAGATGCAGGTGAAGGCGGCGCGGCTCGGCCTGCGCGTGGTCGAGGTGCCGGTGGACCATAGGCCGCGCATCGGCCGCAGCAAGGTCAGCGGCACCGTCCGCGGCACGGTCGGCGCGGGCACCAAGATCGTCTGGACGATCCTGCGGCATGGCCTGTCGCCCCGAGCGCGTCCGGCCGAGACGGTGCGCGGGCCGTCCGCCGCGGCGGAAGGCTCGTCGCCGCCTCGTCGAGGCGCGCCTCCCTGGCGCGGCGGGCTTCGGCTGGTCGGGTCCGGCCTCGTCCTGACCGCGTGTGTCCTCTGGTGGGCCGGCCAGCCTCCGCCGCCGACCCGGATCGGCCCTCACCTCGCGTCCTTCGGCCTCGCATTCGCCGCCTACGTCGCGGCCCTCGCCGCCCCGCCGTCGCGCCGCGGGCTCCTTCTCGCCCTGGCGGCGGGCGTGCTGTGGCGGTGCGTCCTCGTGGCCGCCCCGCCCCTCCTCTCCGACGACGTCAACCGCTACGTGTGGGAGGGCCGGGTCCAGCTCCACGGCGGGAATCCGTACGCGTGGAAGGACCGACCGGAGTCCCCACGGTGGCTCTCCCTGCGGGACCCCGTCTACGAAGGCCTCAACCACAAGGACTATACGGCCGTCTACCCGCCCCTCTTCCTCCTCGCCGCGCGCGCCGTCGTCGCGATCGACGGCTCCCTGACCGCGATGAAGGCGTTCCTCGCGGTTTGCGAGGTCCTGACCTGGGGCGCCCTCGCCCTCCTGTTGAGACGCCGCCGGCTGCCGCCCGGGCGCCTGCTCGTCCTCGCCTGGAGCCCGCTCGCCCTCCTCGAGATCGCGGGCAGCGGGCACAACGAGGCGTTCGCGATGCTGTGGCTCGTGCTCGCCCTCCTCGCCCTCGACGCCGACCGGCCGCTCCTCTCGGCAATCGCCGCGTCGGCCGGCTTCCTGTCCAAGTACCTGCCGGGCCTCGTCGCCGCTGCCTGGTCGCGGCGCTACCGCGTCCGGCACGTGCTGGCCGGCGCCCTCCTGGCGGCCGCGCTCTTCGCCTTCTACCTCGACTCCGGCTCGCGGGAGACGATGCTGCTGAGCCTCTCGAAGTACTCGCAGCTCTGGCGCTTCAACGAGACGCTCTTCGCCCTGCTCGCGGCCGTCCTGGGCTCGCACGGGGCGGCGGTGCGGGCGGGGTCGCTCCTGACCCTCGCCCTCGCCCTGGCTCTCGGCCGGCGGCGCAGCGAGCCGGTGGCCGCAGCCACGGCCGTCGTCGTGGCGTCGCTCCTCCTCGCCCCGAACGTCCTCCCCTGGTACGCCCTGTGGCTCCTGCCCCTCCTCGTCCTCCGCGACGAGCCGGCCGCCCTCCTCTTCACGGGCACCGTCTCCCTCGCCTACGTCGTCTACCCCGGCTGGCAGTCGGGCGCGCCCTGGAGGATCGGGTGGGGCTGGCGGGCGCTCGAGTACGGGCCGTGCGTGCTGGTGGCGGCCTGGACGTGGGTGGACGGACGCGACATGAAGCGAATGGCTCTGGGCGGAGGACCGGAGACGGGCTAGGCTCGGGGTCCCCGACGACCCAACGGAGTCCCTCGGGATGACCAGGAAAGGAGCGGCTCGTGATTCGCTTTCGCTTCGGTGCACTCGCGTTCGCCTTCGGCGTCCTGGCCCTGGCGCGTACGGGATCGGCGCAGCCGGCGACGGCCCCTCCACCGGCTGCGGCCCCTCCCGAGGACGAGGCGCGGATGCCGTGGACGCGCGGCGACGAGCGGTTCGTCAAGACATGGCTCGTGCTCGGGCCGTTCGCGGAGCCCCTGGACGTCGACCCGCTGGCCGGTCAGGGAGGAGAGGCGGCGCTGAAGGGCCGAGCGAACGCCGAGCTGAAGCGTCCCGACGGCTCCGTCCTCCGCTGGAAGGAGTCGACCTCGTGGAGCGACGCGTTCGGCGTCGACGAGGCCCTCGGCCTCGCCGCGCCCGACTCCGGCACCGCCTACGCCTACGCCCTCGTGAAGCGCGCGGCGGCCGGCAAGGCCCTCCTCTCGATCGGGAGCGACGACGGCCTGCGCGTCTGGGTGAACGGCCGTCTCGTGCACGAGCACCGCGGCGAGCGTCCCCTCGTGTTCGACGAGGACCGGGTCGAGGTGGATCTCGGGGCGGGGGAGAACGCGGTCCTCGTCAAGACCGAGCAGCGGCGCGGGCCCTGGGCCTTCTCCCTCCGCGTCCTCGAGCCCGGCACCGTCCTCGCGCCCGCCGTCGAGATCGGGCCGGCGGTGGTGGACGCGGAATCGAGCCCGGCGTCCCTCGTCGTCCGGACGGACGTCCCGTCGCCCGCGCCGGGCGGGGCCGAGGTCGCGGTGGAGGTGATCGCGGCCGGGGGCGGTGTCGTGGCGAGCGGCCGGGCGCCTCGCGGCCGGACGGCGAGGCTCGACGTGGCCGGCCTCGCCGACGGGCCGTACGAGGTGCGCTTCACGACGGCGACCGCGGCCGGAAAGGCGTGGACGACGCACCTGCCCTGGTGGAAGGGCGATCCGCGACCGGCCGCACGGCGGGTCGTCGACGCGGCGACGGGCGTCGATCCGACGACCCCCGCCGGAAGGACCCGCCGGATGCTCGCCGACCTCGTCCTCGACCGGGCGGGCGGCGACCTGGCGAAGGCGGGACCGGAGGCCTTGCGCCGCACGCACGCGGCCGTCTTCGAGTCGGCGGAGCTCGACCTCGAGGCGGCCGGGAAGACGGGCCGGCTCCGCGACCACGGCTTCTACCGCCTCGCGTGGGTGGACGAGGTGGACGGGTCCGTCCAGTTCTGCCGGGCGTACTTGCCCGCGGGGTGGCGTCCGGACCGGCGCTGGCCGCTCGTCGTCCAGCTCCACGGCTACAACCCCGCGAACCCCGAGTACGTCCGCTGGTGGGCGGTCGACAGCCGCCACGCCGCGATCCACGCCGTCGACCGGGGGGCTGATTCTCCCGTGTACATCGAGCCCCACGGCCGCGGGAACACCGCCTATCGCGGCTTCGGCGAGAAGGACGTGCTGCGGGCGATCGCGGAGGCGAAGAAGGCGCTCTCGATCGACGAGGACCGCGTCTACCTGATGGGCGACTCGATGGGCGGGTGGGGCACCTGGCAGGTGGGGACCCGCAACCCCGAGGTCTTCGCCGCGATCGCGCCGGTCTTCGGCGGCGCTGACTACCGCGCACAGCTCGAGAAGGCCGTCCTCGCGAAGCTCCTCCCGGCCGAGCGCTTCCTCCAGGAGCGGCGGAGCTCCTGGGCCCAGGCCGAGAGCCTCCTCGGCCTGCCGATCCTCGTCTCCCACGGCGACTCCGACAAGTCGGTGAACGTCGAGTACTCGCGATGGGCGGTGCGGATGCTCCAGCGCTGGGGCTACGACGTCCGCTACCACGAGCTGCCGGGCCGGGGCCACGAGGACATGAAGGTCCAGCTCGGGATCTGGGAGTGGCTCCTCCAGCACCGGCGCGAGGCCCACCCACGACGGGTGCGCGTGCGGTCGGCCGACCTCCCGTCGGCCCACGCCTACTGGGTTCGCCTCACCCGGGCCGAGCGGCCGATGGACTTCCTCCTCGCCGACGCCGAGCTGATCGGCCCGAATCGGCTCCGCCTCGACACGCGGAACGTGGCCGCGGCCGAGCTGCGCCCCGGCCCCCTGGTGGACGCCACGAAGCCGGTCGAGGTCGTCTGGAACGGCGTCGCCCGCTCGATCCCGGTTCGCGATGGCCGGATCGACCTCGCGGCCGAAGGCCGGAGGCCCTCCGCCCTCGAGAAGACCGACCGGCTGGCCGGACCCTTCGAGGACGCGGCGAACACGCCGTTCGCGGTCGTCCTCGGCACGATCTCGCCCGACCCCGAGATGCGACGAGCCTGCGCGTGGAAGGTCAAGGGTTTCGTGGCCTTCTGGCGCGACTGGCAGAAGGTGGAGCCGCGCGTCTTCACCGATACGGCGCTCACCGACGCCGACGCCGCCCGCTATTCGCTGCTGCTGGTGGGAGGGCCGGCCGAGAACGCGGTGGCGAAGCGGCTGGCCGACCGTCTGCCCCTCGTCGTGCGCGAAGACTCCGTGGTCGTGGACGGAAAGGCGTTTCCCGCCCGGGACGCCGGGGTCTCCTTCGTCCACCCGAGCCCGCTCAACCCCGAGCGGTACGTGGCGATCCTCGCCGGCACGTCGCCCGGAGGCCTGTGGTTCGCCGACTGGCAGAACGGCGAGTGGGACTTCCAGGTCGTCGACGGTCGGAGCGGCCCGGCCGCCGTCCTCGACCCGCCGGGGGACTTCCCCGAGCGGGGACGGATCGCCTCCGGCGACTTCGACTCCTCCTGGCGCTACGACGAGACGCTCGTCGTGCGCGGGGACGAGGCCTTGCGGGCGAAGGCGACGCCGATCCGGCCGCCCATTCCGATCGATCTGCCCGTGGCGGCGCTGGACCGCGTGACGGGCACC
>DATJYX010000004.1:0-7894 GCA_035577965.1 Vicinamibacteria bacterium | reverse complement strand
GCCTTTCCTTCCGCGGACGCCCCGACCGGCCGCAGCTTCGCCTCCAGGGCGGGCACGAGGGCGCGCACCGCGGCGAGGTGGCGCTCGGCCTCCTGGACGAGGCCCTGGCCCTTCGCGAACTTGATGCGGTCGGCCGCCTCGGCGAGGTCGCGCACCACCGGCAGGAGATCCCCGCCGTGGACGTGGCCTCGAAGACAGGCGAGCGTCTCCGCGGTGGTCATCTCGAGGACGGGCGCGACGAGGCGGCGCTCGAGGTAGCGCTTCGCCACCTCGGTCAGGCGGATGTAGAAGGAGCGGTACTCGCCGCGGGACACGATCCCGGACGCGGCCAGGGCATCCAGGGCCCGGAGCGCTTCCACGTCGGCCGGGACGTCCGGCACGGGTGCGGCGCGAGGCCCTTCGACCCTCCGCCGCCGGCGCACGAGCCACGCGACGAGAGCAGAGACGAGGACGAGGGCGGCGACGAGCGCCGCCCAGAACGCGGCGCCGATACGGACCGCCTGCGGGCCGCGGATGTCGGCGAGCTTCTGCTCCTGGGGGTCCTTCGAGAGGAGCGAGACCACCTTCAGCGCGACCGGCGTCGAGGACGCCTCGCCCTCGGTGCCGTCGGGCAGCCGATAGCGCACGGGGATCGGCGGGACGGCGGCTTCCCCGAGGGCGAAGACGGCGGCGTCATAGCGGTGCGCGCCGGGCGCCGGCGCGGGGCCCTTCGCGTCCTGCGGAGGCGTGCGCAGCTCGTAGGTGTCCGTCGACGCTCCGCCGGGAAAAGCGAACGTCGTTCCCGCCGGGCCCGTCGCCTTCAGCTCGACCGCGAAGGTCTCGCCGACCGTGACCTCGGTCTTGCTGGCGGTCGCGGTCACCGACACCGGCGCGGCGGTCGGCGACGGCGCGGGTGGAGGAGCCGTGCCCGCCGCGGCCGTGGAGAGGAGAAGGGCGAGAAAGGTCACGTTACCGCTTCCTCTCCCGCGTCTTGAAGAAGCCCGACAGCGGCCGCTCGTACGACTCGCCGGTGTCGAGCGGGAGGGCATCGACCCGCGTCTTCTTGAACATCGCGCTCGACACCTCGAGGGCGGGGGCCCGGAGCGCCTGCCGCACGTCGGCCCGGCTGGTGTCGGCCACCACGCGCTCCCCCGTCTCGGGGTCGGTGAAGGCCACGAGGCCCGCCGCGGGCACCGCCTCCTCGCGCGGGTCGCGCAGGTGGAGGGCGACCACGTCGTGGCGCCGGCGCAGTGCGCCGAGGGCCTTCTCGTAGCCGTCGGCCTGGAAGTCGGAGATGACGGCCACGATCCCGCGCCGGCGGAGGACCCGCTGGGCGAACCGCAGCGCACCGGCGAGGTCGGTGCCGCGGCCCAGAGGCTCGCGGGCGAGCAGGTCGCGGACGATCCGGAGAGCGTGGTCGCGGCCGCGGGCCGGGGCCACGTAGCCCTCGATCCGGTCCGAGAAGAGCACCGCGCCCACCCGGTCGTGGTTGGCGACGGCGGAGAAGGCCAGCACGGCGGCGAGCTCGGCCGCGTAGTCGCGCTTCAGGAGGTACCGGGAGCCGAACGCCTGCGAGCCCGAGACGTCCACGAGCAGGAGCAGCGTCAGGTCGCGCTCCTCGACGAACTTCTTGACGTAGGGCGCGCCCATGCGGGCGGTCACGTTCCAGTCGATCGTGCGCACCTCGTCGCCGGGGGTGTACTCGCGCACCTCGGCGAACTCCATCCCACGCCCCTTGAAGACGGCGTGGTAGGCCCCGCCGATCCCGGACTCGAGGATGACCTTCGTCCGGATCTGGATGCGGCGGATCTTGCGCAGGGTCTCCCGATCTAGCATCCGAGTCGCGTCCTCCCGGCGGCGCGACGAGGAACCTGGCCCCGGCTCACGGCACTTCGACCCGCTCGAGGATCCGGTCCACCACGGAGTCGCTGGTGACGTTCTCGGCTTCCGCCTCGTAGGTGAGCAGGATCCGGTGGCGCAGGACGTCCTTCGCGATCTCCTTCACGTCCTCGGGTACGACGTAGCCCCGGCCGCGGAGGAACGCCACCGCCCGCGAGGCCTCGGAAAAAGCGAGGGTGGCGCGGGGGGAGGCGCCGTAGGCGATGAGGGGGGCGAGGTCGACGAGGCCCACCTCGCGCGGGGCGCGGGTTGCGGACACGAGGGCCACCATGTAGTCGCGGAGACGCTCGTCCAGGTAGACCTCCCGGACGCGGCCGGCCAGACGCCGCGCCGCGTCCCCGGAGAGGACGCGCGAGACGGGCGGGGCTTCGCCGCCGATCATCCGGTCGAGGATCTGCCTCTCCTCGCCCTTCGACGGGTAGTCCACCTTCGCCTTGAGGAGGAAGCGGTCGACCTGAGCCTCGGGCAGGGGGTAGGTGCCCTCCTGCTCGATCGGGTTCTGGGTGGCGAACACCAGGAACGGGTCGGGCAGCGGGTGGGTGGCGTCGCCCAGCGTGACCTGGCGCTCCTGCATCGACTCGAGGAGGGCCGACTGCACCTTGGCCGGGGCGCGGTTGATCTCGTCGGCGAGGAGGAGGTTCGTGAAGACGGGGCCCTTCCTCGCCACGAACTCGCCCGTCTTCTGCTGGTAGACGAGCGTGCCGACGAGGTCGGCGGGCAGGAGGTCGGGCGTGAACTGGATGCGGGCGAAGTGCAGGTCGAGCACCTGGCCGAGCGTCTTCACGGCCAGCGTCTTGGCGAGGCCGGGCACTCCCTCGACCAGCAGGTGGCCCCGGCAGAGGAGGGCCACCATCATGCGCTCCACGAGCCCCCGCTGGCCGACGATGACCTTGCGCACCTCGTCGACCGCGGCCTGGACGAGGAGGGCTTCCTCGCGGACGGCCTCGTTCAGCTTCGCGACGTCGGTGTCGGATCGGGACATGCTCTCCTTCTCGCGGGCGGATTCGCCCGCCCCTTGGACGCGGCTCGTCGGGCCAAAGACTCAGATTACCGCAGGTGGCCGATCTTGCTCTGCAGGAAGGCGCGCCCGCGCTTCCACTCCGACACGTCCCCGCGCCGCAGCGCCTCGAGCGCGGCCCGGGCCGCCGTCGCCAGCTCGGCGTTCCCTCGCGACTCGAGGCCCGCCTGCACCTGCCGCATCTTCTCGGCGATCGTCTCCAGGCTGCCCACTTCGGCTGCGTTGAGCGTGGCGAGCAGGACGTCGATCGAGGGCGCGTCGGACACCACCGGATTATACTGGGCCGTTCACCGACCCCGGAGCGACCGCAATGACCGCCAAGAGCCACTATCGCGTCGTCATCCTGGGCTCCGGCCCCGCCGGCTTGACCGCGGCCGTATACGCCTCGCGAGCCGAGCTCCAGCCGCTCGTCGTCGAGGGCGGGGGCGGCGACGACCCCACGGACATCCCCGGCGGCCAGCTCATGCTGACGACCGACGTCGACAACTACCCCGGCTTCCACGAGGGGATCCTGGGGCCCGACCTGATGGAGCGGATGCGGAAGCAAGCCGAGCGGTTCGGGGCCGAGTTCGCGACCGGCGAGCTGAAGAGCGCGGCGCTCAAGGAGCGGCCGTTCCGCCTCCACCTCTCGAGCGGCGACGTCACCGCCGACACGGTCATCGTCGCCACCGGCGCCCGGGCGAAGTGGCTGAACCTGCCCGAGGAGCTGGACTTCCGGACGAAGATCGGAGGCGTCTCCGCCTGCGCCACCTGCGACGGGTTCTTCCACAAGGGCAGGGAGGTCCTCGTCGTGGGTGGCGGGGACACCGCGATGGAGGAAGCGTTGCACCTGGTCAAGTTCGCCACGAAGGTCACGATCGTCCACCGCCGGGCGGAGCTGCGGGCGAGCAAGGCCATGCAGACGCGGGCCAGGGCGAACCCCAAGATCGCCTGGCTCCTCGACAGCGTGATCGAGAAGATCCTGGGCGGTCCCGGCCTGGGCGTGACGGGGGCGATGGTGCGGAACGTGAAGACGGGCGAGGTGAGCGAGGTCGCGGCCGCGGGGATCTTCATGGCCATCGGCCACACCCCGAACACCGCCGTCTTCGCCGGCCAGCTCGAGGTGGACGAGCAGGGCTACCTGCTGATGCACGACGGCACCACGGCGACCAGCGTGCCGGGCGTCTTCGCCGCCGGCGACGTGGCCGATCACCGCTACCGGCAGGCCGTCACCGCCGCCGGCAGCGGCTGCATGGCCGCGATCGACGCCGAGCGCTTCCTGAGCCACTGAGGTCGAGGCCATGTTCGTCGGCCACTTCGCGGCGGCCTACGCGGCCAAGCGGCTCGCCCCCCGCACCTCGCTCGGCACCCTCTTCGCCGCGGCGCAGCTGCCCGACCTCGCCTGGCCCTGGCTGCTCCTCGCCGGGGTGGAGCGCGCCACGATCGCGCCCGGCGACACCGCGCTCACGCCGCTGCGGTTCGACAGCTACCCCGTCTCCCACAGCCTGGCCGCGGTCGCGGCGTGGGGCGCGGCCTTCGGAGCCGTCCACCTCTGGCGCAAGCGGCGCCCGACCGACGCCCTGCTCCTCGGCCTGCTCGTGGTCTCGCACTGGGCGCTCGACTTCCTCACCCACCGCCCCGACATGCCGCTCTGGCCGGGCGGGCCGAAGGTCGGGCTCGGCCTCTGGAACTCCGTCCCGGCGACGCTCGTGGTCGAGCTCCTGATGTCGGCCGCGGGCCTCTGGCTCTACTTCTCGTCCACACGGGCGCGCGACCGGGTGGGCCGGTGGGGCGCCATCGGCCTCGGCGCGCTGATCCTACTGATCTACGCCGGCAACGTCGCGGGTCCCCCGCCGCCCTCCCTGGAGGTCGTGGCCTGGGCGGGGGCGGTCGGCGGACTCCTGCTGTGGGCGCTCGCCGTCTGGACCGACCGGCACCGCGAGCCGGCGTGAGGATCCTCTTCCTCGCTCCCCAGCCGTTCTTCGAGGTCCGGGGCACACCGCTTGCGGTGCTGCACATGGCGCGGGCGCTCGCCTCGATGGGCCACCGGGTCGACCTGCTGACGTTCCCGCAGGGTGACCCGACGCCCATCGAAGGCGTCCGGCACCTCCGGAGCCTCCGGCTGCCGGTCGGACGGGTGAAGGCCGGGCCCTCGCTCGCGAAGATGGCCCTCGACGGGCCGTTCCTCGTCGAGGCTGCGTGGCGGCTCACCTTCGGCGGCTACGACGTCGTGCACGCCGTCGAGGAGTCGGCCCACCTGATCGCGCCCTTCGCCCGCCTCTTCGGCGTCCCCCTCGTCATGGACGTCGACTCGTCCATCCCCGACCAGCTCCGTTACTCCGGCTTCGCGACCCGGGGGCCGCTCCTCTGGCTGGCCGAGGCGCTCGAGGGCCGGGCGCTGCGGAGCGCCGTGGCGGCGGTGACCGTCTGCGGGAGCCTGACCGACGGAGTTCGGGCGAGGGCGCCGCGCCTTCCGGTGTTCCAGGTCGAGGACCCGCCGCTCGTCGACCCGAAGGCCCCGCCGTCGCGCGAGGCCGTCGAGGGCCTGCGCCGCGAGCTCGCGCTCGGCCCGTGGCCGGTCGTCCTGTACTCGGGCAACTTCGAGCCCTACCAGGGCGTGGAGCTCCTCCTCGCCGCCCTCGGCCTCGTGCCCCGCGTCCAGCTCGTGCTGATGGGCGGGAGCGCCGGCGACGTCGCGCGAATGAAGGCCGAGGCGCGCGCCCGCGGCGTCGGCGAGCGCACGGTCTTCTCCGGCCGGAGGCCGCCCTCGGAGCTGCCCGTCTTCCTCGCCCTCGCCGACGTGCTCGTCTCCCCCCGCGCGCAGGGCCAGAACACGCCCTTCAAGATCTTCACCTACCTCGCCTCCGGCAAGCCCCTCGTGGCCACCCGGATCCCCACGCACACGCAGCTCCTCGCGGACTCGACGGCGTTCCTCGTCGAGCCGACGGCGCAGGGCCTGGCCGCGGGCATCGAGGCGGCCCTCGACCGCCCGGAGGACGCGGCGGCGCGCGCCCGTCGGGGCCTCGAGCTGATCGAGCGCGAGTACAGCGTCGACCGCTACCGCGAGAAGATCGCCCGTGCCTATTCGGCCGTCGAGCGCCTGACCGCGCGCGAGTAGCGCCTCACGGGCGGGCGCGCATTCGGGCGGACCTCGACTGCGACCGTCTCGCCCGGCCGCAACGACGACGATCCCGACGTCCGGCGCGGGCGGTCTCGTGGCACGATTAGCCGGGTCTCCCGAGGCGCGAGAGCCTCGAGCGAGGCGTGCAGGAGTCGCCACTGGCCGCGTCGGTGCACCGGACCGTCGGCCGCTACGAGATCCTCCGGGAGCTCGGCCGCGGGATGATGGGCGTCGTCTACGAGGCCCGCGACCCGTCGCTGGGCCGGACGATCGCCCTCAAGACGATCCGCGCGGCGCCGGGGGCGAGCCGGGCGGAGCGCGAGGCCTTCGAGCGCCGGTTCGCGGCCGAGGCCCGCATCGCGGCCCAGCTCTCGCACCCCGGCATCGTCGTCGTCCACGACGTGGGGCGCGACGAGGCGACCGGGCTGCTCTTCATCGCCCTCGAGCGGCTGCCCGGGGAGACCCTGGCTTCCCTCATGGGGAGAGGAGTCCGGCTGTCGTGGAAGGAGGGCCTCGAGGTCGTCCGCCGCGTGGCCGAGGCCCTCCAGCACGCCCACGAGCACGGGGTGATCCACCGCGACATCAAGCCGGCGAACATCATGCTCCTCCCCTCCGGGCAGCCCAAGGTCATGGACTTCGGCCTCGCCAAGGTGGAGTCGGCACACCTGACGGCGGCCGGCCAGTTTTTCGGCACCCCCCTCTACATGGCGCCCGAGCAGGTGCTGAGCCAGAACGTCGACGCGCGGAGCGACATCTTCTCCCTGGGCTCCGTCGCTTACGCGCTCCTCACTGGCCGGCAGGCCTTCGAGGGCGAGAGCGTCGCCAGGATCCTGGCCCGGGTCGTCCACCAGGATCCCCTGCCGCCCACGCGCCTCGATCCCGGCCTGCCCGCGGACGTCGACGACCTGATCGCCCGCGCGCTCGCCAAGTCGCCGGACCGCCGCTACCGCGACGCGGGCGCCCTGGCCGAGGACTCGCAGGACGTCCTCGCCGGGGTGGCGCCGCGCCACCGCTCCGGGTGGACGCCGCCTCCGCCGACCCTCCCCCCGGACCGGGAGCCGACGCTCATCGCGGAGCTGGGCCCCGCGGCCTTCATGCCGACCATCACGGTGGCTCCGAGCGCCGGTGTCGAAGGGGCCCCGCCCCTGCCGCCTCCCCTCGCCGCGGGCCGGCGGGGCGTGGGCCGTCTCCTCCCCCCACGGACGCTGGCCCTGCTCGCCGCGCTCGTCGTCGCCCTCGCCGGCCTCGTGTGGAGCCGCGTCCCGCACCGTCCCGTGGCCCTTCCCCCCGCCGTGCCGCCGCCCACGGCGGCTCCGGCACCGTCATCCCCGACCCCCGAGCCGACGCCCGAGGCCACGCCGGTCCCTGTCCCTCCTCCCGCGCGCGTGGTGGTCGACTTCCAGCACCCGCTGGAGTCCGGACGGCTGCGCGTGTGGCTCGACGGAGAGGAGCTGCTCGTGGAGCGCGTGCGGGGCGAGGTGACGAAGAACCTCGTCCTCTTCAAGCTCCGGGGCGGGGTGCTCACGGAGGTGCTCGACATCGGCCCGGGCCGCCACCGCTTCCGGGTGGAGGTGAGCTGGAACGGCGAGCGGCGGAGCGCGGGCCTGCCGGGCCGCTTCGCCGCGGGCCAGACCTACCGCCTCGAGGTCCGACTCAGCCGCCTGACGAAGGAGCTGTCGCTCCGCTGGACGGGCTGACCGGCCGCCTCGCGATCCGAGAACGCGGCGTCAGATCGCGAAGTCGCCGGCGTCGGCGTCGGCGCGCACGATCACCGAGCTGCGGCAGCTCTCCCCCGGCGCTCACGGGGTCACCGGAGAGGCGGCCATCTTCTCGACCTCGGCGAAGAGACCCTCGTAGAGCGGGCCGGTGAGATAGCGCTCGCCGGAGTCCGGCAGCAC
>DATJYX010000003.1:0-4302 GCA_035577965.1 Vicinamibacteria bacterium | reverse complement strand
TAGTTCGGCCGGCTGAACGAGGAGGCGTAGTGCTCCTCGGCGGCGAGCCGGGTGTTGACACCCACGAGGTCGAGCTGCGCGGTCCCGTACCCGTTGAGCTTGCGCTGCGAGTCGGTCCTCGCGAAGTACAAGTAGTCGATCCCGCCGTCGAGCCTCACCCGGCTCTCCCGCCCGAAAGGCCGCACGACCTCGAGCCCGGGCCCGCCACTCGCCGCGAAGTCCGTCTGCCGCTCGGTCGCGGTGTAGAAGACGTTCGTGTCGATACCGAGCGACCCGATCTGCAGGTAGGGGGTCAAGTACAAGGCGCCGACGCGGAAGAGCCCCGGCCGCTCCGGAGTCCCCTGACCCGTGCCGCTCGTCTGCGTGACTGGAGGCGCCTGCGCCTCGGCTGCGGCGGCGACGAGAACGAGGAGCGCGCAGCCCAGGAAGGTGGGGCGAGCCGCCCGGCGGACGGCCTTCAGGGGTGTCAATGGGCGCACGCTCGCCAAGGATAGCTCAGGTCTTCGACGCGTCCTCATTCCTCGCGGCGAACAGATAGTTGAGCCATTGCGGATGGCCCTCGATTCTCGCCTTCTGCGAGGGCCCGTCGGGCGTCAGGAGGTAGAAGCGGTAGCCGAACGGCTCCAGGAGGGGCCCGAGCCGCTCCTCGGCGCCGCGCTCCTTCAGCGCGTCGCACACGATCCACGGACGATCGCCTGCAATCGTCTCCCGCATCCCCTCCACGACCACGGGGCACTCTATGCGCCGGCGCGAGGAGCATAGCGCACATCGCGTTGGGGCTCTATACTCGCCTCGCCCTGTGTCTCCCCACTCATATCCGTAGGCCTCGGGGCGCCGGTGGCGTTCGGCGCCGGTCTACGGCACCCCGACTCCTTCTCGCGGCGGTGGGCGTCGTCCTCGCTGCCGCGGCCTGCAGCCCGCGCAAGAAGCTCCTCGAGTGGGGTTGGGACGAGCCCGACACCGCCTTCCTGCGGACCAATCTGCGGGAGATGGAGAAGACGCCCTTCGACGGCTGCGTCTTCGGCGTGCGCAGCGGCCCGAGGGGAGCCGCCCAGGCCTCGTTCACCTGGCAGTTCTGGGGCTCGCGGCGGTTCGCTCGGTCCGACCTGGCCGACACCCTGGCCGACCTGCGTTCCCTGCGGCCCCGGCGGTTCACCGACAACTTCCTGCGGATCAACGTGACGCCGGGCGACGTCGACTGGTTCGACGACTTCTCGACGATCATCGCGAATGCCCGCCTCGCCGGTGAGATGGCGCGGGCCGGGCGAGCCCGCGGCGTCGTGCTCGACGTCGAGCAGTACCAGGGCCAGCTCTTCGACTATCGGGCGCAGAGGCTCGCCTCGTCGCGCCGCTGGGAGGGCTACGCGGCCCAGGCCCGCCTCCGGGGTCGGGAAGTCATGTCGGCGCTCCAGGACGGCTATCCCGGCCTGACCCTGCTCCTCAGCTTCGGCCACAGCCTGCCCTGGGTCCTCTCGGACAACGGCCGGCGACCGCTCTCCGAGACGTCGTACGGTCTGCTCGCGCCCTTCCTCGACGGCATGCTCGAAGGAGCGCGCGGCAGCACGCGCCTCGTCGATGGATACGAGCTCGCCTACGGCCTCCTGGATTCACGGCACTTCGACGAGGCACGGAAGCTCGTCGAGGACGGCGTCATGTCCATCGTAGGCGCTCCCGGCCCCTACCGGAGGCGGCTCCAGCTCGCATTCGGCATCTGGCTCGATTACGACTGGAGGCACCGCGGCTGGAGCGCCAGCGACCCTTCCCGCAACTACCTGCCCCCGAAGACGTTCGAGACGGTCGTCGTCGCCGCCCTGCGTGCGACCGACGAGTACGTCTGGATCTACGGGGAGACGCCGCGGTGGTGGGGTGTCCAGAAGCCGGAGAACCGCGTCCCCGAGGCCTACGTCTCTGCCCTGCGCCGGGCGAGAGCAACCGCCCGTTGAGCCGTGTTGACGGGGCGCCATGGCGGCGGGCACCATGGCGGAGGGCAACGGTGGTACACGCCTTCACGGTCGACCTCGAGGACTGGTACCACGGGATTCCCATCGACGGCGCACGCAAGGCGACCGCCGAGCGCCGGCTGCACGTCGGGACGGACCGCCTCCTCGAACTGCTGAACCGCCACCGGGCGAAGGCCACCTTCTTCTGCCTGTCTCCGACCGCGAGGGAGCATCCGCAGATCGTGCGCCGCCTCGCGGAGGCCGGACACGACATCGGCTCGCACGGCGAGTCGCACGACCTCGTGTACGAGATGACGAAGGAACGGTTCCGGGACGAGACCCGGCGCTCGATCCGTGAGCTCGAGGACTGCTGCGGCCGTCGCGTGCGCTCCTACCGGGCCGCCTACTTCTCCATCACCCGGCGCTCGCTCTGGGCGCTCGAGGTCCTCGCCGACGCCGGGATCGGCTTCGACTCCTCGATCTTCCCGGTCAGGAACTGGCGCTACGGGATTCCCGGCTACTCCCGCCGCCCGATCCGGGTCGACACCGCGAAGGGACCGCTCGTGGAGTTCCCGCTGCCCACCCGGCGCGTGCTCGGGCGGAACCTGCCCGCCACGGGCGGCGCCTACTTCCGCATCTACCCCTACTTCCTGACCCGGGCCAACGTGCGGGCCCTCGAGCGCGAGGGTATCCCCCTCGTCTTCTACCTCCATCCCTGGGAGCTCGACCCCGACCACCCGCGCGTCGCCTTCCACTGGAAGGCGAGAGCGACGCACTACGTCAACCTGCGATCGACCCGTGGCCGGCTCGAACGGTTGCTCTCCGAGTTTCGCTTCACCACCCTGGCGGAGGTCCTCCCCGATGCGCTCGCTGCAGCGGGTCAGTAGCTACTTCGATCGCGAGGCGGAGCGCTTCGCCGCGATCTACGAGCGCGACAAGCCTCTTCTTCAACGCCTCGGCGACTGGCTGTTCCGCCGCGTCATCCTCGAGCGCTACTCGCTGGTGGTGAACGCGATCGGCGCCCCCGGCGCGAGCGTCCTCGACGTGGGGTGCGGCCCAGGACGCTACGGGATCGAGCTCGCCCGGCGCGGCGCGCGGCGCTGCGTGGGCGTGGACGTCGCCGCGGGGATGATCGACGTCGCGCGGCGCGAGGCCGAGAAGGCGGGCGTGGCCGACCGCTGCGAGTGGGCCTTGTCCGAGTTCCTCTCCTTCGGGAGCGGGGAGACGTTCGACGCGGTCGTGGCCATGGGCTACTTCGACTACATCGAGGAGCCCCTGCCCCACCTCCGCAAGATGATCGGGCACGCACGCGGCCGCGTGTTCGCGAGCTTCCCCAAGCGGTGGACCTTTCGCACCGGCCTGCGCATCGCTCGCTTTCGGCTCGCTCGCGGGTTCGTGCGCTTCTACTCGCGAGGCGAAGTCCTCGCCCTCTTCGGCGATTCGGGGAGAGTCTCCTGCCTGGCTCTAGTCGACCTCGGACGCGACTACGTCGCCATCTACGACGCGGGAGCGGCGGGGGCGAGAAGCGGGTGAGCGAGCTGCGCGTCCTGCACGTCATCACCCGCCTCATCGTCGGGGGCGCGCAGGAGAACACGCTCCTCACGGCCATCGGGCAGCACCGGACCCCCGGGTTTCGCGTGACCCTGCTGGCGGGGATCGACGACGGCCCCGAAGGAAACCTCCACGACGAGGCCCGAGCGGCGGGCGTCGACCTCCGGCTCATGAAGGAGCTGGTCCGCCCCATTGCTCCTCTCACCGACACGATCGCGCTCGCGAAGCTGACCGCCTTCTGCCGGCACGGCCGTTACGACGTCGTCCACACCCACTCGTCGAAGGCGGGCATCCTGGGCCGGCTCGCCGCCCGAGCGGCGGGTGTGCCGATCGTCGTCCACACCCTGCACAGCCTCGTCTTCGGAGAGCACGCGACCGCGACCCAGAACGCCCTCTACATCGTCCTGAAGCGGATGGTGGCGCCGCTCACCGACCGGTTCATCTCCGTCTGCGACGCGACGCGCCGCGGGGCGCTCGCCAAGGGGATCGGCCGCCCGGAGCAGCACTGCACGGTCTACAGCGGTTTTCCGATCGACCCATTCCTGCGCGTCCGCGAGGAGCTGTCCGTCGCCGAAGCCAAGCGGCGCGCCGGTCTCTCCCCCGAGCATCTCGTCGTGGGCAAGGTGGCCCGCATCTCGCAGCAGAAGGGGCACGACTACTTCGTCGAGGCTGCCCGCCTGATCGCGTCCGCCGAGCCTCGGGCGCGCTTCCTGCTCGTCGGGGACGGGAACCAGAGACAGCTCATCGAGGACCGCATCGACCAACTCGGCCTGCGCGAGCGCTTCGTGCTCACCGGCCTCGTGCCGCCGGA
>DATJYX010000002.1:0-180284 GCA_035577965.1 Vicinamibacteria bacterium | reverse complement strand
TGACTGCACTTGCATTCCTGCTAGTTGCGCCGATGCCGCTTCAGCTTCACCTCGGGCATCCGGAACGCTCGTTTGAGATGTATCTGACGCCGCACCGCAGCTCGGCCATGGCGATGTTCGGCTTTGTCTATCTCTGGTATCTGATGGCGGTCCTGGTGTTGGAGATTTGGCTGGATTACCGGCGCGATATTGTGCTGCTCTCGCAATCCACAACCGGGCTCAAGCGCGTCATCTACAAAGTTCTGACGCTCGGTTCAAACAACATCAGCGAACGCGCGCTCCACATTGACGAGCGAACCGGCTGGCTGATCACGCTAGTTGGCATTCCTTCCGCCTTCCTGCTGCATGGTTATGTCGGGTTCATCTTCGGATCGATCAAGGCGAATCCGTGGTGGTCGACGCCGCTCATGCCAGTAGTGTTTCTGTTTTCCGCGATGGTATCCGGCATTGCAGTCGTGATGCTGCTCTATATGCTTTTGACTCGAGTGCGCAAAGAGACGATCGACATGCGCTGTGTCGATACCATTGCGCGCTATCTCTTCTACACGTTCATCATCGACTTCACCCTCGAGATGCTGGACCTGATTCACCGCATTTATGAATCGGACGAATCCTTCCGCAGTCTTGATTTCATGGTGCACACCAAGCTTTATGTTTCGCACATCCTGGTGCAAATTGTGCTGGGTACGGTGACGCCGATCGCGCTGCTTGGATTGACGCAGGTCCTCCATTTGTCCGAACTGGCGCGCAAGAGAATCTACGCCACCGCGGGGACCTTGACCTTGATCGGTATTTTCGCCATGCGCTGGAACGTGGTCATCGGGGGCCAGCTCTTCTCGAAGAGCTTCCTCGGCTACACGACGTACAAGATGGAGTTCGCGAGCCGGGAGGGGCTCCTCGCCGCGATCGTCCTGATGATCCTCCCCTTCCTGATCCTGTGGGCGCTCGTCGAGCTCCTGCCGCCGTGGACGGACGCGACGGCGGAAGCGCGACACCAGGCCTGAGGGCCCGGGACGTGGCGGCCGACCGCCTGGAGGCGCTGCAGTCGGAGGTCCGGGAGCTGACCGCGGCGATGCGTTGCCTCGAGGCCCGCGTCGCCTGCCTCGAGGGGAGGGCGGCCTCCGCGGCGGGCGGCGCCGGGGCCCTGGCCGATGCGGAGGTTGCCCTGCCCGCGATCGGGATCGAGCAGGGCACGATCGGCCTCGTCGGGCGCACGCTTCTCGTTCTCGCCGGCGCCTACGTCGCCCGGGCCCTGACCGACAGCCGGCTGGTGCCGGCCGGGGTCGGGGTCGGCCTCGGCCTCGCCTACGCGGTCTACTGGCAGCTCCGGGCCGAGCGGGAGGCGGGTCGAGGTCGTCGGGAGAGCGCCGTCTTCCACGCGCTCGCCGGCAACCTGATCGCGTTCCCGCTCCTCTGGGAGACAGCCGGGCGCCTCGGGCTCCTCGGCCCTCGGGCGGCGAGCGCCGCCCTGGTCGGCTACTCCGCGCTCGGCCTCGCCGTCGCCTGGCGCCGGGACCTCGCCGCCGCCGCGTACGCCACGACGGGTCTCGGTCTCGTCACGGCGCTGGCCCTGCTCGTCTCGACCCGCGACCTGGTCGGGGTGTTCGTAGCTCTCCTCGCCCTCGCCGGGGGCGTCGAGTGGATCGCGTACCGCGAGCGGTGGCTGGCCCTCCGCTGGTGGGGCGCGCTCGCGGTCGACGTCGCGGCCTTCCTGCTCGCGGCCATCCTGGGACGTCCCCAGGGCCTGCCCGAAGGCTATGTCCCGATCCAGGCACCCGTCGCCACCTCTGCCCTGCTGGCGCTGCCTGCGCTCTACGTGGTGAGCCTCGCCGGGCGGACGTTGCGCCGGGAGCGGCCGGCGACCGTCTTCGAGGTCACCCAGGGCGCGCTCGCCGTCCTCCTCGGCTTCGGCGGCGCCTATCGCATCCTCGACGCCCGGGGCGGCTCGGCGGAGGGGCTCGGCGTGCTCGGCCTCCTCCTGGGGGCGCTGTGCTACGGGGCGGCCTTCGCCTTCGCGGAGAGGCGGGCAGGCCAGGGGCGCAACTTCTACTTCTACTCGACGGCCGGCGGGCTCTTGACCCTGGGCGGGGTCAGCGCCGTGGCGTTCGGACGGACCCTCCCCTTCGCGCTCGGGGGGCTCGGGCTCGCCGCCGCGTTCTTCGGCCGGCGCTTCGGACGGATGACGCTGCGAGTGCACAGCGCTCTCTACCTTGCGGCCGGAGCTCTCGAGACCGGCCTCCTCGTCGCCTGCGTCCGTGCGCTCGCCGGCGAGGAGACGGGCGCCCTGCCACCGCTCGCGTGGGCGTCCGGCGTGGCCGCGGCCGGCGGCTGGGCCGTCCTGGCGACCGACACACGGGCGCCCCGCTCCGGCTGGGGACGCGCGCCGCAGACGCTTCTCGCCGTTCTCGTCGTGTTCGCTCTGGCCAAGGCCCTCCAGGCGGCGCTCTGGGCCCTGGCCGGGGAGAGGATCTCCGGCGACCCCGGCCTCGCCGCCGTGACCCGGACAGCGGTGCTCGCCGCGATCGCCCTCGGTCTCGCCTTCTGCGCCCGGCGGGGACCGTGGCCGGAGCTGGGCTGGCTCGTCTACCCCCTCGCGGCGCTCGGCGGCGTCAAGCTCCTCCTCCAGGACCTCCGCGAGGGGCGCCCGGCCACTCTCGTCCTCAGCCTGGCCCTCTACGGCGCGGTGCTCCTCCTGGCCCCGAGGCTCCTGAAGCCGGGCGTGCGCTCCGGAAGCTGAGGCACGTGGAGTAGACTCGGAACCGTCCCTTGGCCTTCGTCCCCGTGCGACCGGCGATCCTCACCGCTCTCGCCGCGGTGGCCGCGGGCTCGCCGGCCCCGAGCGTCGCTCCGCCGACCGCGGCCCGGTCGGCCGTCGTCTTCTCCGGGCCCACGATGGGGACGCGCTACACGGTGCGCGTCGTGATGGCGCCCGGGGACGAGGCGGAGAACGACCGGATCCGGGCCGCGATCGATCGCGAGCTCCTGCTCTCGGGACGCCTCTTCTCGCGCTCGGACCCCGCGTCCGAGGTCTCCCGCCTCAACGCGCACGCCTCGACCGAGCCTCTCCCCGTCTCCCCCGAGATGCTCTCCGCGCTCGCGCTCGGACGACGGGCGAGCGAGCTGACGGGCGGGGCCTTCGACGTGACGGTGGCGCCGCTCGTCGACGCCTGGGGCCTGGGAGCGTCGAACGGGCCGCCGGAGGTGCCCTCGCCCGCCGCGCTGGCCGCGCTCCACGGGCGCATCGACTACCGGCTGCTCCGCCTCGACGAGGTGGGGAAGACGGTCACGAAGGCCCGGCCCGATGTCGGCTGCGACGTGTCGGCGCTCGCGGACGGCTGGGCGGCCGACCGCGTCGCGTCCGCGCTCGTGGGCCTCGGCCACCCCGACCTGCTCGTCGACGTCGGAGGGGACGTGTCGGCCCGTGGCCGCCGGCCGGACGGGTCGCGCTGGCGGGTCGCCGTCGAGACGCCGCAGCCGGGGAAGGTGGGGGCGGTCCTCGAGCTGGAGGACGCGGCCGTCGCGACCTCGGGCGACTACCGCCGGGCCTGGATCGACGCAAACGGGCGCCCTCGCAGCGACGTCTTCGACCCGCGGACGCTCGAGCCCATCTCCCACGGCCTCGCGGCGGCGACGGTCGTCGACCCCGTCGGGGCCTGGGCCGACGCGCTCGCCACCGGCCTCCTCGTGCTCGGGCCCGACGAGGGGCGCGCCCTGGCCGTCCGCGAGCGGCTGGCCGCGCGCCTCGTCCTGCGGCAGGCCAACGGCAGCTATGCCGAGTGGTCGACCCCCGCGTTCGACGCGGCGGTCGCCCGCGCCGCCCGGCCCCCCGCGGTCCCCTGAGGATCGGACGGCTTTTCCGGTTATCCTTGCGACGGCTCCAATGAGCGTCCGCCGCCGGCCCCGCTGTGACTTCGACCCCGAGGAGCTGCACACCCGGGTCCGCATCGAGGTCGACGGGCGCCTCGACGCGATCTCTCCGGCCGTCGAGCAAGTGATGCGCGAGGTCCGTCAGATGGAGTGCTCGAAGGGCAAGGAGTTCGAGATCGAGACCTCCCTGCGGGAGGCGCTCGCGAACGCGGTCCGCCACGGCTGCGGCAACGACGGCTCGAAGAAGATCGAGGTCTGCGTGGCCTGCGACGAGGCGAAGGGCATGCTGATCGTCGTCCGCGACCCGGGGCCGGGCTTCGATCCCGGCACCATACCGAGCCCCACCGTCGGGTGGAACATCTTCCGCCACCACGGCCGGGGGATCTACCTCATCAACCAGCTCATGGACGAGGTCTCCTTCGGCCGGGGCGGCACCGAGATCCGGATGCGCAAGCGCTGATGCGCCGTCGCGAGCCGCTCCGAGCGAGGTTCTGGGCCCTGCGATGGCTCTCCGCCCCACCGCGTCCCGAAGGAGGATCATGAGAGCTCCCGCCGCGGCCCTTCTCCTCGCGCTCGGCTCTCCTCAGGCGTCCGCCCAGTCGGTGAAGGACACCCTCGAGCTGACCCGCCAGGCCGTCGAGACGCAGCGCCGGGTCCTCGTTTCCGGTGCCTTGCCCCTGACCGCCGCCGAGGCCTCGGCCTTCTGGCCGCTCTACGACGGCTACGAGAAGGAGCGGCGGGCGGTCGACGAGCGGTCCAACCGGCTGGTGGCCGACTTCGTGGCCGCCTCCCCGAGCCTGGCCGACTCGCAGGCCTCAGCCATGTTGAGCGAGGCGCTGAAGCTCGACGAGGAGCGGCTGCGCCTGCGCCGCGACTGGGTGGGCCGGATGTCGAAGGCGCTCCCGCCGCGCAAGCTCTTGCGCTTCTTCCAGATCGAGAACAAGCTCGACTCGGTCGTCCGGGCCGACGTCGCGCGGCAGATCCCCCTCGTCCCGTGAAGGCCGCCGTCCGCCGGCGCCTCCTCGGCCTCGCCGTCCTCGCCCTCGTGGCCGCGGCGGGGGCGTTCATCCTGTGGCTCCCTCCCCCGATGCAGGGAACGCCCACCGGCCCTCCGTCCCTCGGATGGATCGGCGCCCATGCGTGCGAGGAGTGCCACGCCGAGGAGACGAAGCGCTGGCGCGGCTCCCACCACGATCTCGCCATGCAGGAGGTGAACGCGGAGGCCGTCCGGGGCGACTTCGACGATTCGCACTTCGTGTACGGGGGGGTGACTTCCCGTTTCTTCCGCCGGGACGGGAAGCCCTTCGTCCACACCGACGGGCCGGACGGGCGGCCCGCCGACTACCCGGTGGCCTACGTGTTCGGGTGGACGCCGCTCCAGCAGTACCTCGTCGCCCTGCCCGGCGGCCGCCTCCAGGCGCTGTCCCTGGCCTGGGACAGCCGGCCGAAGGCCGAGGGCGGAGGGCGGTGGTTCCACCTCTACCCCGGCGAGCGCGTGGACCACCGCGACGTCCTGCACTGGACGAAACCCTCGCAGAACTGGAACACGCAGTGTGCCGAGTGCCACTCCACGAACCTCCGCAAGGGGTACGACCTCGCCCGGGACCGCTACCGCACGACGTTCTCCGAGGTGAACGTCTCGTGCGAGGCCTGCCACGGCCCCGGCTCGCGCCACGCCGACTGGGCGCGCCAGGCGAAGGCCCGCGGGCAGGCCGCGCAGGGGGACCCGGGCCTCGTCGTCCGCTTCAACGAGCGGCGGAGCCGCGAATGGGAGATGGACCGGACGCGAGGCATCGCCATGCCCACGAAGTTCCCCTCCACCCGCTTCGAGGTCGAGACCTGCGCCCGCTGCCACGCGCGGCGCGGCCTCCTGACCGAGGAATACCGGCCGGGGAGGCTCCTCGCCGAAACGCACCGCCCGGCCCTCCTCGACGAGGGCCTCTACTACGCGGACGGGCAGATGCGGGACGAGGTCTACAACTGGGGCTCTTTCCTCCAGAGCAAGATGTACGCGAGGGGCGTCACCTGCGCGGATTGCCACGACGCGCACGACCTGAAGGTGAAGGTCGGCCGCGACGACGTCTGCTCCTCGTGCCACCAGCCGGAGCGGTTCGCGACCCGCAAGCACCACTTCCACCGGCCGAGGGGCAAGGGCGCGTCCTGCGTCGCCTGCCACCTCCGGACGGAGACGTACATGGTCGTGGACCCGCGGCACGACCACTCCATCCGCGCCCCGCGTCCCGACCTCACGGTCGCGCTCGGCCGGGAGAACGCCCCCAACGCCTGCAACGACTGCCACCGCGACCGCTCCCCCGAGTGGGCGGCGCGGGCGGTCCGGCGCTGGTACCCCGGCGGCCAGCAGACGAAGCCGCACTGGGCCCTCGCCCTCTACGCCGGGCGGACCTACAGGCCCGGCGCGGAGTCGGCGCTCCTCGGGGTGATCCGCGACCCCAAGGTCCCGGCGATCGTCCGCGGCACGGCGGTGTCGCTCCTGCCCCCGCACCTCGGCCCGGAGTCGCTCCCCGCCCTCCAGAAGGCGGCGCGGGACGAGGATCCCCTGGTGCGGCTCGGCGCCGCCACCACGCTCGAGGCCCTGCCGGCCCGGGAGCGGGTGCGGATCGGCGTCCACCTCCTGTGGGACCCCGTGCGAGCCGTGCGCGTCGAGGCGGTGACCGCCTTCGCCGACGTGCCGGACCAGGAGCTCGAGACCGAGCAGCGGGCGGCGTTCGACCGGTCGCTGGACGACTTCTACCTGGCGCAGCGGACGAACGCGGAGAGGCCCGAGTCGCACGTGAACCTGGGCATCGTCCACGTCAAGCAGGGGAGGCTCGCCGAAGCGCGGCGCGATTACGACACCGCCCTCCGCCTCGCGCCCTGGTTCGTCCCCGCCTACGTCAACCTCGCCGACCTCCTGCGGCGGGAGGGCCGCGACGACGACGGAGAAGGAGTCCTGCGCCGCGCCCTCGACGTGGACCCCCGGAACGCCACCGTGCACCACGCCCTCGGCCTGCTGCTGGTGCGGCGCAAGCGCCCGGCCGAGGCACTCGCCGAGCTCGGCCGTGCCGTCACTCTCGCCCCCGGGGCGCCCGACTTCGCGTACGCCTACGCGATCGGGCTCCACTCGGCGGGCCGGGCCGACGAGGCGTTGGCCGTGCTGCGGGCGGCGCAGGAGAGAAGCCCCGCCGCCCGCGGCCTCCTCGTGGCCCTCGTGACGATCCACCGCGAGCGGGGCTCGCTCCGGGAGGCGCGGGCGTGGGCGCGGAAGCTCGTGGAGGCGGCGCCCGGCGACCCTTCCGCGCGGGCCCTCGCCGACTCGCTGCCGGCGGCGGACGCCGGCGGAGCGCGGTAGACTGGGGCCGGAGGGCCGGCCATGCCGATCGACGCCGCCGAGTGCCGCACCTGGGCGCAGCAGGTGAAGGCGGCCTGGGAGCTGACTCCCCTGATCGAGCTCGAGCGGGGTGAGCAGGTCCAGGTGGGCTTCGAGCTGAGCCTCTTCGCGCGGGCACCGAACGAGTCGGCGGCGGGCCGCGAGTCCGCGGTCGGGATCCTGTGGGACCGGTTGCGGGAGATCGCCCTGTCGCTCGTGCCCGTCGCCGGACCCGACGCCCGCATCGAGGTCGACCCCTTCGAGGACGCCGACCGCCTCCGGCCCGAGACCCAGTTCGCCCCGGAGGTCCTGCTCTCGGCGCGGCTCTTCCACGGATCCGACCTCCTCTCCCCGGTGAAAGCAGGCGACCGCGAGCGGCTGAAGCCCCTCGAGGACCGGCTCCACGACCTCGGGCTCAAGCAGCACTGCTGGTAGGCCGCGCGTCGGGCCTCGACCTCCCTCTCACCTCGTTCCGCCGACCGAGTCGGCCGTGCCGGCCGGCGCCCGCCCGATCGACCGGTGGTAAGCTCCGCCCATGGATCCTTCCCGCTTCGTCGACGAGATCGAGGCGACCCTCTGGCAGCTCCTCTCGGTGCGCGACGCCGTCCTTTCCCGACTCGGGGAGTCGGTGCGCCACGCCGACATGCCTCTCCTGCTGAAGGGGGCGCTGCGCAACGAGATGGAAGCGGCGGACATCGCCGCCCGCTGGATGCCGGTGACGCCCGAGATCGAGGCGAAGATCGCCTTCGCCCGGCAGGCCGGCGACGAGGCCCGGCACTACCAGCTGATCGCCTCTCGCCTGGAGGCCATGGGGGTGGACCTCGCGGGCTGGTCGC
The DNA here is from genome assembly GCA_035577965.1 of Vicinamibacteria bacterium. GTDB lineage: Bacteria > Acidobacteriota > Vicinamibacteria > Fen-336 > Fen-336 > DATBSL01. The sequence continues at coordinate 172,214 of DATJYX010000002.1, read as the reverse complement.
CCCTGGCCGACGGGCCGAGCCGGCTCTTCCGCCACCTCGAGACGCTGGAGTCGACGGTGGAGCGCGTGGCCGCCGCGCAGTTCACCCGCGAGGCCATCGGGTACAAGGCCAACGAGCTCTTCATCGCCTTCTGCGAGGCGTGCGGGGACGCGGAGACGGCCCGCCTCTACCGCGAGGAGATCCAACCCGAGGAGCTCCACCACCACCAGTGGGGAGGCCGACTGCTGCGCGCGCTCGCCCGGACGGACGACCAGCAGGCGGCGGCCCGGCAGGCGGTGCTGTCCACGTTGGAGCGCGCCGAGGAGCTCCGTGCCCTCGCCGCCGGCCGCCTCCTCGTCGAGGCCCTGCCCGGCTGCTGAGGCGCCCCCGGCCTAGAAGGCGTACTCGATGCCGACGAGCGGCGTGACCTTGTCCCGGAGCCCCGCGGTGTCGAGCCGGAAGGTGACGTTGGCGTCGAGGAGCAGGCGACCGAAGAGGTTGAGCTTCAACCCCGCGGCGCCGTTCGCCAGGTTGTAGGAATCCGTCACGAACCCGATCTGCGGGAAGGACAGCCCGTTGGCCGCGGTGAACGTCTCGCGGATGAGGCGGGGCGAGTCCATCACGTAGGTGCCGAGGAAGTCGAACGCGAGGGTCAGCCGCTTCGTGGCGCCGACGTCGACCCCGAGCGCGTACTGGACCTGGTCGGGGAGGTCCGCCTTGGTGCCCGTGGCGACGTCGCCCGCGAGCACGCTCTTCCCGTTCCAGAGGTAGGCCACGTTGAGATGGGGGGAGACGCGGCCCTGGGAGAACGAGAGGACGCCGAACGGCTTGAGGCCGTAGGCGCCGAGGCCGAGCAGGTTCTGCTCGTCGCCGGTCGGGAAGCGGACGTCGAGGCCGAAGGCGACCGCGACGGTGTCGTTGTGGACGGGGGTGCCCTTCAGGCGGAGGACGACGTCTCCGATTCCGCTCGCGTTGCCCGACTGGGCGTAGGTCCTCGTGTTGCCGAAGCCCCCGCTGCCGTCGTCGTAGTAGTGCACGGCCAGGTTGCACGCGGTCGCCGTACAGGTCCCGATGCGCTGGATGACGGCCACGGACTGCGCCGAGAGGTCGACCGAGACGAACGGGATGGCGACCGACACGTCGAAACGGCTGCCCAGGCCGTAGGACAGGAAGGCGACCGTCTGGTCGACGCGGGGGTTGATCGAGTTCGTCGTGGTCACGACGTCGGAGCGGCCGCCCCCGAGCTGGGAGTCGTCATGGGTGAAGACCGCCGGCACGTTGTCGAGGCTCAGCCCCTCGATGGTGTCGAAGCTGAAGTGCTGGTACGAGAAGCCGAAGCTGAACTTTCCCTTGCCGAGCGTCTCCGCGCGCTCGGTCAGGATCGGGCCGAAGCTCTGGGTCGACCGCTGGAAGACGCCGAGCGTGCTGTCGAAGGTGTACGTGAAGCCCGAGGCGGGAGTGGGAAGGGGCACCGCCGCGATCTGGCTCGCGAGCGCGATGTTGAACTGGTTGAACTCGCTCTGGAAGGCGCTGTTGAAGTGGGCCGAGTGCGTGCTGCCGTCGGGCAGCAGCGCCTTGCTGTCCACCTTGAGGCCGTTGGGGCCGAAGAGGGTCGGTATGAGCAGGGCCAGCTTCCCCGAGTCCTGCGCCGAGCCGATGCCCGCGCCGCAGAGCCAGACCGTGAGCGCCACCACCACACGCCTCATATGAGCCCCCCCAGAGCCTCGCCGGGCCTTCCGGGGGCCCGGGAGCCTCGATGACGAGCGCGCCGCGCGGCGGCGAGCCCGTCTGCTGATCTGAACGGTTGACGTTGCTGCGGAGTATAGAACGTCCGGGGCCCCGTTGGAAGCAGCCGCCGGTCCGGCCGGCGGGGAGGCTCGACCTACCGGCCGATCGCCTGGATCTGCCAGGCGGCGCCGACGCGCACGAGCTGGAAGGTCTGCGTCACGGCCTTCGTCGGTCGGCCGTCGATCACGTCCTGGCGCGTCGCCCGCACGCTCGCCCGGTCGCCCTCGACCTGGAGCGAGTCCACGGTGATCCCGACCCGCTGCGGCTTGTAGGTCTTGAACGCCTCGCGCAGCCGGGATTCGTCCTCGGGCCGCAGGCCGGGCATGACGGTCCGGTACAACACGAGGTCGCGGCTCTCCAGGGCCCGGGCGTAGTCCGACACGACGCGCTGAATCTCCGCTTCGGACGCGCCGGGGCGGGGGATCGCGGACGTTGGCGCGGCCGCGGTCGAAGGTTGGGCCGGCGCGGCGACGGGGGTCGGCGACGAGACGATCACCACGGTGGGCGACACCGTGGGCGCGGGCACGACCGTGGGGACGACCGGGGAAGGCGTCGCCTGCGCCACCGCCGGTGGCGGGAGCGACGGGGGCGCGGGGCGTGCCGCGGCCGCGGCCGCCGCCTCCGCCTCGCGCTTCGCCCGCTCGTAGGCGTCGCGCGACTCCAGGTACCTCTGCGCTGAAGCTGCGTACTCCTGGCGCCGGAAGAGGCCGTCCGCCTCCGCGGCGAGCTTGTGCCCCTGCGCGAACCCCGGGAGGCCGGTCGCCCGCGCTCCTTCCGCCGCCCTCCGCGCTCTCTCCGCTTCGCGCCGGCCATCCTCGGCCTGTGGCCGGAGGTGCTTCTTGAGCGAGGCCGAGAGCTCGCCGATCACGGGTTGCCGGGGGTCGAGCACCATGACCCGTCCGAGGGCGAGGGACGCCGCGCTCAGGTCGCCGCGGCCGAAAGCGTCCCGCGCCTCGGCCACCGTCGCGTCGATCTGGCTTTGCGCCTCGCCGGCCCGCTCGAGCACCTGCCGCGCTTCCGCGCTTCCGGGATCGAGCTTCAGCGCGTCCTGGGCCCGCCGCGTGGCCGACGCGTAGTCGCGGTCGGCCAGGTCCGCCTTCGCCAGCTCGACCTGGTTGGCGACGACGACGTTCGCGATGGCCCCTGCGGGCGGCGGTCCCGGCAGAGGCGTCGCGGGAGCCGGGCCGCGCGACCGCAGCCACAGGACGCCGGCGCCGGCCGCGATCGCGACGACGGCCGCGCCTCCCAGCACGAGCCAGCGCCCGAGGCCTGAGGCTCGCCGGAGCTCCGTGTCTGGACCTCCTCCGACGGTCGCCTCCGGCCGGACCGTCCGAGGCTGGTGGCCGGCACCGGCGTGGGCCCGGGCGGGCGTGAGCGCCGTCGCTCCGCGCACGCCGCCGTAGGCGGTCGGCGGCTCCGACGGCTGAACGACCGTCGCGTCGCCCCCCGGCATGAGCGTCCGGTCCCCGTCGTCACGCCCTCTCCCCCCGAGCGTCTCGCCCTCGATCGCGTCGCGGGCGACCGCGAGCGCGCGCCCCATCTCGCCCGCGTCCGCGAAGCGGTCGGCCGGCTCCTTGGCCAGGGCCTTCTCCAGGACCTCGACGAGGGACGCCGGCGTGTCGGGGGCCCACCGCCTCAGGGGCTCCGGCGGCTGCTCCGCAATCTGGAAGCGCACGTCGTGGGCGGAGTCCGCCTCGAAAGGACGATGGTACGTGAGCAGCTCGTAGAACACCGCGCCGAGGGAGAACACGTCGGAGCGCGCGTCGACCTTCTGGCCCCGGATCTGCTCCGGCGACATGTAGTGCGGAGTGCCCATGACCGTCCCCGTCCGGGTGATGTCGGAGTCGCCGAGCCGGGCGAGGCCGAAGTCCAGGATCTTGACCTGGCCCTTCGGCTGCACGTGGATGTTGCCGGGCTTCAGGTCGCGGTGCACGACTCCCTTCGCGTGCGCGAAGCCCACGCCGTCGCAGAGCTGCTCCATGATGCCGAGCTTGTCGCCGGCCCGGATGGCGCGGGAGCGGATGAGCTCCCGCAGGTCCCGGCCCTCGAGGAGCTCCATCGCCATGTAGATGAGGCCGTCCTCCTCGCCGAAGTCGAAGACGGTGACGATGTTCGGGTGGTTGAGCCGGGCCGCCGACTGGGCCTCGCGCTGGAAGCGGAGGCGGAAGTCCGGCTCGGCGGCGAGCGACGGGGCGATCGTCTTGATCGCCACGAAGCGGTTCAGCAGCGGGTCCTGGGCCTTGTAGACCTCACCCATCGCCCCCTTGCCGATCAGGCCCACGACCCGGTACTTGCCGATCCGGTCCAGGTTCATGCGGACCCGCGACCTCCCGCACGCAGCTCCAGTCCGCTCGCTCCTCAGGGATGACGCTGCGGAATCCTACCATGCGCCCGGAGCGACGTCTCAGACGCGGCGGGAGCCGCGGCTACCGGGGGGCGCGCCGGGACCGCTCGAACCGGCCGCGGGCCTCGAGGAACCGGCGGGCGGCCGTGACCGGCTGTCCCTCGGCCAGGGCCCGGTCGCCCTGGCGCTCGAGGTCGGCACCCTCCGCGAATGCCAGGGACCCGCCTGCGGAGGCCTGCTCGGCCTCCCGGCGCGCCTGCTGCTCGATCCGCCGGGCCTCGTCGGCTCTCGGGCGGAACAGGCTGCCGGCCGCGTTGGCGGCGGCCTCGGCCTCGGGGTGGGCGGGGGCGAGCTTCATGAGGTCGAAGGCCGCGCTCGCGAGGCGCCCGCGGTCCTGCCCGGCGGCCCGGAGGGCCTTCACGGCCTCGTCGATCTTCTGGAGGGCGGCCTGGGCCTCGTCCCGCAGCCGGCGGGCGGCGGCGTTCGCCGGGTCGAGGCTCAAGGCGCCCTCGGCCTGCGTCACGGCGTCGGCGAGCTCGCCGTCGTCGATCTTCCTTCGGGCGAGCTCCACCTGCGACTCGATCGCCTGCCGCGCGAGGGGGCTGATCTCGGGAGGAGGAGAAGGCGCAGGCGCGACCGGTCCGAGCACGCGGCTCCGGAGCGCCCAGCCGCCGCCCAGGATCGCCGCGAGAACGAGGCCGAGGGCCGCGAAGAGCGGCCATCTCTTCCGCCGTGACGCGGCCGGCGAGCTCCTTGAGGCGGCGGAACCGGGGCCGCGGTCGCGCGCCCCGGGCCGGACCGTGCCCAGTCCGAGCGCCGTCCGCTCCCCGGGAGCCCGCTCCGTCCCTTTCGCCGTCCCGGAAGCCAGGCGGGCCTGGCGGATCCCGGCCAGGAGCTCGCTCGCGTTCTGGAACCGCTCGGCCGGGTTCTTCGCGAGCGCCCGCTCGACGAGGTGCACGAGGGGCTCCGGCGTCCCCGGCGCCGCCTCCCGCAGCGGGACCGGCTCCTCCTGCATGATCTTGAAGAGCACCGCGTGCATCGACTCGGCGTCGAAAGGCTTGCGGCCGGCGAAGAGCTCGTAGAGGACGCAGCCGAGCGCGAACACGTCGGACCGGGCGTCCGCCTTCTGGCCGCGGACCTGCTCGGGCGACATGTAGTGGGGCGTCCCCATGACCATGCCCGTGGTCGTCATCTCCGAGCCGCTGAGCCGGGCCAGCCCGAAGTCCATGATCTTCACCTTGCCGTTCGGCAGGATGTGGATGTTGGCGGGCTTCAGGTCCCGGTGGACGACCCCCTGGGAATGGGCGAAGGCCAGGCCCTCGCAGATCTGCTCCATCACGTTGAGGCCCTGCTCGACGCTCATCCGGCGGCCGGCGAGGGCGTGCTTCAGGTCGATGCCGTCGAGCAGCTCCATGGCCATGAAGAGCTGCTCGCCCTCGAAGCCGAGCTCGTAGACGGTGATGATGTTCGGATGGTTGAGCTTGGCCGCCGCCTCGGCCTCCCGCCGGAATCGCTTGCGGACGGTCTCGTCGGTGTCGAGGCCGGCCGAGATCCTCTTCACGGCGACGTCGCGGCTCAGGACCGGGTCGTGGGCACGGAAGACCTCGCCCATGGCGCCCTGGCCGAGCTTGCCCGTGACCTCGTACTTGCCGATGCGCTGGGGCTGCAACCGCGGAGGATCTTACCACGCTCTCCGGTGTGGGCCGTGGAGCGCCGGGAGATAGAATGCGCGTCTCACGAGGACACGCCATGACCCCACGCGAGCTCTGGGAGCGGTACAGGACGATGCGGTTCGACGACCCTCGCCTCGGCTTCTCGCTCGACGCGAGCCGGACCGGCCTCGACGAAGGGGCGCTCCGCGAGCGCGAGCCCGCCGCTCGGGAAGCCCTGCGCGCGATGGCCGCCCTCGAGGCGGGCGCCACGGCGAACCCCGACGAGAACCGCATGGTCGGCCACTACTGGCTGCGGGCCCCGGAGAAGGCGCCCACGCCGGAGATCGCGGCCGCCATCCGCGACACGCGGGAAAGGGTCGTCGACTTCGCCGCCCGCGTCCACGGGGGGGCGGTGAAGCCGCCGGGGGCCGAGCGCTTCCGGCACCTGCTCGTCGTCGGCATCGGGGGGTCGGCCCTCGGGCCGCAGCTCGTGGCCGACGCCCTCGGCGGGCCGGGCGACCGCCTGGCCGTGCACTTCCTCGACAACACCGACCCGGACGGGATCGACCGCGTGCTCCTCCGCCTCGGCGACGCCCTCGCCCGGACCCTGACCGTCGTCATCTCGAAGTCCGGAGGCACGCCCGAGACGCGCAACGGCATGGTCGAGGCGGCGGCTGCCTACCGCGCGCACGGCCTCGGGTTCGGCCCCCACGCGGCGGCGATCACGCAGGACGGCAGCGCCCTCGACCGCCAGGCCCGCGAGCAGGGCTTCCTCGCGCGCTTCCCGATGTGGGACTGGGTGGGGGGCCGGACCTCGGTCACGAGCGCGGTAGGCCTCCTGCCCGCCGCCCTTCAAGGCATCGACGTCGGATCTCTCCTCGCGGGGGCGGCGGCGATGGACGAGGCCACGCGCCGCGGGGAGACGCGCTCGAACCCCGCCCTCCTCCTCGCCCTCGCGTGGCACGCGGTGGGCGAGGGACGGGGCTCGAAGGCGATGGTCGTCCTGCCGTACAAGGACCGCCTCCTGCTCCTCAGCCGCTACCTGCAGCAGCTCGTGATGGAGTCGATCGGCAAGGAGAAGGACCTCCGGGGCCGCGTCGTCCACCAGGGCCTGACGGTCTACGGCAACAAGGGCACGACGGACCAGCACGCGTACGTCCAACAGCTCCGCGACGGCACGCCCGACTTCTTCGTCACCTTCGTCCGCGTCCTCAAGGACCGGGACGGAGAGAGCCTCGAGGTCGAGCCGGGGGCGACGAGCGGAGATTTCCTCGACGGCCTGCTGCTCGGCACGCGGCGGGCCCTCTTCGAGAGCGGCCGCCCGTCGCTGACCCTCACCATTCCCGACGTCAGCCCGCGCAGCCTGGGGATGCTGATCGCCCTCTACGAGCGGGCGGTCGGCTTCTACGCGAGCCTCGTCGGCATCAACGCCTACCACCAGCCGGGCGTCGAGGCGGGGAAGAAGGCGGCCGCTTCCATCCTCGACCTGCAGCGCAAGGTGAAGGCGGCCCTGCGGGACCGCGGCGCCGCGGGCGGGACGTGCGAGGAGCTGGCCGCGGCGGCCGGGGCCCCCGACGAGGCGGAAACCGTCTTCCACCTCCTCGAGCGGCTCGCCGCCAACCCGGACCGTGGCGTCCTCCGGCGGGAGGGCGCCACGCCGTTCGACGCGGTCTTCGCGGTCCGCTAGCCCGGCCGCCCTCCACCCTTCGGCTCCGCCACGTGGACCGTGTGGGTGGGCGCGACGCTCGTCTCCGCCTCCTCGATGATCCTCATGATCCCGAGCAGGGCCTCCTGGCGCAGCAGCCGGAACTCGTCGAAGTCCCTCGTCTCGAACCAGCAGAGGACCTCGACGTCGAGCGAGGCGGGGGACAAGGCGGCGAGCGTCGCGAACACGGCGTCCGGCCAGACCTTCGGGCTCCTCCGGAGCATGGCCTCGATCCCCGCGACCACCTTGCGCACCTGGGCCTCGGAGGTCCCGGGGACGAGGCTCACCGTGGCCGCGAAGCGGATGCGGTCGCGGGAGGCGAAGTCCTCGATCCGCATGTCGGCCAGCTTGCCGTTCGGAATGCTGACGAGCGTGCGGTCGGGCGTGCGGACCTGGGTCGAGCGCATGCCGATCCGCTCCACGTTCCCCGTGAAGTCCTCGATCCTCACGAAGTCGCCCACTCGGAAGGGCTGGTCCGCGGCGAGGGAGATCGAGCCGAAGAGGTTCTCGACCGTCTTCTGGGCCCCGAACGCGAGGGCGATGCCGCCGATGCCGAGGCCGGCGAGGACGGTCGCCACGGGGTAGCCGAAGGCACCGAGGGTTGCGACGACGCCGCCGACCGCCACGAACGCCTTGGCGAGGTTGCGGGTCACGGAGATGAGGGAGCGCGCGGAGGGGTTGTCGGCCGCCCACGGCCTCTCGGCCAGGAACTGGGCCCACACGTCGATTGCGCGCCAGAGCGCCCAGAAGACGACGACGGTCGCGGCGCCGCCGATGACCGCGCGGACGAAGCGGTGGGCCTGCGGCAGGAGCGCGAGCCAGGGCAGCAGGGCGGCGGCCGCCGCTGCCCCCCACAGGAGCGTCAGGGCAGGCGAGGTCCGGGTCAGCAGCCGCTCGTCCCACTCGACGGCCGTCCGACGGAACAGGCGGTGCAGCAGGGCCCTCGTGGAAGCGCCGAGAATGCGGCCGAGGGCGAGGGCCACGGCCAGGAGGGCGGGAAGGGCCAGCCACTGCCACCACAAGAGGCCGGCCGGACCCGGCCGCTGGAGGCGCTGCGGCATCCAGTCGCGCACCCAGCGGTCGGGCAGCGCGTCGTACCACCCGTCGACCCGTGAGACGGTCTGGCGCGAGAAGGCCCAGTAGGTGCCGGCGCCGTCGCGTGAGCGGACGACGTAGACGGGGTCCTCGCCCCCGCGGCCGTCGGGGACGTTCCCCACCGTGTCGACGCCTGCGGGCAGCCCGTCCTGGGTGTTGCCCTCCGGGAGCGGGGACGCGGCGTCGAGCTTGACGTTCAGGCGGCGCTCGAGGACGGCGGTCAGCCGCCGCGCGAGCTCCGGGCCGTTTGCCTCCTCGTCCGGCGGCACCTGAAGGTAGCGGGCCGCCTTCTTGAAGTCGCCCTTGCGTTCGGCGAGGTCGAGGAACGCGCGGACGGAGGCCCGGGGAGAGTCGGGTGCCTCCGGCGCCGGCTCGGTGCTGGGAGCGGCCGTCGGGGCCGGGGTCCCCTGTCCGGGGAGTCGCGGAGCGGTCTGTGCCGTCGCGCCGGCCGCGAGCGCCAGCGACGCCGCGGCAGTGAGGGCGACCGGTCCGGCGAGGCGGGCGCCGAGGTTTCGCTGCATGTTCGGAAGATACAGACGCGCCCACGAGCCGGTCAATGCTCGGACTCGGGCCGCCCGCGGCGCCCCTTGCTTCAGGCGGTCTCGGTCGAGCCGGTCCCGTCGCGGCAGAAGATGAGAACGGCGGCGCCGATGCCGATCTCCTCGCCGTCGCCGAGCGCAGTCGGACTCTCGATCCTGCGGGCGCCGACGTAGGTGCCGTTCTTGCTGCTCGACGACCCTTCGGTCCGGAGTCAGTCCAGCCGCTTGCGGAAGCGGAGCGCCGCCACGGTCAGGATCGCGAGGCCCATCCCGAGCAGGGTGACCGCCTGCGGCCAGAGGACGGAGAGGCCGGAGCCCCGGAGGAAGACGCCGCGGATGATCTCCGCGTAGTAGCGCAGGGGGATGGCGTAGGTGACCACCTGAATCAGCGGCGGCATGTTCTCGATGGGGAAGATCAGCCCCGAGAGGAGGATCATCGGCATCATCAGGGCGAGGGCCGCCCCCATCATGGCCTGCTGCTGGTTCTGGACGAGGGTGGACACGAGGAGCCCGAGCCCCAGCGTGCTGAGCAGGAAGAGGACGCTCAGGCCGAGCAGGGCGAGGAACGAGCCCCGCAGCGGGACCCCGAAGCCGAAGATCGTCACCCCGGTGACGAGGAAGACCTGGATGATCCCGATGATCGCGAAGGGGGCGAGCTTGCCCACGAGGAGCTGCCAGGGCCGGATCGGCGTCACGATCAGCTGCTCCATCGTCCCGATCTCCTTCTCGCGCACCACCCCCATCGCGGAGAGGAGGAGGGTCATGACCAGGAGCACCATGGCGAGCACGGCGGGCACGTAGAACCACCGGCTCCGGAGGTCGGGGTTGTAGAAGACGCGGGGCACGAGAGAGAACCCCGGGAGGACGCTCCCCGCCCCCGCGGCGTGGAGCCGTGTCGCCTGGAGGTCCGCGCCGTAGCCCTGGGCGACGGCCGACGCGTAGCCGAGGGCGATGTTGGCCGAGGCGGCGTCGCTGCCGTCCGCGATCACCTGGAGGGCGGCGGTGCGGCCGGCGCCCACGGCGGCGCCGAAGCCGCGCGGGAGGACGAGGGCGAGCTGGGCCCGGCCGACCACCAGCCACCGCTCCGCCGCGTCCGACTGCTCCTCCGTGGCCGCGACCTCGAAGTACCCCGAGTCCACGAAGCGGGAGACGAGGTCCCGGCTGGTGGCGCTCCGGTCCTGGTCCACGAGCACCATGGGCACCCGGGTCACGTCGGTGTTGACGGCGAAGCCGAACACGGTGATCTGGACCACCGGGGCCACGAAGATGACCGGGATCATCCGCAGGTCCCGCCGGATCTGGAGGAACTCCTTGACGATCACCTCCCAGACGACGCGCATCGCTCAGACCTCGCGCCGCACGAGCCGGAGAGAGGCGAGCGCCGTCACCACGAGGCCGTAGACGGCGAGGGCCCCCACCTCGTGCCAGTAGGTGGCGAGCCCCTCCCCCTTGAGGATGATGCCGCGGAGGACGACCAGGAAGTACCGGTTGGGGACGACGTACGTGATGGCCTGGAGCCAGGGCGGCATGATCCGGATCTGGAAGATGAAGCCGGACAGGAGGAGGGCGGGCAGGAGCGATGCGATGAGCCCGGCCTGGAAGGCGAAAGTCTGGTTGTTGGCGATCGTGGAGATGAGGAGGCCGAAGCCCAGCGCCCCGAAGAGGTAGAGGAGCACGACCACGAGCAGGTCGAGGTGCGGGCCCCGGATCAGGACGCCGAAGAGCACGCGTGCGGTCAGCAGGACGATCAGGGTCCCGAGGAGCGAGATGCCGAGGTAGGGGAAGGTCTTCCCGAGGATCAGCTCGAGGGTCCGGAGCGGGGCGACCCGCAGCTGCTCCATCGTGCCGCGCTCCTTCTCCCTCACGACGGACAGGGCCGTGGAGAGCACGGCGGTGATCATCAGCAGGAGGCCGATGAGGCCGGGGAGGAGGAACTGGGTGGACTGGAGCTCCGGGTTGTAGAGGACGCGGGGGGCGAGGTCGAGGGGCGGCTCGGGGCGGCGGCCTCTCCGGGCGAGGGCCTCGCCCACGACCCGGGCGTTGGCGTCCGCGACGAGGGCCCTCGCGTAGCCCAGGATGGTGGCCGCGGTCGTGGAGTCGGCGCCGTCGAGGAGGAGCTGCACCTCGGCCCCGCGTCCGGTCCGGATCTCCTGGCCGAACCTCTCCGGGATGACGAGGATCGCCCGGGCCACTCCGGTCTCGGCCAGGCGCTCGAGGTCGTCGCCCGCCCCGGGCGTCGCCACGAGGTCGAAGTAGGTCGAGTGGACGAACGAGGCGACGAGATCGCGGCTGGCCGGGCTCTTGTCGCGGTCCTGGACGGCGAGCCGGACGTGGCGGACGTCGAAGTTCAGGGCGAAGCCGTAGAGCACCAGCATGAAGCCGGGGAACGCCAGGAGCATGAGCAGCGAGAAGGGGTCGCGGCGGATCTGGCGGAGCTCCTTGACCATCACCGCGCGGAGCCGCCTCACGGCCGGCTCTCCCGGCTCTCGGCCTCCGCCCTCTCCACGTGGTGGATGAAGACGTCCTCCAGCGAGGGCAGGATGCGCTCGACCTTGACCGGCACGTTCGCCCCCTCGGCGAGCCGCTCCTCGATCTGCCTCCGTCCCTCCTCCGCGTCGCGGACCACGACGTGGATCCGCGTGCCGAAGATCGACGTCTCGCGGGCCCAGGGGGCGGAGTCGATCGCCTCCAGCGCGTCGCCCGGACGCGGGGCCGTCACCTCGAGCACCGCGTCGCCCGCGAAGACGCTCTTCAGCTCGGAGACCGTGCCCAGGGCGACGAGGCGGCCGGCGTGGATGAGGGCCAGGCGGTGGCAGTACTCGGCCTCGTCGAGGTAGTGGGTGGTGACGAAGACGGTGACGCCGGCCGCCGACATCTCGTCGATGAGCCGCCAGAAGAGCCGGCGCGAGATGGGGTCGACCCCGCTCGTGGGCTCGTCGAGGAAGACGACCCGGGGCTCGTGGAGGACGGCGCAGGCGAGAGCGAGGCGCTGCTTCCAGCCGCCGGGCAGCTCGCCCGTGAGCCGGCCTTCCTTCCCCTCGAGGCCGGCCATGCGGAGCGCCCACGCCGCCCGCTCGCGGGCGGCCTCTCCCCGCAGCCCGTAGACGCCGCCGAAGAAGCGCAGGTTCTGGACGACGGTGAGGTCGTCGTACAGGCTGAAGCGCTGGCTCATGTAGCCGATCCTCCGCTTCACGCCCTCGGGGTCCCGCGCGACGTCGGTACCGAGGACGAGGCCGGTGCCCGAGGTGGGCCTGAGCAGGCCGCACAGCATGCGGATCGTCGTCGACTTGCCGGCTCCGTTGGCGCCGAGGAACCCGAAGATCTCTCCCTCGCCGACGGTCAGCGAGATCCGGTCGACGGCCTTGAATGCCCCGAAGTGCTTGCACAGGTCGCGGAGCTCGACGGCCGTCATTCCGGGTGGCTCCGCCTGAATGAGGGGCAAGGAACCCGCCCGCCGAGCTCCGCCGAACGACGGGAGACCGAGGGCCAGGATGCCGAGCGACCAGAACCTCCGCGGGCGCCGCCCCGGAGCCGCCCTCGGAGTGGCCTCACCGTCCCACCGCCCGGTCGAGCGCGGCCCGGGCGAGGCGTAGCGACGCGAGGGCCTCGGTGCGCGCGAGGGCGGCTCTCTCGTGCGCGACCTCGGCGTCGAGGAGCTCGGAGGAGGGGATGACGCCCTCGCGGTAGCGGTTCTGGGCGACGCGCCGGCTCTCGGCGGCGGAGACGACGCTGCGGTTCGCCACCGCGAGCTGAGCGTCGGCCGTGCGCAGCTCGAGGGCGCGCTCGGTCACCTCGAGCCGCACCCCGGCGTCGAGCTCGCGCAGCTGCGCCCGCGCGGCGTCGGCCTCGGCCCTGGCCCGGGCTTCGCCGGCCGACCGCCTGCCGTTGTCGAAGACGCTCCACGACACGCCGACCGCGACGTCCCACGTGTCCTTCCAGTCCGTCGTCGGGGGGAAGATGTCGCGGTTCGGGCTCGCGTAGGTGTAGGTCCCGGTCAGCGCCACCTGAGGCAGGCGGCCCCCGCGCTCGACGGTCGCGGAGGCGTCGGCCGCGGCCACGCGCGAGGCGAGCGACTTGCGCTCCGGCCGGGCGGCCAGGGCCTCGTCGACGAGCGCCGCGACGTCGGACGCCGGGACAGGAGGGGCCTCGAGGGCCTCCGCGGTCTCGACGAGGGTGGATGCCGGCAGGTCGAGCAGGCGCCGCAGGTTGGCCTCCGCGACGTCGGCGCTCGTTCCCGCCCGCAGCCGGTCGAGCTCCACACGGTCACGCTCGACCTCGACCGCGAGGACCTCGTTGCGCGCGGCCATCCCGAACCGCTCGCGGTTCCGCGCGTCGGCGAGGTGGGCGTCGAAGGCCCGCTCCTCCTCCTGGAGGACGCGCACGCTCTCGCGCCCGGTGACGAGGGACCAGTAGGCGACCTTCGTCTCGAGGACGAGGTCGGCCCGCCCCGCCTGCAGATCGAAGCCGGCCGCCTTCCGGGACTGCTCGGCCGCCTCGATGTGCCCCCCGATCCTCCCGCCCGTCCAGAGGGGCAGGCTGAGGGTCGGCTGCACGCGCCAGTTGTCCTGGATGTTCGGATAGACGACGATCCTCTGCACGGGCACGGCCGGGTTCCCGGTCGGGGCGAAGACCGCGAACTCCGGGACCTCGGAGCGGCGGGTGTAGCCAGCGGCGATGTCCACCTGCGGCCAGCGGTCGGCCCGCGCGCCCCGCGCCTGCGCCTCGGCCGCGGCCTCGAGGGAGGAGAGCCGCGCGAGGCGGGGCGAGGCGGCGACCGCGCGCGCCACCGCCTCGTCGACGGTGAGGCGGACGGTCTCGGCCCGGCCCGTGTCCGGAGGCGGCGCGGTGACCGTGGGCGAGGCGACGACCTGCGCGCGGGCGGTCCCGGCGGCGAGGAGGACGGCGAGCGGGACGGCGGACGCTCTCATGGGTTCACCTCGGCGGCGGCCGACTCGCGCGCGCGGAGGCGGCCGATGAACACGTCCTCGAGCGACGGGGTGGTGGGGCGGGCGGAGCGGACGTCGAGCCCGGCCTCGCGCAGGCGCGCCGCGAGCCGCGAGGCGGCCTCCGCCGCGGCGGCCGGCGGCTCGTCGGGCAGGCTCACGTGCAGCCGCTCCCCGAACACCTCGATGTCTGCCACGCCGGTCGCCCCCTTCAGGACCGACACCGCCTCGCGCCGGGGCTCGGCCACGACCTCGACCATGACCCCGCTCTCTTCCGCGCGCAGCGCGTCGGGCTCCGCCACGGTGAGGAGCGAGCCGTGGTCCACGAGGGCGACACGGCTGCAGCGCTCGGCCTCGTCGAGGTAGGGCGTCGTGAGGAGGAGGGTGAGGCCCTCCCGCTGGAGACGGGCGAGGAGCTTCCAGAAGTCGCGGCGGGAGACGGGGTCGACTCCGGTCGTGGGCTCGTCGAGGACGAGGAGCTCCGGGGTGTGCACGAGCGTGCACACGAGGGCGAGCTTCTGCTTCATCCCGCCCGAGAGCCTCTCGGCCAGCCGGTCCCGGAAGGGCGTCAGGCGCACCATGTCGAGGAGCGCGTCCCGCCGGGCCACGTAGTCGTGCACGTCGTGGATCTCGGCGAAGAAGGCGACGTTCTCGTCCACGGTGAGGTCGCCGTAGAGCGAGAAGCGCTGCGAGAGGTAGCCGACCCGGGACGACAGGCGGCGACGGTCGCGCACCGGGTCCAGGCCGCAGGTGCGGGCCTCGCCCGAGTCCGGCTCCAGCAGGCCCAGCACCATGCGCAGGGTCGTCGTCTTGCCGGCGCCGTCGGGCCCGATGAGGCCGAACATCTCGCCCCGCCGGACCTCGAAGGTGACGCCGTCGACCGCGCGGACCGCCCCGAAGCGGCGGCAGAGCGCGGTGACCCGGACGGGCGGGTCCTGCCCCGGCGGGCTCGTCACGGCTGGCCCGCCGAGGCGGCGAGGTGCGCGGTGGCCGGCATTCCGGGCTTGAAGAGGCCGTCGGCGTTCTCCAGCGCGACCTTGATGCGGTAGACGAGCTTCACCCGCTCGTCGCGGGTCTGGACGTTCTTGGGCGTGAACTCGGCCTGCGCGGCCACGTACGACACGCGGCCCTTCCGCGACTGGCCGTCGTCGGTCACGACCCGGGCCTCCTGGCCGAGGCGCAGGCGGGCGAGGTCGGGCTCGGCCACGTAGGCGTTGAGCCAGGCGTTCGCGAGGTCGGTCACGACCACGATGCCGGTGCCGCGCGCGGCGAGCTCGCCCTTCTCGGCCAGCTTCTGCGTGACCACGCCGGCGACCGGGCTCACGATCAGGGCGTCCTTCAGCTGCTGCTCGAGCTGGGCGATGCGCGCCGCGGCGCCGTCGAGGCGCGCCCGCGCCTCGTCCTTCTCCTCGGGGCGGAAGCCGGCCTCGAGCCGGCGCAGCCGCTCGCGCGAGGCGTCGAGGCTGGCCTGGGCCGTGTCGCGACGCGTGCGGGCGTCGTCGCGCGCCTTCGTGGTGCCCGATCCCGTGGCGAGGAGGCCCTCCATCCGGTCGAGGTCCTTCTGGGCGCCGTCGAGGTCGGCTTCCGCCCGCGCCGCCTGGGCCCGCGCCTCGCGCACGTCCTCGACGCGCGAGCCGGCCTCGCGCAGCCGGAGCTCGGCCTCCGCCTGCGCGCGCTCGGCGCGGGCGGCGGCGAGGGCGAGGC
The DNA here is from genome assembly GCA_035577965.1 of Vicinamibacteria bacterium. GTDB lineage: Bacteria > Acidobacteriota > Vicinamibacteria > Fen-336 > Fen-336 > DATBSL01. The sequence goes on along the minus strand of DATJYX010000002.1, from coordinate 156,465 downwards.
GGGTGTCGGTGGTGTCGATGCGGGCGATCTCCTGGCCCGCGGCCACGACCGAGCCCTCGTCCACGGCGCGGCTCTCGATCGTGCCCGCCACCTTCGTCGAGACGACGACCTCGGTCGCCTCGACGTGGCCCGCGGCCACGATCGAGCCGGCCTCGTCCCTGCCGCGGCAGGCGGGGGAGAGGGCGGCCGCGGGGACGAGAAAGGCGGAGAGGGCGAGAACGGCTCGGACGTTGCGCTTCATGCGCGCGCTCCTTTGCCGCGAGGGCGGGAGGAACGGCCTCCGGGGGCGTGCCCCGGCGTACGGCGGGACGGGATCTCCGGGGCAGGCCCCGGCCTAGGGCGGGACGGGACATCCGGGGCCATCCCCCGGAGGGTCAGCTCTTCGAAGTAGCGGATGAAGGCCGCCGGGTCGGGCATCGCGAACGGCAGCCGTCGCTCCTCGGCGGCCCGCCGCCGGGCGGGCTCGGTCGCGAAGAAGAAGGCGAGGCCGCCCACGAGGCCGAAGTGGAAGAGGAGGGGATCGACCCGCCGGAAGAGGCCCTCCCGCGCGCCGCGCGCGGCCAGCCGCCTCGAGACGCCGACGATCTCGGCGAGGTAGGGCACGACCGTCGGCTCGATGCCCTGGGCGAGGACCTCGCGCAGGAAGAGGGTGGGGAAGCCCGGCCGGTCGCGCGTCACCTGGAGGAAGGCGTCGAGGAAGGCGCGCAGGGCGTCGCGGGCGGTCGGGGCCTCCGCCTCGATCGCCTTGAGGCGGGCCGTCATCACGGCGAAGCCCGCCTCCAGGATCGCACGGTAGAGGCCGCGCTTGCCCCGGAAGTGATAGCTGATGAGGGCCTTGTTGACGCCGGCCCGGTCCGCCACGGCCCCGATCGGGACCCCGTCGAAGCCTCGCTCGGAGAAGAGCTCCGCCCCCGCCTGCAGGAGGGCCTGCCGGGTGGCCTCGGGGTCCCGCCGCTCCCGGGGGGGAGGGGCGGAGGCGTGTTGGGTATCAATCATACGTTTGGTTTAATCAAACGGACGATCAAATAGTAGGCAACCGCCACCCCCCTGTCAAGGTCGGGCGCCGGGGCTTCCGCCGCCCGACCACCCGCCTCATCGCCTCCACTCAGCAGGCGGGGGGGCGGTCGACGTGGCCCTCTCCGCGAGGCGCGCCCGTGCCTGGCGCACGGTCTCGCGGAGCAGGGGGTCGGGGTCATCCCGCCACGCGTCGAGGTGCGGCGCCAGGGCGCGGAGGCCCAGGGCGCCGATCGCGTAGGCGGCGCACGAGCGGAGCCACGGGTCGCCGGTGCTGGCCAGGGCCGCGACCGCGGCCTCCGGCGTCTCCACCGGAGCCCCCACGAGACGGTGCGCCATCCGCGTCCGCTGCTCCTCGCTCACCTCGGGGTCGACGAGAGGGACGAGCAGCCCCTTCACCTCGGGCCGCAGCGCGCTCTCCAGAAGGTCGAGGGCCTGGTCGTGGACGATCGCGTTGCCCGACTGGAGAGCCACCCACGCCGACCGGAAGCCCCGGCGGTAGTGCAGGAGGTCGAGGAGGCGGAAGATCCGCTCGACCTCCTCGCGCATGGCGGTGCGGAGGCCCTGCCGAAGGGGCTCCGGGCTGTCGGGCGCCGCGATCTGGCCCAGGATCTGGTAGGAGCGGTAGTGGCCCAGCACCTCCGCCCCGAGCGCGGCGTCGAGGGGACGGGGGTCGATCTCCACGTCGGCGCGCTCGTCCCTCATGCGGGCGAGCGCGACGAGGATGGCGAGGCGGAGCCCGGCGTCGCCGTCGAGGAGGTGCTCGGCGAGCGCCGCCGCGGCGCGGTCGCTCCCGATCCGCTCGAGCACCGGGGGCAGCGCCCGGCGCACGGCCGGGGCCGAGTGGAGGTCGGCGAGGGTGCGCGAGGCCGGGCCGAGGGCGGCGTCGCCGGCGGCGACGAGGGCCTGGGCGGCTTCCGCCTGGAGAGCCGGCTCGCCCAGGCGGGCGACGAGCGCGTCGACGAACGGGCCCGGCCCGTGCCGCGCCGCGGCCCGGATCGCGGCCCGAGCCACGTCGGGGTCCTCGTCGGCGACGAGGCGCCGCAGCGCGCCCTCGAACGGCAGGGCCTGCCTCTCTGCGAGCCGCGCGGCCTCGAGCCGGGTCCGTCGCCCCCCTTCGCCCTCCTCCGCCACCATCGCCTCGAAGAGGAGGCGGGCCACCTCCAGGCGCTCCTCGCCGAGCCGGGCCAGCACCGCGACCACCGCCGCGCGGACGGAGAAGTCGGGGTAGTCGCCGAGGTCCCGCAGGCGGGCCACCGGGTCGACGTCGGCGTGGCGGGAGAGGTAGAGGAGCGCCTCCGTCCTCACCTCGAGCTGCGGGTCGTGCAGGAGTGCCTCCGCCTGGGGGACGACCGAGCGGTCGCCCGCCTCGTTCAGGATCGCGAGCGCCCGGCGACGGACCTCGGCGTCTTCGTGGCCGAGGAGGCCGCGCACCGAGGGGTGGGCGGCCCTCCCCGGACGGCCCAGCGCCAGGAGGTCCAGCGCGTACAGGATCTCCCGCGGGTCCACCGCCGCCAGCCGGGAGGTCAGCATCTCGGTCGTCTCCCGGTCGAGCACGGCGGTCGAGGCGCGCTCGGCGTCGAGGCGGTGCTGGCGCAGGCTCTCGCCGAGGGTGACGACGTAGCGACGGTGGGCGCGGGCGGCGAGGACGATCCAGGCCGCGATGAACGGCATGTTCACGAGGGCGAGCTGGACCGGGCTCAATCCGCCCGCCGTCGCGAACGCCATCACGGCGAGGCCGGCGAGGCCGTCGCCCGCCCGCCAGGCCACGGTGTCGATGAAGGACTTGGCGGGGAGCTTGAGGGCGGGGGGCACCGGCAGGTAGAGCAGCTCCACCGCCGGGCGATCGATCGAGTAGCGGAACACCTTGTCGGCTCCCCGCAGGAGGATCGCCGAAGCCAGCGTCCCGAAGACGAGGAAGCCGGCCGATCCGGCGAGGAGGCCCAGGGGGAGGAGCACGAGCGTCGCGCCGAGGCCCAGGCGGCGGAGGAGGCCGGCGGTGAAGAGGAGCTGGAAGCCGACGCAGCCCAGGCCGACCCAGGCGTCGAACATCCCGAAGAACGCGGCCAGGGCGTCCTTGCCGGCGACGCTCTGCTGCGCCATGGCCTTGAACTGCCAGCCGCACACCGCGGTCACGAACGAGGACAGGACGACCACGCCGGCGATCGTGCGCAGGTGGGCCGAGCCGAGGACGAGGCGGAGGCTGCGCCGCAGGCCCCCGCCGGACGCGCCGCGGGTCTCCTTTCCCCGCTCGGTCGCGGCGGGCTGCGGCCGGCGGCGCCAGAGCATCGGCACGAGGGGCACCGCCGCGAGCAGCAGGACCGACATGAGGACGAGGAGGCTCTCCGCGCCGAAGATGCGAGCGAGCGCGCTCGAGAGGAAGCCGGCCGCCGTCGCCCCGAGCGTCGCCCCGGTGCCGACGAAGCCGAAGAGGCGCCGGGCCTCGCGCGGCGTCACCACGTAGCTCGCGAGCGTCCAGACCTGGGCCGGAGCGACGACGCCGAAGACGCCCACCCAGAGGTAGACGACCGGATAGAGCCAGGAGGGAGAGGCCCGGTAGGCCAGCACGGCGAGGAGGAGGCTCGTCGACCCGAAGAGGAGGAGGCTCCCCACGAGGAGGCTCTCGAGGCCCCAGCGCCTCCCGGCTCGCAGGTAGAGGGCCACCGTGACCGCGACGAGGAGGAAGAGGGAGACGTCCACGAACGGCAGCTGGGAGGCGGCGAAGCGGTCGAGGAAGAGGGCGTTCCGGGCCACCTGCCCGACGAGGTACGCCGCGATCACCAGGAAGAGGTAGGCGAAGAGCGGCAGCCCGCGGTAGAGGTCCCCGCGCTGCAGACGGAGGAGCCGCTCGAGGGTGCCGAGCATCGCGAGACGGGCCATTAAAGCAGAGGCGACGAGCGGTGTACACTTCAGCCGGATCCGTCGGAAAGGACGACGCATGAGGAAGACATGGCCGTTCGCGGCGGCCGCTCTCGCAGCGGTCCCTCTCGCGGCCCAGGCGCCCGCACCGGCGGAGCCAAAGGCCGCGCCCGCCCCGGCCGTCGCCGCGGCCCCGGCCGCGACGGGCGCGAAGATCTGGATCGGACGCTACGCCGAGATCGAGGACTACCTCCGGCAGGCGCCGATCGAGAGCTCCAAGCCCATCCCGGTCGGCGTCACGCACCCGAAGCGCGTGTTCTTCGCGCCCGGCGGCCCCGCGGCGAGCGCCATCGTCAAGAACCTCCCCATGGCCGTGCGGTCGGGGTTCTGGGAAGCCCACCAGTCCGAGATCGCGGCCTACGAGCTGGACCGTCTGCTCGGCCTCGACATGGTGCCGGTGACGGTGGAGCGGCGTGTGGACAACGTGCTCTGCTCGGTCCAGCTGTGGGTCCAGGGCTGCCGGAACCTCAAGGACGTGGACCAGGCCGCCTGTCCGAACCCGATCGAGTGGGCGAAGCAGGTCTGCCGCCAGAGGGTCTTCGACAACCTGATCGCCAACATCGACCGGAACGCCGGCAACATCCTGGTCGACGCCGAGTGGAACCTCATCCTCATCGACCACTCGCGCGCTTTCGCCTCCGACCGGATGCCGTTCGAGAAGGAGACGACGCGGATCGACCGGGAGATGTTCGCGCGGCTGAAGGGACTCGACGAGCCCGGGCTCGAGAAGCACCTCCGCAAGTGGGTGCTGGCCGAGAACCAGCTGCGGGAGCTGCTGAAGCGGCGGGACAAGATCGTCGCCCACTTCGAGGCGCTGGCCCGGGAGAGGGGCGAGGCCGCCGTCTTTCCGTTCTGAGGCCACCCGGATGGACACCCCCCGCCGTCCCCGGATCCACTGGACGCCCCTCCTCGCGTCGGGGCTCGCGGCGGCCCTGCTCTTCCCGGTCCCCGCCTCCGGGGTCACGGCCGCCGACGACGTCTGCCGCGTCCCGGATGCGCCCCGCGTCGTGGCCGTGGGCGACGTCCACGGCGCGTACGACAGCTTCGTGTCCATCCTGCGCTTCGCGGGGATCCTGGACGCGAAGGATCGGTGGGCGGGCGGGAAGGCCGTCCTCGTCCAGACCGGCGACCTCCTCGACCGCGGGAAGGACACCCGGAAGGTCCTCGACCTCCTGATGCGCCTCGAGGGCGACGCGCGCAAGGCCGGCGGCCGCGTCGTCGCCCTTCTCGGCAACCACGAGGCCATGAACATCCTCGGGTTGCTCCGCGACGTGAACCCGGCCGAGTACGCGTCCTACCAGGAGCCCGCGTCCACGGGGCGCCGGGAGCACTTCTACGACTCGAGGGTCTACGAGGGTCGGAAGAGCGCCAAGGCCGAGGGCAAGCCCTTCGACGAGGGCGCCTTCCGGACCGCGTTCGAGAAGCAGGTGCCCCTCGGCTTCGTCGAGCGGGTGCAGGCCTTCTCGAAGGAGGGCCGCTACGGCGCGTGGCTTCGCCAGCTTCCGGTGATGGCCAGGGTGAACGGGGTCGTGTTCCTCCACGGGGGGCTCACCCCCGAGGTGGCCGCCCTCGGCTGCGAGGAGGTGAACGCCCGCGTCCGGCGCGAGCTGAACGAGGACGCGGCGCAGACGATGAAGGACCTGCGCTCGACCCTCGCCATGGGCGAGAGCGGGCCCCTCTGGTACCGCGGCCTCGCCCAGGAGGACGAGGCGACCCTCGCTCCTCGCGTCGACCAGGCGCTCCTGTCCCTCGGAGCGCGCACGATCGTGATCGGCCACAGCGTGACGGGCTCCGGACGGATCGAGGCCCGCTTCGGGGGGCGGGTGATCCGCATCGACGTCGGGATGGGCGAGATCTACGGGACGCACCTCGCCGCTCTCGAGGTGGGACCCGACGGGAGCCTGACCGCGCTCTACCCGGAGAAGCGCGAGGAGATCGCTCGGCCGGCGGCGGCCGCGCGGTCGCGGCCCGAGCCCTACTCGATCCGCTTCGCGTACGCCTCGCGGTAGCGGCCGTCCGCTTCCACCTCGACGACGCCCAGGCGGGGCGGCCCTCCCGGCGGAAAGTCGACGCGCACGAAGCCGGCCCGCGCCGCGCCGTAGAGGGAGCCCTCGACCCTCCTCACGTAGGACGTGTGGCCGTAGATCCCACCCTCGCTCACGAGCACCCGGCCCCACTCGGGGCTCTCGATCACCTGCAGTCCGTGCTCGTGGCCCGAGGCCCAGGCGAGCGGCGGGCGGCCCCGGATCGCGCCGCCGAGGGCGTCGCGCATCCTGCGGTACCGCTCGCTCGGGATGTCCTGGGGGACGACGCCTTCGCCCCGCGCGAGAGGGTAGAGGGAGCCGACGATCGGCAGGGGCAGGTACAGGGCCTTCCGCCATTCCGTGAGCGGGAAGAGGTGCTGCTTCACGCCGAACGTCCCGCCGTGCGGGCCCCCGCTCACCAGGGGATGGTGGGCGAGCACGAGGACGTCGCGCCTGCCCGCGCCGTCGAGCGCGGCCCGCAGCCCGCTGACGACCTCGGGCTCCGACCGAGCGGAGCACGACGTGTCCGGCCCCGGCCGCTCGCGCCAGAGCCAACGTTGTCGCCGAGGAAGACGACGCTCGCCCGGCCTCCCGGGAGGCGCCGGCGCCGCGCCGATCGAGGGCGCGACGGCCGGGCTGGCGAGGACGAGGGCGAGGAGAACGATCGGGCTCATCGGAAGGAGGCCTCCCCGGCGGGCCCGGTCATTCCACGGCGCGGAGGAAGACGCGCATCTCACCGGGGGCCCGGTGGTCCCAGGCGTAGTACGGCACCGCGCGGATGCGGGCGGCCTCCCTCGGAGGCTCCGCCACTCGGTAGAGGGCGCTCGACCAGCCGGAATCGCCGACCCGCTCGGCCGGGCCCTCGACGACCGTCACCCCGCCGAGGAGATCGGCCTCGTGCCGCGCCGTCAGGGACGAGCCGGAGGGCAGGAGGAGGCGGTGCAGGGGAGCCGGGTTGTCGACGCCCTCCAGGCAGTAGACGAGCGGCCCTCGCTGCAGGGCCACGAGGCCGGCGTCCTGGCGCACCGCCGGGTGCGCGCGCACCCTCTCGACCGGCATCGGCAGGACGAGCGTCACCCGTTCGCCCGGCTTCCACTCGCGCTCGATGCGGGCGTAGCCGTTCACCGGCGAGGCCGGGCGCGCCGGGCCGCCGTTCACCGAGACGGTGGCGCTCCGCGCCCACCCCGGCACCCGCAGGCGGAGGGCGAACGGGCCGGGCGTCTCGGGCTCGACGGCGACCTCGACCTCCCCGTCCCAGGGGTACCGCGTCCTCTGGGCGAGCACGACCTTCCGTCCGCCGAGGTCGAGGGTCGCCCGGCCCTGCGCGTAGAGGTGCACCCACGCCTCCCCCGGGGCCTCCGAGTAGACGTACGAGCCCAGCGAGGCGAGGAGGCGCGAGATGTTGCCGGGGCAGCAGGCGCATCCGAACCAGCCCTGCCGGTGGCGCGTGCCGTCGCTCTCGAGCGGGTTCTCGTAGAAGAAGCGCTTGCCGTCGAGGGCGATGCCGGCGAGGGCTCCGTTGTAGAGCGCTCGCTCGAGCACGTCGGCGTAGCGGGCGTCCCTCTCGATCTGGAGGAGCCGGTGGGCCCAGAAGACGAGGCCGACGCTGGCGCAGGTCTCGCAGTAGGCAGTGTCGTTCGGCAGGTCGTAGTCGGCGGTGAAGCCCTCGTTGTTCCCGGAGGGGCCGATCCCGCCCGTCACGTACATCCGGCGGGTGGTGAGGGCGTCCCAGATCCGCAGGTCCGCGTCGATCAGGCGGCGGTCGCCGGTGAGCGCGCCCACGTCGGCCATGCCGCTGTAGAGGTACATGGCCCGCACCGCGTGGCCCACCGGCACCGTCTGCTCGCGCACCGGCAGCTGGTCCTGGCTGTACTCGGTGTCGAAGGAGCCGTCGGGCCTGACGAAGAACGCCCGGTGGTTGGCCGCCTGCTCCGGCGTGAGGTGCTCCATCTCCCGCTGGAAGACGCTCGGCTTCTGCCCGCGCCGGTCCAGGAAGAAGAGGGCGAGGTCGAGGTAGCGCTTCTCGCCGGTCGCGCGGTAGAGCTTGACGAGGGCGAGCTCGACCTCCGGGTGGCCGGAGGTGCCGTCGTGCCTCCCGGGCCCGAACCACGAGTCGATGTGGTCGGCGTAGCGGACGACGACGTCCAGCATCCGCCGCTTGCCGGTCGCCTGGAAGTAGGCAACCGCTGCCTCCATCAAGTGGCCCGCGCAGTAGAGCTCGTGCCAGTGGCCGAGGTTCTTCCACCGCATCTCCGGCTCGACCTGGATGAAGTGGCTGTTCAGGTAGCCGTCGGCGAGCTGGGCCTTCGCCATCAGCTCGACCACGTCGTCGATGTGCCCTTCCATCACCGGGTCGCGCTTCTCGGCCAGGCAGTAGCTCGCCGACTCGATCCACTTCGCGACGTCGGAGTCCCAGAAGATGTGGGGCTTGGGCTCGGTCCCCGGCTTCCACTGCAGCCGCCAGGCGTCGATGCGGCCGGTCTCCTTGTTCATCGCGTACTGGTGGGGGACGGAGACCTCGCAGTTCGTCTTCCGGCGCGGGGCCCAGAAGGCGTCGTCGATCGTGACCCGCGTGAAGGGGACGGCCGAGAGCCGGGCGGGCGCGGCGGGTCCGGCGGGGTTCGTCGGCGGCGGGGCGGCGAGGGCGAGAAGAAGGGCGAGGCCCGGCGGCGCGGTCTTCATGCCGATCCTCCTCCGAGGGCGCGGAAGGGCCCGTGCGGACGCGGGGCCGATCGTAGACTAGAATCCCCCGTCCGAGGAAGGAGCGGCGATGCAGAGCGACGCGTGGGTGGTGGTGGGGCTCGACAACGGGGGCAACAAGAACAACGCCACCGTCCTCGACGCATCGGGGAAGTTCCTCGTCCACCAGCTCCTCGAGAGCCCGAGCCGGGTGACCGAGGGTCCGGAGGTCGCCGTCGAGGCGCTCGTCGCCACGTTCGACGACGTCCTGCGCCGGACGGGCACCGCCCGGGAGCGCGTGCGGGCGGTGGGCCTCGACACGCCCGGCCCGTCCAGCGCGGACGGCGTCATCTCGTCGAAGGGCTCCACGAACTTCGCCCACCCCGGGTGGCGCAGCTACGACTTCCGGGGCGCCCTCGAGGAGCGGCTCTCCCTCCCGGTCGTCTACAACAACGACGGGAACGCGGCCGCCCTCTACGCGCACTACCAGCTCTTCGGCCCCCTCGCCGCGCAGCGGGGATCGATCTCGGCCATCATCGGGACCGGCTTCGGCGGCGGCGTCATCGAGAAGGGGCAGGTCGTGAAGGGGGCGGCGGGCATGGCGGGCGAGCTCGGCCACGTCCACATCCCGACCCACGGCCTCCTCGAGCCGGACCAGCCGATGCCCCACTGCAACTGCGGCTTCGACGGCGACGCCGAGAGCTTCGCCTCCCTCACCGGCATCGAGCTGAACCTCCTCCCCTACTGGCTGACCCGCTACCCCGGCCACGAGCTCGGCAAGGCGGAGTCGGTCGCCAAGGCGGCCAAGCTCGTGCGGGCCTACGGGGAGAACGGCGACGCCATGGCGCTCAAGATCTTCGAGCAGCAGGCGAAGGCGATCGGGCGGCTCTTCACGATCGCCGCCAACTTCACCGACCCCGACGCGTACTTCCTCGGCGGGGGCGTCCTCGAGGCCGCTCCCCACTTCCGCGAGTGGTTCCTCGCGAAGGTGCGCGAGAACACGGCTCTGCGGGAGGAGCAGGTCCGGGCCTCGCGCTTCGAGATGGTGCCGCACCTCGACATGGCGGGCGCCCGCGGGGCCGCGATCGCCGCGCTCGAGCGCATCCACGCCCGCTGACGGCGACCCGCTCCGGAGCCGGTCGCTCGTCGGGGAGGGGGGGCGCATGGCCAGGGGAGAGCGGCCGGCGGTCGACCTGCAGGCGTTGCAGCGGCATCAGGACGAAGCGTTCGGGACCGGCTCCCGCCCCGTCGAAGGTGCGCGGGCCGCCGAGCGGTTCCTGGCCCGGGTGGGCGTGGCCCTGCGCTACGGACCGACGAAGGGCCTGCCTCTCGCGAGCCTCTACCGCGCCCTCGGTGGCGTCGGCACGGACCGAGCCTCGCTCGCGCGGTGCATCGCGCTCACGAACCAGCTGCTCGGCGAAGGGGCGGGAATCGAAGTCCACGTCGTCGCCGACCGCGTCACCGTCGTCCATCGCTCGCTCGTCCCCGCCCTGTACGCGCTGGTCCGGCGCGGACGCGCGGTGGACGACCTCGACGGGCTGAGCGGCCCGGCGCGCCTCGCCCTCGCCCTGCTGCACCAGAAGAAGCAGGTCACGGCCGGAGACGTGCGCGAGCGGCTCGGGGTTCGGTTCGACCCGCGCCGCGACCCGGCCTACGGCGCGCTCGGCGAGCTCGCGCGACTGATGCTGGTGGACCGCGGGCCGTTCGAGGTGCCGCGGAGGGGGATCCCCTATCTCAGCACCGAGGGCTATCCCCATCACCTCTTTCACGAGGTGCACGCCGATCTCGCCGCCGCCGCCCGCGGCCTCACGCTGGCCTCGGCCGCCGAGATCCTCCTGGACGGGTACCTGAAGGGCGCGGCGTTCGCCCGGGTCGGCAGGCTCGCCGGCCTCTTCAAGCACCTCCTCTCGCTCGAGGAGGTCGACCGGGCGCTGCGCCAGCTCGCCGCCGCGGGACGCCTCCGTCTGGTGGGGTCGGGACGGGACCGGATCGCGGTACGCTCGCCCGCGTCATCGATCCACCCGAAGGAGTCCGTGTAGCGCCCCTCGAGCGTGCCGCTCGACGACGGCGATCCGCTCGCCGGGCACTCGGGTCTACTCGAAGCGCAGCGCCACCAAGGGCGCGACTCTGGCCGCCCGACGCGCGGGAACCCAGCACGCCGCCGCCGCCGTCGCAACCAGCACGGCGGGAGCGAGGCCGAAGGCCACCGGGTCGACCGGGCTGACCTGGTACAGCATGCTGCCGAGCCCGCGGGCGAGGACGAGCGCGAGCAGGACGCCCAGCACGGCGCCCCCGAGCGTCATGCTCAGCCCCTCGCGCAGGATCATGCGCAGCACTTCGCCCGTCTCCGCGCCGAGCGCCCGGCGGATTCCGATCTCGCGCGTGCGCCGGACCACCGCATAGGCCATGACTCCGTAGACGCCGACGATCGCCAGCGCCAGCGCGAGGCCCGCGAACACGGAGACGGTGAAGGCGCCGGTCCGCACGATCCACAGCTGCGGACTGGCATCGACGTGCTGCGCGAACGTCCTCACCGCCAGCACCGGCACGCCGGGCGCGGCCAGCCGGATCTCGCGGCGCAGGAGATCGAACAGCCCGCCGTCCGGCCGTGGCCCTCCCGGCGCCATCCGCACCTGGAAGAAGACCGCGCTCCGCACTCCCTGTGCGAAGGGCACGAAGACCTGCCCGCCGACCTCCGATTCGAAGAACTCCGAGCGGGTGGCGGGAACGATCCCCACGACCTCGACCGACCCGGGATCCTGGGCCGCTCTGGCCAGGTCGTCGTTCGAACCCATGGCGCCGTTGCCTCCGCCGGCCGCCGTGGGCGCGTCGCGCTCCGCCCACTGGATGCGCTGGCCCACCGCGTCGCCCCCGGGCCACACCTTCTTCGCCAGCACCTCGTCGACGATGGCGACGGCGGGCGCGCCGGCAACCTCGGTCTCGGCCTTGGTGAACGAGCGCCCTCGCAACACGGGCAGCCCCAGGGTCCTGAAGTAGTCCGAGCCGACGCTGTTCCAGCGCGCCCTGAACGCGAGGCCTTCGGCCGCCGTGGCCGGGTGAGAATCGGGCGCGGCCTTCACTCCAGCCCGGGCGACAGGACGGTTGATGGTGAGGGTGCCGAAGGGCACGACCGATGCGATGCTCGCGGCCTCGACCCCCGGCAGCCCGGCCAGACGGTCGGTCGCGGCGCGATAGAGCTGGAGGCTGCGGGCCGGGTCGTAGCCGCTCAGGCTGGCGTCCGCTTCGATCAGAAGCGTGGAATCGGCCCGGAAGCCGGTTTCGACGCTGCCGGCCTTGAGGGCGCCGCGGATGAAGAGCCCGGCCACGGTCACCAGGCCGAGCGACAGGGCGACCTGCGCCATCACCAGCGGATTGCGTGGCCGCCAGCGGCGCCGGCGCGGAGCGGCATCCTGGCCCGTCCTCTCCTTCAGATCGGTGACCAGGTCGGCGCGGGTCAGCTTGAGCGCGGGTCCGAGCGCGAAGAACAGCACCGCCAGCGCGGCGAAGCCGAGGGTGGCCATCAGCACGGCGGGATCCGCGCCGCCGCGCAGGAACACGGCGACCGGCATGTGAGCGCCGATCGAGGACGCCGACAGGTTCGAGGACGCGAGCCCGATCACGTACCCGCCGGCCCCGCCCGCGAGCGAGAGCACGAGCCCTTCGGTCAGGAGCTGGCGGATGATTCGCCCGCGCCCGGCGCCGATGGCCAGCCGGATCGCGACGTCCTTGCGGCGCGCCACGCCGCGGGCCAGCAGCACGTTCGCCAGGTTGAGGCAGGCGATCAGCAACACGATCCCGGCCAGCCCGCACAGCATCAGGCCCATCACGGTGAGACTGCTCTCATCGGCGGGGTAGGTGCTCACGCGCAGGCGGGGCAGACGGCCGACGAGGAACGTCTGGTCCTTCTGCTCGGCTGGCTGCGCCTCCTCGAGCCGCGCGGCGACCACCTTGAGCACGCCGCCCGCAGCGGCGGCGCTGACCCCCGGCTTCAGCCGCCCCACCAGGTAGAGATCGTAGAGGTCGCGGCGCTCGAGGCTGGGCCGGGCGTCGCCCCGGGCGTCGCTCTTGAGCAGATCGTAGTCGCCGAGAGGGAAATACAGCTCCGGACCGAACACCACCATCGTTCCCGTGAAGCGCTCCGGCGCGATTCCGACCACCGTGAACCGCCGCTCGTTGACGCGGATGGTCTTTCCAACCAGTTGGGGGTCGAAGCCGGTCTTCTTCCAAAAGGGATAGCTGGCAACGACCACCGCCATGGCCCGTCCCGGCCTCTCCTCCTCGGGCAGGAAGTCGCGGCCCCTCGCCATCGGCATTCCGAACGTGCGGAAGTAGTTCGCGCTGACGATGGCGGCCAGGCTGCGGCGCGAGCCCTCGCCCTCCCCCACGCCGACCGCGGTGATGGCATGGGCCATGACATCGGAGAAGACGGCGCGCACGGCGCCGTCCTCCCGGATGTCGAGGTACGTGGGATACGAGAACTGACGGCAGGTGCCTTGCGGTCTCTTGTCCCGCGTGTAGAGCTGGACCACCTGCCGCTCGTCGGGGTACGGGCGCGAGCCGAAGACCAGGTCGTGCAGGAGGCTGAAGATGCCGATGTTGGTGCCGATGCCCAGGGCCAGCGTCAGCACGGCCACGGCGGTGAAGCCGGGCGAGCGAGCCAGCGTGCGGAGCGCGTAGCGGAGGTCCCGGGCGAAGTCCTCGAGCCAGCGCCCGGCGCGTGCGGCGCGCACTTCTTCCTTCACCTGCTCCATGCCGCCGAGGGCGATGAGCGCCTGGCGGCGTGCCGCCGCCGCCGAAAGCCCGTTCCTCATCCCGTCCTCGGCCAGGATCTCCAGGGACGCGCGGAGTTCCTCGTCCAGCGACTGCTCGACCGCGCCCTTGCGGAAGAGGTTCCGGAACACACTCCTCATCCGTCCCGACATCATGCCTCCCACTGAACGGCGGCGCTCATCGCCTTCACCACGCGGTTCCAGTCCCGCTCCTCGACCTTGAGCTGCTCGCGGCCGGAGGAAGTCAGCCGGTAGTACTTGGCCCGGCGGCCGTTTTCGGAGGCGCGCCACTCGGCCTCCACCCATCCCCTCTCCTCCATGCGGTGCAGGGAGGGGAAGAGCGAACCGAAGCTCACCTGGAAGGCTCCGCGGGTGATCTGAGTGATGCGCCGGGAGACCCCGACCCCGTGCAACGGCTCGAGCGACACGGATTTCAGGATCAGCAGGTCCAGGGTTCCCCGCAGCAGATCGGTCCTTCGCTCAGCCATGCCTTCCTCATATCGGAATACGATAGCGGGGCCAGAAGGTTCCGCGGGGGGCTCCGGGTGGGCGCCGCGGGCGATGCCGAGCCCTCAGGCGCTCCTCTCCAACGAACCCTCACTTCGTCAAGCCACCAGGCTGCCAGTGCTCCGCGACGAAGTCGGCGAGGAGATCGGCGTCGCGGCGGCGGGGCGACGTGTGCCGGGCCGTCAGCGCGAGCGTGCGAGACGGCGCCGGCGGCGCGAACGGGCGCGCGACGAGCCGCGTGCCCTTGAGGATGCCCGCATCGACCGTGATCCCGGGCAGGAGCGTGACGCCCCAGCCGCCTTCGACCATCTGCAGCAGCGTGGTCAGGCTCGTGGCCTCGACCCGGGGCTCCCACGTGGCGCGGCGCGGCCCGCACGCCGCGATCGCGTGGTCGCGCAGGCAGTGCCCTTCCTCCAGGAGCAGCATGTCGCCGGTGTCGACCCTCCGGATCGCGACCTCCTTCTCGCGGGCCGCGGGCGCATCCCGGCGAACGACGAAGCGGAACTCGTCCTCGAGCACCTCGCGCACGTACAGGTCGCCGGTGTCGAAGGGCAGCGCGATCAGCGCCAGGTCCAGCCTGCCCGCGCGCAGCCGCTCGAGCAGTCGCTCCGTGAGGTCTTCCCGAAGGTACACGTTCAGGGCCCGGTGCTCCCGTCGCAACGCGGGCAGGATGCGGGGCAGCAGGAAGGGCGCGATCGTCGGGATCGCTCCCAGGCGCAGCGTGCCGGACAGCGGCCGCGCCGCGGAGCGGGCCGTCTCCGCGAGGTCGGTCGCGGCGGCCAGCAGGTCGCGGGCGCGGCTGGCGACCTCCTCGCCGACTGCCGTGAGATGCACGTGGCGCCGGTCGCGCTCGACGAGCTGCACGCCCAGCTGCGTCTCGAGCTCCTTGATTCCCGCCGACAGGGTGGACTGGGTGACGAACTGCGCCTCGGCCGCGATCCGGAAGTTCAGGCGCTCGGAGAGCTCGACCAGGTAAGCGAGCTGGCGGAGGGTGGGAAGGTCGGGCATCAGGTCCTCCGCACTATGGAGAAGGCCGGCCGGTCGGAGGCACGGCCTGTCCGGGGGGACCGGTCGGCGTCTCCGCACTCCGTCGGCTCATCGATCCGGTCGATCACTGTGTCCAGTATAACGAGTTGGACCGATAACGACCCGCGTGCCAGACTGGTCATTATGGTCGGTGGATCAAGCCGCCCGATCCGGTCGCGGCGCACGGCAAGCCGCTTCCTCGATGGACCCGGATCGTGAAAGGAGCCCCATGAGTGACGAGAAGACCGAAGCGAAGTGCCCCTTCGATCACACGGCTGGAGGTGGCACGTCGAATCGTGACTGGTGGCCGAACCAGCTGCGGCTGGACATCCTGCACCAGCATTCCTCCCTGTCCAATCCAATGGGCGCGGGCTTCGACTACGCTCGGGAGTTCGAGAGCCTCGACCTCGCGGCCGTGAAGAAGGATCTTCGCGCGCTGATGACCGACTCCCAGGACTGGTGGCCGGCGGACTTCGGGCACTACGGGCCCTTGTTCGTCCGCATGGCGTGGCACAGCGCCGGCACCTATCGCACCGGTGACGGCCGCGGCGGCGCCGGAGCCGGCCAGCAGCGCTTCGCGCCCCTCAACAGCTGGCCCGACAACGTCAGCCTCGACAAGGCGCGCCGGCTGCTGTGGCCGATCAAGCAGAAGTACGGCCGGAAGATCTCCTGGGCCGACCTCATGATCCTGGCCGGCAACGTCGCCCTGGAATCGATGGGCTTCAAGACCTTCGGCTTCGGCGGCGGGCGCCCCGACGTCTGGGAGCCGGAGGAGGACGTCTACTGGGGCTCCGAGAACAAGTGGCTGGAAGACAAGCGCTACTCGGGAGAGCGGAATCTCGAGAACCCGCTCGCCGCGGTCCAGATGGGCCTCATCTACGTCAACCCGGAAGGCCCGAACGGCAATCCGGATCCGCTCGCGGCGGCCAAGGACATCCGCGAGACCTTCGCCCGCATGGCGATGGACGACGAGGAGACGGTGGCGCTGATCGCCGGAGGCCACACCTTCGGCAAGACCCACGGCGCCGGGCCCGCGTCCCACGTCGGCCCCGAGCCGGAAGCGGCCCCGCTCGAGGAGCAGGGCCTCGGCTGGAAGAGCAGCTTCGGTACGGGCAGGGGCGCCGACGCGATCACCAGCGGCCTGGAGGTCACCTGGACGACGACACCGACGAAGTGGAGCAACAACTTCTTCTGGAACCTCTTCGGCTACGAATGGGAGCTGACGAAGAGCCCGGCCGGCGCGCACCAGTGGCAGCCGAAGGGCGGCGCCGGCGCCGGCACCGTGCCCCACGCGCACGACAAGTCGAAGCGCCTCGCGCCGTCGATGTTGACCACGGACCTTTCCCTGCGCTTCGATCCCGCGTACGAGAAGATCTCGCGGCGTTTCATGGAGAACCCGGACCAGTTCGCCGACGCCTTCGCCCGAGCCTGGTTCAAGCTGACCCACCGCGACATGGGCCCGCGCGCGCGCTACCTCGGGCCGGAGGTGCCCGCTGAAGAGCTCGTCTGGCAGGACCCGATCCCCCCGGTCGGCCACAAGCTGGTCGACGAGAAGGACGTCGCTTCCCTCAAGGGCAAGATCCTGGCTTCGGGGCTATCGGTCGCCGAGCTGGTCTCGACCGCCTGGGCATCGGCGTCCACCTTCCGTGGCTCCGACAAGCGCGGCGGCGCGAACGGCGCGCGCATTCGCCTCGCGCCCCAGAAGGACTGGCCGGTGAACCAGCCAGCCGAGCTGGCGAAGGTGCTGAAGACGCTGGAGGGCATCCAGGCCGAGTTCAACCGGACGGCCCCCGGCGGCAAGAAGATCTCGCTCGCCGACCTGATCGTCCTGGCCGGCGGCGCGGGGGTCGAGCACGCCGCGAAGAAGGCCGGTCACGACGTGAAGGTCCCCTTCACGCCGGGACGCATGGACGCCTCGCCGGACCAGACCGACGCCGCCGCGTTCGCGGTGCTCGAACCGATGGCCGACGGCTTCCGCAACTACCTCAAGGGCAAGTACAGCGTATCGGCCGAGGCCTTGCTGGTCGACAAGGCCCAGCTCCTGACGCTGACCGCGCCCGAGATGACGGCTCTCCTCGGCGGGATGCGCGTTCTGAACGCCAACGTCGGAAGGTCCCAGCACGGGGTCTTCACCAAGCGGCCGGAGACTCTGACCAACGACTTCTTCGTGAACCTCCTCGACATGGGCACGGAGTGGAAGCCGGTCTCGGAGGTCAGGGACGTGTTCGAGGGGCGTGATCGCAAGACCGGTGCGGTGAAGTGGACGGGCACGCGCGTCGATCTCGTCTTCGGGTCGAACTCCCAGCTCCGGGCCCTGGCCGAGGTCTACGGGAGCTCGGACGCGCAGGCGAAGTTCATCCAGGACTTCGTGGCGGCGTGGAGCAAGGTGATGAACCTCGACCGGTTCGACGTCGCGTAGTCGCGACGCGCTCGCTGCCGACGGCCGGGGGCGGGCGGGATCAACGGGGGGGTCGGGACTCGATCGTCCGGCGGGGAGCGTCGAGGCCCGACCCCGGGGCGCGTCAGTGCTTGCCGGGGGCGAGCGCCACGCCCCGGCGCTCGTAGGCGATGTAGGACTCGAGGGCCACCATGTCCGCGCCGTCGAGGGCGAGCGGCTTGCCCTCGAGCGGCTGCTGGATGCACCAGTTGATCATCTCGCGCAGGGCGATCACCCTCCCGAGCTGCTGCTGGAACTTCGGGTAGGTCTCGGGGTGGGTGTTGGCCGCGTTGGGGTGGCACTGCGCGCAGGCCACGCCGTTCGTGCCGAGCTGGGGGCTCGTCCAGAGATCCCGGCCCTTCTGCACGACGCTCATGTACTCCTTCTCCCAGCGCTCCTGGTCCTTCTTCGTGAACTCGTCGGCGCGGATGGCGACCCCACCGGCCACCGCCACCACGGCGGCCGCGGCGAGGGCCACCACGATCTTCCTCTTCATGGCCATGCCTCCTCTCTAGTAGTGGACCTGCGGCGGGATGCGGTTCGCGGGGTCCTGGAAGACGGTGTCCTCGGGCCTGCCCGCGGCGGGGTTCCAGGCCACGGCGCGGTTGGTGTTGTCGTAGAGGTTGTACTTCAGGGCCACGCGGCCGGTGTGGACGTCGACGAACTGCCAGCCGGTGGCGTCGCGCTCGAAGAAGGGGTTGGCGCGGTTCATGGGCACGGTGAGGACGGGCATCGCGTGCTGGGCTTGAGCGTAGGTGCTCGGATAGGGCCACGGCCACGCCGTCGCCATCACCGAGTTGAAGGCGATCTTCCCGATCTGGTTGTACTGGATCTGGTGGACGTGGCCGTAGATCACGTTCACCTTCTCGAAGGGGGCGAGGAGCGCCTGCACCTCCTCCGCGTCCTCGGTCCAGAAGTTCCAACCCTTGTAGATCTTCTGGAGCGGCGAGTGCGAGAAGACGACGACCGGGGTCGCCTTGTCCACCTTGTCGAGGTCGGCCTTGAGCCAGGCCCGCTGCTTCTCCCCCACCATGAACGGCGAGCCGTTCGGGTTGTCGAGGCCGGCCATCTGGAGCATCCGCTCCTGGGCGGAGGGCCAGCGGTTGAACGTCCAGTCGTCGTAGGTGAGGACGCTGTTGAGCACCGCGAAGTGGACGCCCTTGTGGTCGAACGTGTAGTGGTGGGGGCCGAAGAGCTTCGACCAGTACTCCCCGAGGTCGAGGTAGTAGTCGTGCTCGCCCATCACGCAGTGGAGGGGGTAGCGGAGCTTCGAGAGCATCTCCGCTCCGTGGTCGAGCTCCTCCTTCATGCCGAGCTGGCCGAGGTCGCCCCCGAACATCACGAAGTCAGGCTTGGGAGTCAGCAGGTTCGTCTCTGCCACCGCCCGGATGAGGCCGCGGTCCCAGTTGCGGACGAACTTCGTCCCCTGGATGTGCTGGATGTGGGCGTCCGAGATGTATGCGAAGGTGAAGTCCTGGGCGGGATCGGCGAAGGCGAGCTTCACGACGCTCATCGGCACGACGCCTGCCGCGGCGGCCGCCGCCGCCCCCTTCAGGAACTCGCGACGGCTGGGGACGATCGGGCTCATGGTTTCACCTCCGTGCGGGCCCCGCTCGGCAGGGAGGCGTACTGGGGGCTGGTGAGCGCCTCCATGAAGGACACCAGGTCGTCGATCTCCGGGTCGGTCAGGTTCAGGGGCCGGATCCCGCTGCCCAGGAAGTCGTTCACCGGGTCGCCCTCCTTCGTCACCCCGCCGTTGTTGTAGTGGACGATCACGTCCCGCAGCGTCTTCTTGCTGCCGTCGTGCATGTAGGGCGGGGTCACGGCTACGTTGCGCAGGGTGGGGGTCTTGAACGCCCCCAGGCCCTGGAACTCCCGCGTGACGGCGAAGCGGCCGAGCTCCGAGGTGCGCTTGTCACCGAGCACCTTCTTGTCCACCTCGGAGAGGGTCGCCTTCGCCTGGAGGAAGGCCCCGGCCAGCTCGGGCACGTCCTTCTGGATGTCGCTGATGCCGACGCCCACGTTGTGGAAGCGGTTGTCGGTGAAGAGGGCCTGCGTCTGCTCGATCACGTGGCAGGACACGCAGCGGCCCTTGTTCACGAAGAGGTCGAAGCCGCGCCTCTGGGCGTCAGTGAGCGCCTTCGACTCGCCGCCGTAGAAATAGCGGTCGAAGGGTGAGTCGCCCGCGACCTGGGTGCGCTCGAAGGAGGCGATCGCCTGCTCGACCTCCTTCATCGTCACCTGGGGGCCCTTCTTGCCGAAGACCTGCTTGAAGGCCGTCACGTAGGCGGGGTCGGAGTGCACGATCTTCAGGATCGGCTCGTGGTCCTTGAGGCCCATCTCGACGGGGTTGACGAAGGGGTGCTGCGACTGGTCCTCCAGGCTCGGCGAGCGGCCGTCCCAGAACAGCGAGCCGAAGTAGGCCGCGTTCACCACCGTGGGGGCGTTGCGGGTGCCGGTCAGCTTCTTGCCATGCACCGCGATGCCCTCCGAGACGTGGAGCGGGCTGTCGGTGAAGGCCTTGGCCTTCTCGTGGCAGGTGTCGCAGGCCACCTGCTTCGTCGCGCTGAAGCGCTTGTCGTGGAAGAGCTTGTCCCCGAGGGCGATCTTCTCCGGGGTCTGGGGGTTGTCGGCGGGGATGGGGACGGGGGGCAGGCCGAGCGGCGGCTTCGTGGCGGCGTCGGCCGCGAGCACGGCCGCCGCCGCCAGCCCGGCGGCCACCAGCATTCCGAAAAGAAGGATGCGTTTCATCTCTTGTCCTCCTGCTCACGGCATTCACGGCAGATCCCGCGCACCTGGACCCTGAGGTCGGAGACGACGAAGCCCAGCCGGCGGGTGTTCGGGACCGGCACCGCGTCGAAGCGCTCGTCGGAGAAGTCCATCACCCGGTCGCAGCGCAGGCACACCAGGTGGTGATGGCGGTCGATGCGGCGGTCGTAGCGGACCGCGCTGCCCGGGTGGCAGGCCTTCGAGACGAGGCCCACGCGGGCGAGGCTCTCGAGCGTGCGGTAGACCGTGGCCCGGGAGACGCGGACGCGACGGCGGGCGAGGGCCGCGTGCACGCGGTCGGCGGTGGGATGGTCGTCGGCGTCCAGGACGGCGCGGAGGATGGCGCGGCGCTGGGGGGTGAGGACCAGCCCGCGCTCGCGACAGAGCCGTCGGAGGAGCTCGAGCCGCTCGGCCTTCGTGCGGTCGTCCATGGAGCCTCGGCAGCCGACCCAGAAACGTCGCGTGACGGCTGAGACGTTGTCTCATCCCAGACGCCCTTGTCAAGGGGAAACCCGAGACGTGGACGGTGCTCCCGTCTCCCTCTCTCCTGACCGGGGAAGGGGAGAGGTCGCCTGCGCGCCGACCCTCGCCGGCGCTATGATGAGCTCGGCCTGCGCGTCCCGACGCTGCGCCGGATCATGCGCGTGTCTCCTCACCGAGCCGAGGATCGGCGCCCAGCTTCGACCACACCGGAGCGCCCCTGGTGCAGCGTCGTCGCGATGTCGTGGCCCGCCTCCACGGCGCGCGCGGGTTCCCCGGGGCGAGAGCGGGGACGCGTCATGTCGGCGGCCACGCGGTCAGAATCGGACGCGGGCGACGAGCTGAAGCTGCCGGGGCGCGTTCGCGGCCACGATCCGGCCGAAGCTCGAGCTGCTGATGTTCCCGTTCACGGCGGCCGGCCCGAAGAACTGGGGATGGTTGAAGACGTTGTACGCCTCCAGCCGCAGGCTGAGCGAGGTCGAGCGCGACAGCCGGCACAGCTTCTCGAGCGCCATGTCGAAGTTGGCCAGCCCGGGTCCGGCGAAGAACCTCCGAGGAGTGTTCCCCTCCTGGCCCAGAGGAGGGATGCTGAAGAGCGCGGCGTTGAAAGCGTAGGGGGAGCGTCGAGGGTCGCCGTTCAGGGCGAGGTTTCCTGGGGCGACGTTCAGGGTGTCGACGCCGTTGTTGTTGATGCCGTTCGGTATCGTCCCGAGCAGCGAGCTGTCCGTGTTGTTGTAGAGCGTGACCGGCAGCCCCGAGGCGAGCCGCACCGTTCCCGACAGATACCACCCGCTCGCGTCTCCGCCGGAACCCAGCACGCCGTCCAGGGGCAGCTCGTAGCGGTAGCTCGCCACCAAGTTGTGACGAACGTCGAACGCGGAGAGAGCCCAGCTCCGCCGGGGATCGGCGGGATCGAGTGGCTCGGCGAGGCTGGAAGACTGGTCCATCGCCCTGCCGTAGGTGTAGCTCGCGCGCAGCTGAAGGCGCGGCGTCTCGTGGCGTAGAGAGAGCTGCAACGCGCTGTAGCGCGAGTTCGCGATCGTCTTCTGGTAGGTGACGGCATCGAAGTACTTCGGATCGAACGGGCCCCTCGACCAGCGATCCGAGAACGGGCCGCAGCCCGGTGTCGCCAGGCAGAGCTGCGGGTTGCCGGGGTTCGCGGAGACGAGGGCGAGAAGGTGGTGAGCCTGGCTGCCGATGTAGCTGGCCGCGACGACTGTCCGACTCGCGAGCTGGCGCTCGATCCTCAAGGTGTAGCTTTCGGTGTAGGGGTTGACGTTGCGCCGGTAGAAGGACGGAACCCCCGTGACGGGCAGGTACTGCTGCCAGTCGACGGACGTGTTCGGCTGGGCCGCAGTCGCGCCCCGTCCGGGGATGGGCACCGGGAAGGGCTGTGGCACCCGCTCGCCCGTCGACGCGATCACGAACGGATCCGCGAACAGCGGAGGCGCCGGGCTCGTGTAGTCGTAGCCGTAGGGAGGGTTGGCGCTCATGATTCCCGCCGAGAGACCCTCGAAGCCGGCGTAGAAGATGCCGTGCGAGGCGCTGAGGGTGGTCCGATCCGGGCCACCGAAGAGACGGCCGAGCGGGCCGTCGGTGAACGGCGGCGACCAGACGAGACCCACGCGCGGCGCGAAGTTCGTGTGCCGTGCCGGAGCGAGCGTGTCGGGAATGCCGGGGTCGCCCGGGAACAGGAGACCTCTGGGGGCGCCAGGGTAGACGACCGACTGGGCTCCGGGTTCGAGCGTCTGGAGCTGGTTGAGCTTCTCTCTCCAGGGAGGAAGGAGATCCCAGCGCAGGCCGTAGTTCAAGGTGAGGCTCGGGCGCAGGGTCCAGCTGTCCTGAGCATAGAGGCCGACGTAGTGGTTTCGGAGGTAGAAGGGGTCCGAATCCCCCTGCGAGTAGGTGCTGGGGAGCCCGAGCAGGAAGTCCGCGAAGTCCGAGCCCGTGGCGCTGCCGGTGAAGGCGAACGAGCCGTTGTCGATCGCGTCCGGATGGATGTTGACCTGGTCCAGCCGCAGCGTGGCGCCGAGCTTCAGGGCGTGCCGCCCGCGGGCCACGGTGAGAACGTCCGACCACTCGAAGCTGTCGTTCGTCTGGGTCAGACCGGTGATCGTCACCCCGATCACGAGGTCGTTCAGGGCCACGTTCTCGACGCCCTCGATCTGCGGGGCCAGCGCGACGATCGAGGCGTTGCCGGCGTCGTCCACGAAGCCCTGCGAGCGGAGGGTGGGGCCGACGCCACCGCGCGGCCGTCCGACGACGTTCGCGGCGCGCAGGTAGCTGAGGCGGACCTCGTTGACCGTGCGGCGGCCGGACGTCTGGAGGGAGAGGGTCAGGAGCTGGCTGGTTCCGAAGGTGGAAGCGTCGAAGCCCGGCACGCTGGCGCCGCCCTGCCCGACCGGATAGGGCACGTCCATCGCGTAGTGGTCTCGGAAGTAGTAGGCCGAGGCGTGTCCAATGTCCGTCACCCCGTCCAGGCGGAGGGCGAGCTTGCCATCCGCCAGCGTCTCGTTCTGCGCGGCGGTCGCGAAGGTGTCCACTCCGCGATTCGGCAACGGGATGTATCCGAGAAGAGCCTTGGCCGGAGCGGACCAGGCACTCGCTGGAATCACGGCGCCGGGGAAGACGCACTCCGCGGCGCTCGCGCAGCCCGCGCTGTAGTACGGCTCGCCGGAGCGGACCGGGTAGCCGAGCAGCGTCTCGAGCCTTCTCGCGAGCGCCTCCCCGGAGACGCGCCCGGTCAGGCGGCCGGCCTGGTCGGAGAAGCTCCCGGAGCGTTCGTCGAGAGACGGCACGGCGATGAGCCCGGTGTCGATGCCCTGGGTGCGCTGGCGGTGCTCGTAGTCCGCGAAGAAGAAGAGCCGGTCCTTCTTGAGCGGCCCGCCCAGCGTGGTACCGAGCTGCGCCTCGTCGTGTCTCGCCCGCTCCGCCGCGAAGAACCCGCGGGCGTCGAGTGCCGTGTCCCGCGCGATGCCGAAGAGGCTCCCGTGGAGCTCGTTCGAGCCGCCCTTCGTGGTGACGCGCACCTGCGCGCCGGGGTAGTTGCCGTACTCCGCCTCGAAGCCGCTGTCGAAGACCTCGAACTCCTCGACCGAGTCGGGGTTGGGAACGGCGGCGGCAGTCTGATTGAAGGCCTCCTCGACCGAAGCACCGTTGACGACGAAGCCGTTGGCCGTCTCGCGCTGCCCGTTCACCGAGAGGCTGCCGGGGTTGAGGTCGCCCGAGGGAGACGTGCTCGCGCAGCCCGACATCAGCACCGCGTTCGGCTGCTGGGCGCTCGCCGGCACGACCCCCGCCTGCAGCGCAAGCCAGTCCGTGAAGCCTCCGCCTCCGGCGACGGGGAGAGCCGTGATCTCGGCCCCGCTCACGTGGTCGCCCAGCCGGGCCGTCGAACGATCGAGCACCGCCGTCCCCGAGACCTCGATGGCCTCGGAATGCTGGGCGATCACGAGGGTCGCGACCACGGTCGCGGAGCCGCCCGGCTTCAGCTCGAGACCTGTCTTCTCGTAGGGCTTGAAACCGGGGAGGGAGACCGCAACGCGGTATCGCCCGGCGGGCAGGCCCTCGAAAGAGAACCGCCCCTGGCCGTCCGACAGGGTCTTTCTCGCCCGAGTCTCGTCGGCGCCGTCGACGTGCACGAGCGCCCCCGGGACGAGCGCCCCCGTTCCGTCGACGACCGTGCCCGAGAGAACCGCCGACGGGTCGGCAGCCACGGCCAGGCCGGCACGCGTCAGGAGGCAGATCGCCAGGGCCGGAGCGAACGCGATGGCGCACCAGGCGCACCGGCGCGCGCGTGTCCAACCCGGGGCGCTCGCGCCGGGTGCCGGCGGGGAGCTTTGCCGGCCCCGTGAGATAATGAAAACCGATTTCATGTTTGGCCGATAGGCAAGGATTGTGCCGTGGTTGGAGGGCGCTCTTGGCGTCGAATCCGCGCAGTTCTTGCGCGCGCTCCACCAAGGGCCCGTGCCTAGGAGGATACGACTGCGTGCTCCGTCCCCTGGTCCCCGGCTTGGGTTGGAGGTGAGACGCACCCTAGCGAGCGGCTTCGGGGCGCTCGCGTGCATCGCGTTCCTCGCTCCTGGGAGCGGGGTCACTCCCGGGCTCGCTCGTCCGGCGGTCACGAAGGAAGAGCCCTCCGGCTCGTCTGTGCTCCGGGAGGTGCGGATCGTGATGGGCACGACCGCCGAGGTGCGCGCCTCCGGCGCCCGGGCGACACCGCAGGTCCTGGGCGCGGCGTTCGCGTGTCTCGACCGCGTGGACGACGCGATGTCCCTCTGGAAGGAGAGCGAGCTCACGCGTCTCAACGCCCGAGGCCGGGGGAGGGTCTCCGCGGGCATGACGGCCGTGCTCGACCGCGCGCTCGACGTGGCGGCCTCTTCGGACGGGGCCTTCGACCCGACCGTCGAGCCGCTCGTTCGAGCGGCGGGTGGACTCGGGGGCCAGCCGCGCCTGCTCGCTCTCGACGAGCGAAGAAGCCTGCTGTCACGAGTCGGCTTCCGGCGAGTGCACCTCGACAGAAGGTCGGGCGACGTGCGGCTCGAACCCGGGACCCGGCTCGACCTCGGAGGCATCGCGAAGGGCTATGCCGCCGACCTCGCGCTCGTGGCGCTCCAGACGTCGGGCGCCGAGAGCGGGCTCGTCGACCTGGGCGGGAGCAGCATCGGCGCCTTCGGGCTGACGCTCACGGTGGACGTGCGCGACCCGGAGGTCCCGGCGGCGCCGCCCTGGGCCTCGTTCCGGGTCTCGCGGGGCGCTGTGTCGAGCTCCGGGGGCGATCAGCGGCCTCGCCACATCTTCGACCCGCGCACGGGCGAGCCTGCCGCCCGGGTCCTGGCGGCAACGGTCGTGGCCGACACGGGAATCGAGGCCGACGCGCTGTCGACGGCGGCCTACGTGCTCGGCGAGAACGACGGAATGCGGCTCTTCGAGCACCGGGGGGCCGCTGGGCTCGTCCTGTTCCGCGAAGGCGCACGCCGCGTCCTGCGCACGACGCGAGGCTTCAGGGCGCGCTACGACCTCGCTGCGATCCCGGGCCTCGACGTTCGAGAGTGAGCTCCGCCTCGGGTGCCGCAGCCCCGTTCGCGAAGGCTTCCGGCTCGGCCCCTTCGCCACGGTTCCGCTCTCGGACGGCGCTGGCCAGAAACCGGGCCAGGGAGGCGAGCAGGACCACGATTGCGGCCTGCAGGCCGACGAACCCGACGACCTTGACCGGCGCGAGCGCGGGGCTCACGAAGCGCACGAGCCACCCTCCGGACTCCTCGAGCACCGCCGAGAGGAAGGCGCCGACGATCAGGACGCGCTTCGCCCTTCTCGGCAGGGACGCGAATATCGTCAGGTGCGTGAGCAGCAGCAGCACCAGGGCCATCACGGGCAGGTGCATGTGCGTCGTCTCCAGCATGGACTCCGGCGACCGCGCCGGACGGAAGTCCTCCTCGGAGCCGCAGTAGTACGCCACGACCGAGCCTGGCCGGAGGCTCATGCGGGAGAAGTAGAGCGCGAAGTTCGTGACCCAGAACGCCAGGAGGAGCCCGAGGGTGAGGGTGAGGGTGAGGCGCATCAGGGGCTGGCTCTGGAAGCCTCCCTTCTCCAGGTACTTCATGGGCGGCTCCGCAGAATGAGGCGGTCGATGGCGAGGGAGCGGCGCACCGCCTGCGCGAGCGCTTCCGCGGTCAGCGTCGCGCCCGTGACGCGGCGCACGTCCCGCCCGGGGACGAGGTCGTCGTCGAGCGACTTGCCGGTGAGGGTCTTGAGCCAGCCCTCCCGCGGCAGGTAGTCGGGCGGTTCGGCGAACTGGAGGACGAGAGCCATGCGGAGGCGCCCATCCGGCTCGACGACCGCCAGGACCGTCTCCGGCATCGTCCGGACGATGTCCGTGTCGAGAACCGCGCGAGCAGTGACGGCGCCGGCGGCGTGACACTCGAAGACGGTCACCACCGCCGAGGGGAGCTTGGACCGCGCGGCCTTCTCGACGGCCGTGACTTGCTCGGGCTTCAGGTAGAGCGTCCGCCTCGCGGTGCCCTGTCCCGGGCAGGCTCGCGCCAGCGCGTCCCTCTCGGAGAGGATCACGTCGGGACGAGCGCTCGCGGCTGCGAGCAGGAACGCGGCGAGGCCGCCGGCGGGCACGAGTCCCGACCGAGGTCGAAGAACGCGGCGCGGCAAAGGGGCCTCGAGACGGCTCGGCGAGCGTGTGCTCGTGCACTCACCGAGTCGCCTCATTGGTAGTCCTCGTCGAGCGCCTCGAGAAACGCGACGAGCGGAGCGACGTCCGCAGTGGAAAGGAAGATCCCTTGGATCTCGGGCGCTGCGTTGAAGACGCGCCCGAGCCGGGCCTTCTGCGAGAAGAGCGCGTAAAACTGGACGGCCTGTTCGACAGACGCCATGCGACCGGTGTGGAAGTACGGCGCCGACTGCCCCAGGCCCCGAAGGCCCGGCGTCTTGAAGGCCGCGGCCGTGCGGGGCAGAACCTCGGCGGCGCTGCGACCGCTCACGCCGAGCGCCTCGGCGATCGCCGCCTGGGGCGCCGGGATCGAAGGATTGGCCCAGACGTTCCACAGCCCGAGGTCGGTCTGCCCGGGCCGCTCACGAGCCGCGGGCCGGCGGAAGATTCCGAGCGCCGCGGGATGTGCCGCGCTCGGCGGCAGGTAGGCGTCGGGCTGGGCGTTGCGCGTCGCGAGGTCGGGAAGGGGGAGGGAAGCGAAGGCACCCGTGCCGTGGAGCGCGTCGTACTCTTCCTGCGTGGCGCCCGTGTTGTGGAACGAGAAGTCGGTGAAGACCGGCGGCGTGTGGCAGGCCACGCAGTTTCCCGCCGACGAGCGGGCCTCGTCGCCCCCGGTGAGGAAGACGCGCAGGCCCTGAAGCTCGTCGCGGCCGAACTTGAACGGCTGGTCCTGGAGCTCGAACGAGCCGTCACCGGGCCCGACGTAGAGAGGCGCGGCCAGCCCGTCGACCGCCGCCTTGAGCCGCTTCGCGTACGCCGAGGCAGGCTCTCCGGCGTCGGGGGCGCACGGCAGGCCGTTTTTCGCCAGGAAGGCGTCGTAGGGGGAGCCGTCGAAGCAGCCGTCCTCGCCCTGGGCGAAGACGAGCGAGTGGAGATAGGCGGCGACGAGCCTCGCCACGACGTCGAGCACCGCGTCGTCGTCGCTGCGAAGAGCGTCGGCGCGATAGGCTTCGGGCAGCCGGAGGTCGGATGGGATCCGCGGGTCGGTTCCCTGGAGGAGGACCCAGTACGGGAGGCCGGCGTACTGCCGCGCGAGCTCGTCCGTGCCGTCGTCCTCCCGGACCACCCGGGCGATGTGGGCCCTGGCCGTGGCGGTCTCGGTCGGCATCCACCCGAAGTTCCGGCCGAGCAAGGTGCCCCGGACGAGGCTCTCGGCGCTCGGGAACTCCCCGTCGAAGTGAAGCACGAAGCCCGTGCGGGGCAGCGTGGCGTTCACGAGCGGGGGAGAGTTTCGCGGCGTCCGCGTCTCACCGTCCTCGCGCTCCGGCACCCGGCTGCGAGTCGTGTAGTCGCCGTAGGTGTTGACTCGAGCGCCCATCGCCGTCGCGTCGTCCACGAAGTGGCAGGAGCGGCAGTTCACCGACTTGCCCGCGAATGGCCCCCGCAGGAGGCCGGAGGCCGTCTCGAGCGTGTCGAGGACGGGGTCGCCGGTGGCGAGCCGGCGGTTCACGTCGCTTCCGACATGGGCCGCGAAGAACTGGGCAAAGCGGGTCTCCAGGAAGAGCCGCTCGCCGACCGCGACCTCGGGGGGGTCCGTGTCGTCGCCCGCCGCGCTGCTGCGCACGCCGCCCGTCGCCCCGTGCACGAGCGGCTTCAATCGATGGCGCGTGTGGCGCGGCACGCGGCGGGCGCTCTGGGCGGCCGGACGGAGCGACCCGGCGAACACCGCGACGGAGCAGAACACGGCGAGGAGGGCGAGGCGCCTCGGACGCGGCGGCATCGGGATCCCCTCAGAACAGGAAGCCGACGGCGAGGTGGAACGTGTTCGTCCCGGAGCGCGCGGCGTCGTGCAGCCACGTGCAGTCGGCCTTCAGGACGACGTTCGGGAGCGGCTTGACGTCGGCGCCCGCGGTGAGGACCTTCTGGTCCAGAGCCGGGTCCTTCGAGAAGCCGGCCGGCACCTGGTCCTGCGGGTTCAGGCGCTCGTAGCGGACGAACGGAAGGACCGACCATTGGCCAGCCGGCCGCAGGCTCATCAGGTCATAGGCGACCTGCACGTACCAGCCGTACTGCCGCTCACCCACGGACTCGTCGCCGAAGAGGCCGTTCCGGGCGTTCACGAGCGCGGCGTCGCCGATGGTCGAGCGGGCATGGAGGGCGCGCAGCTGCAGACCGCGCAGCTCGTACTGGGCGTGGAGCTCGAAGAGCGTCACCTTCGCGCCGATCGGCTGGCCGTCGATCGTCGCGCCCTGGCCCGACTTGCCGGTATAGACGCTCGCCCCGAGAAGCAGGCCGCGCACGCCGACGTAGTCGAGCCGACCTGTGTACCCGAGGTCCCTGGCGAGGCTCTGCGACCCCTCCTGCTTGCCTTCCGCGATGCCACCGCTCGAGAAGCCGGCGCTGTCGAGACCGGCCACGACGTAGCCGCGCCACTGGAAGGGCCCGCTCTCGCCGAAGACACCGACGCCGTTCTCCGGCCAGGTGGTGGGTATGATCTGCTGCTCGACCTCGCTGCGGTGGCTGCCGCGGAAGATCGGCGGTTCGTGCAGCTCGTTCAGGAACCCGAGCGGGAGCAGGACCATTCCGGCGCGGAACCCGCCGCTCTTCCAGGGCCGGAACTCGAGGTAGGCGAACTCGACCGAGACCTCGCCGCGCTCCTCGGCTCCCTCGCCGCTCGAAGCGTGCTCGAACTCGATCTCCGAGTTCAGCAGGATCTTGTCGCTGAACTTGTAGCCGACGTAGGTGACGTACCGCAGCAGGTCGACGCGCGGCTCGAGGCCGGACGGCGAGCCGTCCTGGCGCGCAGACGAGGGGTGGTCGTAGACGACCTCGCCGTAGCCGCCGATCGAGACACCGCGGGACTTGGCGTAGACCTTGGAGGCCGCGGGGCCGAGGCCAGGCTGGCCCTTGACCGGCGCTTCGACGTCGGTGGCTCCGCCGGTGCGGGACTTCTCCAGCTCGGCGGCCAGGAGGTCGATGCGGCGCTCCAGCTCCCGGAGACGCTCGGCGTCGCCCTCGGCGGACTCGAGGCGCTCCACCTCGGCCCTCAGGGTTGCGATCTCCTTGCCGAGGTCCTCCGCCTTGGGCTCCTGGGCGAAGACGCGTGGAGCGAGCAGGTGTGCGAGGAGGAGGGCGGACGCGGTTCTCCAGATGGCAGCGCGTCCCGGGTTCGAGTCGCGGTGGGCCCCGCTTGGCGACCTCCTCGTAGCTGCCGTCATGTCGGCACTCCCTCTCGAATCCCCCGGTGGCTCCGATTCCTCGGCCGCGGGCCCGGGTGCCGGAGGTCGGTCGAGTATAATGAAACTGAAATCCATTTTCATTATTGAGTCGAGACTCTACGCGGCCCTCGGTCACGTTGTCAAGAGGAGCTTCGGGGTCCTCCCTCAGCGTGTTCCGGCCAGGCTTCACGGAGCGTCGACGCAGCCCTCGTGCCCGCGCGTCAAGCCAGGCTGTCGAGTTGGTGGATCTGAAGAGCCCGCTTGGACCGGGTTCGGCCCGGATCGGCAGGTCGCACCCTGGGCCGTCGACCTGGCCGGATGCTGCCGGCTCCTGGTCGAGCTCGAAGTCTCCGAACCAGAAGGCGGGCGGGGGGATCGTGAACGCCAACCTGTACGCCTCGACGTTCCCGGCGGACACCGACAACCCGACGATCGTCGGGTTCCGGGGCTACGTCCCCGACCTCACGAGCAGCCAGCCCGGCGACGGCCAGCGGAGGATCCAGCTCCAAGCCAAGCTCGAGTTCTGACCTGCGCCCCAGCGGGCCGCCACCCGCCGTCGGCGGCAACCCGATTGACGCCCGCAAGGGAGCCCGTCCAGGGGTCGATCAGAAGCCGGGACCCGTCGCGCTCGTCGCCCAGCCCCCGGGTGTCACGTAGGTGAACCAGACCTTGTCCAGGGCTTGGTGCCGTGTGGCCGAGAACTCGGCCGGCACGACGAGGCCCAGGTCGAAGCGGCCCATGCGTGCGGCGGCCTCGCAGAACCGGCGACGGGTCAGGTCGCGACCGGTCGCCTGCAGGACCGCCAGGAAGGCCTTGGCGCTGACGTAGCCCTCGAGCGAGCCGAAGCTGTAGGTGGCGGCCGGCTTGTACGTGCCATCGCCGACGCCCGTCGGCACGACAGGCGCGTAGCGGTCCATCAACGAGCGGTAGGACGCAACCGCGGGGATGCGGGGGTCGAGGTAGGAGGGCACGACCTGGGTGACGACCAGCTTGTCGGTCAGGGCTCGGCCACTCCGTTTCTCCTCGGCCCGCAGCAGCTCCAGCATCTGGTCCGCGCCCACGAAAGACAGATTGTGGATGGGTGCGTCGAGCCCGCCCTCGCGAGCGTCCCGGATGAAGGCAGCGCAGGCCTGGTAGGAACCCACCGCGATCACCGCGTCGACGGCGGCGGCCTTCATCGCCTGCACCTGCGGCGCCGTGCTGACGGTGAATGACTGGCCGCGGGGGTACCGCGTCTCCACCGCGGGTTCAAGGCCCTGGGCCTTGAGCGCGCGCAGCACGCCGTCCTTGCCACTCTGCCCGTAGGAGTCGTCCTGGAGGAACAAGCCGACGCGCCGACGACCCCGGGCGACGAAGGCGTTGACCATCAGCTCGGTCTCCTGGCGATACGACGCCCGGACGTTGAAGACCGCCTTGTCATAGGGAGGCTCGCGCTGCGTCTGGGCGCCCGTGACGTTCGCGAAGTAGAAGAGGCCGTCGGCGTTGTAGCGCTCCAGCACGTAGGGCAGCACCTTCACGATCGTGGGCGTGCCGACCCCGCCGAAGAGGGCGAACACCTTCCGCTCCTCGACCAGGTGCCGCACGGCGGGCAGCGCCCGGTCCGCCTCGTAGCCGTCGTCCGCCAGGGCCAGCTCGATGCGCCGACCCCACACCCCGCCCTTCTCGTTGGCGGCGGCGAAGGCGGCCTGCGCCCCGCGCCACATCTCCACACCGAGCCCGGCCGAGCGCCCGGTGAAGGCCGCGGCCTGCCCCAGCACGACTTTGGTCGCGGTAACGCCGTCCTCGGCCCCGACAGTCCCCGTGACCAGGAGCCCAAGCATGACGGCCAGGGATGCCCGACGGAGACCTGGCCTGGCTCGACGCCGAAAACTCATCTGGACCTCCCTGCGGGTGGCTGCAACGAAGGATAGCAGGAGGCTTGATCCCCTGGCCGTCCGGGGCGTAACCTCAGCCGATTCCTGGGAGGAAGCGTGCGCCGGGAGATCATCGTGACTCTTCTGCTCGCCAGCTACATGCACGGAAGCCCGTGGGACTACGACGTCCGGGCGTGCGCCCTCCGAAGGCGATGCGGGTGCTGGTCCTCGACGGGATGCGCGGTGTGACACGCTCCGTCGTCTTGTTGCTAATGTCGCTGCTGCTCTCGCGCGCCGTCGTGACGGCAGCCGATCCCCCCGACAGCGGCACGACGCGCTCGGTGACGCTCGCCGTCTACACGAAGAAGCTCGTTCCGATCGTCGACCTCAAGGCCGATGAGTTGGCGATCAGTGAGAACGGCCACGAGCGGACGGTCCTCGGTGTGGAGATGGACCAGCGCCCGCTCGAGGTCGCGATGGTGATCGACTCGAGCGCTGGCGTAGCCCCGAGCTACCGGAGTGACCTGGTGCCCGCCGTCATCGAGTTCTGGAAGTTGCTGCCGGCGGGGACGTCCGTGGCGGCGTGGACCACTGCGCCAGCGAAGGTCGCCGAGTTCGGTTCAGACGTCACGCGTGTGGAGCCGAAGCTGCGCATGATCGCTGCCGCCGGCGGCAACTACGCGGTCGACGCGATGGCCGACGCCAGCAAGGAGCTCGCTGGGCGGGGCGCGCCACGACGGGCACTCGTCTATGTTGGCGGTGCCAGCGTACTGGCGAACGCCCAGAACACCGCCGAGCTGATGCGTGAGGTCGGCGTCGCCCGTGCAGTGCCGATGATCGTGCTCCTCCTGTCGGGTGGCAGCGACGCGGGGATCGGCGGAATGTCGGGGAATGCGACGCACTCTTTCGATGTGCAGGGCTACTTCGCGGGGATGGCGAAAGGCTACGGCGGCAGCTACGCGGAGTCTCTCTCCCCTCTGGCGGCCGCACAGTGGCTGCATCAGGTGGCGGCGGACATGAACGGCCAGTACCGGGTGCGTTTCACGAGCGAGCCGGGGCCGGAAACCGCCTTGAAGGTGTCGGTCAAGAGGAAAGACACGAAAACCCGGGTGGGTCGGTCGGCCCTCGACGTCAGCAGCGCGAACTGAGCGGCTCCATTGGCGTGTCGTGCCGGCTTTCGGATGGGCCTCTACCCTGAGGAACGCCCCGGTCAGGGACCGAGCAGAGACCCAGGCTCACGGCTCATCCTCTGTCCGCTTCCCTGGCCTGAGATGATGCGGGACTGCTCTCTTGAGTTGTTGTGGAAACTGGTGGAGCTGACGGGGTTCGAACCCGTGACCTCGTGAATGCCATTCACGCGCGCTCCCAACTGCGCCACAGCCCCACCGAGGTGGAGAAGAAGGTTAACAGCTCGATCCGCACCGGTCAACCGAACGCGCGTCCCCCCGACGCGCGCCGGCGGGGTCCGAGCGGAGCCCGACGCCGTCGGGCGTCGCCGCCGCCACCATCACCATGAAGGAGTGAGCGGCCGCCGCGACGTCGGTCGCGCTCTCGCCGACGACCGCGACGTAGCGGCCGGCGGCGCGGAGCAGGCGGACGTGGCAGCCACGCGACGTGCCCGCCCAGCCGTTTCCGATCCGGGCCGGGCCGGCGAGCAGGAAGACCGACACCGCCCCCCCTTCTCCGGCGTAGTAGACGTGCGCGGCGACGCGGTCCTCGAGAGGGCAGTACCGCGCGCCCACGAGGTCGGCCGAGGAGGCGCCCCGGGGCAGGGGAGGCGTCGGCGTGCCCCGCGACTCGAGCCAGTCGCGCACTCGGGACGGGTCGGAGCTCCAGACGCGGGCGGCGAGGTGGCGGCGGCCGAAGCAGCGCTGGTGGTCGCGCGCCACCTCCCAGGCCACGAAAGCGGGGAGGCCGCGGGCCCAGAGGCCGAGGAGGGCGAGCGCCAGTCCGCCGATCGCGAGGACCGGGCGGAACGCCCGCCGGGGCGGGGGCGCAGCCTCGCCGGTGACGACGTCGACGGTCATTCTCTCCACGGCGAAGCCGAAGTCCTATTCTCCCACAGAGACGGCGCGGGCATCGTGCGCTCCGCCGGCGGGAGAGGAGACGGACGCGTGCCGGGGCGCCTCTGGTCGGCCTGCGCGTTTCGTGCTAGAACGCGCAGGTCGATGATCGATCTGAGCGGTCACGCGGGGTTCACCGTCCAGCTCGAGCCGCGTTCCCTGACCCTCGCGTTCGGGGAGGGCGTGACCGCGGAGCCAGCGGTCGTGCGCAGGCTGGACGACGTGCGGGCGCTCCTCCGCGATCCGCTCGCGACGGGGCCGGACCACCTCTACACGATCTACATGGGCATCCGCGTGCCGGGGCGCGCCGAGGCGCTGTCCTCGCTCGGCCTCGGCTACGGTGCCGTCGTCTACAACCACGGCGCGCTCGGCGAGGAGGCCCTGCGCTCGCAGGGCCACGTGCACTCGGTGCCGGCCGGGACCGGCGTCGCATTCTCGGAGATCTACGAGTTCTGGTACGGCCACGGCCTCGTCTACATGCAGGACTCCGCCTCGACCGCGGTGTCGGACGCGGTCGCGATCGAGGCGGGCCCGGGAGACAAGGTCGTGGTTCCGCCGGGCTGGGCGCACGCGACCGTCAACCTGGGCGGCGGGCCGATGGTGTTCGGCGCCGTCTACGCGCTCGAGGCGCGGCTCCTCTACGAACCGCTGCGGAGGCTCCGGGGCATGGCGCACTACGTGCTCGCCGACGGGACGCTCGAGGCGAACCCGCGCTACGGCAGGGTGCCCGAGGCGCGGCGCCTGCCGCCCCACGTCGTTCCCGAGCACGGGATCGTCCCCGGCCGGCCCGCGCTCGCGGGCGAGATCGGCCCGCTCGATCTCGTCTCGCGGCCCGAGCGGTACCCGTCGGTCTGGGAGCGCCTCCAGGCCCGCTCGCGGCCGTGACCGACCGCGCCACCACGATCGTCGTGGAGGTGCTGCGGGACGGCGAGGTGTCGGTGGAGGCCCTGGCCGGACGGCTCGGGGTCTCGCTCGCCACCGTCCGGCGCGACCTCGGGGCGCTCGAGCGGCAAGGGCTCCTGCGGCGCACCCACGGCGGCGCGAAGGCGGTGAGCCCGGTGGCGTACGAGGCCTTTCGCCACGACTCTTCCTTCCGCGAGCAGGAGAGCCTGCGCGCCGAGGAGAAGCGCCGGATCGGCCTCGCCGCGGCCGAGCTCGTGCGGGACGGGGAGACGATCGGCATCAGCCCGGGCACCACGGCCACCCAGGTCGCGCGGAGCCTCCGTCACCGCAAGCACATCACGGTGGTGACGAGCACGGTCAACGTGGCCATGGAGCTGAGCGACCGGCAGGACCTGACCGTCTACGTGACCGGAGGCTACCTGCGCGGGGGGTGGTTCTCGCTCGTGGGGGCGCGCGCGGCGGCCGGGGCGCGCGAGGTCTTCCTCGACAAGCTGTTCCTCGGCGTGAACGCGATCCACGCCGAGCGCGGCCTCACCTGCCTCCACCCGGAGGAGGCGGCGATCAACCGGGCCCTGGTCGCCCAGGCCCGGGAGAGGAT
This sequence comes from Vicinamibacteria bacterium, assembly GCA_035577965.1. Taxonomy (GTDB): domain Bacteria; phylum Acidobacteriota; class Vicinamibacteria; order Fen-336; family Fen-336; genus DATBSL01. The sequence continues at coordinate 121,046 of DATJYX010000002.1, read as the reverse complement.
CGTGGTCGCCGACCGCAGCAAGCTGGGTCGGGTCGTGCGCTGCCTCATCTGCCCGACGAGCGACGTGCACGCGCTCGTCACCGACCGGGAGGCGAGCGACGAGGACCTCCGCCCCTTCCTGGAGCGCGGGCTCGTGGTGAGGCGCGCGTGAGCTCCCGCTACGCCACCCTGATCGCCGCCGTGGCCGCCGTCTCGGGCCTCCTCTTCGGCTTCGACACCGCGGTGATCAACGGCGCCCTCATCTTCCTCCGCCAGGAGCTCGCCCTCTCCACGCGGGAGACCGAGGTCGCGACGTCGAGCCTCCTCGTCGGGTGCGCGGTCGGCGCGGCCGTCGCCGGCTGGCTCACCGACCGCCTGGGCCGCAAGCGCATCCTGCTCGCGTCCGCCCTCCTCTTCGCCGCCTCCGCGGTGGGGGCGGCCTTACCCCGGCACCTCGCGGAGTTCGCGGCCGCGCGGCTCCTCGGCGGTCTCGCGATCGGGGTCGCCTCCGTGCTCGCGCCCCTCTACATCGCCGAGATCTCCCCCCGGCGGGTGCGGGGACGGCTCGTGTCCCTCAACCAGATGGCGATCGTGACCGGCATCCTGCTCGCGTACTTCGCCGGGTGGCTGCTCTCCTTCGCCGGCCCGTCCTCCTGGCGGTGGATGTTCGCCTCGGCCGCGGTCCCGTCCTGCGCCTTCTTCTTCGCCCTCCTCTTCGTGCCCGAGTCGCCGCGCTTCCTGGTCGAGGCCGGGCGCGAGGCCGAGGCCCTCGCCGTCCTCGAGCGCGTGGGCGGCGGCGAGCAGGCCCGGATCGACGTCGCCGAGATCCGGGACACGATCGCCGCCGAGTCGGGGACCCTCCGCGAGCTCTTCGCGAAGAGGCTCCGCAAGCCGCTCGGGATCGCCGTCTTCCTCGCCGTCTTCCAGCAGATCACCGGCATCAACACCGTCATCTACTACGGCTCCCTCATCTTCAAGGAGCAGGTGGGCGGGCAGAGCGACGCCTCGGCGATCGGGGCGAACGTGGTCATCGGGGCCGTGAACTTCCTGATGACGATCGTCGCCCTGGGGACGATCGACCGCCTCGGCCGGCGCCCGCTCATGATGCTCGCCTCGGGCGGGATGGCGACGTCGCTCCTCGCCCTCGGCCTCCTCTTCCGCATCGAGCCGCGGCCCGCGGTCCTGGTGCTGCTCGTCATCCTGCTCTACGTGGCCTCGTTCGGAGTGGGGCTGGGGCCCGGCGTGTGGGTCGTGATCTCGGAGCTCTTCCCGACCCGGATTCGCGGCCGGGCGATGTCGATCGCCACGGTGAGCCTCTGGCTCGCCTGCATCCTCGTCACGGCCACGTTCCTCTCCCTCGTGGAGGCGGTCGGCTCGACGGGAGCGTTCTGGCTCTACGCGGCGATGAGCGTCCTGAACTTCGTCTTCGTCTGGCGCTTCGTGCCCGAGACGAAGGGACGGAGCCTCGAGGAGATCGAGCGGTCGTGGTGAGGGCGGGGGAGAGCACGCGGTGAAGGCGCTCGCGGTCGATCTCGGAGGGAGCCACGCCGCCTGCGCGGTCGTCTCCGAGGGCGAGGTCGCCGCGGCCGAGACGGTGTCGCTGGAGGCGGCCCGAGGCCTGGCCGGCGCGCTCCCCGTCATCGGCGAAGCGCTCCGCCGCGCGGCCTCCTCGGCGGGCGTCCCGGTCTCGAGCTGCGCCGGTGTCGCTTTCGGCTTCTGCGGGCTCGTGGACTCGACCGCCGGGCGCGTGCTGTCGACCAACGCCAAGTACGACGACGCGCCTCGCCTCGACCTGGCCGCGTGGGGACGGGAGACCTTCGGCCTGCCCCTCCGCCTGGAGAACGACGCCCGCCTCGCCCTCCTCGGCGAGCGCCGGGCCGGCGCGGCCCAGGGCTTCGACGACGTGGTCATGATGACCCTGGGCACCGGCATCGGCGGCGCGGCCATGATCGGCGGTCGGCTCCTGCGCGGGAAGCACTTCCAGGCCGGCGTCCTCGGCGGGCACCTCGTGGCCGACTTCGAGGGCCGGCCCTGCACGTGCGGCGGCCGGGGCTGCGTCGAGGCCGAGGCCTCGACCTGGGCCCTCGCCGCCCTCTGCCGGGAGGCGCCCGGCTTCGAGACGAGCGCGCTCGCGCGGTGTCCGTCGCTCGACCTCGAGTCGGTCTTCGCGTGCGCCGAGGGCGGCGACGCGGTGGCGGCGGCCGTCCGCGAGCGTTGCCTTCGCGTCTGGGCGGCGGGAGCGGTGGCCATGATCCACGCCTGGGATCCGGAGGCGCTCGTCATCGGCGGCGGCGTCATGCGGAACGCGGCGGCGGTGCTGCCCTCGATCGAGGCCCACGTGCACCGGCACGCGTGGACGCCCTGGGGAAGGGTCGCGGTCCGGGCGGCGGCGCTCGGCGAGCGGGCCGCCCTCCTCGGCGCGGTGCCGCTCCTCCAGGGGGCGTGAGGCGACCATGCCTCCCACCGGTCGCTACGACAAGCGTCCGATCGTCCCCGTCGGCCCGCCCTCGGCGTGCACCGTCGGCTGGGCGGACATCCTCGAGCAGCTGAGGGGTCTCCGCTCGCGCTCGAGGTGCGTGCTCGGCGTCGAATGCTATCCGGGCGTCCGGTTGGACGAGGTGCTCCACGCCCTCGGCGAGGGCCTGCGCCCGGCGCTCGTCGTGGACGTGCGGCGGGCCTACCGGGACCCGGCCGAGATCGACTGGATCTGCGCGCCGTTCCTCGGCGACGACCCCGTGTTCGGCCGGATGAACGGGCTCTCTCTCTCCGACTTCCTCGACCCCGGCCGCACGGCCGCGCTCCACGGGCGCATCGACGCCACGCGGGCCGGCCTCGTCCTCGTCGTCGGCGCGGGGGCGACACTCGTCGCCGAGCCGGACGTGCTCGTGTACGCCGACCTCGCGCGCTGGGAGATCCAGCAGCGGCAGAGGCGGCGGGAGGTCGCGAGCCTCGGGGTGCACGACCAGAAGGAGCGGCCGGGGAAGCTGTACAAGCGCGGCTTCTTCGTGGACTGGCGGGTGGCCGACCGGCAGAAGCGGACCCTCCTCGGCCGGATCGACTGGCTGCTCGACACGAACGACCCCGGCGCGCCGAAGATCGTGAGCGGCGACGACTTCCGCCGGGGGCTGGCCGCGGCGGCGCGGCGGCCGTTCCGGCTCGTGCCGTTCTTCGATCCCGCCCCGTGGGGAGGGCAGTGGATGAAGGAGGTCTGCGACCTGCCGCGCGAGGCGGCGAACTACGGGTGGTGCTTCGACTGCGTGCCCGAGGAGAACAGCCTCCTCCTCGGGTTCGGAGGGGCGCGGGTCGAGGTCCCGGCCCTCGACCTCGTCTTCCGCCACCCGCGTGAGCTGCTCGGCGAGGCGGTGCACGCCCGCTTCGGCGACGAGTTCCCGATCCGCTTCGACTTCCTCGACACCATGGCCGGAGGGAACCTCTCGCTCCAGGTCCACCCCCTCACCGAGTACATCCAGGACCGCTTCGGGATGCACTACACGCAGGACGAGAGCTACTACCTCCTCGACGCCGGAGAAGGGGCGTGCGTCTACCTGGGCCTCCGGGACGGCGTCGACGGCGAGGCCATGGTGCGCGACCTGCGGCGCGCCCGGGAGGGCGGGTTCAGCTTCCCGGCCGAGCTCTACGTGAACCGGCGGCCGGCCCGGAAGCACGACCACTTCCTCATCCCCGGCGGGACCGTACACTGCTCGGGGAAGGATTCGATGGTCCTCGAGATCAGCTCGACGCCCTACCTCTTCACGTTCAAGCTCTGGGACTGGGGCCGGATGGGCCTCGACGGCCGTCCGCGTCCGGTCCACCTCGACCACGGGGTGGCCAACATCCAGTGGGACCGAGAGGCGGCCTGGGTCGAGCGGGAGCTCGTCAACAGGGTCGAGCTCGTGGGCGCCGGCGAGGGCTGGCGCGAGGAGCGCACCGGGCTCCACGAGCGGGAGTTCATCGAAACGCGGCGTCACTGGTTCTCCTCGGCGACTCCCCACGACACGGGCGGCGGCGTGAACGTCCTCAACCTCGTGGAGGGGGAGGAGGCGGTCGTCGAGAGCCCGGACGACGCCTTCGAGCCCCTGGTCGTCCACTACGCGGAGACGTTCGTGGTTCCGGGCGCGGTCGGGCTCTACACGATCCGCCCCCACGGGCCCTCGGAGGGCGTCGAGTGCGCGACGATCCAGGCCTCCGTGAGGACCCGGCCGTGAGCGGCTTCGACGCCGGCCTCGACGTGCGGGCCGGCCACGCGCCCATGGGCTTCGAGTACGGGCCGGGCGTCTTCGGCCCGGAGCCGGAGCTCCGGTCGCTCGGCGCGATCCGGCGGAGCCTGCGCGACCCGGCGTGCGACGGCCCCGACCCGGTCTACGCGATCGCCATGGACGTGGGGCGCGAGGAGCACCGTTCCGAGCTCCTGCGGCGCCACCTGCTCTTCGGCGTCGTGACCTACGCGAAGGGCCGCCTCGGCGAGGAGCCCGTCCGCAGCCAGGGGCACGTGCACGAGGTGGCGGCCCGCAGCGGCTGGTCGCCGCCGGAGCTCTACGAGATCTGGGGCGGGCGGGCGATCGTGCTCATGCAGGAGCGGGCGGCGGACGACCCCGGCCGCTGCTTCGCGATCGAGGCCTGGCCGGGCGAGGTGGTGGTCGTGCCCCCCGGCTGGGCCCATGCCAGCGTCAGCGCCGATCCCGACGAGCCGATGACCTTCGGCGCGTGGTGCGACCGCGACTACGCCTTCGCGTACGCGGAGGTGCGGGCGCGGGGCGGGCTCGCGTTCTTCCCCGTGCTGACCGGCGAAGGGTGCGTCGAGTGGCGGAGGAACCCGCGCTACGCCGCGCGTGCGCTCGTCGAGCGGAGGGCGCGCGCCCACCCGGAGCTGGGGCTCGTGGCCGGAGAGCCGATCTACCGGACGTTCGCGCGCGACCCGGACGCGGTGCAGTGGGTCTCCGATCCCGGCCGCGTCGCGCGCCTGTGGGAAGGCTTCGAGCCGTAATGCTCCCCGAGGGATCCCGACCAGGCCGGATCCCGAGGGGGTCTTCTGGAGGGCCGACATGAGAGTCCTTTGGCTCGCCGTGCTCGTTTTCTTCTGTCTCTCCTCCGTGCGCGCGTCCGCCGAGCGGGTGACCCTGCCCCTCGACGGCACCTGGCAGATCGCGGACAGCGTGGCCGCGGAGCCCGCCCCGAGGGCCTTCCGGGCCACGGTGGCCGTGCCCGGCCTCGTCCACAACGCCCGTCCGCCCTTCCCGGACGTCGACGCCTTCGACAGCGTCGAGCTCGTCAACAACAAGATCGGGCAGAAGCTCCTGCCCGAGTCGGCCCGGGTCGCGGCGCCGGGCGTGTCCCGGCAGACGCGAAACTACTTCTGGTACCGGCGGACGTTCGCGGCCCCCGTGACGAAGGCCGTGGCGACCCTGCGCGTCAACAAGGCGCAGTTCGGGACCGCGGTCTGGCTCAACGGCAAGAAGGTCGGGGAGTACCCGGGCTGCTTCAGCGCCGGGGTCTTCGACCTCACCCCGGCGATGCGGTGGCAGGGCGAGAACGTGCTCCTCGTCCGGATCGGCGCCCACCCCGGCGTCCTCCCCGCGACTTTCCCCGCCGGGACCGACTTCGAGAAGCTGAAGTGGACGCCCGGCATCTACGACCGGGTGTCCGTCCACGTCGCCGACAACCCGGTGATCGAGAGCGTGCAGGTGGCGCCCCGCCTCGGGCCCTCCGAGATCCTCGTCGAGACGAAGGTCGTGAACCGCGGCGGGACGCCGGTGACGTTCGAGGTCGGCCAGGCCGTCAGGACGTGGAAGGGCGACGCCCGCGTGGCCGCGGGACGGTCGGAGTCGCTCACCCTGGCCCCGGGAGAGTCGAGGGCCGTCCGGCAGACGATCGCGATCCCGGGCGCGCACCACTGGTCGCCCGAGGACCCCTTCCTCTACGTCCTCGACACCACGACCGGCGGCGACTCTCTCGTCACGCGCTTCGGCATGCGGGAGTTCCGATGCGACACCGCCACGAAGCGCGCGTTCCTCAACGGCCGCCCGTACTTCCTGCGCGGATCGAACGTCACCCTCCACCGCTTCTTCGAGGACCCGGAGTCGGGCGAGCTTCCCTGGAACGAGGCCTGGGTGCGGCGGCTCCTCACCGAGATCCCGAAGAGGATGAGCTGGAACGCGTTCCGGTTCTGCATCGGGCCGGTGCCCGACCAGTGGCTCGAGATCGCCGACGAGACCGGCCTCCTCGTCCAGAACGAGTTCTTCGTCTGGACGGGAGACACGACGTGGTCACAGTGGCCGGACCGGCGCTGGGACGCACAGGAGCTCGTCCGCCAGTACTCGGAGTGGATGCGCGACAACTGGAACCACCCGAGCGTCGCGATCTGGGACGCGAACAACGAGACGAAGGACGCGGTGTTCGGGGAGAAGGTCATCCCCGCCGTGCGGGGGCTCGACCTGTCGAACCGGCCCTGGGAGAACAGCTACAACCCGCCGGTCGGCCCCGACGACCCGATCGAGGACCACCCCTACCTCTTCTCGGCCGAGGTGTTCGGGCAGCCTCCCTTCGACATGACGATGCTGGAGCGCGGATCGGGGGCGTCGACCCAGCCGCCCTTCGCGGCCCGGGCCATGATCCTCAACGAGTACGGCTGGCTCTGGGTGCGGCGGGACGGGGAGCCGACCCTCCTCACCACGAAGGTGTACGACCGGCTCCTCGGGAAGGACGCCACCCCCGCCCAGCGACTGGAGCTGAACGCGTACCTCCTGGCCGGCAAGACGGAATACTGGCGGGCCCACCGGAACTACGCCGGGGTTCTCCACTTCGTCTACCTCACCTGCAGCTACCCCGGCGTCTTCACCGCCGACCACTTCGAGGACGTGAGGGCGCTGAAGCTGAATCCGTGGTTCGAGGACTACATGGGCGAGGCCATGAAGCCGCTCGGCGTGTACGTCAACTTCTTCGAGCCCACCCTGGCCCCCGGGAAGCCGCGGTCCTTCCACGTGATGATGGTCAACGACCGCGACCGGGCCCAGAAGGGGGAGCTGCGGCTCGTCCTCGAGAGGGAGGGCGGGGCGGAGGTCGCCCGCGCGGTCCGGCCCTTCGAGATCGGCCCCCTCGGGACCCTGGGCCACGACCTGGAGCTCGCGGCGCCCGGCGAGCCCGGCCGTTACCTGCTCAAGGCGACGGCGACCAGCGACGACGGCGCCCGCACGGTGAGCCGGCGGAAGGTGACGATCGGGGAGAGGTGAGCGCGTTGACGCGCCATCCCCCGGCGGCGAGAATCCGACGCCCATGAAGTACCTCACGACCCTCGAGGTCGCGCGGGAGCTGAACGTCAGCAAGCAGACCCTCCTCAACTGGCTCTACGCGAGGAAGGTCCCGGAGCCGCCTCGCAACCGCAACGGCTACCGCCTGTGGAGCCCGGCCCGGGTGAGCCTCGTGCGTCACCTCATCCGCGAGGGGCGCCTCCACCGGCGGACCGTCGTCCACCGGGAGCCGATCGACGATCCGGTCGTGCTGCTCGAGGTCGCCCGCGAGGTCAGCCAGTTCCTGAAGGACGCGTCCATCCCGCTCCGGCGGTTCGTGCGCGAGCTGAACCAGGTGCACCGGCGCGGCGAGCGCAAGCCCGCGCCGGGCGGGCGGAGCAGACGCTAGAGACAGCCGTCACTCCCAGGGGATGTCGGGCATGAGGAGCCGCTCGACCGGCCGGCCGCCCTCGAGGTGCCGGGCGCAGATCTCCGGCAGGTCGTCCGCGGTGACCCCTGCGTACCAGACGTTGTCGGGCTGGATGGCCAGGGTCGGCCCGCGGCTGCAGTGCTTGAGGCAGTAGGTCCGGTTGACCATCACGCGCCCGTCGAGCCCGCGGTCGCGGAGGACCTCCTTCAGGCGGTCGAAGAGGCCCTGGCTCCCCTTCTCGCCGCACGAGCCCTTGGGGTTGCCGGGGGGGCGCGAGTTCACGCACACGAGAACCTGTCGGTCGGGCTTCGGCAAGGCGCTCCTCCTCCGGCGGCCGGCCTGTGACGCGCCGCACCGGCCCGCGCGTGCGGGGAGTATACCGTCCCGTGCTAGTCTCGACGTCTGGAGATCCCTCCAGGGAGAAAGAGAGAAGCGATGATGAGCACCCGCCGGACGATGGCCGTCGCCTGTGCTGCCGCCCTCCTGGCCGTCCCCGTCCTCGCCGAGGACCTGACGATCACGTTCAAGACGACCGGCGGCGGGGGAGCCGGGACGGAGACGAGCTATTACTCGAGCGAGAAGATGAGGACGGGCCACGGCGACAGCGAGACGATCGTCGAGTACGCCACCGGCAAGATCACCTCGATCGACCACAAGAAGAAGGAGTACTCCGAGATCACGCTCGCCGAGATGGAGACGGCCATGAAGGCGGCCGCGGCCAAGATGGAGCAGGCGAACGCCCAGATGAAGCAGCAGATGGCGTCCATGCCGCCCGCGGTGCGCGAGAAGATGGAGCAGATGATGGGCGGGGCGGCCGGGGCGGTGACCGTCACGAAGGGCGGCTCGCGCCAGGTGGCCGGGTACACCTGCCAGGACTACACGGTGGCGATGGGCGCCTCGATGACCACGAAGGTCTGCGCCACGACCGCCCTCCAGTTCCCGGCCCCGAACGTCGACTACGCGAAGTTCGCTTCCTTCGCCGGCATGGGCGCAGCCCTGGCCGGCAACCCCATGTTCAAGAACATGGGCAAGCTCACCGACGAGATGGCGAAGATCCAGGGCTTCAGGATCGCCGAGTCGACGTCGGTGAACGTGATGGGCCGGAGCACGGACAGCTCGAAGGAGGCGGTGGAGATCAAGAAGGGCCCGATCGCCGCCTCGGCCTTCGACGTGGCCACGATCGCGAAGGGGTACAAGAAGGTCCCGCACCCCGCCACGCAGATGAAGTAGCGATGGAGCCGCTCGTCGGTACGAGCTGGCTCGCGCGCCACCTCGGCGAAGCCGACCTCGTCGTCGCCGACGTGCGCTGGTACCTCGATCCCGCCCGCCGGGGCCGCGACGCCTGGCGGGCGGGCCACGTCCCGGGGGCCGTCTTCCTCGACGTGGACCTCGACCTCTCGGCCCCCGGTGGAGGCCGCGGGCTCCCCGCCGGCCGCCACCCCTGGCCCTCGGAGGCGCAGGTCGCCCGCGTGATGGGGGCGGCCGGCATCGGCCCCGGCGTGAGAGTCGTGGCCTACGACGACGCCGCGGGCTCCGTGGCGGCGCGCCTCTGGTACCTGCTCCGCGCGCACGGCCACGACGACGCCGCGGTCCTCGACGGGGGCTTCCCGAAGTGGGTCGCGGAGGGCCGGAAAGTCGCGACCGACGCGCCGTCCCCAAGGCCCGCCCCGTTCGCGGGCCGGCTCCTCCCCGGCTTCGTGGTCGACAAGGCGGGCGTCGTCGCCGCCCAACGCCGTCGGCTCCTCCTCGACGCGCGGGCCGCCGAGCGCTACCGCGGCGAGACGGAGCCGATCGACCCCCGCAAGGGCCACGTGCCCGGCGCGAGGAGCGCCCCGTGGACGGCCAACCTCACCTCCGACCCGGTGCCCGTCTTCCGCTCCCCGGCCGACCTGAGGGTCCGGTTCGAGGCGCTCGGCGCCGCGCGCGAGGAGCCGATCGTCTACTGCGGCTCGGGCGTGAACGCCTGCCACGACCTCCTCGCCCTCCGCCTGGCCGGCCTCGGCGGGACGCTCTACGCGGGCTCGTGGAGCGAGTGGTCGTCCGACCCGACTCTCCCCGCCGCCGTCGGCGAGGAGTGATCAGCGCTCGAGGGCGTCCCTCCGCAGGACGTAGCGCGGGCAGCCGGCGACGCGGATGCAGTCGACCGCCACGTAGCCGCGCTCGAAGAGAGAGGCGAAGGCGCGGCGCACCGTCTCCTGCCACTCCCGCGCCAGTCCTCGATCGGCTCGACACACGGCGTCCCAGTCGGACGGCACCTCGAGGTGGAGCTCCGGCGCGGCGAGGTCGAGGCGGGCAGGCGACGAGACGGGACTCTCCCCGCGCAGGGTCACGTCGTTGACGAGGGGGGCGCTGCGCGCGGCGGTCGTGCGGTCGCCCGCCGCACGCCGGACGACCCGAGGGCTGTCGAGCTCCCACCGGACGAGGAGGCGGTGCGTGGGGAGCCCGTGGTGGAGGGCCGACGTCGTCTCCCCGTAGAAGTCGGGGAGGAGCTCGCGAGCGACGGCGCCCAGGCGGTGGAGGTTCAGGCGGGCGTTCTCCGCCCGCAGGGGATCGAAGGTCCAGGTGACGAGGCGCAGCCCGCGCCGGAGGGCCTCCTCGCGCTGGGCCCACTTCAGGCGCAGGCCGACGCCGAGGCCGCGCGCCCGTGGCCTCACGGCCAGCATGTCCGAGTGGAGGTGACCCACGCCCCCGCGGAGGGCGGCGAAGGCGTAGCAGAAGCCCACGACGCCTTCCCCGGCGGTCTCGGCGACGAGGAGCAGGCCGCCCGCGTGCGCCGTCGCGACGAGCTGGATGGCCGACGTGATCTCGAGGTCGGAGAGCCCCCACACCTCGCGCTGGAGGTGCACGCAGGCGTCGTAGTCGCTCCGCTCGCGCGCTTCCCGGACGAGGATCTCCATCCTCGGCGAGTCTAGCATCGGCGGTCGGCGGGCCTCGCCGGAGCTCGAGCCGCAGAGGAACTGCCCGCGCCCGGACCAGGCATCCCTCGGCGCCAGAGGTGGCCGGGGCGCCTCGGGACGGCAATGCTAGAATCCGCCCCCACGCCGATGGGAGACGGTCGCGGAGATCCGCGGGCACCGGTGAGTCGTGGCCCGCGCTAGGCGCGCCCGATCCGCGGACCGCGCCTTCTTCCCGCGCCTGCGCCGGACGGTGGGCCTCCTCGTCTCGCGGGAGGTGGCGGTCCTGATGAGCGCCATCGCGTTCAACGTCCTCGTCTGCCTGTTCCCCCTCCTCCTCGTCCTGGTCGCGGCCGGGCAGAGGCTCGCCCCCGGCGGCGGGACCGCCCACGTGCTCCGCCTCCTCCTCACCGAGCTCATCCCCTTCGGCGGCGACGTGATCGCGTCGTCGCTCCGTCAGATGACCCGTCTCGCCCGGGGCCTGGAGGTCCTCTCCCTCGTCCTCCTCGTGTGGGGCTCGTCCGGCGTGTTCATGCCCATCGAGCTCGTTCTCGACCGGGTCTGGGGCGGCGGCGGCCCCCGCAGCTTCTGGAAGAGCCGGCTCCTCGCTTTCGCCTTGACCGTCGCCGGCGGCGCGCTCGCCCTCCTCTCCGTGGCGCTCACCCTTCTCGTCCGCGGCGTCGGACGGGACTGGCCGCTCGTGGCCGACTCGTCGGCGAAGGTCGCCGGGCTGCTCCTCAGCTGGACGCTCTTCCTCCTCGTCTACCGGCTCGTGCCCCGGGCCCGCGTCGGTCTGCGGGGGGCGGCGCGGGCCGCGGTGTGGGCGGCTCTCCTCTGGGAGGCGACGAAGTACGCCTTCGTCTGGAACCTGGGCCGCATGCAGCTCCAGACGTTCTACGGCCCGCTCGCCTTCTCGGTCGCGCTCGTCCTCTGGGCCTACGTCTCGAGCGTGGTGCTCGTCTTCGGCGCGTCCATGGCCCAGGGGCCGTCGCCGCGGCCGCGCTGAGGGGCCCGCCGCCCGGCCGGCATCAGCTCCCGCCCGCCATCTCCTCGAGCCGGTCGAGCTGCTGGCGGTGGCCGAGCGTGATGAGGAGGTCGCCCGCCTCGAGCACCGCCTCCGGCGCCGGGTTGAAGGCCATCCTGCCTCCCGGCTTCTTGATGGCCACCGCGATGATGCCGAGCTCGCTGCGGATGGGGCTCGTCTTCAGGGAGTGGCCCACGAGAGCGCTCCCGGGGCGGACCTCGACCTCCTCGATCTGCAGCTCGAGGTGGCCGGCACGGGTGGCGAGCTCGATGAAGTCCATGGCGTTCGGGCGCAGGACGGCCTGGGCGACCCGGTGTCCGCCGATGCTGTACGGGGACACGACCCGGCTCGCTCCCGCCCGCCGGAGCTTCACCTCGGCCCCCTCGCCCTCGGCGCGGGCCACGATGAAGAGGCGCTCGTTCAGGAGGCGCGCGCTCATCGTGATGAAGAGGTTGTCGGCGTCGGAGGCGGCGGCGGTGACGAGGGCGCGGGCCCGGTCGACCCCGGCCCGGCGGAGCACGTCGTCCGCGGTCGCGTCGCCGACGAGCCCGATGCCGTGCGGGATGGCGAAGCCATCGAGGACCTTCGCCTCCCGGTCCACCACCACGAACGGCAGAGAGGCGGCAGAGAACTCCTCGGCCGCGAGGCGGCCCATGCGGCCGAACCCGCACACGACGAGGTGGCCGCTCAGCTTTTCCAGGCGACTTTCCATGCGCTGTCTCCCGAGGACGGTCCGGATCTCTCCCGTCACCACCGCCCGGATGAACTCCGCCGCCGCGTAGAACGCGGTGAAGACACCCCCCAGGGAGAGGCCCATGGTGAAGACCCGGCCGCCGCTCGTCAGGGGGTGGACCTCGGCGAACCCGACCGTCGTGATGGTGATGGCCGTCATGTAGAGCGCGTCGAACCACCCCCAGCCCTCCACGAGCTGGTAGCCGACGGTGCCGACGACCAGCAGGACGGCGACGACGGCGACGGGGAGGAGGAGGCGGCGGACGTGGGGGCGGACGGTCACTCGACCCGCGCCCCGGTCGCGGCCGCCTCGGCCCAGGCGGCGACGACGGCCGGCCACGGCGGGGCGAGGACGTCGGCGTCCTCGGCTCCGGCCAGGAGGCGCGAGGCCCGCGGCTCGCGCGCGAGCCAGAGCGACACGGCCTCCGCCTCGGCCGGCTTCCGCTCGCGCCCCTCGACGACGAGGGTCGGGACCGACAGCGGAGGGCGGGCGAAGGCGCCGGCGAGCATGGTCCGCAGGGGCGACGAGGGCTCGGGACCGGCGCCGGCGAGCGAAGGCGCCAGCGCGAAGGCCGCCTCGACGCCGGAGGTCGCCGCGAGGGCGAGGGCCAGCCAGCCTCCGAGCCCGTGGCCGCCCAGCACGAGCGGGAGCTCTCCCCAGCCGGCCGTCCCCTCCGTCACCAGGCGGCGGGCGTCGTCGAGCACCTCGGGGCCGAAGCGGCCGCCGCTCGCGCCCTGGCCGCGCGGCTCCCAGGCGACGACCTCGAGCGTCTCCGCCAGGGCGTCGAGGAAGAGCGACGTCTTCCGGTCGGCGAGCGTCTCTCCCGCGTCGAGGTGGAAGAGGAGGCGTGCGCGAGGGTCCGTCCAGGGAGCGAGGCGAAGGCCGCGCAGGCGCGGCTCCCAGCCGAGCCAGACGTCCTGGACGAGGCTGGCCATGGCGGCCCATGATACGCCCGGCGGCGCACGGGAGCGGGAGCACGGCGGGTCGAACGGGAGTGGCGGGGCGGCCGGCCGCCGGGCTCGAGGCTAGAGGCCGATCTCGTCGGCGATCGGCACGAGGGCGGCGATGACGAAGGCGACGTGCTCCTCGAGCGGCCGGCCGAGCCCCTCGGCCCCGCCGTAGACGCAGGCCCGGTCCACCGACCGCGCGAAGGCCTTGTCCTTCAGCTTCCGGACGACCGAGTCGACGGGCAGGTCGGCCACCTTCTTCGAGGGCCGCACCTTGACGCACGCGCCGATGAAGCCGACGAGCTCGTCGCAGCCGTAGAGAGCCTTCTTGAGGGGCGTGTCGCGCGGCACCCCCATGTAGTCGGCGTGCGACGCGATCGCCTCCACGATCTCCTCCGGGAAGCTTCGCTCGCGCAGGACGCGGCAGCCCACGTGGAGGTGAGTCTCGACGGTCGGGTTCTGCTCGTAATCGAAGTCGTGGAGGAGACCCACGACGCCCCACTTCTCGACCTCGGCGGGATCCTCGATCCCGAACCAGCGGGCGTAGGCCCGCATCGCCTCCTCGACCCCGCGGGCGTGCCGGCGCAGGGCCTCCGACTGGGTGAACTCGAAGAGGACCTTCTCCGCCTCGGCGCGAGCCGGGGTCACGTCAGGAGGGCCTCGGGTAGTGCGCGTCGACCCAGGCCCGGACCTCGGTCTCGACCTCGTCGGTCGAGGCTCCGCTCACCTCGTGGAGCGGGTCGCGCTCCTTCCCGGGCGCGAGGAGGTAGAGCACCGCCCGAGCCGACTGGCCTTCGGAGTAGAGGTAGGCGTGCACGTCGCCTCCGGGGCGGTGGAACTTGAGGAGGCGGCCCGTCTTCATGGTGGGCCCATGATACGCCTCCCCGGCGTCAGGGATGGCCGGGGCGGGAGAAGGAGAACGAGAAGCGGCGCGCGCGGGCGGAGGCGGAGGCGGAGATGGGCTTCGTGATCGCGTCGAAGAACGACTGGGCGATGATCTGGAAGCCGGAGTCGTTCGGGTGCAGCTCGTCCGCGAAGAGGGGGGGGAGGCTCGACTGCTTCATGAAGTTGCCGTAGACCTCGGCCACCGGCGCGCGCTCCTGGCTCGCCATCGTCCGAATGAAGGTGTTCATGTTCTTCACCCAGTCGTTCCGGTCGGCCGCGTCCTTGTCGGTGTAGTTGGGGTTCACGGGGGGGATCGTCCCCACGACCGGGAAGGCCCCCGCGTCGTGGGCCTGCAGGACCATGGACCGCAGGGCGTCGACCGTGTAGCAGGGGGGCGCGTTGCGGCAGTCCGCGTCGTTCCAGTCGTTCGTCCCGTAGAGGATCAGGAGGTAGGCGGGGTGGTTGGCGCTGAGCGAGGGGCCGAGGCGCGACTCGCCCTTGTTGCTCTTGGTGCCCGGCACGCCGTCGATCGCCACGTCCCCCTTGCCCCAGAACGCCCGCAGGTCCTCGCGCAGCCAGCTCGCGTAGCCGGTGCCGTCCGAGGATCCCTGGCCCCAGGTGATCGAGTCTCCGAACGCGAGGTAGAGGTTGGGCGTCGCGCGAGGGCCGAGGGCGAGGACGACCGGCACCGCCACGTCGCCGGACGTGGGGACGGTCACGCTCACCGGAGCCCCCGGCGTGAAGTAGGCGGGGAGGCTCGCCGGGCTGGCCTGAGCCGTCTGCGCCCCGCCCGGGCTCGAGAGGGAGAATCGCCCGCCGGCCTGGGTGGTGGCCGACGCGCCCCCGATCGTCACGCCCACGTTCGGCAGGCGCACCGTCTCGGTCGGGTCCGCGATGCCGTTGCCGTTCTCGTCGTAGAAGACGAAGCCGCCGACGGGCGAGCCGGGGGTCGGGGTCGGAGTGCCCGGCGAAGTGGGTCCTGAGGAGCCTCCGCCGCAGGCGGCCGCCACGGCGGCGAGGAGGAGGCAGGACGCTTTCGTCGACATCAAGGCGGAGCAGGATATCACGTCGTTTGCCTGGGCCGGCGGCGGGGGCTATACTCTCCCATCCCTTCGTTCCCGGGTGCTCTTCTTCCAGCGTGAAGCATGTCTGAGACTCTCGTTCCGAGCCGGAACAACCGGCGCATCACGGCCCGCAAGGCCTGCCTCCTGAAGGTCAGCTACCGAGCCAACGGCGACTGGCGTCCCGCGACCGCCATGGACCTCTCGCCGTACGGCTGCCGGCTGCGCGTGGGCGAGGACATCACTCGCGGGGCCGCGGTCGCCGTCGTCTTCGAGACCCCGATCCAGGACGGGGCGCGCACCACCTCGGTCGAGGTGCCCGGCACGGCGATCTGGGCGCGGCTCGAGGGCCTTTCGTACCAGGTCGGCGTGCACTTCGAGGACTCTCCGATGGGGCTCCTCGAGATCCTGTCGGTCCTCTCGTAGGCCGCGCCGCGGCGAGGATCCTGGCCGGCCGGCGGGGAGACCTCTCGGCGCAGCGTCAACGATCCCGCGGTCGCTCCCGGTTTCGGCCACCGGCCCCGCGGACCGCCAGCGCTTCCGTCGCCCCTCGGCGGAGGGCGGCGAGAGCCTTCCGGAAATCGTCGGGGATCGGGCTCGTGGCATCGACTCGAGCGCCGGTGACCGGGTGCGCGAAGGCGAGGCGGGAGGCGTGGAGCATCGGCCGCCGGGCGAGCGGCCGGTCGGAGGCGGGCCTTCCGTAGACGGGGTCGCCCAGGATCGGCAGGCCCACGTGCGCGAGGTGGACGCGGATCTGGTGCTGGCGGCCCGTCTCGAGCCGCACCTCGAGGACCGCGGCCCCCGGGAGCCTCTCGCGCACGCGCCACTCGGTGCGCGCGGCTCGCTGCTCCTCGCCCGGTCTCGCCACGCCCCGCCGCCCGCTCACCCACGCGTCGCGCAGCGGCGCGTCCACCGTCCCCGCGTCGGCCCCGGGCTCGCCCTCGACGAGCGCGAGGTAGACGCGCTCGATCCGGTGGTGGCGGAACGTCTCGATGAGCCCCGCCCTCGCCTCGCGCGAGAGCGCGAACGCGAGGGCCCCCGACGTGTCCCGGTCGAGGCGGTGCACGCGCTCCGCGTATCCGCCGCGGGGCCTCAGGCGGTGCGCGTACTCCTGGACGCGTCCGAGGGCCGTGTCCTCGTCGCGGACGCCGGACGCCGTCGGCACGCTCAGGAGCCCGGCCGGCTTGTCGACCACGAGCACGTGCTCGTCCTGGTGCAGGACGCCGAGGCTGCAGCGGGCCCGGGACAGCGCCCGGCGGTTCGGGTCGAAGACGACGGTCGCCCCCTCCTCCACCTCGCGGCCCGGCTCCCGCACCATCGTGCCCTCGACGCTGACCTGGCCCTTCTCGATCACGTCGCGGGCCTTCCGGCGCGACAGCCCCGGGTGCTCGCGGATGAGCCGCAGGTCGAGGCGCACGGCTACTCCCGGAGCCCCCGCGCGTCGTCCCACGCCGCGGGGTCCTGCCGGAAGTAGTCCGAGAGGATGGAGTACACCTCGCGGTGGCGCCTCCGGATCACCTGGGGGATCTCGAAGAAGGCCTCGACGGCCACCCCGAGGAACTCGACGGGGTCGTGGGCGCCGTAGTCGTCGAAGTCCGAGCGTCGCTTCCGGCGCATCCTCTCCATCTCCCTCTCCGCCGCGGCCACCCAGTCGCGCGCGCGCTCGGGGGCGAGGCCGACCGGGATGCCGTCGAAGTGCGTCTGGTCCACGTCCAGGAGGTGGGCGAACTCGTGCAGGCCGACGTGGTAGGCGTCGTCGGGGACCTCGAAGCTCTCGAGGAGGGCGGGCACGGAGAGGATGACCGTGCCCCAGGGGTGCGCCTCGCCGACCCGCTCGTGGCCGCCGAAGGCGTAGTCCCGGTCGAAGTCGTCGGGATAGAGGAGCACCTCGGTGAGCTGGTCCCACTCGTACTCCGGCCAGCCGACGCTCAGCGTGACCGCGGAGGCGGCGACGAGGAGCCGCACCTCGTCGGTCGCCTCCACGCCCACGCCGGTGACGCGCTTCTCGGCGAGGAAGATCCGGACGTCGTCCTCGAAGCGGCCGCGCCAGGCCGCGTCCAGCCTCTCGAAGTGGTCGTAGCGCTCGACGAGGAAGGTGCGCCACCTCTCCGGGAACGGGAGCGAGAGGACGGAGCTCCGCCGCGCCGCCCGCCGGCCCAGGGCGTGGTGGAAGGCGGCGCCCAACCCCGCCCCGGCGGCGAGGCCCGCTCCCGCGCCCGCCCAGCCTCCCGCGAGCGCGCCGAGCGCGGCGCCCGCCCCTGCGGCGGCGGCCCCGGCGAGCCGGCCGAAGCGGGCGTCGTGGGGCCTTTCGATCCTCACCGCGCGATACCGCCGGCGGGGAATCGCCGGGCCAGGAGGGGGGCCAGGACCGCCGCGTCGACGTTCCCGCCCGTGACCACCGCCACCACCGGCCCGCGCCCGACGCCCGTCACCTTCCCCGCGCGCAGCGCGGCCACTCCCACCGCGCCCGAGGCCTCGGTGACCACCTGGTCCGAAGCGAGGAGGGCGACCATCGCGTCCTCGATCTCCCCTTCGCTCACGGTCACGACGTCGTCCACGAGGTCGCGGTGGTCGAAGAGGATCTCTCCGATGCCGCCGGCGAGGCCGTCGGCGAGGGTGGGCCCGGCCGGGAAGGTGAGGAGCGGGCGGCCGAGACGGAGCGACTCCCGGAGGGAGGGCGAGGCCTCCGGCTGAACGCCGACGACCCGGACGCCGGGTGCCTTCGCCTTGACGACGGTCGCCAGGCCGGCGATCAGCCCACCGCCTCCCACCGGCACGAGCACCGTCGCGGCGTCGGGACACTCGTCGAGGATCTCGAGGCCGACGGTGCCCTGGCCGGCGGCGGTCCGCCGGTCCTCGTAGGCGTGGACCTGGACGGCGCCCGTCTCGCGCTCGAAGGCGCGCGCCGCCTGGACCGCGTCGTCGTAGGTGTCGCCCGCCTCCCGGATCTCGACCGGGAAACGCCGGAGCTTCTCCACCTTCGAGCGAGGCGCGGTGCGCGGCACGAAGAGCGTCGCGGCCACGGCGCCTCCCAGCCGTGCCGCGGCGAAGGCCACGCCGAGGGCGTGGTTCCCGGCGGAGGCGGCCACCACGCCACGCCGGCGGTCCTCGTCGCCGAGCGTCGAGAGGAGGTGGAGCGCCCCCCGCACCTTGAAGGAGCCGGTGGGCTGCCAGCATTCCAGCTTGAGCCGGAGGTCGATCCCGGGGGCGGCCAGGCTCTCGCGGAGCGGCGTCTCTCGC
Source organism: Vicinamibacteria bacterium (assembly GCA_035577965.1). Lineage (GTDB taxonomy): Bacteria > Acidobacteriota > Vicinamibacteria > Fen-336 > Fen-336 > DATBSL01. The sequence goes on along the minus strand of DATJYX010000002.1, from coordinate 102,630 downwards.
AGGTGCGGCGCGAGGGCCGCGCGCGCCCGCTCGACGTCGGCGAGAGTGAGCCTCGTGGAGCTCACGCTCTTCGCTCCGGCCCGGCGGCGACGAGGTCGAGCCGAGGCTCGCCGCAGTGAGCGGCGATCGCGTCGGCGACCCGCGCCCGGAGGCGGACGAGCGCGGCCATGTCGTCGCCCGCGGGCAGGATGGGCTCGCCGACCCAGAGCGCGATCCTCCCCGGGCGCGGGAGGCCCCAGTCGCCGCGCAGGACCTGGCGGGTGCCGCGCAGGGCGAGAGGCACGACGGGCGCTCCGGCGCCGGCCGCGGCCGCGAAGGCGCCGAGCCTGAAGGGGCGGAGGCCGGTGGCGGCCACGAAGGTCCCCTCCGGGAAGAAGAGGACGTCCCCGCCCTCGCGGAGCGCCTGGCCCACGAGATCGGCGTCGGCCACGCTCTGGAGCGCGTCCCAGCGGTCCACGGTGGGGTGGCCGCACCGGCGGACGAAGGACCCGACGAGCGGGTAGGACAAGACCTCCTTCTTCGCGACGAAGAGGAGGCCGGCGGGCAGGAGGGCGAGGAGGGCGGCCACGTCGGCGTAGGAGGCGTGGTTCGACGCCAGGACCAGGGGGCCGTGGCGGGGGAGGCGGTCGATGCCGTCGGCCTCGAGCCGGCAGCCGACGACGCTCAGGGCGGCCCGCGCGGCGAGGCGTGCGAGGCGGAAGGCGAGCCACCGGCTCGGGACGACGGTGACCAGGAGCCAGACGGGCAGGAGCACGAGCGGGAGCGCGAAGGCGAGCCAGACGGCGTAGAGGCCGCGCCCGACGCCGGCGACGGCGGGACGGGCGGCCTCGAGGCCGAGCGCGACCGCCAGCCGGATCCTCTGCCGCACCCTCGTGCGCGGGGCGCGGCCGAGGGCGCCGGCCAGGTAGCGCTCCTTCGTCGCCGCGCGGCGCACCTTGCCGCTCGAGGTCTTCGGCACCGCGCCCGGCGGCACGAGCCGCACCTCGTCCGGCGGCACGTCCACCGCCGTGGCCACGCGCTCCGTGACGGCGCCAGCCAGGCGCGACCGCTCGGCCTCGTCCGTGACGCGCGTCTCGGCCACCACGACGAGCGCCTCCGTGCCGAGAGCCGGGTTCTCCACGCCGAAGGCGACCACGCACCCGCGCCGGATGCCGGCGACCCCCGCCGCCGCCTCCTCGATCTCCTGCGGGACGAGGTTGCGCCCGCCCTTGATGATGAGGTCCTTCCTCCGGCCGCAGACGTGGATCTCGCCCTCGGCGCGGTAGGCGAGGTCCCCGCTGTCGAGCCACCCGCCGGGGAGCGTCATCGCGGCGGTCGCCTCGGGGTTCTCGTAGTAGCCGCTCGTCGCCGACGGTCCGCGGAAGACGAGCCGCCCCACCACGCGCTCGGGCACGTCCGCGCCGGCGTCGTCCACGATCCGCACCGCGTGCTCCTTCAGCTCGCGGCCGGCGGAGACGAACTCGAGGGCGGTCTCGTCGCCCGGCGCCGCGGCCGGCGCGCGTCCCTCGAGCTGGAAGGGCTCTCGGGCCACGCGGTCCACCTTGGGCCCGCGGCCGACCGGAGGAACGGCGAGGGCGACCGAGCACTCGGCGAGGCCGTAGACCGGCATCATCGCCTCGGCGCGGAAGCCGCACGGGGAGAAGCGCCGGGTGAAGCGGGCGAGCGTGCCCGGGCTCACCGGCTCGGCGCCGTTCAGGGCGGCGCGCCACGACGAGAGGTCGAGGCCCTCGAGCGCCTCGTCGGGGATGCGGCGCGCGCAGAGCTCGTAAGCGAAGTTCGGGGCCGCGGAGAGCGTGGCCCGGTGCTGGTGGATCGCCCAGAGCCACCGCTCGGGGCGGGACAGGAACGCGGTCGGAGACAAGAGGGCGAGGGGCAGCCCGTGGTGGAGGCAGGTGAGCCACGAGCCGATGAGGCCCATGTCGTGGTAGAGGGGAAGCCAGCTCGCTCCGACGTCGGTCGGACGGACCTCGAGGCCCTCGCCGATCGCCCGGACGTTGGCGAGGAGGTTGTCGTGGGTGAGCAGGACGCCCTTCGGGTGGCCGGTGCTCCCGGAGGTGTACTGGATGAACGCCGGGTCGGAGCCGTCGCCCTCGGGGCCGGACAGCGGCGCGCCCGAGGCGGCCAGGTCGTCGGCGGTGACGACCTCCGTCAGCGTTTCGACCGCCGGCTTCAGCAGACTCGCTACCGGCCGCGCGCGGGGGATGGTCACGAGGAGGCGAACGCCGGCGTCGTTCAGGATCGCCGACTGGCGGGCGGCGTACTCCTCCAGCCGGTCGAGGCGGAAGGGCGGGTAGATCGGCACCGGGACGGCGCGCGCGAGCAGGATCCCCAGGAACGAGCGCAGGAAGTCGAGGCCGGTGGGGAGCATCAGGCCGACGGTGTCGCCTCGCCCGATGCCGCGGGCTCGGAGCCCTCCCGCCACCGCGGCCGCCTCGTCGCGCAGGCGCCCGTACGAGACGGGCTCCTCGTCTGCTCCGTCGGACGAAGTCGACGCGCCGCCCGCCCCGCCCGGCTCGCGGACCGCCGGGTCGCTCCGAAGGTGGACGTGGACCCGGCGCGGATCGACCTCCGCGTGCCGCCACAACGACTCGTGGATCGTGCGCACCCCGCTCCCGATGTCCGCCGCCGTCCCCTGGGCCTCCTCCCGGCCGGGGAGGCGGAGCGGAACTCCGGGCACCGCGTCGTCGAAGGCGCGCGCGAGGCGCTCGGCGCTGTCGAGGCTCAGGCCGCGGTCGTCGAGGGTCCGGCCGAAGGCGCGCTCCAGGCGAGCGAGGAGCTCCACCCGCTCCAGGCTGCCCAGCCCGATCTCCCGCTCGAGCGAGGCGGTGGGGGAGACGGCGCGCTCCGCCCGGGCGCCGCCGGTCTCCCGGGCGAGGGCGCGCACCGTCTCGAGGACGCGCTCGAGCACCCCGTCGGACGCCGGTCCGTCCGCCCTTCCGGCGCTGGCCATCGGGTCACTCTACGAGGGCCGGGCGGCACGAGCAACCGCGCGACGGAGCCGGGCGCCCAACGGACGCGGGGATCGCCGTCGTCGCCAGGGGTACGTCGTCGCCACGGGGTTGACGGGCGGGCGGGGGGCGCCGATGCTGAAGCTCGGGAGGAAACGGCAGGTGCTGAAGGAAGTCACGCTCCGGGAGATCGAGGCGATCTTCGCCGTCACGGACCGGCTGGGCATCTCGCGGGAGGCGCTCGCGATTCCCCTCCTCCCACGCTCGCCGGGACGCGTGCGCCGGACGGCGGCCGGCCGCATCGAGATCGTCGCCGACGCCGCCGACTTCCCCGGTTTCCTCGAAGGGCTCGAGAGCCGCCTGCGCTCGGAGGGCCTCGTCTAAAGGGAAAGGGCGCGGGACGAGTCCCGCGCCCTTCGATCGAGAGAGTTGAGCCCTACTTGGCGCCGAGGACGCCGTCCTTGGCCGCCTTGGCCACCACGAACTTCAGCCGCTTCCGGGCCGGGATCTTGATCGCCTCGCCCGTCTGCGGGTTGCGGCCCATGCGGGCCTTGTAGCTGCGCACCACGAGCTTCCCGACGCCCGGGAACGTGAAGCCGTTCTTGGCTTCCTTGTAGGCCATCGCGGCCAGGGTCTCGAGGACGAGGGCGGTCTGCTTCTTGGTGATCCCCGCCTTCTCCGCGACCGCGGCCACGATCTTCGACTTGGTCATCGGCTTTGCCATCGAGTTCATTCCTCCTCAGGGTCGAGCTGGCTCTCGGGAACGTCCGCGTCCTTTGCCGATCGAAACGCGGACCATTCTAAGCGCGTTTGGCGCGCCGCTGTCAAGGGCCGAAGCGCGTTCCGGGCGCTCCCCTCAAGGGTTTTCGTCGCGTGGTCCGGTCAGGGACGACCCGAATCGTCCTCCTCGCGGAGGAAGAAGACGGTCTCGTCGGGTCGTGCGAGCCCGAGCTCCTCGCGCGCGAGCCGCTCGATCGCGCGCGGGCTCGTGCGCAGGTCCTCGATCTCGGCCGCGAGACGGACGTTCTCGGCGCGGAGCCCGTCGAGCTCGGCCCGGAGGGCCTCGACGTGCCGCCTCCTCTCGAGGAGGTTCAGGAACCCCCGGTCCCCGAACACCGATCCCACGGCGAGGGCGATGACGGCGATCGCCGTTCCCAGCACCCAGGTCTTCATCCGGGTTCGAGGCTCGAGCCGTGGCGCTTCGTCTCGATCGGTCCACACTTGATCTTTTACTTTAATCTCCAGCTCTAACCTATTACTATAGCTCACTTTTCATGCCTGTGGCTGAGGCCGGAGCCCGACCCGCCGGGTGCCGCGGCGGGCGGAGGCGTCCTGGTACTGGCGGAGCAGGACGACCAGCCGCTCTCCAACCCTCCGCAGCCGGCGCATGCCCGACCGGTACTCCCGATAGGCCTTGACCAGCTCGCGCGCCTCGGCCATCTGCGACGCCTCGAGGTAGGTGAAGCCCCCCTTCCCTCCGCTGCGCGTCGAGAGGACGTAGTACGGGCCGTGCCTCTGCCCCGTGCGGCAGACGCAGCCCTCCTTCCCGCACACGCCGAACCGCACGAAGAGCGAGCCCGCGAGCTGCTCGCGCTGGCGGAGGAGATCCTCCACGAGGGCTCGCTGCTCCTGGAGCCGCTCCCGCACCCGCTGCCGGATCTCCTCGGGCCGCATCTTGTTCTTGCAGTAGATTCGTCAGAAGCACTGTAAGAATACGGGAAGGGCCGCGCGGAGGTCAAGGACTTTTCTCGGCCCCCTCGCGAGAAAGGGGCCAGGGTCCGGCCGGGAAGCGGACCAGATACTCCCCGGTGCGCCCCGCGTGGCCACCGGCTAACATGGGCGCACGGGGAGTGGCAGATGTGGCTACTGAAGACGGAGCCGGGAACCTACTCGTACGACGACCTCGAGCGGGAGAAGCGCGCGTGCTGGGACGGGGTGAGGAACCCGGCCGCCCTGCGGAACCTGAAGGCGATGAAGAAGGGCGACCGGCTGCTCGTCTACCACACCGGAGACGAGAAGGCGGCGGTCGGGGAGGCCGAGGTGACCCGGGAGGCCTACCCGGACCCGAAGCTGCGGGGCGGGACGCTCGTGGTCGTGGACGTCGCGCCGCGCGGGCGGCTCCCCCGGCCGGTCACGCTGGCCGAGATCCGCGGGATGGCCGAGTTCGCCGAGAGCCCGCTCGTCCGCCAGGGCCGGCTGTCGGTCGTGCCCGTCACGGAGGCGCAATGGAAGGCGATCGAGGCCCGCAGCCGGCGCTGAGGGGGCGGATCGTCGCCCTCTCCACCGTCGCCACGGCGGAGGACGCGGAGAGGATCGCCCGCTCGCTCGTGGAGCAGCGAGTCGCCGCGTGCGTGAACGTGGTGGCGGGGGTGGCGTCGATCTACCGCTGGAAGGGCGAGGTGTGCCGCGACGAGGAGCGCCTCCTCGTCGTCAAGACGCGGGCGGAGAAGCTCCCTGCCCTGCGGGAGGCCCTCCTCTCCCTCCACCCGTACGAGCTGCCGGAGCTCGTCGTGCTCCCCGTCGTGGCCGGCCACGAGGCGTACCTCGCCTGGGTCGACGAGAGCGTGTCTTAGCGCGGGGCCGCTCGTCGTCCGACTCCCCCCAAAGGGCGGCCCGAGGGCCGGGAGACGGGTTCCGGCCGGTCTGGGCGCGGCGCGAGGCCGTCGGCTAAACGGCGGCCAGGGCCTGCTCCAGGTCGGCGACGAGGTCGGCCGTGTCCTCGCAGCCGACGCTGATGCGCACGAGGCCGTTCGTGATCCCGAGGCCGTCCCGCTCGGCCTGCGTGTAGCCGGCGTGGGTCATCGTCGCCGGGTGCGAGATGAGCGTCTCCACGCCCCCGAGGCTCTCGCCGAGCGAGCACAGGCGCACGCGCTCCAGGACCCGTCGCGCGGCCTCCAGGCTGCCGACGTCGAACGAGATGAGCGCCCCGAAGCCGCTCGCCTGGTGCTTGTGGACGGCGTGGCCGGGGTGGTCGGGGAAGCCCGGCCACAGGACCCGCTCGACCTTCGGGTGGTTGTAGAGGAACGGCGCCACCACGCAGGCGTTCTCCTCGTGGCACGGCATGCGCAGGTGCAGGGTCTTCGTTCCGCGGAGCACGAGCCAGGAGTCGAAGGGGGAGAGGATGGCGCCCGCCGCGTTCTGCACGTAGAGGAGCCACTCCGCGTGCTTCTCGTCCTTCACCACGGCCGCCCCGCCCACGCTGTCCGAGTGGCCGTTCAGGAACTTCGTGGTCGAGTGCACCACGACGTCCGCCCCGAGAGCGAGCGGCCTCTGGAAGAAGGGGCTCATGAAGGTGTTGTCCACGACGAAGACCGCGCCCTGCCGGTGCGCCACGTCGGCGAGGGCCCGGATGTCGCAGACCTTCATGAGCGGGTTGCTCGGGGTCTCGATCCAGAGCAGGTCGAAGCGGCCCGCCTCCCGCTCGAACGCCTCGGGGTCGGTCGCGTCCAGGAACGCGAACTCCACCCCGTAGCCGGCCAGGATCTTCGTGAACAGGCGGTGGGTTCCCCCGTACACGTTGTCGGAGACGACGACCCGCTGCCCGGCCTTGACGAAGGTCAGCACCGCGTGGGTCGCGGCCAGGCCCGACGCGAAGCAGCAGGCGTCCCGTCCGCCCTCGAGCGCGGCCAGGTTCTTCTCGAGCGCCCGCCGGGTGAGGTTGTGGGTGCGCCCGTACTCGTAGCCCTTGTGCCGCCCGAGGCCCTCCTGGACGTAGGTCGAGGTCTGGTAGATGGGGACGGTCACCGCGCCGGTCGTGGGGTCCGGCCGCTGGCCGGCGTGGATGCACTCCGTGGCAAAGCCCATGGTCACCTCGATGGCAGCGACGGGGATTATGGCCCACGCCGGCCCGGCGCGAGCCGGCCTAGCGAAGGGACACGAGGAGGGAGACCGGCTGGCCGTTGCGGACGACCACCGCCCGAAGCTCGGTGGCGGACTGCAGCCGGGGCCAGAGGCCGACGAGAGTGGCCATCCCGTCGATGTCGGTGTCGTTGATCCGGGTCAGCACGTCGCCCGTGCGCAGCCCGGCGTCGCTGAGCAGGCTGCCCTCCGGCATACGCGTCACCTGGAGCCCGACCACGCGTCCGTCCCGCGTCACCGGCGCGACCGCGGTCTCGGCGAGGATGCGCGGGATCTCGCCGCCGAGGCGGCGCTGCACCTCGGCGCGGTTCATCTCGCGGGCGGGCGTCTCGGGATCCTCGGGAGGGGTGCCCGGGGGCAGGGTGGAGCGGCCGGCCGACGCGGGACGAGGAGGGGCCGCTGCCGCGACGGCCGTCGGCAGCCTCAGCTCGAGCCGCTGCCCTCCGAAGTCGAGGGTCACCGCCGCCGTGCTCACGGCCACGAGCCGGCCGCCGAAGGCGCTCTCGCCGACAGCCACCGTGCGCGTCCGCCCCCCGGAGGTGAGGACGGCGCTCGACCGCTCCGGCGTGCGCCCCACGACGACGCCAGCCACCGCGAGGTCCCGCGGGGCGACGGCCGGGGCCTCGGGCGGCCGATCGACGCGGGTCGCGGCCGTCGCGGGCGGGGCGGCGAGCAGCGCCAGGAGAGGAAGTGTGCCGAGCATGCTCCTTCGTCCACGCTAGCGAAGGCGGGCGCGGCTGTCAACGGACGGGCGGCGGTGCTAGATTCTCCTCTCGCAATGCGGCCGCTCCTCCCCGAGGGACCCCCTCCGCCGGCCGTGGGGCGCCTCGCGCGCGCCCGCGCCTTCTTCGCCTCGACCTGGCCCGGTCGGGTGGTCGCCGTCGCGCTCGTCCTGTGGCTCCTGGACCTCCTCTTCCTTCCCCTCCTCGGCGCCTCGCTGCCGGACGCGGTCGGCGTGCCGGTGGCGATCGTCCTGTGGCTGTTCGCGGCCTGGCTCGCCTGGCGCGCCTTCCGCTGGGTCTCGAACCGCCTCCTGTGGCGCATCCGGACCAAGCTGATCGTCTCCTACCTCTTCATCGCGCTCGTCCCGGTGGTGCTGCTGACGCTCTTCGTGGCGGTGGCGTTCGTGCTGCTCCTCGGGCTCACCGCCTCGCGCGTGGTGACCGGGGAGATCGACCGCGCGGCGGACGTGCTGCAGGCGACGGCCCGGTCCGCGCTCGGGGGCCTCCCCGGCGCCGACGCCGAGGCGGCGGGCGAGCTGCCCCTCCGCCTCGCCCCGGCCCGCCAGGCCTACCCTTCGCTCTCGTTCACCCTCCTGCGGGGGGGAAGGGTCGTGGCCGCCGTCGGCGCCGCGCCCCGCGCCCTCCCTGCCTGGTGGAAGGGGCCCGGGTTCGCCGGCCTCGTGCGGCTCTTCCCGAAGGACCGCCTGTCGCGCGAGGCCCTGCGCGCGGTGTGGGCGGAGGGCCGCGACGCCCTCCTCCTCGAGGTGCCGGCCGACGAGGCCTTCTACGCCGACCTCGAGCGACGCACCGGCATCCACGTGATCCAGCGCAGCGAGATGCACGTCGAGGAGGCGGAGACCGGGAAGGACGCGTCCCGCGTGCACCGGGGCTCCGGCCTCGCGTTCGAGCAGAACGGCGAGCGCGTGACGGCCAAGGCGGACTCCGCGTTCGTCTTCGTGGCCCTCCCGGAGAAGACGAACTGGGAGACGGGGGAGAAGAGCGCCTTCGAGGGGATCCCGCTCGCCTTCCAGTACGAGCCCCGCGCGCTCGTCCGACGGCTGTCGCCCATCCAGGTCCCGCGCGACACGAGCGGGCGGAGCGTGCCCGAGTACCTGATGTACGCCCTCGGCGTCCTGGGCCTCGTCTTCGTCGTCGTGTACGCGGTGGCCCTCCTCCTCGGCCTCGTCCTCGCCCGCTCGATCACCCGCGGCGTCCACGCCCTCTCGGTGGGGACGCAGAGGCTGCGCCAGGGCGACTTCGCCCACCAGATCCGGATCCGCTCCCGTGACCAGCTCGGGGAGCTGGCCGAGTCCTTCAACCTCATGTCGCGGGGGATCCAGGAGCTCATGCGGGAGCAGGCGGAGAAGGAGCGGCTCGAGGAGGAGCTGCGCATCGCGCGCCAGATCCAGATGAGCCTCCTCCCCGGGCAGGGCCTCGTCACGCCCCCCGGCGTGCGGGTGGCCGCGCTCTGCCTCCCCGCGGCCGAGGTGGGCGGCGACTACTACGACCTCCTGCCCCTCGGCCCGACGCGCATGGGGGTGCTCGTGGCCGACGTCTCGGGCAAGGGGACCTCGGCCGCCCTCTACATGGCGGAGCTCAAGGGCCTCGTGCTGTCGCTCTCCCGCATCTACGACTCGCCGGCCCGCCTCCTCGCGGAGGCCAACCGGATCCTCACCGCCAACATGGACTCGCGGTCGTTCGTGACCATGACCTACGCGGTCGTGGACACGGCGGCGCGGAGGATGCGCTACGCCCGGGCGGGGCACAACCCGCTCATCCACCTCCAGGCCCGGACGGGCCGGACGCGCGTCCTCACTCCGCCGGGGCTCGGCCTCGGCCTCGACCGCGGGGAGCGCTTCGAGCGGATCCTCGAGGAGGACGAGGTCCCGCTCGAGCCGGAGGACCTCTTCCTCTTCTTCACGGACGGGCTCTCGGAGGCGATGAACCCCGGGGCGGAGCTCTTCGGCGAGGGCCGGCTGCGGCGGATCCTGGAGGAGAGCGCGAGCCTCGGCAGCGAGGAGCTCAAGGAGAGGATCCTGGACGAGGTCCGGCGGTTCGTGGGCGACGCGGACCCCCACGACGACATGACGCTCGTGGTGCTGAAGGTCGTGCCCGAGGAGCGCGCCGCGTGACCGGAGACCGCGAGGAGAAGCTGCGGGCGCTCGAGGGGCGGCTCGGCCACCGTTTCGCCGACCTCTCCCTCCTCGACCGCGCCCTCACCCACGCGAGCCTGGCCAACGAGACGGCGGCCCTCCACCGGGCGGACAACGAGGCCCTCGAGTTCCTGGGCGACGCCGTCCTCGGCATGATCGTCACCGACCTCCTGCACCGCCACGATCCGGACGGGGCGGAGGGCGGGAAGAGCCGCCGCCGCGCGCTCCTCGTCTCCGCCCCCAGCCTCGCCCGTCGGGCGGCCGGGCTGGGCCTGCCCGAGCTGCTGCTCCTCGGCCGGGGCGAGGAGAAGACGGGCGGGCGCGAGAAGACGGCCCTCTGGGCGAACGCGTACGAGGCGCTGGTCGCCGCGCTGTACCTCGACGGCGGCTTCGAGGCCGCGCGCGCCTTCGTCCGGGCGGAGCTCGGCCACGAGGCGGAGGCCCCCGACCAGGAGCTCGAGGATCCGAAGAGCCGCCTCCAGGAGCTGCTGCAGGGGCAGGGACGCCCGGTGCCGCGCTACCTCGTGGTGGCGGAGGAGGGCCCGAGCCACCGCCCCCGCTTCGTCGTCGAGTGCCGTCTGGACGACGGCGCGGTGACGACGGGCGAGGGCACCTCGAAGAAGGCGGCCCAGCAGGAGGCGGCCCGCGAGGCGCTCGCCCGGCAGCTTCGGCCGAGGACCTGAGCCGAGCCTCCCTGCGCCCGGCTTCTTCGCTCCGGCCGTCGCCCGGGCGACCCGGTCACTCGATCCAGCCTCCGCCGAGGCAGACCGCGCCGTCGTAGAAGACCGCGGCCTGGCCGGGAGTGATCGCCCGCTGCGGGGCGTCGAAGCGCACCTCGGCCCGGCCGCCCGCGAGCGGTCGGATCGCCGCCGCCGCCTCGGCGTGGCGGTACCTGATCCTGGCTCGAGCCCGGATCGTGCCCCCCGGCTCGGGGACGGAGAGCCAGTTCACGTCCCGCGCCACGAGGCGATCGGAGAGGAGCCGGTCCTCGTCCCCGACCACCACCGCGCGTCCCTCGGGCCGGACGGCCAGCACGTAGAGCGGGCGGGACGACGGTACGCCGAGACCGCGGCGCTGGCCGACGGTGAAGCGGTGCAGGCCCCGGTGACGGCCGACCTCGTGGCCGGAGTCGTCGAGGATCGGGCCGGAGCGATCTCCGGGCGTGGCTTCGCGCTCGACGAACCCGGCGTAGTCGCCGTCGGGCACGAAGCAGATCTCCTGGCTCTCCGCCTTGTCCGCGACGGGCAGGCCTCGCTCGCGGGCGAGCCGCCGGACCTCGGCCTTGTCCATGTCGCCGACCGGGAAGAGGGCGGCCGCGAGCTGCTCCTGGCTGAGGCCGAAGAGGAAGTAGGACTGGTCCTTCCCGGCGTCCCGGCCCTTCAGGAGGCGGAAGCGCCCGCCCTCGCGGTCGCGGCGCGCGTAGTGGCCGGTCGCCACCCGCTCCGCCCCGAGCGCCCGCGTCTTCTCGACGAGGCTCGCGAACTTCACCTCGGTGTTGCAGCGCGCGCAGGGGAGCGGCGTCCGTCCCTCCAGGTAGTCGCGGACGAACGGCGAGACGACCCCGTCCCGGAAGCTCCGCTCGAGGTTCACGACGTAGTGGGGAATGCCGAGACGCGCCGCCACCGCCTTCGCGTCGTGCAGGTCCTCGAGCGCGCAGCAGCGGCCGAAGGACGGCCCCTCGCCCCCGGTCTGGTCGTGGAGCTGCATCGACACGCCGACGACCTCGTGTCCCTCGTCCTTGAGCCGGGCGGCGGCAAAGGACGAGTCGACCCCGCCGGACATCGCGACCACGACGCGCACGATCCGAGTATAGCCGCGGGGTAGAATGGCCACCGCAGGAGCCGCCATGGACGCCCCCCTCGACGCCCTCCTCACCGCACGCCGGGACGCCCTCGCCGCGGGCCTCGAGGCCTCGCTCCTCGCCGAGGACGCTCCCCACTACCGGGAGGCGCCGGCGGAAGAGCGTCGACAGCGCGTAGCCGTGCTGGTGGCGGCGTTCCTCGACGCGGCGAGGGCCGGGGGACCGGGGCCGTTCGTCGCTCACGTGCGGCGCATCGCCGGGGAGCGCGCGGCCGAGGGATACCTCCTGCGGGAGATCCAGCTCGCCCTGGGCGCCCTCGAGGCGCAGGCGTGGCCGATCGTCGTCGACGCCGGGGGCCCGACCGACCTCGTCGTGCGCCGCCTCGCCCTCGTCTCCGGGATCGTGGGCCGCGGAAAGGACGAGCTGGCCCGCGCCTTCCTCGACCACAAGGAGAAGGCCGAGGCACGAGCGGCGAAGCTGGCCGAGAGGCTCGACACGCTGTTCAAGGGCACGGACTCGCCGCCCCTGGGCCAGTAGCTGCCCCTCGTCGCGTCGAGACGAGCTCCTCGGGCGACCGGCTCTCACACGAGGTGCGTCATCGGCTCCGGTCCGCGCAGCCAGCGGGGCAGCCGCCCGGCGCAGCCGGGGCAGAAGCGGGACCCTCGCGTGTCCACCCGCTCGACGTTGCCGGCGAAGCTCATGAGGCAGCTCCGGTCCGGGCAGTGCTCCAGTGTCGCGAGGTGGCCCATCTCGTGGAGGATCTCGGCCACCGTGCGCTCGTCGCGCCGATCGAGGTCGGGGGGCAGGCCGTAGAACGACGGGTCGGTGCGGACGAGGGACACGAGACAGGCGCGGCCGCCCTGGCGGGCGAGGCCGAAGACGAACGTGAAGAGGGGGACCGCGATGTCCTCGGCCGCGACGCCCACGAGGAGGCGCGCCGAGACGGCGGCCCGCCCCTCCAGGGCTTCGAGGAGGGCGCCCGCGTCGAGCTGGTCGCGGCCCGGGATGCGCCGCGGCTGCAGGTCGACCACGGGGAGGACGTGGCAGGCCAGCTCGACGCGCCGGCTCAGCCGGGTCGCGAGCCGCTCGAGCGTCCCCGGGAGGAGGGTTCCGACGGGAAGGAGATCGACCGCCTCCGCGAGACGGGCCGCACCACCCTCCACGGGCGACCTCAGCCCGCGTTCTCCGGCTTCTTGAGCTCGTACTTGCGGATCTTGTTGTAGAGGGTCGCCCGGTCCACGTCGAGGACGCGGGCCGCCCTCGTGATGTTCCAGCCGCTCGCGTCGAGGACCGACTGGACGTGGGCCCGCTCGGCCTCGGCGAGCGAGCCCGGCCCCGGCCCCGCGGCCGGGGCCTGGGTGACCCGCAGGGGGAGGTCCTCGGCCCGCACGACCTCGCCCCGGCCCACCACCACCGCCCGCTCGATCGCGTTCTGCAGCTCGCGTACGTTGCCGGGCCAGGGGTAGGCGGCGAGGGCGTCCAGAGCTTCGGAGGAGAAGCGCATCGGCCGGCGGCTCATCGACTGCGCGAACTTCGTGAGGAACTGCTCGGCCAGCACCGGCACGTCCTCGGGCCGCTCGCGCAGCGGGGGGATGTGGATGTGGACGACGTTGAGCCGCCAGTAGAGGTCCTCGCGGAACCGGCCCTCCCGGACCGCCGCCTCGAGGTCGCGGTTCGTCGCGGAGACGACGCGGAAGTCCACCGGCACCGGCGCCTGCCCTCCGAGGCGCGTCACCACCTTCTCCTCGAGGACCCGCAGCAGCTCCACCTGCACCTTCGGGCTCACGTCTCCGATCTCGTCGAGGAAGACGGTGCCGCCCTCGGCGGCCTCGAACTTGCCCTTGTGCCGGGCCCGGGCGCCGGTGAAGGCGCCGGCCTCGTGGCCGAAGAGCTCGCTCTCGAGGATCCCCTCCGGCAGCGCCCCGCAGTTGACGACCACCATCGGGTTGTAGCGCCGGGCCGAGGCGGCGTGGATGGCGCGGGCCACGACCTCCTTCCCGGTGCCCGACTCGCCGGTGATGAGGACGGTCGAGTCGGAGGCGGCCACGGTCTCGACGAGCTCGACCACGTGACGCATGGCCGGAGAGGGGCCGAGGAGGGGCGGGGGCGCGGCGGCCGACTCGAGGCTCTTCTTGAGCCGCACGTTCTCGGCCCGCAGCGAGCGGTGCTCGGCCGCCCGCTTCACCAGCATCGAGAGGTCGTCGGGATCGAAGGGCTTGACGATGTAGTCGTAGGCCCCGTTCTTCATGGCCTTGACCGCGGTCTCGACCGAGGCGTAGGCGGTCATGAGCACGATGCTCAGCTCGGGGTCGGCCGCGGCGAGGCGCTGCTGCAGCTCGAGCCCGTCCATCCCGGGCATCTTGATGTCGAGGAAGGCCATGTCGTAGCGGCTCGCGGTGACGAGGCGCAGGGCCTCCTTGGCGCTCTCCGCCACGTCCACCCGGTGCCCGTCCTGCCGGAACCAGGCCCCGAGCGAGTCGCGCACGATCGTCTCGTCGTCCACGATCAGGATCCGCAGCGTGCCGGGAGCCGCGCCGGTGGTCGCGCTCATGGCCCTAGTCTCCCACGGGGGAGGCACCCTCGCCCTCCGCTCCCGGCGACGGACGCTCCTCCGGCTGGCGCGCCGGCAGGTGGACGGTGAAGGTCGTGCCCCGGCCCGGCTCCGACTGGACCTCGACCCGCCCGTGGTGCCGTTCGACGATGCCGTACACGACGGCGAGGCCGAGGCCCACGCCCTTGCCCGCCTCCTTCGTCGTGAAGAACGGCTCGAAGATGCGGTCGAGGTGCTCCTGCGGGATGCCCCCGCCGGTGTCGGCGACGACGAGCCGCACGCCGTCGCCGTCGCGGGCGGCCTCGATCCCGACCCGTCCCTCGGGGGGCGTCGCCTCGAGCGCGTTCATGGCGAGGGCGAGGATCATCTGCTGGACCTGCGAGGCGTCGCAGACGACCTTCGGCAGGTCCGCCGCGGCGCGCGCCTCGAGGGTCACCCCCAGCATCTCGGCCTGGTGCTTGAGGAGCATCCGGCACCGCTCCAAGACCGGGCCCAGGTCCTCCTCGGCAAAGCGCGCCCCCGACTGGCGGCTGAAGGCCAGCAGGTTCCGGACGATGTCGCCGCAGCGGCCGGCTTCGCCGTCCACCATCTGCAGGATGCGGTCGGTCTCCGCGGCCTGCTCCGGGCTCGGAGGGGCGGAGGCCCCGGCCGCGAACTGCCGGCGCAGGAGCCGGGCGTAGGTCCTCATCCCGGCGAGCGGGTTGTTGATCTCGTGGGCCACGACCGCGGCCAGCTTGCCGAGCGAGGCCATCTTCTCGACGAGCACCATCTGGTGGTGGGTGTGCTCGAGCTGCCGGGTCTTCTCCTGGACGCGCTCCTCGAGCGTGCGGTTCAGGCCCTCGAGCTCGCCGCGGGCCCGCTGGAGGTCGCCGGTCATCTGGTTCCAGGAGCGGGCGAGCTCCCCCATCTCGTCCGTCGAGCGGACCGGCACCCGCGCCTGGAGATCGCCTTCTCCCGCCCGCCCGATGGCGGTTCGCAGGCGGCGGACCGGCCGGAGGACGAGGGCCCACAGCATCACGAAGCTCAGGAGGAGCACCGCGAGGCCGGTGGCGAAGAGGCCGTACTGCATCTGCCGCTCGGAGGTGGCGAGGGCGGCGTCCGCCTGGGCCATCGAGAGCCGGACGTCGAGGATGCCGAGCACGCGCTGGGAGGCGGGGTGGACGTGGCAGGAGGCGCACTTGGGCTCGTTGTAGATGGGCGTGATGATGCCGAGCACGCGCCCGCCGCCCGCCGCGGGCAGCATCCGGATGCGGTCCTTCCGCTCCAGGCCCGCCCGCGGCTGCGCCCCCGCGTGGCAGGCGATGCACTCGTCGGAGCGCTTGTCGACGAGGGATCCCTCCTCGGCCGCGACCGAGGACACCCGGACGCGCCCCTCCTTGTTGTAGATGCGGACGCGGTCGATGCCGGCCTGGGCCCCGATGTTCTCGATGATGCGCCGCACGCCGTCCGCGTCGTTCCGCAGCATCCCGTCGTGGGCCGCGCGGTGGATGGTCTCCGCCACGCGGTCGGCGGAGAGGCCGACCAGGTCCTCGAGCTGCGCGCGCTGGCGCTCGAGGCTCAGCTGGTCGGCCAGCCAGAGGATGGCCGCCGCCCCGAGCCCGAGCCCGAGGCCCATGCGGACGGCGAGGCGCCTCCAGGGCCGGAGGCGCCTCGCGACGGAGGTGGCGGTCTGAAGGGGCGTTTCTAGCTCCTCACCGGGACGGGGGCCAGCACGCCGGCCGGCCGCGGGACGGGCGCCTCGACCGCCTCCGGCTCCTCGATCTCCTCCATCACGGGGAGGAAGCGGACGGCGAGGGAGAAGGCCGCGATCCCGATCCCGACCAGCATGAGCGTGACGATCCCCTCCGCGATCGTGGGCACGTAGTGGCCGCCCTGCGCCCCCTCGAGCCCCGTGATGCTCACGTTCAAGCGGTTCACGACGAATCCGGCCACGACGAGGAGGGCGGCCCCGTAGAGGCGCCCGGAGTTCCGTCGCACGGCCGGCAGGGCCAGGAGCGCCATCGGGAGGATAACCCCGATCGCAAGCTCGAGCTGGAAGAAGCGGGCCTCCCGGCTCGCGGAGACCGCCTCGGCCAGCACGCCCCGCGCCGCCATGTCCGCGAAGCGGGCCGCCGCGTAGACGCCGAGGGCGGCGAAGAGGGCCTTGCCGATCGACTGGAGGAGCGGCATCTCCAGCCCCCGCCCGAGGGCGCGCGAGGAGAGCCGCGACTCGACGATCATCATGGCGAGGCCTCCGGCGATCGCCGAGAGGTAGAACATCCAGGGCAGGAGCGGCGTGTACCAGAGCGGGTGCAGCTTGCCGGGGGTGATCAGGTAGAAGGTGCCGAGGGAGGACTGGTGCAGGGTCGAGATGATCGCGCCTGCGATCACGAGGGGCACGATGGCGGCGTGCTGGGCCCGCACGGCCCGCGTCCAGCCCAGCCGCTCGAAGACCATCCCCGAGAACTCGAGGGCGAGGACGGTGAGGTAGAGCATCACGCACCACGACACCTCGAACATCGGCGAGCGCGGGTTCCACATCACGATCGGGTGCCAGATGTTCCAGGGCTTGCCGAGGTCGTACATGAGCCCCACCGCGACCAGGATGTAGCCCAGGAAGGCGGTGATGATGGTCGGGCGCACGATGGGCTTGAAGCGCTTCAGGTTGAAGACGTAGACCGCGGTCGTGATCGTGAAGCCGCCCGCGGCGAGGCCGACGCCGCACAGCACGTCGAAGCCCACCCACAGCCCCCAGGGGAAGCGGTCGGAGAGGTTCGTCACCGCCCCGAGGCCCTTCCAGTAGCGGAGCACGGTGACGGCCGCGCCCGCGGCGAGGACGACTCCGAAGAAGGAGGTCCAGAAGCCGGGCCGGAAGCGTTCGTTGCGTCGCATGGTCGTCACTCCTCGCGCGCCCGCTCGGCCGCCGCGACTTCCTGGCGCCGGTGGGTGATCCAGTAGATGGCGGAGAGGCCCACGCAGCCGAAGCCCACGACCTTCGGGATCTTGGAGAGGGCCGCCCAGGTGAGATTCGGGAGGGGCCGGGTGCCGAGGCCTGTCTTCAGACCCAGCTGCTCGAAGGGGACCGGGGACAGGATGAGCACGTTCGTGCCCCCGACCTCGTGCTCGCCGTAGACTCCGGCGTAGTAGGCGCCGGGGTTCTCCGCGATGCGCTTCTTCGCCTCGGCCAGGAGCTCCTCGCGGGTGCCGCCGACCGTCGCCTCGGCCGGGCAGGCCTCGGTGCAGGCGGTGGGCTTGCCCTCCCTCTGCCGGGTGAAGCAGCCGTCGCACTTGCGGACGACGGGCACCGGCTTCGACCACTCGTAGCGGGGGACGTTGAAGGGGCAGGCGACCATGCAGTACCGGCAGCCGAGGCACCTCGAGCCGTCGTACACGACCGGGCCGAGCTCGGTCTTGGTGAAGGCGCCGACCGGGCAGGCGCTCGCGCAGCTCGGGTCCGCGCAGTGCTGGCACATGCGGCGGAGGTAGCGGTCGTTCCCCTCGTCGAGGACCACGGTGTAGGTCGTGGCGTCGAGTTCCGTCTCGTCCCCCGAGCCCGGGAATCCGTGCGACTCCTTGCACGCCTTGGCGCACGCGTGGCAGCCGATGCAGCGGGTGACGTCGAAGAGCAGGGCCCGCGACTTCGGGTTGGGCAGGTAAGCCATGGAGGGTCTCCTCGGCCCCGGAGGGGCTACGTGAGCAGGAACTCGTGGACGAGGCGGTCCCAGTCCGCCTTCGGGAGGTGGTGTCCGAGGTCGGACGCCGGCTCGCCGCCGTCCTGCAGCACCGAGCCCGAGAACGCCATGAGGCGCAGCTCGAGGGCTTCGCGGCTGTCCTCCATCCACTTGCGGGCGAGGCGGCCCGAGAGGAGGTTGCGGAGGTTGTGGGCGAGGTTGGGGGCCTTCACCTTCAGCACCCAGCCGCGGCCGTAGGGGTCCTCGGCGGCGAGGCCGGGCCTGCCGGCCAGCTCGGGGTTGACCTCCACGACCTCGCCCTCGACGGGCGAGACGAGCTCGGCCGACTTGCCGTCGAGCTTCATGGCGAACCCGTTCCCGCCCTGGTGAACCCAGTCGCCGCGGGCCGGGGCCTTGACCGTGGCCGCGGGACCGATCAGCCGGCGGGCGAAGTCGTCGACGCCGACGACCACCGTGTGCGCGTCCAGCGGGCGGGCCCACGTATGGCCGCGGTGGTAGTAGAGCGTCTCCGGCATCTGGTAGCCCGCCACCCAGGCAGGCTCGATCGGGGGGATCGCGGCGGCGGCGAGGGCCCTGGACTCCCGGGCGGCGCGCCGCCGCGTCACGACGTAGTCCATCGTGACGAGCGCGGCGAAGAAAGCGAGCACGAGCAAGACGGTCATGACCGCACCTCCGCCCACTTCTTCGTGCAAGACGGGGGCCGATTGGCCTCACCGACTGTTGAGAGGCTCGTAACCTATTGAAGGCGTGAGACAACGACCATGTGGCGAACCTCGGCAATCCGCGGGTGGAGTGTTGAGTTCCACGACGCACGCCATGAGCATCGCCGAGGGGACACGCCGAACTTGCTCAGCTACGAAGACTTGCCGGGGCGTTGTTGATCTCAACAGCCACTGCTGAGAACCTCGACACCTCGGCGCCCCGACGGAGGGCCGGCGGCCAGTCGAGTCGGTCGACGAGTGGGCCATAAGACTCTTCCCTCCGACGGCCGGGCGGATGACGGCCGCCCGAAGCGGAGGTCGTTGAGATTCCGGCTCGGGCTTTCTCAGGCGTCGCGCTCCGCCCCGCCCCTTGCCGGCCGCCGCCGCTCGAAGGACGACTGCCGCCACGCGACTTGACATTCCTAACACCGCGACCGCCGGTCGGCGGAGGTATGCTGCTACGAATGAGGTGACGGAGGGCGGAATGGCGGATCCCACGACAGTTCAAGACATGCCCGGCGTCCCCGGATCGGCCCCGCGGCGGTGGTGGCTCTGGCTCCTGACCCTGGCCGGCATGGCCGTCGTGGCGACCCTCGTGCTCTCGAGGGGGATGCGCGCACAGACGGCCGCCGGTCCGTCGCGAGGGGCCGGCCCGCGCGCGGTGCCCGTCGTGGCCGCCACGGCCCGGAACGGCGACCTCGGCGTCTACCAGACGGGTCTCGGGACGGTCACGCCGATCCGGACCGTGACGGTGCGGAGCCGCGTGGACGGCGAGCTGGTGAGCGTCGCCTACCGGGAGGGGCAGTTCGTCCACGCCGGCGACCTGCTGGCCCAGATCGACCCCCGCCCGTTCCAGGTCCAGCTCCTCCAGGCGGAGGGACAGCTCGCCCGGGACGAAGCGGGGCTCAAGAACGCGAAGGTCGACCTCGAGCGGTACAAGGTCCTCGTCGAGCAGGACTCCGTCCCCCGCCAGCAGCTCGACACCCAGGTCGCGACGGTGGACCAGCTCGAGGCCGCCATCAAGAGCGACCGGGCGCAGGTGGAGAGCGCGAAGCTGAACCTCACCTACAGCCGGATCGTCGCTCCGCTGTCCGGCGTCGTCGGCCTTCGTCTCGTGGATCCCGGCAACATGGTGCACGCCTCGGACCAGAACGGCCTGCTCGTCATCACCGAGGAGCAGCCGATCGCGGTCGTGTTCACGATCGCCGCCGACCACCTCCAGCCGATCATCCAGCAGACGAAGGCGGGGCGCCACCTCGTGGTCGAGGCGTGGGACCGGGACATGAAGAAGCGGCTGGCCACCGGGTCCTTGCTCGCCATCGACAACCAGATCGACCAGACGACCGGCACCGTCCGCATCAAGGCCGTCTTCCCCAACGAGGACTTCGCCCTCTACCCGAACCAGTTCGTGAACGCCCGGCTGCTCGTCGACACCCTGCACCAGGCCGTCCTCATCCCGACCGCGGCCCTCCAGCGCAGTCCCCAGTCGACCTACGTCTACGTGGTGAAGGCCGACTCCACGGTCGAGATGCGCAGCGTCGATGTGCAGCTGACGGAAGGCGACGACTCCGCGGTCCGCCAGGGCGTAGCGCCGGGAGACGTTGTGGTCATCGACGGGGTGGACAAGCTCCAGTCGGGGACGCCGGTCGCGCTCGCCAAGGAGGGCGGCGCCCGGAAGCCGGCCTCATGAACCCGTCGCGCCCCTTCATCCTGCGGCCGATCGCGACCTCGCTCCTGATGGCGGGGCTGCTCATCGCCGGACTCATCGGCTTCAAGCAGCTTCCGGTCTCGGCCCTCCCGCAGGTGGACTACCCGACCATCCAGGTGGTCACCTTCTACCCGGGGGCGAGCCCGGAGGTCATCGCCTCCGCGGTCACCGCCCCCCTCGAGCGGCAGTTCGGGCAGATGCCCGGCCTCAACGAGATGACCTCCAGCAGCTCGGCCGGGAGCTCGCTCATCACCCTCCAGTTCGTCCTCGACCTGAACATCGACGTCGCCGAGCAGGAGGTGCAGGCGGCGATCAACGCCGCCGGCACCTACCTCCCGCGCGACCTGCCCAACCCGCCCATCTACAGCAAGATCAACCCCGCCGACGCCCCGATCCTCACCCTGGCCCTGACCTCGGACACCCTCCCCCTGTCGAAGGTGGAGGACTTCGCCGACACCCGCTTCTCCCAGAAGATCTCCCAGCTCCCCGGGGTGGGCCTCGTCAGCATCAGCGGGGGCCAGAAGCCCGCGGTCCGGGTCCAGGTGAACCCCACCGCCCTCGCGTCCTACGGGCTGACCATGGAGGACGTCCGGGCCGCGGTCACGCAGGCGAACGTCAACCAGGCCAAGGGGGCCTTCGACGGCGCGCGCCAGTCCTACACGATCCAGGCGAACGACCAGCTCCTGGCGAGCGCCGAATACCGTCCCCTCGTCGTCGCCTACCGCAACGGCGCGCCCGTCCTCCTGTCCGACCTCGCCAGCGTGATCGACGACACCGAGAACGTGCGTCAGGCGGCGTGGATGGACAGGACCCCGGCCGTCATCGTGAACATCCAGAGGCAGCCCGGGGCGAACATCATCGCCGTCGTCGACCGGGTGAAGGCCCTCCTTCCCCAGCTCCGGGCCTCGCTGCCGGCGGCGGTGAAGGTGAAGGTCCTCACCGACCGCACGATCACGATCCGGGCCTCGGTGGAGGACGTCGAGTTCGAGCTGATGCTCACGATCGCCCTCGTGGTCATGGTCATCTTCCTGTTCCTGCGTACCGCGGCGGGGACGGTGATCCCGAGTGTCGCCGTCCCCCTCTCCCTCGTGGGCACGTTCGGGGCCATGTACCTGCTCGGCTTCAGCCTGAACAACCTCACCCTCATGGCGCTCACGATCTCGACCGGCTTCGTGGTCGACGACGCGATCGTGATGATCGAGAACATCTCGCGCTACATCGAGGAGGGGGTCGAGCCGCTGGAGGCCGCCCTCCAGGGATCGAAGCAGATCGGGTTCACGATCCTCTCCCTGACCGTGTCCCTCATCGCGGTGCTCATCCCCCTCCTCTTCATGGGCGACGTGGTGGGACGCCTCTTCCGGGAGTTCGCGGTCACCCTCTCGGTGACGATCCTGATCTCGGCCGTCGTCTCCCTGACCCTCACCCCCATGATGTGCGCCCGGCTCCTGCGCCACCGGCCGCCCTCGGAGCAGAGCCGCTTCTACCGCGTGTCGGAGGACGCGTTCGACCGGGTGATCGCCGCCTACGGCCGGACGCTCGGCTGGGTGCTCCAGCGCCAGAAGGCGACGCTCGCGGTGGCGTTGGCGACGCTCGTGCTGACCGTCCTCCTGTACGTGATCGTCCCGAAGGGGTTCTTCCCCGTCCAGGACACCGGGGTGATCCTCGGCATCTCGGAAGCCCCCCAGACGATCTCGTTCCCGGCCATGGCCGAAAGGCAGCAGGCCCTCGCCCGGGTGATCCTCCGGGACCCGGCGGTCGAGAGCCTCTCCTCGTTCATCGGCATCGACGGCGTGAACACCACGATGAACAGCGGGCGGATCCAGATCAACCTGAAGCCCCTGGAGGAGCGGGGGGCGAGCGCGACCGACATCATCCGAAGGCTGCAGCCCGAGCTGGCGAAGGTCGAGGGGGTGACGCTCTTCATGCAGCCGGTGCAGGACCTGACCGTGGAGGACCGGGTGAGCCGCACCCAGTTCCAGTACAGCCTCGAGGACCCCGACGCCCGCGAGCTCGCCCTCTGGGCGCCGCGCTTCGTGAGGAGGCTGCAGCAGCTCCCCGAGCTGCGCGACGTCGCGAGCGACCAGCAGACGGAGGGCCTCTCGGCCCGGGTGGTCCTCGACCGGACGACCGCGTCGAGGCTCGGCATCACTCCGCAGATGCTGGACGACGCGCTCTACGACAGCTTCGGGCAGCGCCAGATCTCGACGATGTTCACCGAGCTCAACCAGTACCGCGTGGTGCTGGAGTCGCAGCCTTCCTTCCAGCGCCGGCCCTCGGACCTGGGGAGCGTCTACCTCCGCTCGAGCGGCGGCGGCGCGGTGCCCCTCTCCTCGTTCACGAACGTCGAGCTCTCCAACGCCCCCCTCGCCGTCAACCACCAGGGGCAGTTCCCCGCCGTCACCGTCTCGTTCAACCTCGCCCCCGGCGCCTCGCTCGGCGACGCGGTGAGCGCGGTCGAGCGGGCGCGCGTCGACCTGGGGCTTCCGGCCAGCATCCAGCACGGCTTCCAGGGCACCGCCCAGGCGTTCCGGGCCTCGCTCGTGAACACGCCCTTCCTGATCCTGGCCGCGATCGTCACCGTCTACATCCTCCTCGGCGTCCTCTACGAGAGCTACGTGCACCCGGTCACGATCCTCTCCACCCTCCCCTCGGCCGGGGTGGGGGCGCTGCTGTCGCTCATGATCTGCCGCACCGACTTCTCGGTGATCGCCCTCATCGGCATCATCCTCCTCATCGGGATCGTGGAGAAGAACGCGATCATGATGATCGACTTCGCTCTCGACGCGCAGAGGAAGCAGGGGCTCCCGGGCCCGGAGGCCATCTACCAGGCCGCGCTCCTCCGCTTCCGGCCGATCCTGATGACGACGATGGCCGCCCTCTTCGCGGGCATCCCCCTCGCCCTCGGCTCCGGCATCGGCTCCGAGCTGCGCCGCCCGCTGGGCATCGCCATCGTGGGCGGGCTGATCTTCAGCCAGATGCTGACCCTCTACACGACCCCGGTGATCTACCTCGCCTTCGACCGTCTGGCCCAGCGGGTCGCGGGTCGGGAGGCCACGAAGCGGGCCGGGCCGGCGGCGGAGCTCCGGCCGGCGGCGGGCGCATGAGGGCCTCGTCCCTCTCCTCGCCGTTCATCCACCGGCCGGTGGCCACGACGCTCCTGACCATCGGCATCGCCCTCGCGGGCGCGGTCGGCTACAGTTTCCTGCCCGTCTCGCCCCTCCCCCAGGTCGAGTTCCCGACGATCAGCGTGCAGGCCGGTCTCCCGGGAGCGAGCCCGGAGACGATGGCCTCCTCGGTGGCGACGCCGCTCGAGCGCCAGTTCGGGCGCATCGCCGGGGTCACCGAGATGACCTCGACGAGCGCCCTCGGCTCGACGAACATCACGATGCAGTTCGACCTCAGCCGCAACATCGACGCCGCCGCCCGCGACGTCCAGGCCGCCATCAACGCCGCGCGCGGCCAGCTCCCGGCCAACCTGCCGAACAACCCGTGGTACCGGAAGGTGAACCCGGCCGACGCGCCGATCATGCTCCTCGCCTTGACCTCGGACGTGGTCGAGCGGGCGCGGATGTACGACATCGGCGCCTCGATCCTGCAGCAGAAGCTCGCCCAGGTGCCCGGAGTGGGCCAGGTCATCGTGGGCGGGGGCGCGCTGCCGGCGGTCCGGGTGGACCTGAATCCGACCGCGCTCAACAACAACGGCCTCGGGCTCGAGGACGTCCGCGCCGTCCTCGCCTCGGCCAACGCCAACCGGCCGAAGGGGGAGGTCTCGGACCCGGACCGGACGTGGTCGATCGCCACCAACGACCAGCTCCTGAAGGCGGCGGAGTACGAGCCGCTCGTGGTCAGCTACCGCAACGGGGCGGCCCTGCGCCTCGCCGACGTCGCCCGGGTCTCCGACTCGGTGGAGGACGTCCGCACCGCGGGCGTGGCCAACGGCAAGCCGGCGGTGATCCTCATCATCTTCCGGCAGCCGGGGGCCAACATCATCGAGACCGTCGACGGGATCAAGGCCGCCCTGCCCCAGCTCCAGGCCATGGTCCCGCCGACGATCAGGCTGTCGGTCCTCATCGACGCCACCCGGACCGTCCGCGCCTCGGTCCGGGACGTGGAGATCACCCTCGTCATCGCGATCGTCCTCGTCATCCTCGTCGTCTTCGTGTTCCTGCGCAGCGTGCGCTCGACCTTCATCCCGAGCGTCGCCGTCCCCATCTCCCTCGTCGGCACCTTCGGGGTGATGTACCTCCTCGGCTACAGCATCGACAACCTCTCGCTCATGGCCCTCACGGTGGCGACGGGGTTCGTGGTGGACGACGCGATCGTCGTCATCGAGAACATCACCCGGCATCTGGAGTCGGGCATGCCGCCGATGGAGGCGGCCCTCGTCGGCGCCCGGGAGATCGGCTTCACCGTCGTCTCGATCAGCATCTCCCTGGTCGCGGTCTTCATCCCGATCCTGCTCATGGGGGGCATCGTCGGGCGCCTCTTCCGCGAGTTCGCGGTGACCCTCTCCGTGGCCATCGCCGTCTCGCTGGTGGTGTCCCTGACCGCCACCCCCATGATGTGCGCGCGCCTCCTCCGGCCCCACGACGAGGAGAAGCGCGGACGCGTCTACCGGGCGAGCGAGCGCGGCTTCGCGCGGATCCTCGATCTCTACGAGCGGTCCCTCGGCTGGGTCCTGCGGCACCAGCCGCTGACCATGGCGGTGACCCTGGCCACGATGGCCGCCACCGTCTTCCTGTACGTCAAGATCCCCAAGGGCTTCTTCCCCCAGCAGGACACCGGGCGGATGAACGGCTCCATCGTGGCCGACCAGGACAGCTCCTTCCAGTCGATGCAGCCGAAGCTCGCCGAGTTCATGCGGGTCGTCATGCAGGATCCCGCGATCGAGAGCGGGGCAGGGTTCCTGGGCGGCTCCGCGAACACCGGCCGCTTCTTCGCCGCCCTGAAGCCCAGGGAGCAGCGGGACGTCACCATCGACCAGGTGATCGGCCGGCTGCGCGGCAAGCTCGCCCACGTCCCGGGGGCGACGCTCTACCTGCAAGCGGTCCAGGACGTCCGCGTCGGCGGCCGCTTCGGCGCCGCCCAGTACCAGTACACGCTCCAGGGCGACGACCCCGAGGAGCTCTTCCAGTGGGCCCCCCGGGTCTACGAGCGGCTGCGGAAGCTCCACGAGCTCGCCGACGTCAACAGCGACCAGCAGAACCGGGGGCTCCAGGCCTCGCTCACCATCGACCGCGCCACCGCCTCCCGCCTCGGGGTCACCCCCCAGGCGATCGACAACACCCTCTACGACGCCTTCGGCCAGCGGCAGGTCTCGACGATGTACACCCAGCTCAACCAGTACCACGTGGTGATGGAGGTCGACCCCCGGTTCTGGCAGAGCCCCGAGGGCCTGCGGTACGTCTACCTCCCGGCGAAGGACGGCGGCGTGGTGCCGCTCGCCGCGTTCACCCGCTACGAGCCGCGGACCGCCCCTCTCCAGGTGAACCACCAGGGGCAGTTCCCCTCCGTCACGATCTCGTTCAACCTCCCGGTCGGGGTGGCCCTCGGCACCGCGGTCGACGCGATCAAGGCCGCGGAGGCCGAGATCCACCTTCCGGCCAGCATCCGGGGCAGCTTCCAGGGCACCGCCCAGGCCTTCCAGGCCTCCCTCGCCAACGAGCCCATCCTCATCGCCGCCGCGCTCCTCGCGGTGTACATCGTCCTCGGGGTGCTGTACGAGAGCCTGATCCACCCGGTCACGATCCTCTCCACCCTGCCCTCGGCCGGCGTGGGCGCGCTCCTCGCCCTCCTGGCCTTCCGCACCGAGCTCTCCGTCATCGCCCTCATCGGGATCATCCTCCTCATCGGGATCGTCAAGAAGAACGCGATCCTGATGATCGACTTCGCGATCGAGGCCGAGCGCCGGGAGGGCAAGGGGCCGGAGCAGGCGATCTTCCAGGCCTGCCTGCTCCGCTTCCGGCCGATCACGATGACCACGATGGCCGCCCTCCTGGGCGGGCTGCCCCTCGCGATCGGAGGCGGGACGGGCTCCGAGCTGCGCCGGCCCCTCGGCATCGCCATCGTGGGCGGCCTCGTCTTCAGCCAGATGCTCACGCTCTACACGACGCCGGTCGTGTACCTGTACCTCGACCGCTTCCGGCTCCGGTGGCAGGAGGTCCGTCGCCGGCTCCTGCGCCGGGCCGAGCCCACCCCGGAAGGAGCCTGATGCCCCGCCGCGCCCTCGTCGCCTGCCTCGCCCTGTCGTCGACGGCCTGCGTGCTGGGCCCGAACTACAAGCGGCCGGCCGCTCCCGTCCCGAGCGCCTTCAAGGAGGCCGCGGGCGAGCCCGCTCCGGCCGGAGGCGGGTGGAAGACCGCCGAGCCGGCGGACGAGGCGGACCGCGGCAAGTGGTGGAAGATCTTCGGCGACCCGGGGCTCGACGCCCTGGAGGAGCAGGTCGCGGTCTCGAACCAGACGATCGCCCAGGCCGAGGCCCAGTTCCGGGCCGCCCGCGCCGGCGTCCGCCTCGCCCGAGCCGACCTCTTCCCGGTGGCCGACGTGGGCGCGAGCGGCACGCGGTCGAGCGGGGTCACGAACCGCGCCGCCGCCCCGGCGAACGGCCCTCCCCCGGCCATCTCGACGGTCGCCCTCTCCGGCGAGCTCTCGTGGGCGCCGGACCTCTTCGGCCGGGTCCGCCGGACGGTGGAGGCCAGCGTCGCGAGCGCCCAGGCGAGCGCGGCCGACCTCGAGTCGGTGCGCCTGGCCATGCACGCGGAGCTCGCCGTCGACTACTTCACCCTCCGCGGTCTCGACGCGGAGACCCGCCTCCTGGACACGACGGTGAAGGCCGACGAGCTCGCGCTGAGCATCACCACCAACCGCTACAAGCAGGGCGTCGTTTCCGGCGTCGACGTGGCCCAGGCGGAGACGCTGCTCGAGACGACGCGCGCCCAGGCGATCGACCTGCAGGTCGCGCGGGCCCAGGTCGAGCACGCGATCGCGGTCCTCGTCGGCCGGCCGCCCGCGGAGCTCTCGCTCCCCCCGGAGGAGGTCGTCGTGCAGCCTCCCCCGATCCCGCTCGTGGTGCCCTCGGAGCTGCTCGAGAGGCGGCCCGACCTCGCGGTCGCCGAGCGCCGCGTCGCGGCGGCCAACGCCGGCATCGGCGTCGCGAAGGCCGCGTTCTTCCCCACCCTCGGCCTGTCCGCGTCGGGCGGGTTCCAGGGCACGGCGTTGTCGGGCCTCTTCTCCCTTCCCAACCGTTTCTGGTCCCTCGGGGGCAGCCTGGCCGAGACCCTCTTCGAAGGCGGCAAGCGGAGGGCGGCGAGCGCCCAGGCCGTGGCCGCCTACGACGCGACCGTGGCGGCCTACCGCGAGAGCGTGCTGGGCGCCTTCCAGGAGGTCGAGGACGGGCTCGCCGCGCTCAGGATCCTCGCCCAGGAGGCGGACCAGCAGGCCAAGGCCGTGGCCGCGGCCGAGCACCTCCTCGCCCTGTCGAAGAACCGCTACCAGGCGGGCATCACCACGTACCTCGAGGTCGTCACCGCCCAGAGCGCGGCCCTCTCCAACGAGCGGACGGCGGTCCAGCTCCTGACGCGGCGGATGACGGCGAGCGTCTCCCTCCTCGGGGCGCTCGGCGGCGGCTGGCGCGAGACCGACCTGCCCTCGCCCGGCGCGATCCTGGCCCGGGCTCCTTCCCCCAAGGCGGAGCCTTCCGCACCCGCCCTGCCGCCTGCGGTCCGCGCGGAGCGCGACCCCCGGAGCGCCGCGCGCGTCGACCGGGCGGAGTGACCGCGGCTACTGGAAGTAGCCGGTGACGTCGAGCACGAAGTGGGTGGTGCCCGGGAAGATGTCCGTCTCCACCCACACGCTGCCGAGCGGGAAGCCGGTGAGGCCGAGCACGGCGTCGTTGGCGCGGGTCACCCCGGCCGCGAAGTTGATCGTCGAGGTGGGCGAAGCGAAGCTCGCCGGCCCGACGCGCAGGTTGCCGGGGCCGGACGGGGAGACGACCGTGACGTTCACCGCCACCGCGGAGGCGCTCGCCGGGATCGAGCACCTGCCCGCGACGGCGAAGAGGCGCCGCGCGCCGCTTCCCTGGAGGGCCGGCCCGCCGAACGGGCCGTTCGGGTTGCGGGTGTCCGCGACCCGGCAGGGCGGCACGGTGAAGAAGGCGGCGGCTGCCGCCGGGTCGGGGGCGTAGGCCCAGAGCCGGCCGCCCTCGTCGGTCACGTACAGGCGGCCGTTCACGACGATCGGGCTCTCCCAATGGATGCCCCCGATGCCGGCGTCGCTCCAGAGCAGGCCGCCCGTCGTCGGGTCGAGCGCCCGCAGGCCGGAGAAGCTCGCGTAGTACAGGATCCCGTTCGCCACGATGGGGGAGGTGCCGCCGTTCGCGTCGGTCCACTTCGCCGACAGCGAGGGGTTGCCCAGCCCGTCCACGGTCGCCTCGAGGCCCGAGAGGCCGTTGCCGTTGGCGATGAGCACCCAGGCGCCGCCGTCCGCCGGGTTCGACCAGACGCCGGGTGCCGTGAGCACTTCGCCGCCCTGCGGCACGTCGATCTTCTGCAGCTCGCCGCCGACGTGGCCCGGCCCTCCGGCTCCGCTCAGGTTGTCGAGGTCGAGCAGGCGGACCTTGGCGTCCTTCCCGCTCTGAACCCCGAGGTGGGGGACCTTGCTGCCGGGCAGGACGGGCAGGATCGCGGGGGCCGTGCTGCCGAGGTCGGCGTCGGCGTCCTGGAGCTGCTGGAACTCGGTCGGGGTGTAGCTGTCGACCGGCTGGCCGAGGCCGTTTCCCGTCCCGTCGGGGTGCAGGGCGAAGACGCTGTCCCCCCAGTCGAAGTGCCCGGCGACGTTGCCGTCGAAGTCGCCGTTCCCGGTCGCCATGAAGATCCGGTCGTTGTCGGAGTCGTAGACGACTCCGGCCCGCGCCCAGATCGCGCTCTGGACGTGGGCGCAGTCCGGCGAGCCGCCTTCGACGAAGTGGACCGTCTGGTCGCTGCAGTCGGCGTCGAAGACCCTCTGCGCGCCGGTGGCGAGGTCGATCGCGGTGACGTGGCCCTGGTAGTCGCCGGCGTCCCCCGGGTAGCCCCCGTTCGTCACGTAGAGGTAGCTCTTGCCGCCCACCGTCGTCACGACGGAGAGAGCGGACGAGCCCTTCTCGACGTCGGGCTTGAGCGTGGCGAGCTCGGGCCAGCCGCCCGTCGTGACCTCCGTGCCGTCGCCCACGAGGTACTTGTGGACCTTGCCCTCGAGCGCGTAGGCGTAGACGTAGAGGCGGCTCGGATCGAGGGCCGGCGAGGAGGTGGTGTAGTTCGGTCCGGTGGACGGGCGCTTCGCCCACACGATCCCGCCGTTCGCCGCGTCGATGGCGAGGATGCGCCCGTCCTTCGTGCCGAGGAAGAGCAGGTCCTTCCTCCCGAGCGGCGTCGCAACTCCCGGCAGGAACGCCGGAGCCCCGTCGGCGACGGAGGGCAGGGCGACGTTCCAGAGGACGTGGAGCGTCGCGACGTTGCCGCGGTGGATGATCGTCTCCTGCAGGCTCGCGCCGCTGTGCCTGGCGTCGAGGTCGAACTGCGGCCAGTCCGACCCGCATGCGGGAGCCGCGGCCAGCCCGATCATCCCCATCACGAGAACTGCTCCCCGGCGGGAGCCGGCCGTGTCGATTCGCATGCTCTCCTCGACCCGCGGGCGGCCGTCGAGGGGCGTGCATCGGCGAGAAGGCGCCCTCCACGGACGGCAGGGGTTTCGGGCATCTTAACTCGGAAGCCTCGAGACGGCTCCCGGAGTGCGCGCGGGCCGGCCGGCCTCAGGCCTTCAGGATTCCCCGCACGAGACGCGTGTTCTCGGCGATCTGGTCCGAGAACCGGGGGTACATCCCGACGATGGCCGCGTCGACGGGCTTGATGCTTCCGTAGGCGAACTCGAAGGCGTGCCGGATCTCCTCCGGAGAGCCGCACCTCCGTCCGGCCGCGAGCACCTTGTAGACGAGGCAGGGCTTGCGGACCTGGCGCACGACGCGGCACATTCTCGCCGGGTCGTCGGAGAGGTAGGTCTCTCCCACGGGCACGACGCCCAGCTCCTTCCGGTACTCCTCGGGCCGGCGCGAGAGATAGTGGAGCGAGGCCATGTAGAAGTCGTTCGGCCAGGCCTTGTCCTCGAGGGCCTCGAGGATCGCGGGGTTGTGGGTGGAGATCCCGGCCGGGATCCCCAGGTCGTGCACCTTGTCGACGAAGGTCTTGACGAGGTCGAGCTTGCCTTCCCGAAACAGGAGATCGGTTGCCCAGCCGTGATGGGCGATGCCGACGGGCTTGAGCCGGGAGACGACGTCCGCGCACTTCAGCATGCCGTCGAGGATCCCCCGGGGCGTGCGGGGGGCGTCCGGGTCCACGTCCCAGGAGGCGGCGAGGCAGACCCACTGGATCCTGCACCCCGCCTCCCGGATGCGGGGGAACTGCCGGGGGACGCGCGCGTCGTAGTTGGACTGCCACGTGTTGATCCCGGCCCTCTCGCAGTCGAGAAGGAAGCTCACCACGCGCTCGTCGGTGAACCACTCCAGCATGTGCTGGCTGTACTGCTCGTTGAAGTGCGAGTAGCCGTAGAGGGGGTTGCCTCCGACGACGAGGCGGGTCACGCGGCTCGGGCCGAGGGCGATCGTGGGGAGAAGGGGATCCGTCGCCTCGCCCGCCGCGCGCGCCGCGACCACCCCGGCGGCGACCGTGGTCGCTCCCTTCAGGAAATCCCGCCGCGTGGGGCCGTAGGACGTCGGGGCGGCAACGGCACGAGCAGCCGGCGGCGGCTTCCTGGGCATGGGATCGACTCCGCGGTCAGGGGGCTGGAGCGACCTATACAGGTCCCGGGACGCGCGTGTCAATACTCCGTGACCCCTGCGGGCGCGACGCGCGCCCCTTCGGGGAAGGGGCCGTCGTGGGTTCAGGGGCCCGGCGGTGCGGCGTCCGCGGCGTCGGCCTTCGGTTCGGCCGGCGCGGGCTCCTCGTTGCCCGCTCCGGCGGCCGGCGTCCCGGCGGCGGTCACGACCTCCGGGCGCCGGAGCCTGACGCCGTAGCCGAGCGTCCGGGCGAGCGGCCCGAAGTGCTGGGCCACGCTCGCGCGGAGGGTCCAGCGCTCCTCACGATCGACGGCGAAGTAGCCGACGCGATGGCCGTGCGGGGGAACCTCGACCACGGCCACCCGGACCCATTCGGGAGGGATCAGGGGGCCGACGATGCTCCATCCGAGCGAGACGATCGCGATCGACGGCCGGTACGGCGCCGTCCAGGCCGTGACCTCGCGGCTGGTGTAGGCGGTGCGCCGCATGATCACGAGCGGCTCGAGGTCGCCCAGACCGACGAGGTCGAGGATCCGCGCCTCCGTGTAGTAGGTGACGGCGCCGAGGTCGTTGACGATCAGGGTGGCGCTCGGATAGTAGCGCCTGATGAACTGCGCCGTCTGATACTGCTCGAGGTACGTGCCCCGCGCGCCCTCGATCTCCGCGTCCGGATAGAGCCCTTCGCGGACGTCGGCGACGATCGGCACGAGTGTGGCCACGAGGAGAGCCGGCAGGGCGCCGCGCGGAAGGCCCCGCGGCGTGGGCAGGTCGACGAGCGCGACGGCCGCCACGAACACCCCGAACGCCACCAGGTAGGCGTCGTACCGGTACACCCAGTAGAGGGGCGAGAAGACGAAGTGGCCGTGCAGCAGGATCATCCCCACGAGGAGGAGCGGGAAGAGGACGGGCGGCCGCCACGGGCCGCGTCGCGTGCGCCACTGGCCGAGCGCGCCGAGGACGCCGAGCCCGAGGAGGATCGGCATCGCGCGGTTGTTCCGCAGGAAGGCGAGGTCCTCGCTGCCGAACGGCTTCAGGAGCGCGGCGAGCGTCGAGGCGTTGTCGCCGACGGCCTTGACCATCAGGGGGTTCGGGAGGAAGTAGGAGCCGTTCGCGGTCGAGATGACGCCGAACGCCACGACCGGCACGAGAGCCGCGACGCCGATCGAGACGGCGCGCAGCACCTGGCGGCGGGCCAGGAAGGCGAGGCCGGCCAGGCCGATCAGGAAGAAGCCCTCGTAGCGGGACGCGCCGAGCAGAGCGCCCAGGACGCAGAGCGCGGCCGTGAGGCGCCGCCCCGCGCGCGGGCTCTCGGGCGGGCTCACCAGGCCGAGGGCGGCCAGGGCGGCGAAGGCGATCGTCAGGAGGAGGTGGAGGACGTGCTCCATCCCGATCAGCACCATCCCCGTGAAGGGGAACGCGACGACGATCCCGACGAGCGCCGAAGCGCGCAGCAGGGGCGGCGCGCCGAAGCGGGTCAGGGAAACCTCCGCGACCACCAGGGTCCCGAGGGCGAAGACCACGTTCAGGACGAGCGGCGTCCAGTCGTGCACCTGGAGCGCGCGGTAGGCGACGCCGAGGCCGAACGTCCACAGCAGCGACGAGGACGACGACGAGAAGTGGAAAGGAGTGCAGCCCCAGACGCCGTGGCTCGCCAGCGTCCTGGCGACCGCCATGTGGATGTAGGCGTCGTCGACGGCGTAGACGAGGCGGCCGTCGGTCCACCCCAGCGCGGCCCGGAGGGCGACCGCGAGGGACGCGAGGAAGACCGCCAGCGGCGGCAGCAGGGGCGAGCGCCAGACGCGGGGCGAACGGGAGAGAAGCCGGGGGCCGCGATCGCCGCCCGAAGAGCCGGACGTGGCCCCACGACTCGATTCAGGACCCTTCATTCCACCCCCGCGGCGCGAGCGCCGTCCGTCAGTCTAGGAAGCGGCTCGGGAGAGATCAACTGGCCGGGCGATCCATCTGCGACACGCGCCTCAGCAGACGAGGCCCCGCGCGGCCCCGGGACGTCGCTCCGCGAGACCTGCGAGCCGCGACGCGGCTGCGGGCGCGCTCGGCCCTGGTCGGCCTAAGGCCGTGTCGTCTCGGCGGCCGCCGGGGCCCAGGCCTTGGCCTGCCGCAGGATCGTCCGGATCGCGCGGGGGATTGCGCGGCGGACGACGGGGGAGAGCGACTCGCCGATGCCGAAGCGCTCGCCGGCGATGCCGAGCACCACCGCCTGCGGGGCCCGGCCGTAGAGCTGCTCGGCGTAGAGGAGCAGGCCCTGGGGGCGGAGCGAATGGGCCAGGGGGTTCCGTCCCGCCTCCGGCGCGATCGTCTCGCACCGGACCTCGCCCGGGGTGCCGTCCCGTCGGGCGTCCACGAAGACGACGCCCGCGGCCCGGCTCACGCACTCGGCCATCTCCGGGGTGAGCTGGTGCGCGTGGCGGAGGTGGAGGGAGGGGAGGCCCGGCCGCGGCTTCAGCGACCGCAGGCCCTCCAGGACGTGCCAGGCCACCGCGTCGTCCTCGCGCAGGGGGTTGCCCCACGCGATCACGAGGACCGCGTCCGGGCAGTCGATCTCGGTCATCACGGCTAGCCCCGCGCCACCGCGTCGAGCAGCGTGCCGTCGGCAGCGACGAGCTCGACCCGCAGCGGCATCTCGCCCAGGGCGTGGGTCGAGCAGCTGAGACAGGGGTCGTAGGCGCGGATGCCGGCTTCGACCCGGTTCAGCATGCCCTCCTTGAGCTTGTCGCCCTTCACGTAGTGGCGCGCGATCTGGAGGACGGTCTGGTTCATCGCGAGGTTGTTCTGACCCGTCGCGATGATCAGGTTCGCCCAGCTGATGAGCCCGCCCTGCCTCACCTTGTAGTGGTGGAAGAGGGTGCCCCGGGGGGCCTCGCAGCAGCCGACCCCCTCGTACCGGTTGCGGCGGGCGAAGGCCATGACGTGGGGGGTGAGGAGGTCCGGGTGGGCGAGGAGCTCCTCGATCCGCTCGACGCAGTAGAGGATCTCGACGAGCCGCGCGTAGTGGTAGTGGAAGGCGGAGAGGACGGCTCCCCGGCCGAGCTGGCGGAACTCGGCGAGCTCGCGGTCGGCGAGGGGCGTCCCGCAGTGCGAGGCCACGTTGAGGCGGGCGAGGGGCCCCACGCGGTACATGCCGCCCGGGTAGCCGAGCGGCTTGTAGTAGGGGAACTTGAGGTAGGTCCAGGGCTCGACCGCCTCGCCGATCACCTCGTGGAACCTCTGGGTCGGGAGCTGGTCGGCGACGATCTGCCCCGTCGCGTCCACGAAGCGGAGCCTCCCGTCGTAGTGCTCGAGGCCGCCGTCGGGGGTGACGAGGCCCATGAAGAGCGAGGGGAAGTTCCCGAAGACGCGCGCCTCGTCCTGGTGGCGGTCCATCTCGCGCTTCCAGAAGGTGAGCGTCCGCTGGATCGTCTCCTTGGCCTCCGGCAGCCAGGCCGCGATCCTCTCCCGGCCGGCCGCGGTGAGCGGCTCGTCGACGCCGCCCGGGACGACCCACGTCGAGTGGATCCTCTTGCCGGACAGGGTCTCGATGATCTCCTGGCCGAACTGGCGCAGGCGGATGCCGCGGCGCGCGACGTCGGGGTTCGCCGCGATGAGGCCCATGACGTTCCGTTTCGCGGGGTCGCTGTCGTGGCCGAGGAGGAAGTCGGGCGAGGAGAGGTGGAAGAACGAGAGGGCGTGGGACTGGACGAGCTGGCCGTAGTGGAGGAGGCGCCGGAGCCGCGTCGCTCCCTCCGGGATCTCGACCGCGAGGAGCTCGTCCCCGGCCTTGGCCGACGTCAGCAGGTGGCTGACCGGGCAGATGCCGCAGATGCGGGACGTGATGCCGGGCATCTCCCGGAAGGACCGCCCCTCGCAGAACTTCTCGAAGCCCCGGAACTCGACCACGTGGAAGCGGGCGTCGGACACCTCGCCCTGGTCGTCCAGGAGGAGGGTGATCTTCGCGTGGCCCTCGATGCGGGTGACGGGGTCGATGACGATGCGCTGGCCCATGGAGTGGCGTTCCCTCTAGCCGTACTTGAGCCGGTCCTTGAGGTCCGGCGTGCGCCCGGCCACGAGCTCGGCGAGGACGAAGTGGATGAGGTCCGCCGAAGGCGGGCACCCGGGCAGGTAGACGTCCACCGGCACGACCTCGTGCACGGGCCGCACGCGGTCGAGGAGGACGGGGACGACGCCGGGGTCGGCCGGCCGCCGCGGGTTCACGTCCACGTTCTCGATGTAGGCGCGCTTCAGGACGGGCTCCGCGCGCCGCAGCGGGTTGCGCATGGCGGTGACGTTGCCGGTGACCGCGCAGTCGCCGAAGGAGACGAGGACCTTCGTCCGCTCGCGGACCTTGAGGATCTGGTGCAGGTTCTCCTCGTTCGCCACCGCGCCCTCGACGAGCGTGGCGTCCACGTCGCGCGGGAACTCCTTGACGTCCATGAGGGGGCTGAAGACGAGGTCCACGAGGGGGGCGAGCTCGACGAGCCGCTCGTCCATGTCGACGAACGACATGTGGCAGCCGGAGCAGCCTCCGAGCCAGGCGGTGGCGATCCTTGGCCTGCGCGGAGCGGCGCTCCCGGTCGGCGGAGCGGGGGCGGGGCCCGCCTTCACCGGATCCATAGCTTCTTCTCCCGCGCGGTCTTGAGGTAGACGAGGAAGTCGCGGTTCTTGATCATCTCGGCCCGGGGCCGGATCTTCTCGAAGAGGGCCCCGGTGGGGCAAACCTGCACGCACTTGCCGCAGCTCGTGCAGCTCTGAGAGTCTCCCCACGGGGCGTCGAGGTCGGTGATGACCTGGGCCGAGGCGCCGCGGCCCTTGACGTCCCAGGTGTGGGCCCCCTCCACCTCGTCGCAGACCCGCACGCAGCGCTGGCAGAGCACGCAGCGGTTGTTGTCGAGGGCGAAGCGCCGGTGCGAGGCGTCGATCTGGAGAGTCGGGGTCTGGTAGGCGAATCGCACGTGGTCCATGCCCACCGCGTAGCCGAGGCTCTGCAGCTCGCAGTAGCCGTTGACCACACAGATCGCGCACACGTGGTTCCTCTCCGCGAAGAGGAGCTCGACGATCTCCCGGCGGTAGCGCTGCAGACGCTCGGAGTTCGTGGTCACGACCATGCCCTCGTCGACCCTCGTCATGCAGGCGGGGGCGAGCTTCGTCCACCCCTGGATCTCGACCATGCACAGCCGGCAGGCCCCGATCTCGCCCAGCCCCTCGAGGTGGCAGAGGCGGGGGACGGGGACCTTCTGCTCGTCGCACACGTCGAGGATCGTCTGGTCCTCGCCCGCGCTCACGAGCTCGCCGTTCAGGGTGAAGGTCCGGACGCTCACGGCTGCACCTCCCCGGCCGCGGGCGGGGCGATCTCGCAGACCCCGGCCGGGCAGCGCCTCTCGTCGATGTGGGCGAGGTACTCGTCGCGGAAGTGGCGGAGGGTCGAGACGACCGGGTTCGGCGCCGTCTGCCCGAGGCCGCAGAGGCTCGTGCTCTTCAGGAGGTCGCAGAGCTGCTCGAGCCGCTCGAGGTCGCCGCGAGCCGCCTCGCCGCGGGTGATCTTGTCGAGGAGCCCCCACATCTGCACGGTTCCGGCCCGGCAGGGGACGCACTTGCCGCACGACTCGTCGCGGCAGAACTCCATGAAGTACTTCGCGACGTCGACCATGCAGGACGTCTCGTCCATCACGATGAGGCCGCCCGAGCCCATGATCGAGCCCACGCTGGCGAGGGACTCGTAGTCGACGGGCAGGTCGAGGTGGGGGGCGGGGATGCAGCCGCCCGAGGGGCCTCCCGTCTGCGCGGCCTTGAAGGCGCGGCCGCCGGGGATGCCGCCCCCGACGTCGAAGATGATCTCGCGGAGGGTGAGGCCCATCGGGACCTCGACGAGCCCGGTGCGTGCGATCTTGCCCGCGAGGGCGAACACCTTCGTGCCCTTGCTCTTCTCCGTCCCGATCGAGGAGTACCAGGCCCCACCGTTCCGGATGATCGGGGCCACGCTCGCGAAGGTCTCGACGTTGTTGATGAGGGTCGGGTGGCCCCAGAGGCCGCTCATCGCGGGGTAGGGCGGGCGGGGCCGCGGAGTCCCGCGGTTGCCCTCGATCGAGGCGATGAGGGCCGTCTCCTCGCCGCACACGAAGGCTCCGGCCCCGATTCTTATGTCGACGCGGAAGCTGAAGCCGGTGTCGAGGACGCGGCCGCCCAGGAACTGGGCCCGCTCCGCCTGCTTGATCGCCGTCTTGAGCCGCTGGACGGCGAGCGGGTACTCGCCGCGCACGTAGACGTAGCCCTGGTCGGCGCCCACCGCGAAGGCGGCGATCGCCATGCCCTCGAGGACCCGGTGCGGGTCGCCCTCGAGGACGCTCCGGTCCATGAAGGCCCCGGGGTCGCCCTCGTCGGCGTTGCAGATGACGAACTTGCGCGTGCCCTTGGCCTTGTAGACGGTGCTCCACTTGAGGCCGGTGGGATAGCCGCCCCCGCCGCGCCCGCGCAGGCCGGAGGCGGTGATCTCGTGGAGCACGTCCTGGGGCGTCATCTCGGTGACGGCCTTCTGGAGCGCCTCGTAGGCGCCCTCGGCCACGCAGGACTCGATCCGCTCGGGGTCGACGCGGCCCGAGCTCTCGAGGACGATCTTGCGCTGCTTGGCGAAGAACGCGGCGTTCGCCGCGTCGAGGAGGTCCTCCGCCGGCTCTCCGCCGACCGCGTCCTCCGCGGCGATGCGGGCCGCGGTCGAGGGGTCGACCTTCTCGTAGAGGCGCGTCTCGCCGTCCGCCTGGACCTGGACGAGGGGGCCGGCGTCGCAGAGGCCCAGGCAGCCGGTGCCGAAGAGCTCGACCGCGTCGTCGGCCTTCTTCTCCGCCACCGTCCGCGCGATGGCCTCCCGCACCGCCTGGCCGCCGTTCGAGAGGCAGCCGGCGGCCGCGCACACGGCGACCCGGCAGCGCTTCCCTTCGAGCCGCGCGCGTTCCGCCTCCTGCATCTCGCGGCGGGCCTCGGTGCTCACGGCCGCACCTCTGCGGGACGCGCGCTGGCGGCGGTCCACGGGCGGACGCGCTCGAGCGTCGCGCCGACGCCGATCTTGCCCGCCACCTCCCCGTCGAAGACGACGGCGGGGGCGAGGCCGCACGCGCCGAGGCAGCGCGCGGTGACGAGCGAGAGCGTCCCGTCCTCGGTCGTCTCCCCGGCCTTGATTCCGTGCTCCTGCTCGAGGGCCTGGAGGATCTGGCCCGCGCCCTTCACGTAGCAGGCGGTGCCCATGCACACGACGCACGTGTGCTCGCCGGGCGGCTTCATCGAGAAGAAGTTGTAGAAGGTGGCGACCCCGTAGACGCGCGACAGCGGGGCCCGGACCGCGCGGCCGACGTAGATGAGGACGTCCTGGTCGAGGTAGCCGAAGAGCTCCTGTGCCGTGTGCAGCAGCTCGATGAGGGCGTCCTGTCGGAACTGATGGCGCTTGATCGCGACGTCGAGGAGCTTGAATCGCTTGTCGCCGCTCGGGTGGGGGGGGGTCTGCGGAGTGAGGTTCATTCGGTGTTCCTGCTCATGACCGACTGCTCAGCCGTGAGAAGCTTGCATGACCAATGCCACGACCTCGTCGACCGCGCGGGCCACCTCCGGGGAGAGGCCCTCGCCCGCGAACGGATGCCGTCCCTCTATCGCGTAGATGACGAGGCGCGATGGAAGGGTCCCGAGCGCGCGGGCGAGGCCGAGGGCGGCGGCGACGCCAAGTGAGTGAGTCGACGCGTCGTTCAGTCTCGCCACGCGCTCGACCTCGTCGGGGAGGACGCGGTGGACGCTGCCCGGCGGACCGGCGCCGCGGCACGCATCCACCAGCACGACGTCATCGAACCCAGTCCACGCGTTCATGAGCGACGTCGCTTCGCCCCGGCAGAAGCGCACCTCGATGCCGCAATCGTTGCGGGAGGCGAGAGCCCGTGCGACCGCGCTGCCGGCACCGTCGTCGCCCCGCTCGGCGTTGCCGACTCCGATGACGAGGCGACGCCCCACGCTCACTCCCGTCTCAGGTCCAGCCTCAGGAAGTGGGTCGCGCACGAGATGCAGGGATCGTAGTTGCGGATGGCCTGCTCGCACTTCCAGGTGAGCTCGTCCTTGGGCAGATCGAGGACCGTGGGGACGAAGTGCCAGAGGTCGTTCTCGATCGTCTTCTGGTTCTGGGCGGTGGGGGGCACGATCCTCGCCGACTGGACGAGCCCGGCCCCGTCGATCCGGTAGCGGTGGTAGAGCATCCCCCGCGGCGCCTCCGACGCGCCGTGGCCCACGCCCTCGCGCGGCGCGACGTCGACCGCCGGGCACTCGGGCGGCTCCCAGCCGCCGACGATCCGCAGCGCCTCGTGGCAGGCGAAGACGAGCTCCACTGCCCGGACGACGATGCTCTTGAAAGGGTTGCGGCAGGCGGTCCCGAGCCCGGCCGCCCGCGCCGCCTCCTGGGCGACGGCGGGCAGGCGGTCGAAGTTGAGGCTGTAGCGCGCGAGCGGGCCCACGTGGTAGGCCCCGTGCCCCTTGTGGACGCAGTGGAGCGCGTTCGCGTGGGCGACGTGCTCCTCGATGAAGTGCTCCTCGAAATCCGAGACCGCGATGTCGAGCCCCTTGCTGGAGACGATCCGGCCTTCGTTGAACGGGTACTCGTCGGGATGGCGCAGCGACACGAACTCGTAGTCCTGCTCGAAGTCGGGGAACTCCAGGGAGGCGGCGAAGCGCACCGCCTCGAGCGACAGGTCGAGGGCCCGCTTCAGCCGCTCCGCGACGGGCTCGAGCTCCTTCCGGGTCGGGACACGATAGAAGCCGCCCACCCGGACGTTGATCGGATGGATCTCGCGCCCGCCGACGAGGGTCACGAGATCGTTGCCGATCTTCTTGAGCTCGAGCGCCTTCTTCACCACCTCGGCGTGGTCCCTCGCCATGTGGATGGCGCTCTCGTACCCGAGGAAGTCGGGGGCGTGGAGCATGTACACGTGGAGGGCGTGGCTCTCGATCCACTCCCCGCAGTAGAGCAGCCGCCTCAGCTCGCGCAGGGGGCCCTCGACCCTGACCCCGCACGCGGCCTCCATCGCGTGGATCGAGCTCATCTGGTAGGCGACCGGGCAGATCCCGCAGATGCGGGCGGTGACGTCCGGGACCTCCCGGAAGTCCCGCCCGCGCAGGAAGGCCTCGAAGAAGCGGGGCGGCTCGTAGATGCGGAGCTTCACGTCGGCGACCTTGCCCCCGCGAAGCTGCACGGCGAGGCCGCCCTCGCCCTCCACGCGGGCGAGGGCCTCGACGACGATCGTCTTCGGCCGGGAGGCCGGCCCGCTACGTACGCTCGTGCTCATAGGCGTCACTCGCCATTCGGAAGGGGGCGGCGTAGGCGTTGTAGGTGCGGAAGGCCCGGACGAGGTCGGGGCGGGTCGCGCCGAGCTCGTCCTGCCACCACCGGCCCAGGGACGCGGTGTTGGGCGACTCGGCGGGGCCGAAGCAGCCGTAGCAGCCGCGCATGTAGGACGGGCAGAGGGCGCCGCAGCCGGCCTGGGTGACGGGGCCCAGGCAGGGCGTGCCGTGGGCGGCCATGACGCACACGGTGCCCCGTCGCTTGCACTCGAGGCAGACGGAGTAGGTCGGGATGTTCGGGCGCCGGCCGCGCAGGAAGGCGCCCAGCACCTCGACGAGCTGGGCCTTGCTGATCGGGCAGCCGCGCAGCTCGAAGTCCACCCGCACGTGCTGGGAGATGGGCGTCGAGGCCTCGAGGGTGCTGATGTACTCGGGGGTGGCGTAGACGGCGCTCGTGAACTCGCGCACGTCCTTGAAGTTCCGGAGGGACTGGATGCCGCCCGCGGTCGCGCAGGCCCCGATCGTCACCAGGAAGCGGGACTGCTTGCGCACCTGCTGGATGCGCTCCGCGTCGTGGGAGGTGGTGATCGAGCCCTCGACGAGGGTGAGGTCGTAGGGCCCCTTCACGACCTCGCGCGAGGCCTCGAGGAAGTTCGCGACCTGGACCTCGCCCACCACCGCCAGCAGCTCCTCCTCGCAGTCGAGGAGGGACAGCTGGCAGCCGTCGCAGGAGGCGAACTTGAAGACGGCCAGCTTCGGCTTCGAAGGGGCCACCTCACACCTCCCGCATGCCGAAGAAGCGCTGGATCCGGTCGTAGCGGAAGACCGGCCCGTCCTTGCACACGAACCACGGCCCGAACTGGCAGTGGCCGCACACGCCGACCGCGCACTTCATGTTCCGCTCCATCGAGACGAAGATGCTCGAGTCGGTCGTGCCGCGCTGCTGGAGGGCCTGGGCGGCGTAGCGGATCATGACCTCGGGCCCGCAGATGAACGCCATCGCGCTCTGGGGATCGAAGGGCGACCGCTGGACCATCTTGGTCACGACGCCGACCGAGCCCTGCCACTCCATGGTGGCGCGGTC
The DNA here is from genome assembly GCA_035577965.1 of Vicinamibacteria bacterium. Classification (GTDB taxonomy): domain Bacteria; phylum Acidobacteriota; class Vicinamibacteria; order Fen-336; family Fen-336; genus DATBSL01. Next base: position 61,329 of record DATJYX010000002.1, on the reverse strand, counting down.
GACGGTGACGTCGACCACCACGTCGAAGCGGCTCCGCCACTCGCGCAGCTCCTTCGGGTACAGCATGTCGCGAGGGGTGCGGGCGCCGTAGAGGATCACCACCCGGCCGTAGAGGGCCCGGTGGAGGAGCACGTGGTAGAGGGCGGGGCGGATGGGGGCGAGGCCGATCCCGCCCGCGATGAAGACGACGTCGTGGCCGTGGGCCTGGTCGACCGGCCACGGCGTGCCGAACGGCCCCCGCACGCCCACCCAGTCGCCCTTCTGGAGCTTCTGCATGGCGCGGGTGGTCGCCCCCACGGCCCGGATCGTGTGGACGAGGATCTCGGGCCGCGCGGGGTCGCCGCTGATCGAGATCGGCACCTCGCCCACCCCGAAGACGTAGAGCATGTTGAACTGGCCGGGCGCGAAGGGCCGGAACCGCGCCCCCGCGACCGGGGCGAGGGTGAGGGTGAACGTGTCCCCGGTCTCCTTCGTGACGTGCCGCACCTCGAACGGCTCCGGCCGCATGGGGTCGGAGGCCGAGACCACGACGGGCGTCGCGTCAGTCGTTGCCATAGAGATCCAGGAGCTGCATGCGGGTCGCCTCGAGGCGCGAGACCACGACCTCGGTGAACCGCTTCAGCAGTTCGTAGCCGAGGTTCGGGTCCTTCTCGCACTTCGTGCGCAGGCACGCACCGTCGAGGGAGAGGGCCCGCACGGCGTTGAGGGCCCGCGCGTCGAAGCGGGCCTTGTAGGGGGCGAAGAGCCAGGACCACCCCAGCACCTCGCCGCCCTCGATCGTCTCGATGGTCACCGGCCCCTTGTTGGGGACGAAGACCTCGACCGCCACCTTGCCCTCCCGCACGACGAAGAAGTGGTCGGCGGCCTGGCCTTCGCGGAAGATGAACTCCCCGGGCTGGAACACGACGTTCGCGACGCACCCCACGACCGTGTCGAGGTGCGGCTCGGGAAGGTCCTTGAAGAACGGGTGCTCTGCGAGAGCCTTCTCGAAGGTGTGGATCGTCAAGGTCGACCCCCTTGCCCTTCGCCCGGTGTCACCGCCCGGGCCTCCGCGGTGATGTCGATGCCCACCGGGCACCACGTGATGCAGCGGCCGCACCCGACGCAGCCGGAGACGCCGAACTGGTCGTGCCAGGTCGCCAGCTTGTGCGTGATCCACTGCCTGTAGCGCGCGCCCCCCGAGGTGCGCACGCTGCCGCCGTGGATGTAGGAGAACTCCTGCGAGAAGCAGGAGTCCCAGATGCGCCTCCTCTCGGTGGCCGCGCCGACGAGGTCGGTCTCGTCCTCGACCGTCGCGCAGAAGCAGGTCGGGCAGACCATCGTGCAGTTCGAGCAGGCGAGACAGCGCTTCGCGACCTCGTCCCAACGGGGGTCCTCGTACCGGCGATAGAGGGCTTCCTTGAGCCCCGCGGTGTCGAGCGAGCGGCCCATGCTCCCCTCCGCCGCCGCGAGCGCCGCGCGGGCCGCGTAGAGATCGGCCGCCTCGGCCGGGCGGTGGGGCACGCCCGCCGCCACCTCGGCCCCGCGCTCGGTCCCCACCTCGACCACGAAGTCGTGGCGCCCGTCGATCACCTCGGTCATGGAGAGGTCGAAGCCCGGCCCCGCCTTCGGCCCCGTCCCCATGGAGGCGCAGAAGCAGGTCCCGCCGGGGGAGCCGCAGCTCACCGCGACGACGAACGCGGACTCGCGGCGCGAGCGGTAGGCCGGATCCACGAACGGGCCGCCGAGGAAGACGCGGTCCTGGACCAGGATCGCGGCGAGCTCGCAGGGCCTGACCCCCACGAAGGCGTACCGGGGGGGCGGGACGGTGTCCGGCTCGGCCACGAAGCCGCCGTCGTCGCGGCGGGCCCTCCAGCGCACGACCGCCGGCGGATGGAGGTACCGCTTCCAGGCGTGCGGGCCGACGGCGTAGCCGAAGAGCGCCCCATCGGTCCGCCGCCGGAGCCGGTAGCGGCCGGCATCCTGCTCGTCGCCCCAGCCCGCCGGCAGGTCGGACGCGCCGCCGATCTCGCCGAGGACGATGGCCCCGTCGCGACGGGTCGGGCCGAGAAGCGTGTGCCCGCGCTCGCGCAGGGCGTCGAGGAGGGCGTCGAGATCGCGGGCCTCGACGACCAGGGTGTCGCCGGGTTTCATCAGTGCCCCTCCTGTTGCCGAGAAGGAGGCGTGCAAATGGAACGCCACGCATCCGAACGGCCAAAGCGGCCGAAGGAGTCGACGTGGCGCTGGAGTTCGAGGCTATTTTTTCGGGGCGGGCGGCCCGCCGCGAAAAACTCGCGACAAGCCGGCGGGAGTCACTCCACTTCGGTCACGATGAACATCAGGACGTGGCTCCCGATCCGGAACTCCTGCTGGTTCGCGAGCTGGTGCTGCTCGATCCGATCGAGCTCGATCCAGGTGCCGTTCGTCGAGCTCAGGTCGCGCAGGACGGCCACGTCGCCGACGATCTCGAGGGCGGCGTGCTGGCGGGACGCCTCCGGGTCGTCGAGGTTGATGTCGGCCCCCGAGCGGCCGATGAGCGTCCTCGTCTTCGAGATCGGGAAGATCTGTCCCGTGGCCGCCCCCTGGATCACGGCCAGCGAGAAGCGCTTGTCCTTCGGAAGCTGGAGGAGGCCCAGGCGCTGCGCGTCGCCGCCGGTGATCGTCGCCGAGCCGGACTCGGGGGCCTGGACGGGCGTCCTCTGCGTCGTCTGGTGCTCGGCGGGCTCGGGGGGCGCCGGTGCGGGGGGCGGCGGCACGGGCTCGTCGGGGGCGATCGTCGAGGACCCGAGCAGCGGGTTCTCGATCTCGATCGTCCCCCCGCACTTCGAGCAGCGCGTCTTCACCTTGGGCCGGTCGCCCAGCTTCGACTCGTCGAACTTGTACCTCGACTGGCAGCTGGGACAGACGACGATCATCGCGACTCTCCTCCGCCCACCGGCTGGCGCCGGGCCTCGGGACGTCCGGCTCCCCTCGGCTGGGGGAGAGGATAATACGAATCAGGCGGTCGCGGCAGCCGGGGTAGAATGAAACTCGATTCCGAGGAGGCGACGTGGAGCGGAGCGAGATCCTCTGGTTCGGCGACGACGAGGACGTCGAGGACGACGACCTCGACCAAGAGGACGACGAGGAGTTGGACGACGACGAGGAGGAGGAGGAGGACGACGACGACGAGGACTTCGAGGACGACGAAGGGGAGGAGGAAGACGACGACGAGGAAGACGACGACGAGGACGACAGCCTCGACGAAGACGACGAGTGGGACGACGACGAGGAAGAAGGCGGCGAGGACTTCGACGACGAGGACGTCGAGGACGAGGGAGAAGAGGAAGAGTGAGCGACAGCGTCCCCCTCGCTCCGCTCCTCCGCCCCTCGTGGATCCGGGCCCGGGCGCCTCACGGGCCGGCCTTCGAGCGCCTGCAGGGGCTGATGCGCGGCCTGGAGCTCCACACGGTGTGCGAGGAGGCGCAGTGCCCCAACCTCGGCGAGTGCTGGAACCACGGCACCGCCACCTTCATGATCCTCGGCGACGTCTGCACGAGGGCTTGCGGCTTCTGCGCGGTGCGGACGGGGATGCCGGGAGGGCCGCCTGACGAAGGCGAGCCGCGGCGGGTCGCCGAAGCCGTGGCGCGGATGGAGCTCCGCCACGCCGTCGTCACCTCCGTGAACCGCGACGACCGGCCGGACGGGGGAGCCTCGATCTTCGCCCGTACGATCGCCGAGATCCGGGCCCGGATCCCGGCCTGCGCGGTCGAGGTCCTGATCCCGGATTTCAAGGGGCGGTGGGACGCCCTCCAAGTCGTGCTCGACGCGCGCCCCGACGTTCTCAACCACAACGTCGAGACCGTCCCCCGCCTCTATCGGCGGGCGCGGCCGGGGGCGAGCTTCCCCCGCTCCCTCGAGCTGCTGAAGCGGTCGAAGGACTGCGCGCTGCTGACGAAGAGCGGGATCATGGTCGGCCTCGGGGAGGAGTGGCCGGAGGTCGAGGCGACGATCCGGGCCATCCGGGGATCGGGGACCGACGTGCTCACCGTCGGCCAGTACCTCCGGCCCTCGCCCCGCCACCTCCCGGTCCGGCGCTACTACTCCCCGCAGGAGTTCGCCGCCCTCCGCGCGTTCGCCCTCGACCTCGGGTTCGCCCACGTCGAGTCGGGGCCGCTCGTCCGCTCGAGCTACCACGCCGAGAATCACGTCCCGAGGCCGGCGCCGTAGCGCGGATCGCGGGCGCGGGCTACGGCTTCCTGCGCTGACGCGCCACGACCGCTGCGATGACGTCGGCGGCGCAGTCGACGTCGGCTTCGGTCGTCGAGCGGCCGAGCGACAGGCGCAGCGAGGACTGCACCCTCCCGGGGGCGAGGCCCATGGCCCGCAGGACGTGGGAGGGCTCGAGCCCGCCCGCGGCGCAGGCGGCCCCGGTCGAGACCGCGATGCCCTCGAGGTCGAGGGCCATCAGCAGCGCTTCGGCGTCGGCGCCTTCGAACGAGACGTTGGCCGTGTTCGGCACCCGCTCCCCCTCGCCGTTGCGGCTCGATCCCTCGACCTGGAGAAGGCGCTCCTCCAGCCGGTCGCGGAGGGCGGCGAGGCGGAACGAGTCGCTCGCCCGGCGGCGGCGCGCGAGGTCGGCCGCGGCGCCGAAGCCCACGACGCCGGCCACGTTCTCGGTGCCCGCCCGGCGGTTGCGCTCCTGCGCGCCCCCGCGGACGAGCGGGGCCATCGGCGTGCCGCGCCGGACGTAGAGGGCGCCCACGCCCTTCGGCCCGTAGATCTTGTGGGCGGAGAGGGCGAGCAGGTCCACGTCGAGGGCGCGGACGTCGATCTCGACCCGGCCCGCGGCCTGCACGGCGTCGCAGTGGACGAGGGCCCCCCGCGAGCGCGCGATGTGCGACGCCTCGGCCACGGGCTGCAGCAGGCCCGTCTCGTTGTTGGCCAGCATGACCGAGACGAGGGCCGTGGTGTCGCCGACCTTTCCCGCGAGGTCGCCGACGTCGAGGACGCCGCCCTCGCCCACGCGGGCGAAGTCGACCGGCCGCCCCTCGTCGCGGAGGGCCTTCGCGGTGTTCAGCACCGCGTGGTGCTCGATCGCGGATGAGACGACCCCGAGGCGCGGCGGCCGGGACTTCCCCGCGACCCCCCGCAGCGCCATGTTGTCGGCTTCGCTGCCGCCGCTCGTGAAGACGACCTCGGTGGGGTCCGCTCCGACGAGGGCGGCGACCCGCGCCCTCGCCTCCTCGACCGCGGCCCGGGCCCGCTGCCCGAACCAGTGGAGGCTCGAGGGGTTGCCGAACGTCTCGGTCAGGAACGGAAGCATCGCCTCGAGCACCTCCGGGTCGAGAGGAGTCGTGGCGTTGTGGTCGAGGTAGATCCGGGCGGGTGACACTCAGAGCCCCCTCGCCTCCAGCACCAGCCGCGTCTTGAGCTCGTGGAGCTCGAGCGAGAGGCCGACCGGGTACTGGTGCGGGTTCACGAAGCGCCTGATGCCCGCGTGGAAGCGCCCGATCTGGTCCAGGGACCGCGCCCGCGTGGCCTCGAGGGGGGGCGGCTCGTAGACGGGCCGCCCCGCTCGCACGACGGGCACCAGGAGATCTCCGCCCGGGGTCCCGGCCGGGAGGCGCTTGCGGCGGGTCGGGTCGAGGGGATCGACGACCACCGGCGAGGCGGGGAGGCCGGTCTCCTCGTCGAAGATCACGTCGGCCACGAAGCCTGCCGGTCCGGTGAAGCGGCGCACCTGCTGCACGCCGGGGTTCGACGTCTTGGCCGCCTGCTCCGACACCTTCACGCGGTGCTGCCAGGGCCGGCCGGGCGGGCGGACCGCGCCCAGCTTGTAGACGGCGCCCAGCGCGGCCTGGTCGCCGCCGGTGACGAGGCGCGTGCCCACGCCCCACATGTCGATCCGCGCGCCCTGCTCCTTGAGGCTCGCGATGAGGTGCTCGTCGAGGTCGTTGCTGGCCACGATCCGGGCCGACTGGAGGCCGGCCTCGTCGAGGATCCGCCGGGCCTCGATGCTGAGCCAGGCGAGGTCGCCGGAGTCGAGCCGGATGCCGATCGCCTCGTGCCCGCGGGCCCGGAGCCTCTGGGCCACCTCGGCCGCCCGGCGGACCCCGGGGAGGGTGTCGTAGGTGTCGACGAGGAAGACGCAGTTGTTGGGCTGCGCGTGCGCCCAGGCTTCGAACGCCTCGAGCTCGGTGTCGAAGGCCATGACCCAGCTGTGGGCGTGGGTCCCGCGCACCGGCAGGCCGAAGAGACGCCCGGCGAGCACGTTCGAGGTCGCCGTGCAGCCGCCCACGTACGCCGCGCGCGATGCGGACAGGCCGCCGTCCGGCCCGTGCGCCCGGCGCAGGCCGAAGTCCACCACCTCGTCGCCACGGGCGGCGAGGCAGACCCGCGCCGCCTTCGTCGCGATCAGGGTCTCGAAGTTGACGAAGTTCAGGAGGGCGGTCTCGACGAGCTGGGCGTGGAGGATCGGCCCCCGGACGCGGACGAGGGGCTCGTAGGGGAAGACGACCGTGCCCTCGGGGACTGCGTCCACGTCGCAGCGGAGGCGGAGCGCGGCGAGCTCGTCCAGGAAGCCCGGCTCGAAGAGGGGCCGGCCGTCGTTGCCGGCGAGCGTGCCCAGGTAGTCGAGCGCGCGGGCCAGGCCGCAGGCCACGGCGAAGCCGCCTCCGAACGGGTTGCTGCGGAAGAAGAGGTGGAAGACCGCTTCCTCTTCCGACCGGCCGGCGCGGCGGTAGCCCTGCGCCATCGTGAGCTCGTAGAGGTCGGTGGCGAGGGCGAGCGAGGGCCGATAGACGTCGGCGAGGCGGGCCATGGGAGCATCATGCGACAGGAGCGCCTCGGGAGGCGAGCGGCGGGTTGCTACAATCCCCGCCAGTGCGCCCCACCATCGCCCTCCTCACGGACTTCGGCCTTCGCGATCCGTACGTCGGGGCCATGAGGGGCGCGATCTTGTCCGTCTGCCCGGAGGCCACGCTCGTGGACGTGACCCACGAGGTGCCCGCCCACGACGTGGCCGAGGGAGCCCTCGCCCTCGACGCCGCCTACCGGTGCTTCCCGGACTTCACCGTCTTCGTGGCCGTCGTGGACCCCGGCGTCGGCTCGGACCGGCGCCCGATCGGGGTGGACGCGGGCCGGTGGCTCTTCGTCGGCCCCGACAACGGGATCTTCACGTTCGTGCTGGACGCCCACCCCTCCTCCCGCGTGCGTCTCCTCGCGAACCCGGCGCTCCGCCGCGAGCCCGTCTCGCCGGTCTTCCACGGCCGCGACCTCTTCGGCCCCGCCGCGGCCCGGCTGGCGGGGGGCCTGCCGCTCGACGAGGTCGGCCCGCCGGTCGCCGACCCCGTGCGCCTCGCGCTCCCGCCGAAGGCCCGGACGGAGGGCGGGTGGCAGGGAGCCGTCGTCCACGTGGACCGGTTCGGGAACCTCACGACGAACCTCTCGGAGGCCGACCTGAGGGCCGTGGGCGGTCCGAGCCTCGAGACCCTGGAGGTCGGCGTGGGCGCTCTCCGGCTGCCGATCGTCCGCTCCTACTCCGACGTGGAGGCCGGTCGAGCCTGCGCTCTCGTCGGATCGAGCGGCCGGCTCGAGATCGCCGTCCACCTCGGACGGGCCGACGCCCTCTCCGGAGCCGGGCCCGGCGCGGCCGTCCGCGTACGAAGGCGAGGCCCGGCGTGCTAGACTGACCCAGCGATAAACCGCGGCAGGGGCGCGGCTTGTCGCCCGGGCGTGGGCCGCCACGGCGGCCGGAAAGGGGCCTCACAGGCATGGCCGGGGACTTCGAAGAAGACCCGCACGACGAGGACATCTTCGCCTCCACGGGCGTCCGGGAGTTCCGGCACATCCACGTCGACACCGCACAGGGCGTCACCCGCATCACGCTGAACCGCCCGCCGGCCAACGTCCTCTCCGTCGAGATGATGCAGGAGCTGGCCGCGGCCGTAGACTCGCTCGAGTACCAGCGGGACGTGAAGCTCGTGACGCTCTTCGGCTCCGGCAAGTACTTCTCGGCCGGCTTCGAGCTCGACGACCACCTCGGGGACCGCGCCTACATGATGCTCGAGAGCTTCCGCCGCATCTTCGAGGGGCTCGCCAAGGTGGACAAGCCGACGCTCGCGGTCGTCGGGGGCCCCGCCCTCGGCGCCGGGTGCATCCTCGCCACGGCCTGCGACCTGGTGGTCGTGGCGCAGAGCGTGAAGCTCGGGTTCCCCGAGATCCGGGGCGGCGTCTACAACACCGTGGCCGCGGCGCTCCTCCCCCGGCTCGTGGGCCGCAAGCGGGCGTTCGAGATGATCCTGATGGGCACGAGCGTCGGCGCGGCCGAGGCGGAGCGGCTGGGCCTCGTCACGCGAGTGGTGCCCGACGAGCGGCTCGACGCCGAGGTGACCGCCCTCGTCCAGCGGTTCCAGGAGTCGAGCGCGCCCGTCCTGCAGCTCGCACGCCGGGCGGTCGCGGGCGGGCTGGACCTTCCGTTCGCCGACGCCGTCCGTCACGCCGAGGACGTCTACCTGAACCAGCTCCTCAACACCCAGGACGTGGAGGAGGGCCTGCGCGCGGTGAGGGAGAAGCGCAAGCCCGCCTGGAAGGACCGGTGAGCGGCAAGCCCCGCGCCTCCCACGGCGACTGGGACGCGGTGCTGGAGACGAGCCAGCTGTACGAGGCGGAGCTCGCGGCGCTGCGCCTGCGGGCGTCGGGCCTGGAGGCGCGCGTCATCGATCAGAGCTACCGGCAGGAGCCGGCGCCCCTCGTGCCCGGCCTCGCCCGCGTGCGGGTCCTGGTGCCGGCCGACCGCGCGGCCGAGGCCCGCCGCCTGCTGGCCGGGGACTCGAAGCTGCCGGAGGACGCGGAGGAGCCGGAGGGCGAGGACACATGATCGACCTGGGGCTGACCGAGGAGCACGAGGCGCTCGTCGCCACGGTGGGCGAGTGGGGCCGCCGGGACGTGCTCCCGCAGGTCCACGACCTGGACCGCGAGCACCGCTTCAACCGCGACTTCCTCCGCCAGATGGCCGGGCTGCAGCTCCTCGGGATCTGCGTCCCCGAGGAGTGGGGCGGGGCGGGCATGGACTACGTGAGCCTCGGACTCGCCTGCGAGGAACTCGAGTACGTGGACACGCACCTGCGCGTCATCATGTCCGTCCACGTCGGCCTCAACTCGATGACCCTGTGGTGCTGGGGGACCCCCGAGCAGAAGCGGAAGTACCTCGTGCCCCAGGCCAAGGGCGAGAAGATCGCGACCTACGGCCTCACCGAGCCCAACGCCGGCTCCGACGCGGTCGGCATCCAGTCGACCGCGGTGCGCAAGGGCGACCGCTACGTCCTGAACGGCGAGAAGATGTGGATCAGCCTGGCCGACGTGGCCGACCACTTCCTCGTCATCGCCTGGACCGACCAGGAGAAGAAGAAGAGGCGCGACCACTCCGGCATGTCCGCGTTCATCGTCGAGCGCTCGTTCAAGGGCTTCGCCTCGTTCTCGATCAAGGAGAAGTGGGGGATCCTGGCCGGCAACACCGGCGGCTTCTCGATGCAGGACGTCGAGGTCCCGGTCGAGAACCGGGTGGGCGAGGAGGGCGAGGGCTTCAAGGTCGCGATGTTCGCCCTCGAGAACGGCCGCTACACGGTCGCCTCGGGTGCGACCGGCCTCGTCCGGGCCTGCCGGGACGCGTCGGTCGCGTACGCCCGGACCCGCAAGACTTTCGGGGTGCCGATCGGCGAGCACCAGCTCGTGAAGGAGATGATCGCCCAGATGGTCTCCGACTACGACGCCTCGCGGCTCCTGTGGCTGCGCGCGGGCTGGATGAAGAACGAGGGGCGGCGCAACACCCGCGAGACCTCGCTCGCCAAGTGGTTCGCGACCGTGGCGAGCGAGCGCGCGGCCGCGGACGCGGTGCAGATCCACGGCGCGAACGGCTACTCCGACGAGTACCCCGTCGGCCGCTTCTACCGGAACTGCAAGGCGGCGGTCATCTACGAGGGCAGCCGCGAGGTCCACAAGCTCATGCAGGCCGACTACGCCCTCGGCTACCGCCAGGACAAGCCCCGCCGGGTCGAGCTCCCTCCGTACCGCCACAGCTAGACGGCCGTCGCCCGGGGGCCTCCCCGACGCGGTATATGATGCCGTGAGCCACCCCACTCCCTCTATTGGAGGTGCCCCTTGATCTCGGCGGATCTGCCCCTCGAGTTCGTGCGGGTCGTCGAGCGCGCGGCCATCGCCGCCGCACGGACCATGGGCCAGGGCGACCGCCAGGGCTCCGACCGCGTCGCCGTGGAGGCGATGCGGACGGAGATGGAGACCGTCGACATCGAGGGCGCCATCGTCATCGGCGAAGGAGAGCGGGACGAGGCGCCGATGCTCTACATCGGCGAGAGAGTGGGCACCGGCACGGGCCCCGCCGTCGACATCGCGGTCGACCCGCTGGAGGGCACCAACCTGTGCGCGACGGGGACGGCGGGGGCGATGGTCGTCCTGGCCGCGGCGGAGCGGGGAGGGCTGCTCCACGCGCCCGACATCTACATGGACAAGCTGGTGGTGCCGGGGCCGGCCCGGGGGAAGGTCGACCTTCTCGCCCCCGTCGCGGACAACCTGCGCGCGGTCGCCTTGGCCCTCAACCGCGACGTGGACGACCTGGTCGTCATCGTCCTCGACCGCCCCCGCCACGAGAGGCTGATCGCGGACATCCGGCAGGCGGGCGCCCGGATCCGGCTCATCGGCGACGGGGACCTCTCCGCGGGCATCTCGGCCGCCGTCTCCGGCACGGGCGTCCACGCCGTCATGGGCACGGGCGGGGCGCCCGAGGGCGTCCTCACCGCCGCCGCCATGCGCTGCCTGAACGGCGAGATCCAGGGTCGCCTCGTGCTGAACCGCCCTTCGGACGCCGACCGCCTGCGGAAGATGGGGATCACCGATCTCGACCGGGTGTACAGGACCGAGGACCTCGCGCCGGGGCGCAACGTCGTCTTCGCTGCGGCCGGGGTCACCGACGGCACCCTCCTCAAGGCGGTCCGGTTCTTCAGGGACGGCGTCCGGACCCAGTGCCTGGTCATGACGACAGAGCCGCACCAGGTCCGCTTCATCGACACGATCCACGCCGAGGACCGGACCGACGTGGTTATCCGCTTCTAGGCCCCGCCGTCTCGTCGACGCTCGGTCCATCGGGCCGCTCCGGCTCGAACCACCTCCTGGCTACTTTTGTGACGCCGGACATTGCCGGAGGATCCCCCCCGGACGGTCTAATGCCCCGCCGACGAAAGAAAGGAAGATGGGCTCATCCGGGGACACCGAACGGCGGGCGGAGGGCCGGCTAGGATTGTCAGGGGTTTAGCAGCCGCCGCTTCAATTTGCGCTTGACATGGCCGGAGGCGTCTGGTAGCTTCAGCCATAACTTTAACTATTCTTGATAAGTGTAGATTCGAATTGAGTTCTGGATGATAAAGCGAGCGGCACCGAGAGAGGCCGCGAGAACGGCTGGCGGGATCGGGAGCGAGAACGATCAGTAGAGGAGACGCCCGTGGCTCTTTTCGGCAAGAAGAAGGGACTGGTCGGCGTCGACATCGGCTCCGCGGCCGTTAAGGCAGTGGAGCTCAAGGTCGGCGGCAAGGGCGGCGACGAGTTCCAGCTCCTGAACATCGGGATCGAGTCCCTGCCTCCCGAGGCGATCGTCGACGGCGCCATCATGGACTCGGGCGCGGTCATCGACTCGATCCAGCGCGTGTTCCAGGACAGCAAGATCAAGACGACCGACGTGGCCACCGGCGTCTCCGGGAACGCCGTCATCGTCAAGAAGATCAGCCTCCCGCAGATGAGCGCCGAGGAGCTGCAGGAGTCCATCCACTGGGAGGCGGAGCAGTACATCCCGTTCGACATCCAGGACGTCCAGCTCGACTACGAGGTCATCGAGGGCGGCGGCTCGGGCGGGAACATGGACGTGCTCCTCGTCGCGGTGAAGAAGGACAAGATCAGCGAGTACACCTCGGCCATCACCCAGGCGGGCCGGAACGCGGCCGTGGTGGACGTCGACGTCTTCGCCCTCCAGAACTGCTACGAGGTCAACTACGGGATCGACCCGAGCCGCGTGGTCGCGCTGCTGAACATCGGGGCCTCCATCATGAACGTGAACGTGGTGAAGAGCGGCAGCTCGGTGTTCAACCGGGACATCGCGGCCGGCGGCAACCAGTACACCGACGCCATCCAGAAGGACCTCAACCTCTCCTTCGAGCAGGCCGAGGCGCTGAAGAAGGGCGAGCAGGTCGAAGGGGCGGCGCCGGAGAACCTCCATCCGATCCTCCAGGCGGTGTCGGAGAACATCGCGATGGAGATCCAGAAGACCTTCGACTTCTTCCGGGCCACGAGCCAGGAGGACCGGATCGACCAGATCTTCCTGTCCGGGGGCACCGCGAAGGTCCACGGGCTGCGCGACCTGCTGCAGGAGAGGTTCAACGCCCCCGTGGAGCTCCTGAACCCGTTCCTGAACGTGCGCTACAGCGAGAAGGACTTCAACCCGGAGTACCTCGAGGACGTCGGGCCCTCGGCGGCGATCGCCGTGGGTCTCGCCGTGCGCAGGGTGGGTGACCGATGATCCGCATCAACCTCGCCCCCGGCACCGAGCGGGCGGCCAAGCCGAAGGCCAAGGCCCGGGGACCTTCGGTTCCCGGAGGGGGAGGAGGCCTGCAGAGCTACCTGCTGCTCGTCCTCTTCGCCGGGGGCGCGCTCGTCATCTGTGCCTTCTTCTGGTGGATCCAGTCGAACAAGCTCCGCGACCTCGACAGCCGCATCGCCGCCGACCAGAAGCGGCAGCGGGACCTCCAGGCCATCAAGACCCAGGTCGACCAGTTCCAGCAGCGCAAGGCGATCCTGGAGAACAAGGTGCTCGTGATCGAGCAGCTCCGCCTCGCCCAGAAGAGCCCGGTCCACATGCTGGACGAGATCTCCAAGGCCCTGCCCGACTTCGTGTGGCTCACGGAGATGGACGAGTCGAGGGGCAGCCTGAGGTTCAGCGGCCAGAGCAACAGCCTGGCCGCCGTCGCCGACTTCATCAGCGCCCTGCAGCGCAGCGGGTGGTTCCCCCAGGTGGACCTCGGAACCAGCCAGGAGCAGCAGAACCTCGTGAACTTCACGCTGTCGGGGACGTTCAAGGACCCCGAGGTCGCGGCCAAGGAGAAGGCGGCGGCGGACGCGGCGGCGACCGCCGGCCCCCCGGCCAAGGCCGCCGCCCGCTAGGGAGGGAACGGAGATGGCTGACAACCCGCTCACCAAGCTCCCCCTCGCCGGCCAGCTGGGGGTGGCTGCGGTGGTCGCCGCGCTCATCTGCGGCGGCTTCTACTACCTCTGGTACTCGGACGCCGTGGCCCAGCAGAGGACGAAGGAGGCCACCCTCGCCGACCTGCAGAAGCAGATCCGGGCGCTCGAGGCGACGGCCAACAAGCTCCCGGAGTTCCAACGAGAGGTCCAGGCCCTCGAGGCCCGCCTCGAGACCCTGAAGCGGATCCTGCCTCCGGAGAAGGAGATGCCCGATCTGATGCGCCGGGTCCAGTACCTCGCCGCGCAGTCGAGCCTCCAGATCCGGAAGTTCAACCCGTCGAACCCCGTTCAGAAGGACTTCTTCCAGGAGATCCCGGTGAGCCTCGACCTCGAGGGCACCTACCACAACCTCGGGGCGTTCCTGGACCGCGTCAGCCGGATGTCGCGCCTCGTCAACGTGGGCGAGGTGAAGGTGAAGGCGCAGCAGAAGCCCACCCTCAACAACACGATCCAGGCCTCCGCGGTGGCGACGACTTACGTCTACCTGGACACCGCGCCGGTGGGCGCGGCGGGCCCGGCCGCCAAGCGACCGGCGCCGGCCCCGGGAGCGAAGCGATGAGGGGCCCGGCCGCGACGCTCGCCCTCGCCGCGGGGCTGGCGCTCGCCGGAACGGCCTTCGCCCAGGCCCCGGCGGCCGCCACGCCCCCCGCCCCCTCCACCGCGCCCGCGGAAGCTGCGCCCGGCACCACAGACACCGGCCGGCCGCCGCTGGACGTCGAGTTCGAGACGGGCGGCTACAGCTACAACTCGCTCGGACGGCGGGACCCCTTCGTGAGCCTGCTGACGCCGGTCGCGGCCGACAAGGGGCCGAAGACCCGCAAGCCGGGGATGGAAGGCTTCCTGATCCAGGAGATCGCCCTCAAGGGCATCGTGAAGACGGCCGGCGGCGGGATCGGCATGGCCCAGAAGACGGGGTACATCGCCATGTTCCTGGGCGCCGACGGGCATTCGTATTTCGTGACCACGGGGCAGCGGCTCTACGACGGCGTGATCACCGCCGTGGACGCGACCTCGGTGACCTTCCGGCAGGAGGTGACGGATCCCCTCTCGCCGGTCAAGACGCGCGAGGTCCGCAAGAGCCTGTATGCGTCGGAGGAGGCGAGGCAATGAAAGCGAAGCTCGCTGGGGTCTGCCTGTTCGCGGCCGCCATCGCGCTGGCCACGTGGGCGCCTGCGCAGGAAGGGACCCCGACGACCATTACCGACATCCGCCAGGAGAGCACCGACCGGTCCACCCGGCTCGTCGTGGAGTGCACCGGCCCGCTCGCCTACACCTACTACAGCCCGGACCCCCTCACCCTCGTGGTGGACATCCCGGAGGTGGACGCCTCACAGGTCCCGGCGCGGGTGAACGTGGGGACGCGGGAGGTCGAGTCGCTCCGCGTGACGAGCCTCGCCCGGGCGGACGGGCGGAAGCTCGCCCGCGTCGAGGTGCGGCTGGCGAGCCTCGTCCCCTATCAGGTCTACTCCAAGGACAAGGCGCTGAACCTCGTCTTCGAGCGGCCGACCGCCCTGGCCTCGGCCGCGTCACCAGCGGCCCAGCCCCCGGCCGGGGCGCCGCCGGTCGCCGCGCCCCCGGCGACACCGCCCCCGACGCCACCGGCCGCCGCGCCGACGGCCGAGAGCGCCGTCAAGCCGTCCGCCGCGCCGGCTACGGCCGCCACCGCAGCCCGAGCCGCTGAGGCCGCCCCCCGCGCGCAGCCGGCGACGGGTCCCAGGGCCACCCGGATCCTGGCCGTGACCCGCGACGAGATCGCTGGCTTGCTCGCCTTCACGGTCAAGGCGGACGGCCGGCTGAAGTACAGGGACTTCGTGATCCCCAACCCGGAGCGCCTGGTCCTCGACTTCCCGGACGTGACCGCGCGCGCCAGCGTGCGGTCCCTCGAGGTGGGGCAGGACCCCGTCCGCAAGGTGCGCCTGGGCCAGTTCAGCGCCGAGGCGCCCAAGGTGGCGCGGCTGGTGCTCGACCTGACGCAGAAGGCTCCCTACCGCATCATCGACGGCACCGACGGGGTGCGCATCGTCTTCGGCGACAGCAACGAGCCCGCGCCCGCGCCCCTCGCCGCGCTCCGAACGCCGGAGCCGGCCGAGCCCGCGGCGACGTCGCGGCCCGCGGCCGTCGAGCCGCTGCCCCTGCCTGCCCTGCCCGAGCCGCAAGCCGCCCCGCCGACCGAGGCGGCCGCGCCCGAGCAGCAGAACGTCGGGACCGCGTGCGGCGTGACCGGCAACCTCGGCACCCCGATCAGCCTCGACTTCAAGGACGGCGACCTCCAGGACATCTTCCGCCTCTTCTCCGACATCTCGGGGCTGAACGTCGTCGTGAACCCGGGGGTCTCGGGCAAGGTCACCCTCAAGCTCAACGAGGTCCCGTGGGGTCGCGCTCTCGAGCTCATCCTGAAGACGAACGGCCTCGGCTGCGTCCTCGAGGAGAACGTCATCCGCATCGCCCACCTCTCCGACCTGCAGAAGGAGGAGTCGGACCGCCGCAAGCTCCAGGAGGAGAAGGCCCTGGCCGGGGACCTCGTGGACTTCACGAGGCGCGTCTCCTACGCGAAGGCGGAGACGCTCGCCGACGTGCTCAAGAAGGCGAACGCCCTCTCCGCGCGCGGCCAGATCAACGTGGACGTGCGCACGAACATGGTGATCATCCGCGACCTGCCGGCCTTCGTGGACAAGGCCAAGTCGCTCATCGCCGACCTGGACACGGCCACCCCGCAGGTCGAGATCGAGGCCCGCATCGTCGTGACGAGCCGCAACTTCACGCGCGACATCGGCATCCAGTGGGGCTTCGGGGCCGAGGCCTCGCCGCGGTACGGGAACACCACCGGCCTCGCCTTCCCGAACTCGATCGTCGTCAACGGCAACGGCGTCCAGAACCAGACCAACCCGGGGATCCAAGCCGACCAGCTCGGCCCCGGCGGCCTCTCCAGCGCGGCCGGCATCGGCCAGCCGGCCCGCGGCTACGCCGTGAACCTCCCCGCGACCGCCGCCAACAGCGGCATCGGCATCTCCATGGGCAACATCCTCGGGAGCTTCAACCTCGACGTCGCCCTCACCGCCCTCGAGCAGCAGGGCCGCGGGCGCCTCCTCTCGACGCCGAAGGTGACGACCCAGAACAACCAGTCCGCCGAGATCAAGCAGGGCGTCCAGATCCCGATCCAGACCCTCGCGAACAACACGGTGACGGTGACCTTCAAGGACGCCGTCCTCACCCTCAAGGTGACGCCGCAGATCACCGAGGCGGGGACGGTCATCCTGAACCTGGAGGTCGAGAACAACTCGGCCGACTTCTCGAACCGGGTGAACGGCATCCCCCCGATCAACACCCAGTCCGCGAAGACGATCGTTCTGGTGAAGGACGGGCAAACAGCAGTCGTGGGCGGGATCTACCAGAGCCAGGAGTCCGTGAACGAGGACCGGACGCCCTACCTCAGCAACATCCCGATCTTCGGCTACCTGTTCCGGCGGAAAGGGACCGCCACCAAGAACAACGAGCTGCTGCTGTTCATTACGCCGCGCATCGTCAAGTCCTAGAGGGTGAGAGTCCATGTGCGAGAAACCTGTTAGCCGGTACGGGGGGGCGAGGACGCGGCTCGGAGGGGTGGCGGCGCTCGCCGTGCTGGTCGGCCTGAGCGGCTGCTCTCCGCAGTACGCCACGGACAACTCGGCGAGCGTCAACCTGATCATCGCGTCGATCAACAACGGCGCGAAGCTCGATTCCGACGTCCTGAACGGCACCGGCACCGGGACGAACGGCCAGCCGGACACGACCTTCATCTGTCCGGACAGCGTCCCGGTGGCGGTCGCGGTCCGGAACAAGAACCCGAACGCGCCCGCGCCCAACGTCCCGTCGGCGGTCGTCATCCAGAGCTACGAGGTGCGCTACGTCCGGACCGACGGGCGGGCGGTCGAAGGAGTGGACGTCCCCTATCGCATCACGGGCCAGATGAGCTTCTCGGTGGACGTGGCCACCTCCGGCACGTCCTCCTTCCCGCTCGAGGTGGTGAGGCGTCAGGCCAAGGTGGAGCCGCCCCTCAGCAGCATCTTCCAGACCGCGGTGCTGACCGTCATCGCCCAGGTCACCCTCTACGGCCAGACGGTCTCGGGGGATCGGGTCACGGCGACCGGCGCCCTGCAGATCGACTTCGGCGACTTCTTCGACAAGGCGACGTCGTGCCCCACCACCACCAGTTAGGAGAAGCGGCCATGCGTCAAGGGACAATCCACGCCCGCCGGCCGACGGCCTACGCCGCCGCGGCGACGATCGCGCTCCTCCTGGCCGGGGGCAGCTGCGGGCTCGACAAGGCCACCCCGCCCACCCTGAACGGGCCCTCGGACACGGGCGTATCCGTCGGGCTCCGGGCGCTCCCCGACGTCCTCAACGCCGACGGGGTGAGCCAGTGCCAGATACACCTCACGGTGTACGACAACACGGGACGCCCCCTCAGCGGCCTCGCCGTGCTCTTCCAGCACGACGGCGACGGCCTCCTCTACCCGTCGGCGGCTTCGACGTACGTCGGGCCGGTGCAAACGGGACTCGTGATGGCCACCGGCAAGGACGGCACGGCCGACGTGGTCTACGTGGCGGGGACCGAAATCCGGAGCGTCGACTTCTTCGTGCGGCCCTACGGCATCGACACCACCTACACGTGGGAGAAGTCCGTCCAGATCGTCCAGCGGTGATAGGCTGAGGCACCTCCGGGGCGCGTGCGCCGGGGCGGCGGGGCCGGCCGGTGGGCGGCCGGCCCCTGGGCTTGCTGAGCGTGGCTGACTCACGCATCGACGACCTGCGGCGGCGGCTGGAGCGCGACCCGGGATCCCGGCTCTTCGCACAGCTCGCGGAGGAGTACCGCAAAGCGGGCGACCGAGCCGAAGCGATTCGAGTCGCCAGGGCCGGCCTCGCTCTCCACCCGGCCTACCCGTCGGCGCGGCTGACCCTCGGTCGGGCCCTCCTCGACTCCGGCGACGCGGCGGGCGCCCGCGCGGAGCTCGAGGCGGCGCTCCGCGACGCTCCCGACAACATCCTCGCGAGCCGGTTCCTCGGGCAGGCGCTCGAGGCGGTCGGGGAGCTGGGGCCGGCCCTCCAGCAGCTGGAGAAGACGCTGAAGATGGCCCCCGGCGACCGGCAGCTCGAGACGCAGATCGTGGCTCTCCGGTCGCGGGTGGGGACGCCGCCGGCGCGGGCGACAGCTCCGGCCACGGCGCCGGGTGGGCGGCCGGCGGCGGCGCCGGCCCGCTCTGCGGAGAGTGCCCCGCCAGAGCTGCCTCCAACGATCCCCATCTACCGCCCCGGCGACCGTGAGGCGCGGACGACGCCACCGGCGACGCGCGCGGCTCCGCCGCTGCCGCCGTCGGCGCCGCCGGCTCCACGACCGGTGTCGGCGCCGCCCCCTGCCGCCTATTCTGGAGAGACGCCCGTCACGCTGGTCCCGGAGACCCCGGCGCCGCCCGTGGCGCCAGCGGGAGCCGTCGGGTCCGAGGCCGGGGCGCCCCCCACCGAAGAGGCGAGACCAGCCTCGGCGGCGGCTCGACCCGCGTGGCTGGTTGATGAGCAGGAGGCCACCTCACCCCCGCCCCCGGCCACCCGGCCCGGAGCCCTGAGCGTGGAGGAGACCGTCTTCGAGGCGGAGGGGGGGACGGGGGAGGACGGCGAGGCGCGGAGCGGCCGATCCTGGGTCGAGGACGCTGCGACGGAGGAGAAGGCCCCCTTCTCGTCCTCGACCCTTGCCGAGCTCTACCTCCGCCAGGGGCTGGTGGAGAGGGCCGTCGAGGTCTACCGGCAGCTCCTGGCCGATGAGCCGCTGAACGAGCGGGCACGGACGCGGCTGGCCGAGATCGGGAGTGCCCAGCCCGCGGACGGGCGCACGGCACGGCGCCAGGCCCTCGCCCGGACGATCGCGGCCCTCGAGGCCCTGCTGGCGGCCGTCCAGAGGAGGCGGGCGTGAGCGTGTTCGCCGAGGCGCTCCAGGCCGTCGCACGGAAGGTGCCCGAGACCGAGGTCCTGATGATCATCGGGACGGATGGGATCCCGATCGAGAAGCTCACGGTCCGGCCGGATCCCAACATGGAGGCGGTGGCGGCCGAGCACACGACGCTCCTGCGGGCCGGCCTTTCCGCCGCCGCGGACACCGGGCTGGGGCCGCTCCAGGAGCTGGCGATCACGACGGAGCGGATGACCACCCTCCTCGTTTCGATCACCGGGGACTACTACCTGTTCGCCTCTCTCGCCCCGGGCGCCGTCATGGGCCGGGCCCGGTTCGCCCTCCGCCTGGCCGGGCTCTCGCTGAAGCGCGAGTTCGAGTAGCCCAGAGAAGCCCGGCCTTATCTTGACAAGCCCTGGGCCCGCCCAAATAATGTAGATTCCTCGACTTCGGGCCACCCCGGCCAGGTCAACCTCCAAGGAGAGCTGAGTGGACATCGCGGACCTCAAGGAAATCCTTAGGATCCTCGAGGAGCAGGAGATCACCGAGTTCGAGCTGGAGCAGGACGGGGTCAAGCTCCGAGTGTGCCGCAGCTCCGCGATGCCCGTGCCGGCGGCCGGCCCCGTGCCGGCCCACTTCGCCGCCACCTCTCCCGCGCCGGCGGCCGCGCCTCCGGTGCCGGCTCCCGCGCCGCCCCCCCCGACGCCCGCCTCCGGCCCGGCCGCCGAGCCCGATGCCGGCGGGACGCTCGTCAAGAGCCCGATCGTGGGCACCTTCTACCGAGCACCCGACCCCAACGCCGTCCCATTCGTGAGCGTGGGCGACCGCGTCAAGGTCGGCCAGGTGCTGTGCATCATCGAGGCCATGAAGCTCATGAACGAGATCGAAGCCGAGGTGGCAGGGGAGATCCTGAGGGTCCACGCCGAGAACGGGCAGGCCGTGCAGTACGGCGACGCCCTGTTCACGGTCCGCCCCGCCTGAGCGGCGGCGAGGACCGCCGCCTCCCGATGTTCAAGAAGGTGCTGATCGCCAACCGGGGCGAGATCGCGCTCCGGGTGATGTGGGCCTGCAAGGAGCTCGGCCTCAAGACGGTGGCCGTCTACTCGGAGGCCGACGCGAACGGCCTGCACGTGCGCTTCGCCGACGAGGCGGTGTGCATCGGCCCCCCGCGGAACATCGAGTCCTACCTCAACATCCCGGCCATCATCAGCGCGGCCGAGATCACGGGCGCGGACGCCATCCACCCCGGCTACGGCTTCCTGTCCGAGTCCGCCTACCTCGCCGAGATCTGCGAGGCCTGCAACATCAAGTTCATCGGCCCGGGTCCCCAGGCGATCCGGCTGATGGGGGACAAGAGCCGGGCCAAGAAGGCCATGATGAAGGCCGGGGTCCCCGTCGTCCCGGGCTCGAACGGGGTCGTGGAGGACGAGGAGAAGGCGGTGCGGATCGCCAAGGACGTGGGCTTCCCCGTGATGCTGAAGGCCTCGGCGGGGGGCGGCGGTCGCGGGATGAGGATCGTGCGCCAGGTGGCCGACCTCGCGCAGAGCTTCCGGGCCGCACAGGCCGAGGCCCAGGCTGCGTTCGGTGTCCCCGACGTCTACATCGAGAAGTACGTCGAGGGGCCGCGCCACGTCGAGATCCAGGTGATGGCGGACAGCAAGGGCAACGTGGTCCACCTGGGCGAGCGCGAGTGCTCGATCCAGCGCCGGCACCAGAAGATCATCGAGGAGGCCCCATCGGTCGTGGTGGGGGAGAAGCTCCGGCGGCGGATGGGGCGGACCGCGGTCGAGGCGGCGGCGGCAGTGCAGTACACGAGCGCGGGCACGATCGAGTTCCTGCTCGACCAGGACGGCAGCTTCTACTTCATGGAGATGAACACGCGCATCCAGGTCGAGCACGGGGTGACCGAGCTCGTGACCGGGCGCGACCTGGTCAAGGAGCAGCTCCACGTCGCGGCCGGGGAGGCATTGTCCTTCTCGCAGAAGGACCTCGTCTTCTCGGGCCACGCCCTCGAGTGCCGCGTCAACGCCGAGGACCCGGTGACGTTCGTGCCCTCCCCCGGCACCATCCGGCACTTCTTCCAGCCCGGGGGCCCCGGGGTCCGCGTCGACACCTTCGCCCACGAGGGCTGCGAGATCTCCCCCTACTACGACAGCCTGATCGCCAAGGTGATGACGCACGGCCGCACCCGCGCGGAGGCGATCGCGCGCATGAGGCGCAGCCTCGACGTCATGGTCGTGGAGGGGATCAAGACCAGCATCCCCCTCCACCTCAAGATCCTCGAGGACCCGGACTTCCTCGCCGGGCGCTTCGACACGCGCTTCATGGACCGCTTCATGCCCGCGAAGAAGGGGACGGCCGCCCTTTAGCCGCTCGCCGTGCCTCCCTCCGCGTTGACAGAAGGCCCGCCCCCCCTATCATCGAGAGCGGCGCGAGGAGGAGCGACCCATGGCGCGCATCCTGGACGGAGCGGCAACCGCGCGGGCGATCCGCGAGGAGCTGCGGGCCGAGGTCGAGCGCCTCACGGGCGGGGGCGCGCGGCCGGGGCTGGGTGTCGTCCTCGTGGGCGACGACGCCGCCTCCGCGGTCTACGTCCGGAGCAAGATGCGGGCGTCCGAGGAGCTCGGAATGCTCGCGGAAACGAGCCGCCTGCCCCCGGAAGCCACGACCGCCGACGTGGCGGAGGCGGTGACGGCGTACAACCGTCGGCGGGACATCCACGGGATCCTCGTCCAGCTGCCCCTGCCCCCGCAGGTGGACGCCACTCGTGTCATCGACCTCGTCGATCCCGGGAAGGACGTCGACGGGCTGCATCCGGAGAACGTGGGACGCCTCGTGGAGAAGCGGCCGCGCTTCGTCCCCTGCACGCCGGCCGGCATCATGGAGCTGCTCGCGCGCAACGGCATCCCGGTCGCCGGGCGCCGGGCGGTGGTGGTCGGCCGGAGCGACATCGTCGGCAAGCCGATGGCTCTCCTGCTGATGCACGCGGACGCCACGGTGACGGTCTGCCACTCGAAGACGGAGGACCTGGCCGCCGTCTGCCGCGAGGCCGACCTCCTGGTGGCCGCGGTGGGGCGGCCGGGCACGATCCGTCGCGAGCACGTCAAGCCGGGCGCGGTGGTGATCGACGTGGGGACGAACCGCGTCTTCGACCCGGCCCTCGCGCGGGAGCTGCTCGACCCCTCGCGGCTGCCGGAGTTCGAGAGGAAGGGCCACGCGCTCGTGGGCGACGTGCACGCGCCTTCGGTCGCCGCGGTGGCGTCGGCCCTCACCCCCGTGCCGGGCGGCGTCGGCCCGCTCACGATCGCGCTCCTCCTGCGGAACACGGTCCGGGCCGCCGCGGCCAGAGCCTGAGGGGAAGGACAGGGCGTGCTCCGGGTCGGCCTCACCGGCGGCATCGCGTGCGGCAAGTCCCACGTCCTGCGGCGCCTGGCCGCGCTCGGCGTCGCCACGCTCGACCTCGACGCGGTGGCCCACGCGCTCATGGCCCCCGGGGGGGTGACGTACGAGGAGGTGCTGGCGTCGTTCGGGCGCGGGATTCTAGGGTTGGACGGGACGATCGACCGCCCGCGGCTCGGGGCGGCGGTCTTCGCCAGCCCCGACGCTCGAGCGCGGCTCGACGCGATCGTGCACCCGCGGGTGCGGGAGGAGGAAGGGCGCCGCGCCGCGAGCCTGGAGGCCGACGGCCGCCCGCTCCTCGTCACCGACGCCGCCCTGCTCGTGGAGGCGGGAGCCCACCTGCGCTTCGACCGGCTCGTGGTCGTCCACTGCCCGGAGGACGAGCAGCGCCGCCGCCTGGTGGCGCGCGACGGACTGACGGAGGCCGAAGCGAGCGCCCGCATCGGGGCGCAGATGCCGATCGCGGAGAAGCGGCGCTTCGCCCACATCGCGATCGACTCGGCGGGGGCGCTGGCGGAGACGGAGGCCGAGGCCGAGCGTCTCGCCGGCGAGCTGCGGGAGCTCGCGGCCCGGCCGAGAGAGGCGACGCGTCCGGGTCTTCGGGCGACGCTGGGCGCGCTCGTCCACGGCGCGGGGCCGGGACCGCGAGGCCTCGCCCCCGCGACCCTCGCCGCCGAAGCGCTGCGGTCGGGCGGCATCGAGCTGGCGTCCCTGGCCCGGCTCCTTCGGCCCGCGCCGGCCGGGCCCTGGTACCGCGCGGCGGTCGAGGGCGAGGGCGCGCCCTGGCCAGAGTCCCTCGCTGGCGTCCTCGCCGCGTGGTCGCTCGCCCGGGGACTGGACCCGGAGTGGCTCGTGGGCGCCGCGGCCTCGCTCGCGCGGCTCACCCACGCGGACGGCCCGGCGGTCGCCGGCGCATGCCTCGCCGCCCTCCTCGCGAGAGACGTGGCGGCCGGTCGGCCGCTTGCGGGGCTGGCCGAGCGCCTTTCCGTCTTTGAGCCGCTGGCGCGGCGGTGGGGCGGTGGCCCGCCGGCCGCGCGGGTCGACGCCGCGCGTCGCGTCGCCGTGGCCCACGCGGGAGATCCGGTGGCGGCGCGGCACTCGGCCGAGGCGGCGGGGGCCGAGCCGGCGTTCGCGGGGACGCTCGCCGGCCTCGCCGGCGGCGCGCGGCCGGCGGCGGCTCCGCCGGGGCTGCTCGACCTCGCCCGCCGGCTGTCGGACGGCTAGCCCTCAGGGGCGGCCGGCCGCCGGCCCCACCCGCTCCTCCACGAACGTGTTCCACTCGTGGCAGTGGGGGCACCGCCACAGCATGTCGTCGGCCCGGTAGCGGCAAACGGTGCAGATGTGGGGATCGATGTAGAGCGCGGACTCCTCGACCGTAGCGACGTAGCGCTGTTCCTCGGGGGAGAGCGCGCGGAGGGCGCGCAGGGTCCGCCACACCTCGAGGTGGACGAGGAGCACGTGGGGATTGGCCTCCAGGGCGCGCAGGAGGAGGCCGAGGGCCTCGCCGGCCTGCCCGCCGGCACGGAGGTGGCGGGCGAGGGCGAGCCGGGCCCGCCAGTCGCGCGGGTCCTGGCCGACCAGGCGCTCGCAGAGCGCCACGAAGCGCGAGAGCTCCCCGGCCGCGGCGTAGGCCTTCTGCAAGGGCTCGAACGCGAGGTAGGCGCGCTCGGGCGATGCCGCGATCGCGGCCTCCAGGATGGAGGCGGCGCGCCGGGGGTCCCGCTCCATCCAGCCCTCGGCGAGGAGGAGGTGGGCCGGGAAGACGCGGCGATCGAGGGAGAGCGCCGTGCGGAAGGCCTCCTCGGCGTCCCCGGCCCTTCCGGCGCGCCGGGCCTCTCGTCCCATCTCGACCTGCAGGAAGCCGAGGACGAGCCCGTCCTCGGACTTGCGCAGGCGGGCGAGCCGGGTCTGGGCCTCGTAGGCCTCGCGCCAGTGCCGCTGCTCCTCGTGCAGCTTCTGCTGGCCGACCAGGGCGTGGACGTTGCGGGGGTCGACGTCGAGCGCGTCGTCGTACGCCGCCGCCGCCCGGTCGAGGAAGCCCGCCTTCCGGAAGTCGGTGCCGAGGCTGGCCAGGGTGTGGGCCCTCTCGGCCCGCGTGAGGTCCTTGCGGTCGAGGAGGGCCCGGTGGATCTCGATCGCGCGCTCGACCTGGCCCACCTCCCGGTGGAGGTGGCTCAGCACCTGCTGGACCTCGACCGCGTCCGGGTGGTCGCGCAGCACCTTCCCGAGCTCGTGGATCGCGGTGTCGAGCTGCCCGGTGGCGAGGCAGTGCAGGCCCTCCGTGTAGTGGGGCGAGGAGCGGAAGGTGGGCCGGGCCCGCTCCCCCGCCCGGCGCCGGCTCGTGGTGAAGGCGGCGCCGGCGAGGAGGCCGGCCAGGGCGGCCACGAGGACGGCGAGGAGAGCCGTGTCCGTCATGCTCGGAAGGAGGGGGAGCGCCCGCTCCGGCGCGCCCGGCCTAGATCATCTCCGTCTTCCAGAGGTCGTGCAGGTGGAGGACGCCCTCGATCCGTCCCCGTTCGTCCGCCACGAGGAGGGCCGTGATCTTGCGGGACTCGAGGAGGTCGAGGGCCTCGGTCGCGAGCGCCCGGCGCCGCACGAGGACCGGGTCGCGGGTCATGCACTCGGCGGCCGACTTGTCGAGGAGGGCGTAGCCGTGGCGCTCCATCTGGCGCCGCAGGTCGCCGTCCGAGATCATCCCGAGGAGCGTGCCGTCCGGAGCGGCCACCGTGGTGAGCCCGAGGCGCTTTCTGGTCATCTCGAAGAGCACGTCCTTCATGGCGGTCGTGGGCAGGACGCGCGGGATCTCGTCGCCGGTGTGCATCAGGTCTTCGACCCGCAGGAGCTTCTTGCCCAGGCGGCCGCCGGGGTGGAGGACGGCGAAGTCCTCGACGGTGAAGCCGCGGCGCTCGAGGAGGGCCATGCAGAGGGCGTCGCCCATGGCGAGGGCGGCGGTCGTGGAGGCGGTGGGGGCGAGGCCGAGCGGGCAGGCTTCGGCCCGGATCGAGACGTCGAGGTGGACGTCGGCGGCCTGGGCGAGGGGAGAGCGCGGGTCCCCGGTCAGGGCCACGAGGCGCGAGCCGAGCCGCTTCACCCAGGCGACCAGGGCGCTGAGCTCCTCGGTGTCGCCGCTGTTCGAAACCGCGAGGAGGACGTCGCCCTTGACGATCCGGCCCAGGTCGCCGTGGGTCGCCTCGCCGGGGTGGAGGAAGAGGGATGGCGTGCCCGTCGAGGCGAGCGTGGCCGAGATCTTCTGGGCGATGATCCCGCTCTTGCCCATCCCGGTCGCGACCACGCGGCCTGTGCAGTCGAGGAGGACCTCGACCGCCCGGTCGAAGCTCTCGTCGAGGCGTGGGATGAGCGCCCGGATGGCCTCGGCCTCGATCTCCAGGACCCGGCGGGCGGTCTGCCGCGACATGGACCCCATCCTACGGGCGCCGCGACTTCCCGATCAAGGCGAGGGGCGGGGGCGCGCTCCCCCGTGGGCGGCCCGCTGGATGCCCTGGAGGCGGAGGAGGAGGGCGCGCAGCCGGCCCAGGCGGTACGCGTTCGGCCCGTCGGAGAGGGCGCGGGCCGGGTTCTCGTGCACCTCCATGAAGAGGCCGTCCACACCCGCCGCGACCCCGGCCGGGCCGAGGGTGTCGATGAAGTGGGCGTCGCCTCCCGAGCGGTCGCCGAGCCCGCCCGGCCGCTGCACGCTGTGGGTCACGTCGAAGACGACCGGGAAGCCGAACGACCGCAGCACCGGGAACGACCGCATGTCGACGACGAGGTTGTTGTAGCCGAAGGTGAAGCCGCGCTCGGTCACCATGATCCGACGGTTGCCCGTGGAGGCGGCCTTCTCCAGGATGGCCTTCATGTCCCAGGGGGCCATGAACTGCCCCTTCTTGACGTTCACGATCCTCCCGGTGGCCGCGGCGGCCGTGACGAGGTCGGTCTGGCGGCAGAGGAAGGCGGGGATCTGGAGGACGTCGGCCACCGCGGCCGCCTTCTCCACCTGGGCGACCTCGTGCACGTCGGTCAGGATCGGCACGCCGAGCCGCTCGCGCACGGAGGCGAGGATCTCGAGGCCGCGCTCGAGGCCGGGCCCCCGGTAGGAGCCGAGGCTCGACCGGTTGGCCTTGTCGTAGCTCGCCTTGAAGACGTAGGCGATGCCCAGCTCGCCCGCGATCGCCTTCACCCGCGCGGCGATCCGGTGCGGATGGGTCGGGCTCTCGATGACGCAGGGGCCGGCGATCAGGAAGAGCCGCCCGCGGCGCGTGAGGGCGCGCCAGAGCGCGTCGGTCGTCGGCCGTTCCCGAGGGGTCACGTCCGCCCGACCGCCTGCACCGCGGGAGCGCCTCGCCCGTCGCGCGCCCGGCGGTTCTCGGCGCTCGCCCTCACGAAGTCCCGGAAGAGCGGGTGGGGAGAAAGGGGCTTGCTCTTGAACTCGGGGTGGTACTGGACGGCCAGGAACCACGGGTGCCCGGGCAGCTCCGCGATCTCCACGAACTTCCCGTCCGGCGTGCGGCCCGAGACCACGAGCCCGTGCTCCTCGACCGTCTGGAGGTAGGCCTGATTGAACTCGTAGCGGTGGCGGTGGCGCTCGCGGATCTCGGCTGCCCCGTAGATCGCCGCCGCCCGGGAGCCGGGCTTGAGCTGGCAGACGTAGGAGCCGAGGCGCATCGTGCCCCCCATGTCCTCGACGCCGAGGAGATCCTGCAGCTTGTAGATGATCTTGTGGGGGGCGTCGGGATCGACCTCGGTCGAGTTGGCGCCGGCGAGGCCGCAGACGTTGCGGGCGAACTCGGTCACCGCCCACTGGAAGCCGTAGCAGATCCCGAAGTAGGGCGTCCCCGTCTGGCGCGCGTACTCCGCCGCCGCGACCATGCCCGTGGTCCCCCGGCTGCCGAAGCCGCCCGGCACGAGGATCCCGTCGACGCCGCCGAGCTTGGAAGAGGCGTTCGGCGCGTCGAGCTCGTCCGACTCGACCCAGCGGCGCACGACCCGGACCTCGTTGCCGAACCCCCCGTGGGAGAGCGCCTCGTTGAGGCTCTTGTACGAGTCCTCGAAGGTCACGTACTTCCCCACGATGCCGATGACGACCTCGCCCTCAGGGTTCTTGATCCGGCGGACGAGGTCCTCCCACGCCGCCACGTCGCGCCCGGGGCTCCGGAGGTGGAGCTGCTCGAGGATGATGGCGTCGAGTCCCTCCTGGGAGAGCACGATCGGGACCTCGTAGATCGTCTCCACGTCCTTGGCCGTGATGACCGCCTCCTCGGGCACGTCGCAGAAGAGGGCGAGCTTGGCCTTGAGGTCGGGGGAGAGGAAGCGGTCGGTGCGGCAGAGGAGGACACTCGGCGAGATGCCGATCGCCCGCAGCTCGCGCACGCTGTGCTGCATGGGCTTGGTCTTGAGCTCGTGGGCGGTGGCGATCCAGGGCACGAGGGCGAGGTGGACGAAGATCGCGTTCTCCCGTCCCACGTCCTGGCGGAACTGGCGCACCGCCTCCAGGAAGGGGAGGCCCTCGATGTCGCCCACCGTCCCCCCGATCTCCACGATCAGGACGTCGGCGTCTCCCGCCGCGGCCCGGATCCCGGCCTTGATCTCGTCGGTGATGTGCGGGATGACCTGCACGGTGCGGCCGAGGTAGTCCCCCCGCCGCTCCTTGGCGATGACCGAGCCGTAGATCTTCCCGGTCGTGATGTTCGAGGCCTTCGAGGTCTCGCAGTGGGTGAAGCGCTCGTAGTGCCCGAGGTCGAGGTCGGTCTCCGCGCCGTCCTCGGTGACGTAGACCTCCCCGTGCTGGTAGGGGCTCATCGTGCCGGGGTCCACGTTGATGTAGGGGTCGCACTTCATCATCTGGACCTTGAATCCGTGCCCCTCGAGCAGGGCTCCGATCGAGGCGGACGCGAGGCCCTTGCCGAGCGAGGAGACGACTCCGCCCGTCACGAAGATGTACTTGGTCAAACGGTCCTTCCTCTCGCCGCGGAACGGCAGGCTGTGCGGAAGTCGGGAGAGCGGCGGCGGCCGCGGCCGGTCATGGCCGGGATCGCCCCGCGCTGGGTACGGCCGCGGACAGGAGGCCCCTCACGCGCTCGAGGTCCTCGGGGGTGTCGACCGCCGGGCCGCCCTCGCCGTCCACCGGCACGACGCGGATCCTCATGCCGTGGTGCAGGGCTCGGAGCTGCTCGAGCCCCTCCGCCTCCTCGAGGGGCGAGGGGGGGAGCGAGGCGAACCGGAGGAGGGCCTCGCGCCGGTAGGCGTAGAGGCCGACGTGCTTGCGGGCGAGGGCGCGCTCGACCGCGGCCTCGGCCGACGCTCGCGCGCCGTCCGCTCCGGCGAGGCGGACGTGGGGGATGGGGCTGCGCGAGAAGTACAGGGCATTGCCCCCCTCGTCGGTGACGACCTTCACCACCGACGGGGCGAGCATCTCGTCCACCGAGCGGAGGGGAAGCGAGAGCGTCGCCATGGGAAGCGAAGAGTCGTCGACGAGCGCTCCCGCCGCGGCGTCGATGCCGGCCGGATCGAGCATCGGCTCGTCGCCCTGGACGTTGACGAGGAGCTCCGCGTCGATCGACCTCGCCGCTTCGGCCAGCCGGTCGGTGCCGGTCGGGTGGGCGGGCGAGGTCAGGACCGCCTCCCCACCGAAGCCCCGCACCACGGCCGCGATCCGCTCGTCGTCGGTCGCCACCACGACCCGGTCCACGCGCGTCGCCGCACACGCCCGCGAGTACACCCGCTCGATCATGGTCTTGCCGTGGATGTCCGAGAGAGGCTTCCCCGGGAGGCGTGTGGAGGCGAAGCGCGCGGGGATGATCGCGACGATGGCCAAGTCTCGCTCGGGGCCCTCGTGATGCGGAATGCTACCAGACCCGGGGCACCGGTCCAAGCGGCGGGAAGCGCGACCGTCGCCGCCCCGCTCAGCCGATCGAGCGCACGGCTCGCGCGGGGACGCCCGCGACCAGCGTCCGCGGCGGCACGTCGGCCGTCACCACGCTCCCGGCGGCGACGAACGACTCCGAACCGATCCGGACTCCGGCGAGGAGGGTGGCGTTCGCGCCGACGAAGGCGCCGCGCTCGATCACCACCGGGGCGGCCATCGCCGGGAAGTGGGCCTGCAGGGGGTGGTCGCGGTAGCCGACGTTCAGGTGGGTCAGCACGATCACCCGCTCGGCGAGGGTGACCTGCCGCTCCAGCCGGATGCCTTCGGCGAGGTCGAGCAGGCACTCGTCCCCGAGGAAGCACTCGTCGCCGATGTCGAGCCCGGCGAGCCCGCGCCGGTAGAGGTTGAAGAACCGCACGTCGTGGAGGACGGTGCGGCGCCCGACCCGCGCCCCGAGGAGGCGGAGCCAGGGGGCCCGGAGGTGGGGCACGAGGGCCAGGCGGTAGGGGACCATGGCCAGCGTGAAGAGCCCGAACCGGAACGCCCGGCGCCAGCCGATCTCGTCGAGGCCCTTCACGCGCGCCCCGCCAGGCGCCGCCTGAAGCGGACCAGGCGGGCGAAGTAGCGGATGGAATCCCGGACGCCGCGCACCGTCGACGTCTTGTCCTCGCGGCGGACGTAGGCGCCGGGGATCTCGACGACACGCAGTCCACGGCGGTGGGCGCGGGCCATGAACTCGGTGTCCCAGAACCAGCCCCCGTCCTCGATCTCGCCGAGGAGGGGCAGGACCGTCTCGCGACGGAAGAACTTGTAGCCGGTCTCGGTGTCGCGGAAGGGCAGGCCGAGGAGGCGGCGCACGAGGAACGAGTAGCCGCGGCTCATGAAGTAGCGGTCGAGGGCCCGGAGCTGGAAGGCGTAGATGCGGCGCACGGTCGCGATGTCCGCGCCGCTCTCGATCGCGCGGACCAGGCTCGGGATGTACCTCGAGTGGACCTCGAGGTCGACGTCGAGGTACCCCGCGATCGTGCCCCGGGCGGCCCGGAAGCCGTCGGTGACCGTCCGGCCGCGACCCTGGTTCGTCTCGTGCTCGATGACCCGGAGGTCCAGGGACGGGTGGGCGGCGAGGATCGCGTCGAGGACCTCGCGGGTGCGGTCGCGGCTCGCGTCGTCGACGAAGACGACCTCGTGCGGCCACCTCGTCTGCTCCAGAGTGGCCCGGATCTCGTCGAAGCTCGCCTCCAGGTGCTCGGCTTCGTCGTAGCAGGCGAGGACGAGGCTCAGGTAGGGGGCTTCGCTCACGCGCCCGTCTCCCGGACGGCGGCCACGACCCGACCGACGTCCTCGTCGGTCAGGAGGGGATGCAGGGGGAGGCGCAGCAGGGTCGCGGCCACACGGTCGGTCACCGGCAGCTCGCGAGCGGTGCCCCCGATCGTGCGCCCGTAGGGCGACGAGTGGAGAGGCACGTAGTGGAAGGTCGCCCGCACGCCCCGTGCGCGGAGGGTCTGGAGGGCTTCGTCGCGGCGCCGCCCGTCCGGATAGCGCAGGACGAAGAGGTGGTGGTTGGGGGTCCTGTCCGGCAGGTCGTTCGGGAGGCGCACGCCCCGCTCGACGGCCCACCCGGCGAGCTCGCTCCGGTAGCGCGCGACGACGCGCGCCCGCCGGGCCTGGATCGCGTCGAGCTTGTCGAGCTGCGCCTCGAGGAGCGCGGCCAGCACGTCGGAGAGCACGTAGCTGCTGCCCTCGGCGACCCACGTGTACTTGTCCACCTCCCCCCGGAAGAAGGCGGCCCGGTTCGTCCCCTTCTCCCGCGTGACCTCGGCGCGCTCGGCGATCTCGGGGTCGGAGACGACGAGGGCGCCTCCCTCGCCGCACGTCACGTTCTTCGTCTCGTGGAAGCTCAGGCAGCCGGCGTCGCCCAGGGTCCCGAGCGCGCGCCCGCGCCAGCGGGCGGGGAAGCCCTGGGCGGCGTCCTCGATCGTCCGCAGGCCGTGCCGGCGGGCCAGGTCGAGGAGGGCCTCCATGTCGGGGGCGACGCCGGCGTAGTGCACGGGAAGGAGGGCCGCCGTGCGCGGGCCGATGAGCCGGGCGACGTCCGCCGGGTCGAGACCGAGGGTCTCCTCCTCGATCTCCGCGAAGACCGGGCGCGCGCCCACCCGGAGGACGGCGTTCGCGCTGGAGACGAAGGTGAACGAAGGGCAGATCACCTCCCGGCCCGGCCCGATGCCGAGAGCCAGGAGCGCGAGCTCGAGCGCGTGCGTTCCCGAGGTCGTGAGGAGCACGCGCGAGGTCCCGAGCATCGCGGCGAGCCGCGCCTCGACGCGGCGGCCGATCGGGCCGTCGCCCGACACCTGGCCCGAGAGCGCGGCCCGGACGGCCTCGACCTCGCGTTCGTCGAACCAGGGTGCGTGAAAGGCGACCGGCGAGGGCGCGGCCGTCATGAGCGCGCGTATGCTAGCATGCGCGCGATATCCTCAGAGACCTTGGGGCGGGGCGGCCGTGAGCGTGTCCGATTTCGCCGGGGGTCGGGCACGCTGCGTGCTAGACTCTCTCGCGGACGCTTCGCATGGCAGGGATCCGGACAGACGCGGTGTGAGCTTGACACGCTTATACCATCGCGTTAGCATCCGGTGACTAAGTCTTTGTGGCTGCGTGCTTTTTGGTGACTGAGCGCTGAATGCCCGTCAAACTCGGAGAGCTGCTGTTGAAGGAGAACATGGTTTCCCCCCAGCAGCTTCAGGACGCACTGAACCATCAGAAGATGAACGGGGGCAAGCTCGGCAAGGCCTTCGTCAGCCTGGGGTTCGTCAAGGACGAGGAGATCACGAGCCTCCTGTCCCGGCAGTACGGCGTGCCGTCGATCAACCTCGACCACTTCGAGGTCGATCCCGCGATCATCAAGATCATCCCCGCCGAGACGGCGCGGAAGTACCAGGTCCTGCCGCTGTCGCGCTCCGGCGCGACCCTGACCATCGCCATGGCCGACCCCACGAACGTCTTCGCCATGGACGACATCAAGTTCATGACCGGCTACAACGTGGAGCCGGTGGTGGCCTCGGAGAGCGCGCTCGAGGACTCGATCGACCGCTACTACGGCACATCGCGCTCGCTCGAGCTGCGGAAGGACACCGCTCCCGCCGGCGGCTACGGCATCCCGAGCGCCGGGGCGCCGAGCCTCAAGGAGGCGCTCGACGGGCCCACCCTCAGCGTGGACGACATGGCCGCGATCGGCGGCCTCTCGGAGATCGACCTCGACTCGATGAGCGACGCCGAGGCCGACGTCGAGACCGTGAAGGCCGACGACGAGGAGATCGACCTCGGCAACCTCGCCAAGTCCGCCGACGCCGCCCCCGTCATCAAGCTGACGAACGTCCTCCTCGTCGACTCGCTGAAGCGGGGGGCGTCCGACATCCACATCGAGCCCTACGAGAAGGAGTTCCGCGTCCGCTTCCGCATCGACGGGATCCTCTACAACGTCATGGCCCTGCCCATGAAGCTGAAGGACCCCCTCACCTCCCGCATCAAGATCATGGCCAAGCTCGACATCGCGGAGAAGCGGCTCCCCCAGGACGGGCGCATCAAGATCAAGATGAAGGTCGAGGACCGCAGCCGCGACCTCGACTTCCGCGTGTCCGTGCTCCCCACCCTGTGGGGCGAGAAGATCGTCATGCGGCTGCTGGACAAGTCGAAGCTCATGCTGGACATGACCAAGCTGGGCTTCGAGACGCACTCGCTCGAGC
Organism: Vicinamibacteria bacterium; assembly: GCA_035577965.1. Classification (GTDB taxonomy): domain Bacteria; phylum Acidobacteriota; class Vicinamibacteria; order Fen-336; family Fen-336; genus DATBSL01. Next base: position 28,148 of record DATJYX010000002.1, on the reverse strand, counting down.
GCTTCAAGAACGCGATCAGCAAGCCCTACGGGATCGTCCTCGTGACCGGGCCCACCGGCTCCGGCAAGACGAACACGCTCTACTCGGCGATCGCCGCCCTCAACAAGTCCGACACCAACATCATGACCGCCGAGGACCCGGTGGAGTTCAACCTGCCCGGGATCAACCAGGTCCAGATCCGCGACAACATCGGCCTCAACTTCGCCGCCGTGCTGCGCTCGTTCCTGCGCCAGGATCCCAACATCATCCTCGTCGGCGAGATCCGCGACTACGAGACGGCGGAGATCGCGGTGAAGGCCGCCCTCACCGGGCACCTCGTGCTCTCGACCCTCCACACGAACGACGCGCCCTCCACCGTTTCGCGCATGGTGAACATGGGGATCGAGCCGTTCCTCGTCGGCACCGCGGTCAACCTCATCCAGGCCCAGCGCCTGGTGCGCCGCATCTGCTCGAAGTGCAAGGTGGACGTCACCGCCGACGTGCCGGCCAAGACGCTCAGCGACATCGGCTTCGAGGCCGACAAGATCGGCAGCTTCCAGGTCCTGAAGGGCAAGGGCTGCGCGGGCTGCAACGGGACGGGCTACAAGGGCCGGGTCGGCCTCTACGAGGTCATGGAGATCACGGAAGGGATCCGCGACCTCATCATGGTGGGGGCGACCGCGGTGGAGATCAAGAGGAAGGCGCTCGAGGAGGGGATGCTCACCCTCCGCATGAGCGGCCTGGAGAAGATCAAGAGCGGCGTGACCACCGTCGAGGAGGTCCTCCGCGAGACCGTTCTCTGACGCCTTCAGGGGTGCTCGCCCCCGGCCCTCCCCGCGGGGGCCGTGGCGTCGTGTCGGGACAAGGGGGTAGCGCGTGGCGGTCAGCCTTCACCAGCTGCTGAAGACGATGACGGAGATGGGGGGCACCGACCTCCACGTCACCACGAACTCGGCGCCGCAGATCCGAGTCGACGGCAAGCTCCGCCCGCTCGACCTGCCGCAGCTCTCCGCGGTCGAGACGAAGCAGCTCGCCTACAGCGTGCTCACCGACGCCCAGAAGCACCGGTTCGAGGAGAACCTCGAGCTCGACTTCAGCTTCGGCATCAAGGGCCTCGCCCGCTTCCGGGCCAACGTGTTCATGCAGCGGGGCGCGGTGGCCGCGGTCTACCGGACGATCCCGTACGAGATCCGCGGCTTCAAGGAGCTGGGGCTCCCCCCGGTCGTCATCTCCATCTGCGACAAGCCGCGCGGGCTCGTGCTCGTGACCGGCCCCACCGGCTCCGGCAAGTCCACGACCCTCGCCGCCATGCTCGACAAGATCAACTCCGAGCGCCACGAGCACATGCTGACCGTCGAGGACCCGATCGAGTACCTCCACCAGCACAAGAAGTGCGTGGTGAACCAGCGCGAGGTCCACGCCGACACCCACTCCTTCGCCAACGCGCTGCGGGCGGCGCTGCGCGAGGACCCCGACGTCGTGCTCATCGGCGAGATGCGCGACCTGGAGACGATCGAGTCGGCCCTCCGGATCGCCGAGACCGGCCACCTCACCTTCGCCACCCTGCACACGAACTCCGCCTCCCAGACGATCAACCGCATCGTCGACGTCTTCCCCGCGCACCAGCAGTCCCAGGTCCGGGCGCAGCTGTCGCTCGTGCTGGAGGGCATCATGTGCCAGTCCCTCCTGCCCCGCGCGAGCGGCAGCGGGCGCGCGCTCGCGATGGAGATCCTCGTGCCCAACGCGGCCGTGCGCAACCTGATCCGCGAGGACAAGATCCACCAGATCTACTCGGCGATGCAGACCGGCCAGGAGAAGTACGGGATGCAGACGTTCAACCAGTCCCTGGCCAGCCTGTACTTCGCCAAGCAGATCTCGCTGCAGACCGCCCTCGGCATCAGCTCGAACCCCGAGGAGCTGCAGGACATGATCAACCGCGGCGCCGGCCTCGCCACCCCGCAGTCCGGCGCCCGCCCGCCCCTGCGGCCGGCCGGCCGCTAGCTCCGGGAGGAACCCATGCCTGCTTTCGTCTGGAAGGGCAAGACGCGCGACGGTAAGGTCGTCTCCGGAGAGAGGGTCGCCGACAACAAGGAAGCGGTGATGCAGCTCCTCCGGCGCGACCAGATCCTGGTCTCGTCGGTGAAGGAGAAGGGCAAGGAGATCGCCCTCCCCAAGTTCGGGGGCGGGATCCCGGCCAAGGACCTCGCCATCTTCACCCGCCAGTTCTCGGTCATGATCGACGCCGGCCTCCCGCTCGTCCAGTGCCTCGAGATCCTGGGCACCCAGCAGGAGAACAAGACCTTCGCCAAGGTGCTGCAGCAGACCCGGATGGACGTCGAGGGCGGGGCCAGCCTCGCCGACGCCATGCGCAAGCACCCGAAGGCGTTCGACGACCTCTACACCAACATGATCGCGGCCGGCGAGGCGGGCGGCATCCTCGACACGATCCTGAAGCGCCTCGCCACCTACATCGAGAAGGCGGTCAAGCTGAAGGCGCAGGTCAAGGGCGCGATGGTGTACCCGGTGGCGGTCATCTCGATCGCGGCCATCGTCATCACGGTCATCCTGTGGAAGGTCATCCCCACCTTCGCCGCGATGTTCGCCGGCCTCAACGCCGAGCTGCCCCTGCCCACGCGCTTCGTGATCGCGCTCTCCAACTGGCTGGTCCGGCTGCTGCCCTTCCTCGTCGTCGGCGGCTTCCTGATCGTCACCGCCTTCCGCCGCTACTACGCCACCTACGGCGGGCGGCGTGTGGTGGACCGCATGATCCTCGGCGCGCCCGTCTTCGGCCCCCTGATGCGGAAGATCGCGGTGGCCCGCTTCTGCCGCACCCTCTCGACGCTCATCTCGTCCGGCGTCCCCATCCTGGACGGGCTGGAGATCACGGCCCGGACCGCCGGGAACGCCGTCCTGGAGGACGCGATCATGCTGGTGCGGAAGGGGGTGGAGAGCGGCCTCACCGTGGCCCAGCCCCTGAAGGAGAGCGGCGTCTTTCCGCCCATGGTGGTGCAGATGATCGGAGTCGGCGAGCAGACGGGCGCCCTCGACGCGATGCTCGGGAAGATCGCGGACTTCTACGAGGAGGAGGTCGACCAGGCGGTGGCCAACCTGCTCACCCTGATGGAGCCGATCATGATCCTCTTCCTCGGCGTCAGCGTGGGCGGCATCGTCATCGCCATGTACCTGCCCCTCTTCGACCTCATCAGCAAGCTGTCCTGAGCCATGTCCCGGCCCGGCGCCTTGGGGCTCCGGGCGGGTGTCGATGAAGAGGCCTTCGCCGAACTCCTGCACCGGGGAGGACCGATCGTGGTGAAGCTGCGGGCCCCGGGGTTGGAGGCGTCAGGGCCCCGGCACGCCGGCCTTTCGCGCGGGCGGCGCCGGTGAACGCCGGCCTGGAGGCGCGGCTCCGGAGGCTGATGCTCTTCCGGGTGGTCATGGCGACCACCCTCCTCTTCATCGCCACCTACGTGCAGGCGGTGTCCGAGACCCTCCTCCCCATCAACCCGGTGTACTTCGTCGTCGGGGCCACCTACGCCCTCACCGTGGTCCACGCGGCGCTGCTCCGCGGGCGGCTCGACCGGCGCACCCTCGCCTACGCGCAGGTGACCTTCGACCTGCTCACCATCACCGCCCTCGTGCACTTCACGGGCGGGGTGAGAACCGGCTTCCTCCTGCTCTACCCCCTCTCGGTCCTCTCCGCGACCGTGCTCCTGCCCCGGCGGGGCGCCCTCGCCCTGGCCGGGGCGGCGACCGCTCTCTACGCCGCCCTGCTCCTCGCCGTGCGGGAGCACGCCCTGCCCGCCCAGGGGCTGGAGGAAGTCGCGTACCAGCCGCCTCGGATCCTCTTCTTCTCGGTCTTCGTGCTCGGCGTGGCCTGCGCCACCGTCGCCTTCCTCGGGTCGTACCTGGAGGAGAGCCTGCGCCACGCGGGGGCGCAGCTCCGCGAGGCGGCGGCGGAGATGGCCGACCTCCGGGAGCTGAACCAGGTGATCGTGAACAGCATCCAGAGCGGGCTCATGACCACCGACGAAGAGGGGCGGGTCCTGTACGTCAACCGGTTCGGGGAAGCGATACTCGGGCGAACGCCGTCCGCCCTCCGGGGCTCGCCGGTGAGGGGTGTCCTCGGCTCGCCGCTCCTCGGGCCGGCCGAGCTGAACGCGCGCGCGGCCACCCGGGCCCTGGCCCGACTCGAGGTCGCCTATCGGCATCCCGACGGACGGACGCTGGAGCTCGGCGTCTCGGTCACGCCCCTCGCCACCCAGGAGCAGACCCGGCGGGGCTACCTCGTGGTCTTCCAGGACCTCACCGAGATCCGCCGGCTCGAGGACGAGGTGCGCACGAAGGAGAAGCTGGCCGCGGTGGGGGAGATGGCGGCCCAGCTCGCCCACGAGATCCGCAACCCGCTGGGGTCCATCCGTGGCTCCGCCCAGGTGCTGATGGGCGAGCCGGCTCTCGCCGAGGAGCAGGGCCGGCTCCTCGCCATCATCTTCCGCGAGTCGAAGCGCCTGTCCGACACCCTGAACCGTTTCCTGTACCAGGCTCGCGCCCCCGCCGCGCCCCGTGGGCCGGTGGACCTGCGCCCCGTGGTCGAGTCCGCGATCACCCTCCTCCGGAGCGGGGGGGAGCTGCGGGCCGACCACGTCCTCTCGTTCGCGGCCGACGAGGGGCCGCTCGTCTGCCTCGCCGACCCCGACCAGATCGCCCAGGTGTTCTGGAACCTGGTCCGGAACGCCCTCGAGGCCATGCCGGGGGGCGGCCGCCTCGACGTGACCCTGCGCCGACGGGGGGAGGACGTCGTCCTCGGCGTCTGCGACGAAGGCCGCGGGATCGAGCGCGACGAGCAGGGGCGCATCTTCGAGCCCTTCCGCTCCCGCGGGTCGATGGGGACGGGGCTCGGTCTCGCCATCGTGTTCCGGATCGTCCGCGAGCACGGCGGCGACATCGGCGTGCGCAGCGTTCCCGGCGAAGGCACGCAGATCGAGGTGCGGCTCCCCCTCGCCGCGGTCCCGGCGCCGGCATGAGGAGGGCGCGACGCGGCCCGGGCCCGCCGGCGGTTTGAAACCGTCCGACCGCGACGTTAGCATCCGCATCGGGCGGGAGGCCTTCCCGGGGTGAAGCGCATCCTCATCGTCGACGACGAGCAGTCCATGCGCGAGCTGCTGGCGATCCTCCTGAAGAAGGAGGGCTTCGAGGTGGCCACCGCGGGCAGCCGCGCCGAGGCCGCCGCCGCCCTCGCCGGCCCCGCCGTGGACATGGTCCTCACCGACGTGCGCCTGCCCGACGGCGACGGGCTCGAGATCCTGCGGCACGTGAAGGCGGCGTCCCCGGAGACGGTCGTCATCGTGATGACGGCCTTCGGGACCACGGAGACCGCGGTCGCGGCCCGGAAGCTCGGAGCCGAGGCCTACGTGCTCAAGCCCTTCGACGTGGACGAGGTGCGCATTGTCATCCGCGACGCGCTCGCCACGCGCGACCTGCGCTCCGAGAACGTCCGGCTGAAGCGCGAGGTGGGCGAGCGCTACGGCCTCGACCGCCTGATCGGGGTCTCGGCGGCCATGGCCTCCCTCTTCGAGATGGTGCGGGCCGTCGCGCCGGCGAGCTCGACCGTCCTCATCAGCGGAGAGAGCGGCACCGGCAAGGAGCTCGTGGCCCGGGCCATCCACGCCCTCTCCTCGCGCGCCGACAAGCCATTCGTGGGCGTCAACTGCGGGGCGCTCCCCGACACCCTGCTGGAGAGCGAGCTCTTCGGCCACGTGAAGGGCGCCTTCACCGACGCCCACCAGGCGAAGAAGGGCCTCTTCGAGGCGGCCCACGGCGGCACCCTCTTCCTGGACGAGGTGGGCGAGACGTCGCCCGCCATGCAGGTGAAGCTCCTGCGGGCGCTCCAGGACCGGAGGGTGCGCCGCGTCGGAGGCACCGAGGAGATGGACGTGGACGTGCGCGTGATCGCGGCCACGAACGCGCCCCTCGAGGAGCGGGTCAAGGAGAGGCGCTTCCGGGAGGACCTCTTCTACCGGCTCCAGGTCATCCCCATCCACGCGCCGCCCCTCCGGGAGCGGCGCGAGGACATTCCCATGCTCGCCCAGCACTTCTTCGAGCGCTTCGCGCGGGCGATGGACAAGCGAGTGGCCAAGATCTCGGACGCCGCGGTCGAGGCGCTGAAGAGGTACTCGTGGCCGGGCAACGTGCGCGAGCTCGAGAACGTCATCGAGCGGGCGGTGGCCCTCGAGACGACCGAGGCCGTGCTGCCCGAGCGCCTGCCGGAGGCGATCCGCGCCTCGAGCCGGGGAAGCGGCGCCGCGCTCCTCGGCCCGGGCTTCAGCCTGGACGAGCACCTGCGCGCGGTCGAGGCGAACCTCCTCGTCGAGGCGCTCGAGCGGGCGGCGGGGGACAGGGGCCGGGCGGCGGAGATCCTCGGCGTCTCGCCGCGCTCGCTCCGGTATCTCATGCAGAAGCACATGGCGCGGGCCAGCCGGGGTTAGACTGCTGTCTCGCGAGCTCGAAGGAGCGGGGATGAAGATGAGCGAGAGCGGGTGGATGGCCACGGGGGCTCTGGTTCTCTGTCTGGTTTCGCCGGCGCGAGCGCAGGCCCCTCCCGCCAACCCGCCGCCGGCGGTCCCTCCCGCGCCCTCCATCGGGGACGTGATCCCCTCCTTCGACGCCCAGGCGATCGACGGCGGGGCGCAGCACGTGACGTTCCCGAAGGGATCGGGCACCGTCCTCGTCTTCTTCCTGAGCGGCTGCCCGAGCTGCCACAAGATGATCCCCGAGTGGAACAGCGCCTTCGCACGGAAGCCGAAGCAGCTCCGGATGATCGGCGTGCTCATGGACCAGGAGCCGCCCGGCTTCTTCACGGCCACTCCGATCGCGTTTCCGGTCGTCCGCTCGCCGGGCCGTGAGTTCCTCCAGTCGCTCAAGGTGAACCGGGCCCCCGTCACCCTGCGCGTAGCGGAGGGGGGGAAGGTGGTCGACGCGGCTCTCGGTGTCATCGACCCGATCCGGCTCGGGGAGTTCTTTCACCCGTGAGGGGTGACAAGAAGTGGCGGCGGGACAAGAATTGTCCCTCAACGGGAAGAGCAGCGAGAGCCAACTGATGATTCCAATGGAGTTAGACTGCTCGGGCGATGGTATCGATCTTGCAATGACGCCGGCCGGCCCTCGTTGAGTGGCAAGAAGGAGAGTCAATGAAGAAGCAAGAGGGGTTCACCCTGATCGAGCTGTTGATCGTCGTCGCGATCATCGGCATCATCGCCGCCATCGCGATTCCGAGCCTCCTGAGAGCGCGCATCTCCGCGAACGAAGCCGCGGCGGAAGGCGACTCCCGGACGGTCAGCTCCGCGCAGGTGGCCTACGCGTCGTCCAACCGTGGCGCCTACGGCACCACACTCGCCTGTCTCGGATCGCCCGGCACCTGCGGCTTCCCGACGACCGTGACGCAGTTCCTCGACCCCCAGATCGGCACCGGGGGTGTCGTGACGAAGCAGGGCTACAACAGGACCTACAACGCCGGCGCGGTGGCCAACGGCACGCCCGACCCGGGCGTCATCACCTTCAGCTACGCCTCGAACCCCACGACCCCCGGCAACACGGGGACCCGCTACTTCGCGATCGACCACACGGGGCTCATCTGCTTCTCGATCACGGGCCCGGTCGGCGCCGCGGCCACCGGCCTCCCGAACGGGTGCACGCCGATCTGACGTACACCCGGTCCTGGCGCTGGACGGACACTCGGCGGGCGGGTCGCTCGAAGATGAATGAAGGGCAGTTGAGTAGCAAAGGAGAGTCAATGAAGAAGCAAAAGGGGTTCACCCTGATCGAGCTGTTGATCGTCGTCGCGATCATCGGCATCATCGCCGCCATCGCGATTCCGAGCCTCCTGAGAGCGCGCATCTCCGCGAACGAAGCCGCGGCGGAAGGCGACTCCCGAACCGTCAGCTCCGCGCAGGTGGCCTACGCGTCGTCCAACCGCGGCGCCTACGGCACCACACTCGCCTGCCTCGGGTCGCCCGGCACGTGCGGCTTCCCGACGACCGTGACCCAGTTCCTCGACCCGCAGATCGGCACCGGGGGCGTCGTGACGAAGCAGGGCTACAACAGGACCTACAACGCCGGCGCCGTGGCCAACGGCACGCCCGACCCGGGCGTCATCACCTTCAGCTACACCTCGGATCCCACCACGCCCGGCAACACGGGGACCCGCTACTTCGCGATCGACCACACGGGGCTCATCTGCTTCTCGATCACGGGCCCGGTCGGCGGCGCGGCCTCCGGCCTCCCGAACGGGTGCACGCCCATCTGAAGTATTCACCCGACCTGGGCGGCGGGGGATGGTCCCCCGCCGCCGGGCCTCTCCAGCGAGGGCGTGTCACGGGAGGAGGCGCGAAGTGGGCGGCCCCAGGACGGACGACGGATTCACACTCATCGAGCTGCTGATCGTCGTCGCCATCATTGGCATCATCGCCGCCATCGCGATCCCGAGCCTTCTCCGAGCGCGCATCGCCGCCAACGAGGCGGCGGCGATCGGCGACACCCGCAGCATCATCTCGGCGGAGGCCGCGTTCCACGCCGCGTCCGGGGGGGGGTACGGCGACCTCACCTGCCTCGCCACGCCGACTCTCGCCGGGTGCCTGGGCCCCGGGGCCGGCGCCGCGGCCTTCGTCGATCAGCAGATGGGGACCGTCCCCAGCATCAAGCAGGGATACGCGAGGACGTTCGTGCCGGGGGCCCCCTTCGGGCTGATTCACCTGGCCTGCTACGTATATAATGCAGTCCCTGCAACCGTGGGGAGCACGGGCAGCCGGGGCTTCGCGGGAGACTGCAGCGGCCGGATCTGCTACACGATCAACGGGGCTCTCGTGAACCAGGCTGCGGGAGTGATGGATCCGACCTGCCTTGGCATCTAGAACCGACCCTCCTCTCGAGATCGTCGGCATCACCAAGGCCTATCCGGTCGGCTTCCTCGCCCGGCAGCGTCGGCTGGCGCTCGACTCGCTGAGCCTCTCGCTCGCCGCCGGAGAGCTGCTCGGGTACCTGGGGCCGAACGGCTCCGGCAAGACCACGACGCTCAAGATCCTCACCGGGCTCATCTTCCCCGACTCGGGCTCGGTGACCGTGCTCGGCGAGCCGCTCGCGTCGCGCGGCTGGCGGTACCGCGTCGGCTACCTGCCCGAGCGTCCCTACCTCTACGACTACCTCACCCCGAACGAGTACCTGGACTACGCGGGCCGGCTCTTCGGCATGGGGGCCGAGACCCGGAGAGCTCGCGCGAAGGAGCTCCTCCGCCAGGTCGGGCTCGAGGACTCGGCCGACGTCGTGATGCGGCGGTTCTCCAAGGGCATGGTCCAGCGTGTCGGCCTCGCCCAGGCGCTCCTCAACGACCCCGAGCTCGTCCTCCTCGACGAGCCGATGTCCGGGCTCGATCCGCTCGGCCGCCGGCTCGTCCGGAACATCATCCTCGACCTCAAGGCGCGCGGCCGGACGGTCCTCTTCTCGACCCACATCCTCTCCGACGCCGAGACCCTGTGCGACCGCGTGGCCGTGCTCCGCTCGGGGAAGCTCCTGGCCGTGGGCCGCCTCGACCAGATCCTCGACGTCGGCGTCTCCGCGCTGGAGGTCCTCGTGTCGGTGCCGGGGGCCACGTTCCCGCAGCTGCCCGCGGGCGTGCGGGTCCACCCGGCCATGTCGGAGCGCGTCCGCCTCGACGTCCCGGAAGGCGCCCTCGCCCCCGTGGTCGCCGCGGTGGAGGGCGCCGGGGGGAAGATCCTCTCCGTTCTCCCCACGCGCCAGTCCCTCGAGGACTATTTCGTCCAGGAGATGGGGCCACCGGCGGAGGGGGCATGGGCTCCACGGGACTGAGCCGGGTCCACGCCGTCGCCGCGAACACGTTCCGCGAGACCATCCGCGAGAAGGTGCTCTACAACCTCGTCTTCTTCGCCGTGTTGATGACCCTCTCCGGGCTGCTGCTGAAGCCCCTCTCGATCCGCCAGGACGAGAAGATCATCAAGGACATCGGCCTCGCCTCGATCGAGCTCTTCGGCACCCTGATCGCGCTCTTCATGGGGGTCTCCCTGGTCAGCAAGGAGATCGAGCGCCACTCGCTCCACCCCCTGCTCGCCAAGCCGGTGAGCCGGGGCGAGTTCCTCCTGGGGAAGTTCGCCGGGCTGGCCTTCACCCTCTTCGTGAACGTCGCGGTCATGACGCTCGGCCTCTACGCGACCCTCTGGGCCACGCGCCGGGGGGCCGGGCTGGAGATGCTCCAGGCGGTGCTCGCGATCTACCTGGGCCTCCTGCTCGTGGTCGCGGTGGCCCTCCTCTTCTCGACCGTCACCTCCTCGGCGCTCGCCCTCGTCCTGAGCGTCTGCGCGGTCGTGGTCGGACACTTCGCCGACGTGATCCGGAACATGCGCGAGGTCGCGCCCGCGGTGCCGACGTGGGCGACGCAGGTCCTCTACTTCGCTCTGCCCAACCTCCGGAACTTCGACCTGAAGACGAGGGTGGTGTACGGGGACCCCGTCCGCGCTTCCGACCTCGGCTGGATCGCCCTCTACGCCGCCGCGTACGTGGGCGTCGTGCTCGGTCTCGCCTTCGCCGCCTTCCGCTCGAAGGACCTCCAGTGAGGTGGCCGAGGCTCGCCTGGCTCCTCTTCGCACCGCTCGTGCCCCTGGCCCAGACGAGGATCGACGGCTCGCTGGGCGCCTTCCGCGCCCAGGAGGAGGTCCTCTACCTCTGGTCGGGGGACCAGGTCCGGCGGCTCTTCCCCGGCCTCGAGGGCGTGATGGCCGACGTGTACTGGCTCCGCACGGTCCAGTACTTCGGGGGGCAGCGAGTGTTCGCCACGGAGAAGCGCTTCGACCTCCTCGAGCCCCTCATCGACATCACGGTCACCCTCGACCCGAGGTTCGAGATCGCCTACCGCTACGGCGCGTCGTTCCTGGCCGAGCCGTGGCCGATCGGGGCCGGGAAGCCGGAGGCGGCGGTGGCGCTGCTCGAGCGCGGCGTGGCGAACATGCCCCAGTCGTGGCTGCTCCAGCAGCACCTGGGCTTCTACACCTACTTCTTCCTGCGGGATCCGAGCCGGGCCGCCGACGCCCTCCTCGCCGCGCGGAAGCTGCCGGGCGCGCCGCCGTGGCTCGAGACGATGGCCGCCGACTTCCTGGCCAAGGCCGGCGACCGCGAGACGTCGCGCAAGATGTGGGCGCGTCTCTACGAGCAGCAGGAGGAGGGTCCGCTCAAGCGGAACGCCCTCAACCAGCTCCAGCGCCTCGACGCCCTCGACCAGGCCGACGTCCTCGAGCGCGGGGCCTCGGAGTTCCGCCGCCGCTGGGGGCGCTGGCCGGAGTCGCTGCGGGAGCTGGGCCAGGCCGGCCTCCTCCCGTTCGCGCCGGTCGATCCGACCGGCGTCCCCTACCAGTACGACCCGCGGGACGGCAAGGTCGAGATCGCGGCCGCGTCGCCCCTCTGGCGGCACCCGGGTCCGCTCGGCAGCGGCCTGCGGTAGGATCCGCGCGGAGGCCATCCTGTCCACCCCGACCACTCGTCCCTTCCTCGATCCCCGATCGCGGGCCCGGCGCGCGGCGGCCCTCGCGTTCCTGACCGCCGGCGTCACCCTCTTCGTCCAGGTCCTCGTCCACCGCATCATCTCGGTGAAGCTGCTCAACAACTACGCCTTCCTGGTCATCTCGCTCACCATGCTCGGCCTCGCCCTCTCCGGCGTCGTCCTGAGCCGGTGGCGGGTCCTCTTCCTGCGGCACCTCGAGGACTCACTCCCCGCCTGCTCGGCGGGATTCGCGCTCACCACTCTCCTCGTCACGATCGTCTTCTACCACGCCGACGCGGACGCCCAGACCCTGATCGGACGGGCGGACTTCGTGCAGAACTTCCTCGTCTGGCTCCCGCTCGCCCTGCTCTTCTCGGTGCCGTTCGCCTTCTGCGGGCTCATCCTGGGCAGCCTCCTCTCGGACCGCCGCCTCGCCGCTCCCCGCGTGTACTCCTTCGACCTCGTCGGCTCGGCCCTCGGCGCCTTCCTCGTCATCCCTGCGGTTGGCCGGCTCGGCGCGGAGACGGCCCTGCTGCTCGCCTGCGCCGTGCAGGCGGTGGGGACGATCCTCCTCTTCCGTCCCCGGTCGCGGCGGGTCCAGGGGCTCGTCGCGCTCGCCCTCGTCGCGACCGCGGCCACGGGGGCCTGGAGGGGCCGGGCCTTCGCGATGCGCTACCCGCCCTTCTCGGTGCTGTACGTGGTCCAGCAGATGCGTCCCCCGTACGGCGTGGAGCACGTGACCTGGGACCCCATCGCCCGGATCGAGGTGTCCCGCATCCCCGGGCCCGACGTGAAGTCGATGACCTACCCGGAGCTGATCGGGGAGAACGTCGCGTTCCACCAGCGCTTCGAGCGGATGATCACCCAGAACAACTACGCCTTCACCTACGCCGTGCGGTACACGGGACCGGCGTCGCTCGACGGCATCGAGCGGACGATCTACGCCTCGGCCTACCAGGCGGGGGCCGCGCCCCGGCCGCGGGTCTTCGTGATCGGGGTCGGGGGCGGCTTCGACGTCCTGACCGCCCTGCGGTTCGACGCCTCGTCGGTGACCGCGGTCGAGGTCAACGCGGCCACGATCCGGATCCTCCGGGAGACCTACGCGGACTACTTCGGGCCGTGGGTGCGGGACCCGCGGGTGGACCTGGTCAAAGGCGACGGCCGGCACGTGCTCGAGCGCACCGATGCGCGCTTCGACGTCATCCAGCTCTCGGGCGTCGACTCCTACGCCGGCACCCCCGGCGCCGCCCACGTCTTCTCGGAGAACTACCTCTACACCGAGCAGGCCTTCGACCTCTACCTGCGCCGCCTCACCGACGCGGGGATCGTCAACATGATGCGGCTCGAGTACTGGCCGCCCCGCGAGATGCTGCGGGCCCTGACGACGGCGGTGGGAGCCCTGCGGCGGGCCGGGGTCCGTCGGCCCAAGGACCACGTGGTCATGATCTCGGCGAACACCGGCGCCTTCGCCGCGATGCTCGTCAAGAAGACGCCCTTCAAGCCCGAAGAGCTGAAGAGGTTGGGGGACTGGGCGGGCACGAGCCCCTACTTCCGGGTCCTCGCCTCGCCCGAGGGGAGCCCCAACCCCACCCACCCCTACGCCGCCTTCCTCGCCGCGGACGACCCGCGCGAGGAGGCCCGGATGATCGCCGAGTACCCCTTCGACATCCGGCCCGCCACCGACGACCGCCCGTTCTTCTTCAAGTACTCGAGGTGGTCGCATCTCTTCTCGCCGGACCCCGACGTGCGCGCCAGCGTGCCCGTGATGGAGCTGAGCGTCCTCGTCCTCACCGGCGTCGTCGGCCTGGCGGCGCTCATCTCGGTCTACATCCCCCTGCGCTACCTGGCCTCGCGCCGGCGCCGCCCCGGGGCCGGCTGGCGGTTCGGGGGCTTCTTCGCGGCGATCGCGGTGGGCTACCTCGGGGTCGAGATCGCGCTCCTCCAGAAGTTCGGGCTCTTCCTCGGCCATCCCAACTACGCCCTCTCGGTCGTGCTCGGGGTGCTGCTCGCGTCGACGGGCCTCGGCTCGCTCGTGTCCGGCCGGCTCGTCGAGCGCCTGGGCGAGTTCCGCTACATCTCCTACGTCTTCGCGGCCCTGGTGCTGGCCCAGTACTTCGGCCTCTCCCGTCTCGGCGCCTGGGTCGGCCTCCCGTTCGCCCTGCGGGTGTCGATCGTTGCCGTCCTGGTCGCTCCCCTCGGCGTCTGCCTCGGGGCCTTCCTGCCTCAAGGTCTCGAGCGCCTCAAGGCCGTGGCGCCGGCGTGGGCTCCCTGGGCGTGGGGCATCAACGGCATCTTCTCCGTTCTGGCGCCGATCTGGGCCGTCAGCTTCTCGATGGCCTGGGGGATCGACGCACTGCTGCTGGCCGCGGTGCCCGTCTACCTGCTCGCCGCCGCGCTCCTCCCGCCCGCGGCCGACGGTGCGGGCGCGGGAAGGACGGACCGGGAGGCCACCGGAGCGACCCCCTGAGCACGGCCCGAAGCCGGGTGGGGACGGCCCTCCTCGACCGGGGCGACCTGCCGTGCCTCCTGGGCCTTCTCGCCTTCGTCCTGTTCTTCTTCCACCGGGCCGTCTTCGGCGGCGAGGTCCTGTTCGCGCGCGACATCGCCCTCGTCTGGTATCCCCAGGTGTCCTCCTTCATCCGCTCGGTCGGGGCCGGCTCCTGGCCGCTCTGGGACCCGTACCGCGGCTTCGGCCAGCCCCTCCTCGCCGATCCGAGCGCGATGCTCCTCTACCCCTTCACCTGGCTGAACCTCGTCGTGCCACCGGGCGCCTTCTACACCGCCTTCGTCGTGTTCCACGTGGCCGGGTCGGCCTGGGGCACCTACGCGCTGCTCCGCCGCTGGGAGGCCTCGCGGGCGGCGTCGTTCGTCGGCGCCGCGGTGTGGGCGGCCAACGGGCCGTTCCTCTCCCTGGGCTCGCTCTGGCACCACCTCGCCGGCGCCGCGTGGATGCCGTGGATCTTCCTCGCCGCGGAAGAGGCGGTGACCCGGCCCAGCCGGGGCCGCACCGTGCGCTTCGGCCTCGCCGTCGCCGCGCAGCTCCTCGCCGGGTCGGCCGACATGGCGGCGTTCACGCACCTCGCCCTCGCGGCCTGCCTCCTCGCGAGGCACTTCGACTGGGGCCAGGTGACGGGAGCGGCCAACCGTCGCCTCCTCCGCACGTGGACGGCCGCGTTCCTGCTCGGCGTGGGCCTCTCCTGCGTGCAGTGGGTGCCCGCGATCGGGATGGTCCTGGGCTCCGCGCGGTCGGACCTCGCGCTCTGGCACCGGACGACGTGGTCGCTTCCGCCACTGGGGCTCGTCGAGGTGTTCCTCCCCGTGCTGTGGGGCACCCTCCCGCGGGTGAGCGCCGACGTCCAGGACACGTTCGATCTCCAGGTCACATGGCTGCACTCCCTCTACTTCGGGATCCCCGTGCTGGCCCTCGTCTCGGCCGGGCTCCTGGCGCGCCGGGGGGGACGGCTCCTCGCGCTCCTCTCGGCGGGCGCGCTCCTCTACGCCCTCGGGCGCCACTCCATCGTCTACGCCGCCTTCACGTTCCTGATCCCGCCCCTCCGGGTCCTCCGCTTCCCGGTCAAGGCCATGCTCGTCGTCGCCTTCGCGTGGTCGCTCCTCGCCGGTCTGGGCTACGACGTCTGGAGGCGGGCGGCGGGCGAGGGCCGCCGATTCTGGACGGTCGTCTTCCTCCCCGCGGCCGTGCTGGCCCTCGCCTGTCTCGGGGCGACGCTCGTCTGCACGTTCGGGGCGGAGTCATGGGGGCCGTACCTCTTCTACCGCGAGCCCGGGCAGCCGTCCTACACGGAGATCCTCACCCCGGTCGGCGACCACCTCGTCGTGGCCACCGTCGCCGCGAGCCTCCTCGTGGCGGTGACGTTCGCCGCCGCTCGCTGGCGGGGACGCCCCGGCCAGCCGCCGGCCTTCGCCGCGGCGCTCGCGCTCGGGAGCCTCGCCCTGCAGCACACGGGCCTGCACCCGACCGTGTCGCCCGACCTCTACACGATCCGCCCCGAGGTGGTGGACGTCCTCCGCCGCACCTCCGCGACACCGAGGATCTACGCCTACGACTACACGGAGGAATCGCAGAAGCCCGGCCGGCCGGGGGCCCGCAAGATCGGCTATCTGCTGGAGCGGGTGCCGGTCGGGTGGACCAACCAGCAGGGGTTCTGCCTCGGCCTCTACCTCTACCTCCAGCCGCCCACGGCCGGGCGCTACGGGTTCTACGGCAGCTACGACCTCGACCTCCTCGGCCTCCACCCGAAGGCGAGGGCGGAGCTCATCGACCGCCTGCACGCGCTCGAGGCGAGCCCGCTGCACCTGCGGATGCTCCGGATGGGGAGCGTCGACTACGTCCTGGCCCTCTACCGGGCCCCGTGGTGGGACGACCTGCGGGCGGTGGCGACCGTGCCCGGCGTGTTCAAGGAGCCGATGAGGGTCTTCGCGGTCCCGGACCCCCTGCCCCGCGCCTACGTCGTCGGCGGGGCGCGAGTGGCCCCGGGCCCGGAGGCGTCCCTGCGGGCGGTGACCGCGGCCGGCTTCGACCTGCGGCGCGAGGTGGTCCTCGACTCGGGCTCGCCGAGGGCCGCACCGGAGGGCTTCGTCGGCCGCAGCCGGATCGTGGAGTCGCGGCCCGACCGCGTGCGCTTCGTCGCCGAGGCGAGCCACCCCGGCTTCGCCGTCCTCGTGGACGCCTACGACCCCGGCTGGCGCGCGACGGTGGACGGCTCGCCGGCCGCCGTGGAGCGGGCGAACGTGGACTTCCGGGCGGTGGCCGTGCCCGCGGGGGAGCACGTCGTCGAGCTCACCTACCGGCCGCCATCCGTGGCCCTGGGCCTCGTCCTCGCGGCGGCGACGGTCGTCGCAGGCGCCGCCTGCTGGCGCTGGCCGATCCGCTCGAGGGCCCCGGAAGCGAGCGAGGACCCCGTCGCCGGGGCGGCCCCGCCTTCCCGTGACCCGGAGGAGACCTGATCCGATGAAGGACAGAAAGACCCTCGTCGCCGCTCTCTTCGTCGCCTTCGTGGTGCTGCTCTTCTTCCGGGACGTGGTGCTCGGAGGACGGGCCTTCTTCGAGCGGGACATCCAGGTCTACTGGCTCGGCCAGACGGTCTCGCTCGCCCGCCAGTGGGCCGCCGGCTCCTGGCCGCTCTGGGACCCCAGCCTCTCCTTCGGCCAGCCCCTCCTCGCGAACGCGAGCACGCAGGTGCTCTACCCGTCGACGTGGCTGAGCCTCGTCCTCGCGCCTGAGGTCCAGTACACGGTGCTCGCCGTCGGCCACGTCCTCCTCGCCGCGATCGGTCTCCTCCTCCTGGCGCGACAGATCGGCCTCTCCCTCCGGGCGGCCGTCCTCTCGGCGCTCGTCTGGGCGCTCTCCGGTCCGCTGCTCTCCCTCGTCAGCCTCTGGCACCACCTCTCGGGGGCGGCCCTCATCCCCTGGGTCGTGCTCGCCGCCTGGCGGGCCCTCGACCGTCCCCGGAGCGGACGCGTCCTCGCCCTCGCCGTCGCGGCGGCCCTCCAGATCCTGGCCGGATCCGCGGACATGGTGCTCATGACGGGACTCGCGGTGACGGCCCTCGTCCTGTCGCGCCTCGACTGGCGCGCTCCGACCGGCCCCGGCAACCGGAGGATCCTCGAGGCCCTCCTCCTCGCCGCCGCCCTCGCCCTCGCGTCCTCGGCCGCGCTCTGGCTCCCGGCGTGGGATTCGGCGCGGGGATCGACCCGCATGAGCCTCCCCGAGAGCCAGCGGGTCTTCTGGTCGCTCCACCCGCTCGCCGCGCCACAGATCCTCGTGCCGGTCCTGCCCCAGCGGCTGCCGCTCGATCCCTGGTGGTGGGACGCGCTCTACGGGGCCGCGAGCCCCTTCATGGGCTCGCTCTACCTGGGGCTGGCCAGCGTGCCCCTCGTGCTCGCCGCGTTCCGTCGAGGTGCCGCGCCTGCGCGCTTCCTGGCCGCGATCGGAGCGGGGGCGCTCGTCATGGCCCTCGGCAGCTATGGGCTCGTGTACACGCTCCTCGCGGCCGCCCTTCCTCCCCTGCGCGTCCTGCGCTACCCGATCAAGGCCACGATCTTCGTGGCGTTCGCCTGGGCCCTCCTCGCCGGGATCGGCCTCGACACCTGGCGGGATCGGGAGGAGGACGCGCCCGCGTGGCGGCGGCGGACGCTGGCCCTCGCGGCCCTCGTGCTCGCGGTGGCAATGGGGCTCGGCGTGGCGTTCGTGGGTCAGGTCTCCTCGACGACCGCGACAGCCGGCGCTCGGTGGACGCTCGCTACGGTCGCCGTCGTCGCCCTGCTGGCGTACGGGGCGCTCGCGTCGGCCGGCCCCTCCCGTCGCTGGGTCCTGTGCGTCCCCGTCGCTGCCGCCGTCGCCGACCTCGCCCTCGCCCACGCCGGCCTGAATCCGACCGCGCCGCGGGGCACGTTCACGCCCCCGCCGCCCGTCGTCCAGGCCATCGGGACCGGGTCCCCCGTGCGCCTCTTCGTCTTCGACTACTCGGACGTCGTCGGGAAACCCTACCGGCGGCCGCCGACGAGCCGGCTCTTCGTCCTGCCGCTCGGGCCCGTCGAGCGGGCACGGGCGCTCTGGGCGTACCCGCTGAGCCCCTCGAGTCGACAGTGGGGCCTCGAGAGCGCCTACGACCGCGATCCCCTCGGCCTCTCGCCGCCCTACGCGGAGTCCCTGGCGAGCATCCTCCGGCTGGCCGAGGAGACGCCGGGCTTCCTGCGCCTGCTGCGCATGGGCAGCGTCCGGTACGTCGTCGCGCTGCACACCGAGGGGCTCGAGGACCTGGAGCCGGTCGGGACGTTCGAGAGCCTCTTCCCGGCTCCGGTCCGGCTCTACCGCGTGCCGCGCCCCCTGCCCGAAGCCTACGTGGTGGGGCAGGGAATCCTCGCCGACGGCCGGCAGGCCCTCGCGGCGCTGGCCGACCCCGCGTTCGCGCCCGAGAGGACGGTCCTCCTCGCCACCGGCGAGGCGACGGCCACGGCGGCCGACTTCGAGGGCACGGCCCGGATCACCGACCGCAAGCCCGATCTCCTGCGAGCCGAGGTGGAGATGAAGCGCGAGGGCTACCTGGTGGTCACGCGGACGTTCGATCCGGGCTGGCGGGCGACGGTCGACGGACAGCCGGTCGCCGTCCAGCGCGCCAACCTCGCCTTCCAGGCTGTGCGCGTGCCAGCCGGACGCCACGTGGTGGAGACGGCCTACCGGCCCGCGTCAGTCGCGGTCGGCCTGCTGATCTCCGCCGCCGGCCTCCTCGCCCTGCTGGCCCTCGCGTTCTCCGGGGCCCGCGGCGCCCCGGGTCTCGACGTCCCCGGAGCGACGCCAGGTCAGGACGGCCCTTAGCCCGACGAGCGGCGCCAGGGCCGTCGACCGCTCGTCGACCGCCTGCAGCAGGCGGATGACGCCCTCCGGGAGGAGAGAGCGCTCGCGGAAGCCGAGCGTGGCCAGGTAGGCGAAGCAGTTCAGGAGGCGGACTCCGGGAGCGGCGAGGCCGAGCGCCGGCCAACGCGTCTTGGGGGTCTTGCCCACGAGGCCCCACGGCACGGCGGCGTCGCCGTCCCAGGGGTTCTTTCCCGCCCCGGGGAAGGGATGCCAGGGATCGAGGGCCAGGGTGCAGCCCTCCTGGTGCAGCCACCTGTAGATCGGGTACGAGAAGGGCGTCACCCACGGCTCGACGAAGAGCAGCCGTCCCCCCGGTGCGAGGGCCCGCGCGGCTCCTTCGAAGAAGCGACCCGGATCGGCGAGGTGGTGCACCACGTCGAGGCCGACGACGGCGTCGACCGAGCGGTCGCGGAAGGGGAGGCGCAGCGCGTCGGCGACCGCGTCGTTCCAGGGGACGGCCAGGAGGTCCGTGGCCACCCACCGCAGGTCGGGCCGGTGCAGCCGCGCGTGCTCGCCCAGGAAGCCGGGGCCGGCCCCGACCTCGACCACGCAGGCGTGCGCCTTGAGCTCGTCGAGGACGAGGTCGAACCAGGTCGCGTAGACGGCGCGGAGAGCCGGCCGCCCCCGCCAGAGGCGCCGGTGCTCGAGAAGGCGGTCGCTCTCGACGCTCAACTCGGCTCTCCCGGCGCGCCGCGCTCGCGATGCGCCACCGCGAGCGCCAGCAGGGCCACGAGGCTCGTGGACGCGAGAGCCAGCCCGAGGGCCATTCCCGGCGGCCGGTAGACCTCCTCGACGACGTGGTGTCCCGGCCCAAGAGGCACCGCCCGGAAGGTGAGGTTCGCCCGGAGAACGTCGGCGGGCCGGGCGTCGACCGTCGCGCGCCAGCCCGGACCGTAGGTGTCCACCAGGACGACGTAGGCCGGGCCGTTCGTCTCGACATCGAGACGCACGCGGTCGGGCCGGAAGTCGAGGATCCTCGCCGAGCCTCGGAAGGCCGGGTCGGAGGCGAGCGCCGAGCCGCCGGCGAGCAGGACCTCGCGCCGCGGATCGAAGTCGTCTCCGGCCAGCCGGACGAGGGCCTGCGCGTCCGCGACCACCCGGGCGTCGCCGACGACGTAGGCGCGCGGCAGCGTCGAGGGCACCCGGAAGATCCGGATGGGATCCGCGAACGGCCCGGCGAGGGTCGCCAGGGGCTCGAGCCCGTCCCACCACGGGGCGGGATGGAGGGCGACGGCGTGGGTCACCGCGCCCATCTGCAGGAGCTTCCGGTGCAGCGGCGAGCCCTCCACGTCGCGCAGGAACTCGGTGAGCAGCGTGAGGCCCGGCGGGTAGAGCCGCAGCAGGTCCAGATCGTAGCTGCCGAAGAGCCCCCAGCGGCCGGCGGTGGGGGGGTTCAGGTAGTCCTGGACGGAGAGGACCTGGGCCTCGTACGGGCTGAGGCCCGCCGGGCCCCTGGCCAGGCGGTACCACTTGGTGAACGCGAAGCCGCTCGCGAACTGGCGGGGCGTGGCCATGCCGTAGTCGTACACGAAGAGACGGGCCCGGCCGGGTTCTCCGATGACGGAGAGGGCCTCGGGACGGCGATCGAAGACGAGCCGGTCGGCGGTCGGCTGCAGGTCGGCGTGGTTCAGCAGCACGTCGCCGACGGCCAGGACGGCGAGCAGGGTTGCGGCATGGCGGCCGAGCCGACCGCGGAATCGCAGGACCACCGCCGCCGCGACCGACAGAGCCGCGGCTCTGGCGAGGGCCTGCCCGAGGTCGCCCAGGAGGTCGGCCTGGGCCGAGACGTCCACGCCCCGGAAGAGCGGCAGGCGCTGCCAGGCCGCGGGGCCCCAGGCCGCCAGCAGGGCGACGGCGCCGAGAACAGCCACGAGGGCCGCGAACCCACGCGTGACGCGACGCTCGACGGCGCCGCCGAGAGAGCCTTGGCGGAGCGCGTCGACTCCGCGTCCGGCCAGGAGCGCCCACGCGAGCGCGGCCACGACCATCACCTTCACCGGGTAGCGGATCACGCGGAGGAAGGGCAGGAGCAGCGTCGCCGGCTCGTAGAAGACGCCGTGGCGGCCGAGGGCGAAGAGCAGGGCGAAGGCGAGCAGACCGGCCAGGACGCCGCGATGCGGGCGCCGATCGGCGAGGCCGAAGAGGGCGAGGCCCAGCGCGGGCAGTCCCAGGTACAGCGAGGCCATGAAGTAGGCCTGGGGATAGACCTCTCGAGCGAGGTACGGGGACAGGGCGCGCAGGCTGTTGAGGGAGAAGGGCAGGACGACCTCGATGAGGGCCAGCGGGTGGACCGACCACGTAGTCCGCGTCCGCGGCGTGAGGTCGAAGCGCTCCGAGCTCCGGGCGAGCTCGAGGGTCGGCATCCACTGCACCGCCGCCAGGCCGAGGGCGAGGGCGAAGCCGAGGACCGTCCAGGTGAGGACCCGTCGGGGCGATTGCGGGGAGCGGGGCCGGGCCAGGGCGGAGCGCAGGCCGAAGGCGCCGACCACGACCAGGGCCATCAGGAACATGTCGGCGGACCCGGCGAGGAGCTGCGCCGCGGCGACGACGGCCAGCCGGGCGACGCTCGACGGCCCAGGGCGATCGGCGAGGCGGAGGGCCGACCAGACGACCCACGGGATCCAGGCCGCGCCCGCGAGGTGGTGGTAGAGGGGCACGAGGGAGAAGACGGGGCCGGTGGCGACGAAGCAGACGCCCGCGACGAAGGCGCCCGCGCCGGAGAGGCCCAGGCGGCGGGCGAGCATCCTCATCCCGGCCGCAGCCAGGACGAGGTGGCCGGCCGCGAACACCGTGTAGTAGGCCCAGGAGGGCATCAGGAGGTTGAGCCACGTGGGCGGGTACAGGATCTCGGCGCTCGGATCGGCGAGGAGCGGCTGACCGAACGAGCGGTAGGGGTCCCAGACCGGCCACGACCCCTTCGCGATGCAGCGCACGAAGGACTCGACCTGCGCCCACCAGACGAGGTTGATGTCGCGCTCGAAGAGGATGCGGCCCTCGAAGATCACCCGGCGGAGGAGGAAGGCCACCGGCGCGAGGGTGCCGAGGACGGCCCACGCTCCGCCTCGGGAGAGAGCCGAGAGCCTGAGCTCTCGCCGCCACCAGGCGGGATCGTCCCCCACCGATGGATCGGGCATCCTACGTCGAGCGTTCTCGCCCGGGGCCGCCCGGCTTGCGCCCCGCGAGCAGGAAGGACCCGGAGATCTCGCGCACGAGGGGCAGGCGCTCCAGGACGAGGCTCATCCGGGCCACGGCGGGAACGAGGGCGGCGGGCACCTGGGGGTGGAGGAAGTCGAAGAGCTGCACCGAGCTCTCGACGTACCCCGCCGTCTCCAGGGCCCGCTTCGCCCGGAAGCGCGTGACCGCCATCTCGTCGGGCGACACGCCGAACCACGGCTTGACCGCGGTCACCTTCATCATGAAGGCCACCTGCGGGTTCAGCAGGTTGGGCTCGGCGAACGCCGCGACCCCTCCCGGCCGCAGGACGCGGAAGACCTCCCGCAGCGTCCGGTCGAGGTCGATGTGGTGCAGCACCGAGCTGCCGTAGACGGCGTCGAACGTGCCGTCGGGATAGGGCATGTGCTCCGCGTCCCCGCGCACGAGGCGCACTCTGGGGTACGCGGCCAGGCGCCTCCTCGCCTTGTCGAGGAGCGGCAGCGAGATGTCGAGGGCGACGATGCGCGCCTCCGTGGCCGCGGCGTGCTCGAGGAAGATGCCGGTGCCGCAGCCGAGCTCGAGCGCGCGCTTCGCGGGCGCGAGCCCGGTGGCCCGGATGAGGAGGTCCGCCCGCCGCTCGGCCCGGCGCCGGCCGGCGGGGGTGCTCCAGTTCCAGACGACCTCGGCCCGGGCCGCGATCCGCTCGTGGAACGCGATCTCGCGGGCCAGCCTCTCGCGGTTGACGCGCTGCTCCATCGATAGCCCTCAGACGAACTTCAGCTTGCGGGCCGCGAACGCGCTCATGCGCAGCAGCAGCAAGCCGTGGCGGAAGCGGGAGATGTTGGTCGCCCCGTACTGCCGCTCGTGGTAGCGCACGGCGAGGTCGACGATGCGGAGGTTCAGCCGCGACGCGCCGAACAGCAGGTCGAAGTCGCCGAAGGGGTCGAAGTCCCCGAAGTACGAACGGTGGGCGGCGATCGTCTCGTAGTCCCGCCGGAAGAGCACCTTCGTCCCGCAGAGGGTGTCGCGCACCTCCTGCCCGAGGAGCCAGCTGAAGAGACGGGCGAAGAACTTGTTGGCGAGGAGGTTCAGGAACCGCATGGCCTTCTCCTCCATCGGGTACACCATGCGGGAGCCGTTCACCATCTCCGCCTTCCCGCGGGCGAGGGCGTCCACGAACTTCGGGACGTCCTCCGGCGCGACCCCCATGTCGGAGTCGAGGATGACGAGGACGTCGCCCCGCGCCTCGGCGAAGCCCCGCCGCACGGCGTCGCCCTTGCCGCGGCCGGTCTGCTTGAGCAGGCGGAGGGGACGGCCCGGGTTCTCGGCCACGACCCTCCGGATCGTCTCCTCCGTGTCGTCGCTCGAGTGGCCCTCGACGAACAGGAACTCGCTGCCGGGGCCGAGGTCGGGGAGCCGCTCCACGAGCGGCCGGATGTGGCCGGCCTCGTTGCGGCAGGGGATCACCACGCTCACCGAGGGCCGCTTCGCCTCCGAAAGGCGCCTCGAAGGAGAGGGCCGGGCGATGATGCCGAACATCAGCGAGAGCCAGTCGAGGACGGGCAGGTGGCCGGCGAAGTTGGCGAGATCGGCGAGGAGCGGCACGCGGACGGGACAGACGATCTGGCGGTCGGTGCGGACGACCTCGAAGTCCGCCAGGTACAGCATGTGCTCGATCTCCTCCGGCGGGAGCCAGGCCTCGGGCGGCTGCCGGTACTTCGCCCCCGCGAGCTCGGAGAGGCGCAGCAGGGGCTGCCACAGGCGGCTGTAGCTGTAGATCAGCACCCGCGTCCCCGGGTGGCTCACCGCATGCAGCGCCTCGAGCGCCGCCTGGACGTCCGTGAGGTGCGTCACCACGTTCACGAGCAGGATCACGTCGAACGGCCCCCCGGCCTGCGCGAGCAGGGCGCGGTCGGTGAAGTCCCCCTCCACGAAGCGGAGGCCGGAAGGCCCGTATCGCTCGCGCGCCTCGCGGATCCCCGGCGCGGAGACGTCGATGCCGACCCCGTGCGAGGGCTGCAGCGCGGCCAGGAGGTGTCCCGCCCCGCAGCCCAGGTCGAGGACCCGCCGGCCCTCCGGCACGCGGACCCTCAGGATCCGGGTCAGCGTGTCGTAGTAGTAGCGGTGGCGTCTTCGGGACCGCTCGATCCCCTCGTGGTGGCTCTCGTAGAAGCGGCGCACCTCGCCGAGGATCGGATCGGCGCTCGGAGCCGCGGGCTCGCTCATGGCCGGCCTAAAGTAGCACGCCGTCCGACCGCACCCAAGGCACGGGGCGACCTTGACTCCCGCCGGCCCGCGCCCCAATATGCGCGCGAGGCATGTCCGTTCCCGACTGGACGCCGCTGCTGCGGACGCCGGCCTTCGAGACGACGTCCCTGCTGCTCGGCCTCGTCGTGGGCAGCTTCGCGAACGTCTGCGTCCACCGCCTGCCCCGAGGCGAGTCGATCGTGTCCCCGCCGTCGCGGTGCCCGGCGTGCGGCACCCTCATCCAGGCTCGTGACAACCTGCCGGTCGTGAGCTACGTCCTGCTCCGCGGCCGGTGCCGGTCGTGCCGCGCCCCGATCTCGTGGCGCTACCCCGCGGTCGAGGCCGCGAACGGCCTCCTCTGGCTGGCCCTGGCGACCGTCTTCGGCCCCCGTCCCCGCACGTTCGTCTCGATGGCGCTGGTCACGGCCCTGCTCGTCCTGAGCCTCATCGACCTGGGCCACCAGATCCTGCCCGACGCCATCACGCTCCCCGGCACCGCGGCCGGCCTCGCCGCGAGCTTCCTCCCCGGCGCGCCGGCGACGCCCCTCGCCTCCCTCGCCGCCGCCGCCTTCGGGTGGCTCGGCTTCGCCGCCGTGGCGAAGGCCTACGAGCGCGCGCGCGGGATCGAGGGCCTCGGGCAGGGCGACTGGAAGATGGCGGCGATGCTCGGCGCGTTCCTCGGGTGGCAGGGGATGCTGCTCACCGTGCTCCTGGCCTCGGTGCTGGGCACGTGCGTGGGCCTGGCCATGGTCGCGCTCCGAGGGCGCGACATGCGCTACGCGCTGCCCCTGGGCACCTTCCTGGGCGCGGCGGGCATCGCGGTCGTCTTCTCGGGCGACGCGATCCTCGCCTGGTACCGCGGGCTCTTCCGTGGCTGACCTGCGGCGGACGTCGGTTCGCGTCGGAGCGGCCCTCGCCCTCGCCGTCGTCGCCCTGCTGGAGGTGGCGTCGATGCTCCAGGGCGTCCGCTCCCTGCGGCGGCTCAGGGACCGAGTGGGCCGCGAAGCCGCGGGGCGCGTGGCGGCGGCCCGGCCCACGCTCGACGCCGCCCTCGCTCCGGGCGGCCCGCCGGCGTGGGACGCGGCGGCATCGGTCGCGCTCTCTCTCGGCCTCGCGAGCGAGGTCGAGGTGCTCGACCCCGGCGGCCGTCTCCTCTTCTCGCGCCCGACGCTCGCGCCGGTGGCCCACCACCTGCGGCCCGAGGAGCGCCGGCAGCTCGCCTGGGGGGCCCCACTGAGCGTCGTGGCCCAGGAAGGCCAGCGCGTGCGGGCTCTCACCTACCTCGCGCTTCCGGGGGGCTCCGTCCTCCGGATGGCCTCGGCGGCGCCGGACCTGGAGGAGGAGCTCCGGGAGCGCCAGCAGTCCTTCCTCGGCCACCTCGTCGCGCTCTTCGGCCTGGCCCTCGCCGCCGCCCTCGTCCTCGTGCCCCGCGAGCCGCCACCCGCGGCTCCTCCGGAGCGCGCCCTCGTCGCCTACGAGGAGGCGATGGAGCGCCTCCGCGACCGGGGGGAGGAGATGAGCGCGCGACACGAGGCGGAGCAGCACCGGATGGAGGAGGCGCTCCGGGAGAAGGAGGCCCTCGCCCGGGCCGGCGAGCTCACCGCGGGCATCGCCCACGAGGTGCGGAACGGCCTCGGCACGATCGTTGGATACGCGCGCCTGCTGGAGCGATCGACCCTGCCGGAGGACGACGTCGCAGCGGCCCGGACGATCCGCGAGGAGTGCGAGACCCTCGAGACGGTCGTCCGCCGCTTCACCGACTTCGTCAAGCTGGAGAAGCTGCAGCTCGCCGAGACGGACCTGGCGCGGCTCGTGGCCCGGGTCGTGGCCCGCGAGCAGCGGGCCCGCGAGGAGGTGCGCACGAGGATCGTCGGGCTGGACGCGCCGCTCGTGGCGCGGGCGGACGAGGAGCTGCTCGAGCGGGCCCTCGAGAACGTCGTCCGGAACGCGGTCGAGGCGGCCGCCGCCGGCGGCCGGCACGTGGAGGTGTCGGCCGACGCGGAGGACGGCCGCGTCGAGATCCGCGTCGACGACGACGGCCCGGGGCTCCCGCCCGACCACCCGGGCGAGATCCGTCCCTTCTACACCACCCGGCCGGGCGGCCTCGGCCTCGGCCTGCCCCTCGCGCGCAAGATCGTCCTGCTCCACGGGGGATCGCTCGCCCTGGCGCCGCGGGCGCCGACCGGGGCCCGGGTCCTGATCCTGCTGCCCCTGGGCGGCCCGGACGCTTGAGCGGAGCGTTACAGAAGGTAGCGGCTCGCGGCCGCCTGCCCTCGAGGCTGCCTTCCCAGACGGACCCAAGACGTTGTGAAGAAAGAGCTTGTCGGAGGAACCCCAGCTGGAATGCTGATTGCTCCGATCGGAGGTGCCATGGCCAAGGATCGACGTAGGCTCGACCGCCCGGACGCGGGCTTCACCCTCATCGAGATCATGACCGTCGTCCTGATCATCGGGATCATGGTGGCGGTCGCCATCCCGCTGATCGCCAACTATCTCCACAGCTACAGGATCCGGGGAGCGGCCAGCCAGGTGGCGGCCGCCATCCAGGCCGCCCGCAGCAAGGCGATCATGACCAACACGAACCTCGGCGTCTCGTTCGTGACGGTGGACGCCGACAGCTACCGGTTCGTGCAGGAGGACCTGATCGCCGACGTCACGGCGGGCGTGCTGCCGGCCGGAACGCAGCTCTCCCCGCTCCAGGACCTCCCCACCAGCATCACGTTCGTCGTCGCGACCGGCGCCAACCCCTCGCCGTCCGTGCGCTTCCTGCGCCTGGGCACCTTCTGCAACCCGGCGGCCGGTGGGAGCTGCGCGGCGACCGTCGCCAACCCGTGCACGGCGGCCGAGATCGCCTCCCGCTGCAACAACAACCGCGGCGCCAACTTCTTCACCACCGACGCCGCGGGCGACATGGTGGTCACGCTGCTCGAGCAGCCCTCGGGCCAGACGCGCACGGTCACCATCGCCCCGGGCGGCCGCGTGCTGCCCCAGCCGTGACGGAGCGTCCCATGAGGGAGCATCGGATGATCAAGAACAGCACTCTCGACGTCGCCGGGCACCGCGGCGAGGCCGGCTTCACCCTGGTGGAGACCCTCGTCGCGATCGTCGTCCTCGTGTTCGGCCTGATGGCGGTCACCAACCTGCTCCTGGTGGCGGCGAACTCCAACCAGGTGGGCAACCAGGCCACGGTCGCCGCCACCTCCGCCACCCAGGTCATGGACATCCTGAGGTCCACGACCTGGAACAGCCTGGTCCCCGGGGGGAGCCTCACCGCCGACGCCACCAGCCCCTCGCCCGCCTGCGGGGCCCTGGTCAACCCGGTCACCGGGATCTACAACTGCGACGACATCATCAACGGCGTCGGCCGGATCAAGACCCGGTGGACGATCGCGGCCGTGCCCGGCACGACGCGCATGTTACTCGTCACGGTACGTTCCGAGGGCACGAGCGTCCTCGGGGCCGGCCGCACGACGGCGACCTTCACGGCCTTCCGGGCCTGCACGAGGTCAGACGCACAGTCCTGCCCGCTGACGGGCATTCTTCCCCAGCTGAGCTGTTGCAGCCAGATCTTCTGAGGAGCCTCCGATGAACGTCAGGAGAGCGGTGCCGGGTCGGGGTGAGCGGGGTTTCACCCTCGTCGAGCTGCTCGTAGCCATCACCATCACCCTCGTCGTGTCGGCGTCCATCTACGGCCTGCTGAGCGCGGGGCAGAACGCTTTCCGGCGGGAGCCGTCCCTCGCCGACCGCCAGCAGAACATCCGCATCGCCATGGACTCGATCGCCCGCGACATCGACAACGCGGGGATCGGGATGCCGCTCGTGAGCCAGGTGTTCACGCACACCGACGCGCCGCTCGGA
>DATJYX010000001.1:0-2658 GCA_035577965.1 Vicinamibacteria bacterium | reverse complement strand
GTCGTCCGCCGCGGGCCGGGCCGGGGGCGCGCCCGCCGGGCCGGGGCTGGCCTTGGCCTCCGCGACCACGACCGGCTCCTCCTCGATCGGGAGCGTCGACGTCATCAGCTGGAAGACCCCGATCTCCTGGCGGACGCCGTCCTCGAGGACCTCGACCTCGTTGGGCTTCAGGTCGCGGACGATGCGGCCCCGCTTGTCGCGGACCACGAAGTCCACCGAGACCTCGGCCGCCGACACGCCGATCGTCGGAGGGTTCGGGCCGGGGGCCTGGGCGGGGAGCGGCGGCGGGAGGGCCAGGGTCAGGGCGAGGAGCGGAGACCAAAGGCGCATCGCGCGAACCTCGGGCGCAGGACGGAGCCGCCTCGAACAATGTTACCGGAAGAGGCGGCCGCGGAGACGGCCGGCCGAGGACGGCCTCTCGTCGATCCGGCTCGATCCCCGACGACAGGCCTCAGGGCGTAAGCGCGACCTTGGCCCACCGAACCGTGCGGTCGATGCCGTCCGCGACCGTGACCCGCAGCTCGTAGGCGCCGGGCGGGATGCCGTCGAGCGGGACTCCGCCCAGCAGGGTGGCCCGGCCCACGGCACGGGTGAACTCGGCCGGTGCCGTGAAGACCGGCGTCTCGCCCTGCCGCAGCTCGATCGAGGCGCGGAGGTCGTCGCGGCCCGCGGCCGGGCTCGCTACCAGGAAGAAGGGGAGGGGCTTGCCGCTCCCCACGGAGAAGGCGCCCGCGGCGTTCGGGTAGAGCTGCATCCCCTGGGCGACGAGGGCCGGCGCGTCGGGTGGACCCTCGCCGCGGGCGGTGGCGTGGCCGAGGAGGACGAGGCTGCTCAACCGCATCGTCTCCGTGGCCGCCGGGACCTCGAGCGGCGTGCGCTGCACGCCGAGACGGCCGGTGGCGGCGTCCTGCACGGCCGCCTCCACGGAGTAGGTGCCGGGAGGCAGCCACGTCTCGCGCAGGACGAGGATGCGCCCGCGGCGGGCCTCGTCCGCCTTCTCGAGTGGGCCTCCCGAGAGGAACCGCCGGCTCAGCTTGCGTACGACACGGCCCTCCGCGTCGCGCACGAGCACGAGGACGGTGAAGTCCTGCCGGTAGCGACCCTGCTTCGGGTCGAGGTCCGTCGTCGGCGTGTCGCCCGCGACCTCCACCAGGATCGGCACCGCGCTCTCGTCGGCCTGGTCGGGCACCTGCACGACCGACGAGCGGAAGGCGAAGTCGCTCGCCCGCGGGGCCATCTCGAGCGCGGCGAGGACGGGGGACTCGTAGTCGAGGAGAGGCGTCGGCATCGACGTGCGCACGGCGAAGTAGCCCCGGCGCGCCTGGACGCTCGCGTCCTTCCTCCGCACCTTGACCTCGATGCGCCGGAAGCGCCCGTCCCACAGCTCGTTGCTCGGGGCGTACTCGAGCAGGTAGTAGACGCCGAGGTCCTCCTCGGCGGCCTGCAGGGCCCTCGCGATCTGGTTGCTGTCGGTCACGAGGAACCCGCCCGTCTCGCGGGCGAGCCGCCCGAGGCCGCTCGCGGGGTCCGAGCGGAGGATGTCTTCGTTGCGCTCCAGGACCTGGGTCAGGGGGCGGCCGGAGCTCGTGCCGGAGAGGCTGCCGGTGGTCGCCTGGTCCACGGGATTCCGGCTGTCGCTCCGGTCGGAGTGGCCGCCCTGCAGCTGGGCCTGGTGCGTCTCCTCGACCATGGCCGCCATCTCTCGCCGCGTCTCGTCCGCGCCGCTCACCGTGCGGAGCCCGCTGGCGTCGGCGGCGTAGAAGGTGATCCCGCTCCGGTTCGCCTCCGACACGACCGAGGGCAGCGCGTCGGCGACCTTCGGAGGCAGGAGGAGCCCCTCGGAGAAGAAGACGACCGCCTTGCGGCCGGGAGTGGTCTTGAGGCCGTTCACGAGGGCGAGGAGCGCGTTCAGGGTGCCGAGGCCCTGCTGGTCGCGCTCCAGGGACTCCGAGGCTTCGGCCATGGCCAGCTGTAGGCGGAGGCGCGCCTTGACCTGGCTCTTCTCGAGAGGGTTGACGCCGCTCGCCGCCGCCGCGCCCGTGACCTCGAGCCCGGCCGACTCCGCGGGCAGTGGCCCCGACGCCGACTGCGGGCTCTGGCCGCCGTCGACGCCGAGGAGCGCCTGGCGAAGGCCGCGGATCTCGGACCGGTCGGCCGGCGCCGAATGGGTCGTCGGCGCGGCGGTGAGGACGGCGTCGACGGCCTGCTCGGCGACGACAGTGTCGGGTGTGAACGCGGCGAGCGTCTCCAGGCCCTTGTCGATGCGGAAGACCGCGACCTGCCGCCCGGCCGGGGCGGGCCGGCGCAGCCACTCGACCGCCGCGTCGTGCGCGATGCGGCGGGCCTGCGGCGAGAGGCGGTCGAAGAGGAAGGCCAGGAGGAGGGGGTGCTCGTCCGCCTCCGGAGCGGCGGCGGGGTTCTCGGACGCCGGCGGGCGAGCCGCCTCGCCCGGGGCCGGGGGCGGCAGCGCCCGCGCGCCTCCGACGGTGTCCACGAGGCGGAGCGAGAGCACCTCCTGCGGCGCCCCGTCCTCGAGGACCTCGAGGTCGGCCTTCTTCAGGTCGCGCACGAGACGACCCTTCTTGTCCCGCACAACGAGGTCGACGGCCACGCGCGACGCGGTCACACCGACGGTCGGCGCGGCGGCCGGCGCGGGCT